>DATGGK010000214.1:0-49457 GCA_035308565.1 Planctomycetota bacterium | reverse complement strand
TCCAAGAAAATCATCGTCGCCGGAATCCGTCGTGGCCTTGCGCGGCTTCATCGCCGGCGTTGCGTCATCATCGCTTTGCACGCCTTCGAAGCGGCCCACGGCTTTTGCAATGAGTTTTTTAAAAATTTCGTTCGGCAACAGCCCCACGTCTTCGGCAAAAAGGCAAAACAGCAGCTTCATAAGGAAATGCGCGGCGGCGTGCGGTTCAACATTCCGACTCCGTAAGCGCTCGGCAAGCGTGGCAAAATTCTTTGCCACGTCTTCAGTAACGGCGCGCGTCGTCTTCGTGGGCTTCAACGAATCGGGGTTTTCAAACAGCGCGCGCAATTTTCGGAGAACGTTTTCGTTGCCGATTTCATCGTTCGTGAAACGGTGCACGGTCTTCACGCAGTTGTTGAAGCGCGTGTGAATTTCGAAGCGTTCAAAATCGCACACGACCAGCAGCGGCGGGTTTTGCAGATCGTCCAGATATTGAAGCAATTGCTCACGGGCTTTTTCAAGGTCTTTGTGCTTGCCCTTGTATTCCCAAGCAAAATGCCCCTTGAACCACACGTCAGCGAAGCCTTGCGCGTGAGCGGCCTTGACGGGTTGTTCGCCGAAAAGCGTATCGACGTAGACTTCCGCGCCCGCCGCATTTTTGGTGACGCCTTTTTGAAACGTAAACGTTTCGCCGGTGGGGTCCGCTTCGGCGGGCGTTCGTTGCCCTAGCATGTGGCACAAGTCGAGAAAATGCTCGCTGTACGCGGCGCTTTCTTTAAGGCGTGACTTGCCCCATTTTTCGATGAACGCTTGCGGAGTCATTTCGAGCATGGCGGAATGATAGGCGGTTTCACGGCGGTTTGCAATGTATCCTAATTTGAACTCACGGCGACAAATTTATCAGCCCTTGGTCATCTAAAATGGCTTGGCAATCTTGCGGCATAAAGCGGGTTAGTCCAGCGCCGTCATAAATGCGGGACATAACTGCATCGGAAAATCTCTGAACAATGTTTATCTTTCCCGCCTGAACCTCGGCTGAAAGCTTTGCCTTGCTCGCGAGTTCGGCCTTGCGATAGTAGACCAAACTTGAATGGCGGATTTTGGGATGATCTCCCACGTTCAATTCGCATGTGGAATCTTTATAAGGGGCGTTTGTAGTGACGCTGACAATTACGACATTGCCGTTTGGGTCTGGATTAGAAAGCACAATCCAAAGATGAATATCGCCGTCAAAATAGAACGCATCGCCGGGAATCATGGCAAAACGCTTAAGACACGTCTGCTCGCATTAAATTGGTCGCAGGCATCTTGAATAATGGCATCTGGATTAGTAACGCCCACGGCGACAAGAATGTCTTTTAACGGTATTGCCTTTGATGACGTGCCGGGATTGTTTTTTTGCCACTCTTCCAAATGGTCATGGCAATATTTCACCATCGCCCACTCATCATACGCCCGGAACTTTGCAGAGATCATAGAGAGCGTGTCAATGTCGTATCGTGATAAGGCTCCGCGTCCGGGATCGTTCTCTAAAACAGCGTTATAGTTGTCAGTCTTAATGTATGCTTCCCATTCTGGCGCGCGAACGTGTGTGCCTTTGATAAAATCAAAGATTCGAGTCGGCACCGGGCCTCGCTCCATCGCATAGGGCGCGTCGGAAGTTATTGGTTCGCCTGTTTGTTTGAGTGATTCACGATCAGCGATATACAACAGCTTAAGAAGGCGCATATAGTTCATGCATTGGTCTTCAAGGGAAAGCAGAAAGGCGGCAGACTGGAGCGCCTTTTTAAAATTGAAGTGATAGGGAAAGGTCGGTGTCGGTGTCATGTGTGCCGCAGGGTTAAGTATGAACATAAGAACCCACCCCAACCACTGGTGCCCTAACGATATCCTACTATTATCGGCAAGTCAAGCTTAAAGTTTCAGCGAATTGCAAAGCACGGTAGGCGAACCATTTGGAAAAGCAAATATTTTTTTATTCATCCGTGTTTGCCTTGACTCGCGATTGACGCTTGAACAGCCTTTTGCGAAGAGTTTTCCTGCACGCGATACAGCGCGTTGTGAGCGCGTTTCTCGCGGTCAACGTAGCCAGCCCACAAAAAAGCCCGCCAAGCCCACGGCGTTTAATGTCGCGACATTGTTTCGTGTGGATTGAAGTTTTTCAATAACCGATTTGGACGCCTTTTGAGCCAAAAAGCCCCGCACAGCGCGATTGTGCAAGCGTGGCGGGCATGTGGGCGCGTAGGCGCGGGCGCATTTTCGACACTCACGGCTTTACAGCGGCCAGCGCAAGAATTGCGGCGCGGATATTGTCCGGCAACGTCGGCCATGCGCTCACAATTGTTTTTAGATCGTCGGGAATTTCAGCGGTCAGCGGCGCGGATTCTTGCGGCGTTTGTGTGGCGGTTATGTGGCGGGAAATTTTGCTTTTTCGGTCTTCGTTATGCGCTTCGTTGCAGTTTGCGCCCGAAACAACACAAGGCACTTCATTTCCTGAAATGCCTTGCGGTGCTATGGCTTGCGCTTCGTTGCGTGAGATTGTTGAGGGGTGGCTGAGCGGATTTGAACCGCCGACCTTCTGAGTCACAGTCAGACGCTCTAACCAACTGAGCTACAGCCACCGTGAAATGCCAGCGCGCGCGTTGTTCGCACGTTGTCGTGCCTCTTTCACAGACAGAAACACGGAACGGCGAGCATAGTCCACGCTGCCGCGCCGGGCAAGCGGAAAACGGAACTCACTTTAGTTCAGGCGCGTTCTAATCCTCACGCGCTCTTCCGCACCAGTTCCACCATGTCCGCCGCAATCGTCCGCGCGGCGTTTGGGTGGCCGGTGCGCCGGCAGTATTCGCGCATCTGTTGCAAGCGCACCGAGTCGTGCAGCAGCAAGTCGAGCTTGTAAGCGAGCGCCGCGGGCGTGCGCGCCAGCACCGCGCAGCCGTTTTCGAGCAGCATCTCGGCGTTGCGTTCTTCCTGGCCGGGAATCGGCGAGACCAGCACCATCGGCAGGCCGCGCGCGAGGCATTCGCTGGTCGTCAGCCCTCCGGGTTTGGTGACAGTCAAATCGGCGATGCCCATCAAGTCGTGCATGTTGTCCACGAAGCCGTAGAATTTCACCACGTTGCCGTCGGGCGGAGAGACCACTTCGGACAGGGCTTCCTTGATTTTCTCGTTGCGCCCGCAGATCACCAGAACGGTTTTGGGCGGGCCTTTTTTCAGCAGCACATTGATCACTTCGCCCATCGAGCGCGCCGCCGCCGCGCCGCTGACGCCGCAGCCGTGGGCATTCAGCAAGAGACAGGGGCTTGGCGCGCCGTCGAGGCCCAGCAATTTCTTGAGCCGCTCGCGCGCGGGCTGGTCGATCAATTCGCCGAAGAGCGGATCGCACGGAATGCCGGTCGGCAGGATCGAAAAATCAGGCCCAGCGCGCTCTGCCAAAAGATGCGCGATCTCGTCCGAGGCCGTGTAGTAGCGGTCCACGTGCGGATAAATCCAAAGCTGATGGACGTCGTGATCGGTGACCACCACGCCGAGCTTCGGCACGGGCGCGTCGCCATCGTCGCGCTTGGCCAGCCGCGCTGAGCGGCGTTTGCGCGCGAGGTCTGAGAAGATTTCGGCGGGCAAAAAATGCGTGGCCAAAATTGCGTCGGGCGCGCGTTCCCGTGCGTGCTTGAGGATGTTCGACGTGTTGAGCTTCTGCACGAATTTGCGGACGCTGAACAGCGCGGACGTCTGCGGAAGTTTATCGGCGCGGTTGTACAACCAGCCCCAGATGCTGGGCAGCGTGTTGACCAGATGAATGTAGCTGTCCACGTACGCTTTCTTGAAACTGTACGGCACGAGCTTCATCACATCGACGTGCTCGACCTCCACTTCCGAGTGAAATCGCTTGAACGCCGTGAGCAGCGCTTCCGCGGCGCGCACATGCCCGGCGCCCGCGGAGACAGAATAGATGAGGATGCGCATAAAACCGACGTTTCAGTTTGGAGTTTCCACCTGACAAATTGTCTGCGACGCAAGGCTGGGATTCTATACGCATTCGGAAAGTCGTTCAAGGCTGAAGCAAAACGCGAAGCGCGGACGTCGCGCACGAAGCTCCTTTTGCGCGTGAAAAAAATCGCCGCATTGCGCGAGCAAATCCTTGCCGCCTCCGCGGGAGCCCTACCTCGGTATCAAAGAATCAAACACCCGCGGCACCGTCCCCGGCTCGCCCTTCCGGATCGATTCCTCCTGCAATTTTCGAGCAAACGCATTCGCCTCGTCGCAGCGCCGTTTGAAATCTTCCTCCTGTTTGTCGTCCGGCACATTCTTCGGCTTCAAATGCACCGCCTTCACGCACAGCGCGTACAAAAATGTCGCGTGCGCGCGCATCGGCCCTTCCGGCGCGCTGTCGAGCAGCTCCGACGTGGTGTGCAACAAATTAATCTTCTCGCTCTCAATGACCTCCAACTCCGCCTGCGTGTCGCGCCCGTATTGCAAGCCTTCTTGTATGCTTTGCGCGAGCGCAACCATGTGCCGGACCAGCAGCCCCAGCCGCGAGCGCGAGCCTTTCGCGCCCACCCCGCTTTCTTGAAGGATTAGCGTTCGCGCCGGCAATTGCCCGTAGCTCACGTCATGCCGCACAAACGCGCCCGGCGCCTTGTCCGTGAAAATCGACGCGAGGTACACGTTGGGATCGTTCAACGCGATGTCCATGACGAACGCGTTCAAATAAAGCTCGCACGCCTTTTCGCTTTGCGCCAGCAACAGCAGCGCGTCGCCCTCCATTAATGAGAGGTTCGGACGCAGCGGATAAAGCGCGCGCGCCTGCGCGAATTTTTCGTGCGCCTGTTCAAGCAGCTTGTGCTCCTTTTCGGAGCTATCGAGCGCAGCCTTCATCGCGCGCCGCAAATAAATCGCGCCCAGCATCGCCTTGATGTTCGGCGCGCGTGGACGCAGTGCCTCCGCTTCGCTGAGCGTTTTAAGAATCGCGTCCTCGTCGTTGCTGCCGGGCGTGCGCTTGCCCCAGCGCATTTTCGCGACTGCCCATTCCACGCGCGGCGCGGCATCGTATGGCGCGGCGTCCCCCGCACGCTTCCAACCCGCCAGCACGTTTTCGGGCAGCGTCTTCAATTGCTCCGCGCGCTCCTGCTCGCGGCGCATGTATTCCTCCGGATCGGTGCTGGGCGTTTCATCCTTCGCCCACAATTGCTGGTAATCGCTCGCCGCCAACTGCGCTTCCTTGCGCGCGATTCCCGAATGAAGCGGAATCCAGACGGTAGTTGGAATCAGCAGCACCGCCAAGAGCGGCACGATCCAACGGGACAGGTGTGCCGCGACGGATTCGGAATTTTCGCGCGGCGCGGCGGCTTCGCGCGCGCTGTCCGCAGCCGACCAGAACAAACCGCCGCAGAGCAGCAGCGAAACCATTACGGCTTGAGCTTTGAAATCGAAATCGACAAGCTGGTGCATCAAAATCGCGCCCGCCGCGGCGCGAAAGCCGTGCAGCAGCGCCGGCGACGTTTCCACGGTTTCACCGGAACTTGCCGCGTGCGCTTTTGAATGAGCGCGAAGCAGCAAAAACACGAGTGCAAAGAAAATCGGCAAACAAAGCGTGTAGGCGGCGCCCGCCAATTCGGTCCACTTTCGATCCGCGCGCAACAGCGAATTGAACACGTCCGCGGCGTTGAATGCGTCGAGACCGGCGATGACGACAAGCAAAGCCAGCGCGCCAAAGATCAACCCGATGAATTCCGGATTGACCAGCCACGACGCATGCTCAACCAGTGGCGGCGCCGGCGCGCGCACTTTTCCCGCGCTGCGCTTCAAAACCAATCCCCAAATCGCGCAATAAATAATCGGCCCCAGCACGCCCAGTTCGGCCAACAAGCTCACGTATTCGTTGTGCGGGTCCTTCACTTCCCAACCCATCGGCGTCTTGTATGCGTTGTACCAATCCGCATAGCCCGCCACGCCCACTCCGTCGAATGGATGGTGTTTGATCATCGGCAGGGCTGCTTTCCAATAGTCGAAACGCACCTCCATCGACAATCCAAACAAATGCGCCGAAAGCACGCCAAGCGTGCACAAAATCAGCAGCAGCACCGCCGCGGAAATGGCGTTGAACGTGACGAGATTCAGCACGCGCCGCTGAGCCTGGAGCCATCCGCCATTAGCGGTGAGACGTTGCAGCGCAAAAAACCAAATCCCCGCGGCCAGCGCAACGCCGCCGCCTTTCGAGCCGGTTCGATAGAGCGCCCACAGAAAAAATCCACCAAGCGCAACTGAGAAAAACGCCGTCAAAATCGCGCGCCGCCCGCGATTCGGACGCGCCGGCGCGACAACATCGGCGACAGAAAAACTCCTTTTGAGCCGCGCGTTCACTACTGAGAATACGAACGTGAAATACGGGTACACCCCATCCCACGCATGCCCCAGCAGCAGAAAAAATCCAACCAGCAGATACGCCGCCAGCGAATTCGGATTGCCAAACGTCGCCTGCGCATCGTCGCCGCCGATGCGGTTAAGGCCCAGATTGGATTTCAAATCTTCCGGCAGCACCAGCGTGCCTCCGTCGATTTCCTGGCGCAAGCGCGCAAATCCGATGTACGACTGATACAGCCCATCCGCCGCTTCGACCGCTACCATCGCAATAATCACGCGAATAAACAGCACGCGCAGGCGCGGTTCGATCCGCCCCGCGTAGTAGCCGGCCACAAGCATCAACCCGTACAGAATCGCGTCGCTGGCCTGCGGCACGCCTTCCCCGCGATTGGGCGAACGCAGCGCGCCCATCGCAAAGAGCGCGCTCCACGCCACCACCAGCGCAATCAGCCCGTCGGGCGCGCGCCAATTCTTTTGACGCAGCGCGCCGAACGACGCAAAGACCACGAAACAAATCGCCAGCACGCTCGCGAACGCCGACTCCGGGCTGTAATAAAAAAACTGATTCGCCGCCGGCCGCGCCACCAGATACAAACTGCCCACGATCGCCAGCACCACCCCGAATCCTTTCGTGATCGGATCGGCGGCGGATGCAGGCACATCCGCCTCCGGCAAAGGCGAACTCAATCGGTCTGTACGCATTCAAACGGCTCCGCGAGCACTGCGATAAGAGTGGCGCAATCTACTCCGAAGAGCAGTGCTTTTCCACACGCAGTTAACGGACGCGGAAATTGCGCAGTTGTACCGCCGGCGCCCCGCCGGCCAGATTATTACCGCGAAGCGCCGCCGTTCTCCCCTCTCCCCTTGGGGGAGAGGGGCCGGGGGTGAGGGGTCGCCGCGTTTGTCTTCGGGCCTGCACTTTGTATGCGCATCGACTTTGTGCTAAAAACGCCCGCGTGAACACAAGCCCTCCGCTCTCGCCAACCCTCGCGCACCTGCCGATGCTCTCTTCCCCACAGAATCAGCGCGTGAAAGATTACGTCGCGCTGCGCACCGACGGCAATGTGAGGCGCGCACGCCATTGCTTCCTGCTCGAAGGCAAACGCGCCGTGGACGCCGCGCTTTCTCTGCCGCGCGCGCACATCGCTGAACTCATCTTCTCCGAGCACCTGCTCGGCAGCGATCTGTCGCTCGTCGAACGCGCACACGCGAAAAACATTCCGCTCGTGCGCGTCAGCAAAGATGTCTACAAAAAAATCGCCGACGTGATGGCGCCGCAGGGCATCGCCGCCGTCGTGCGCATGCCCGATTGGAATCTGGACGAATTGCTCGACACGCCCAACGCGCTCTTCGTCGCCGCCTGCGGCCTGCAAGATCCCGGCAACCTCGGTACGCTGATCCGCTCCTGTGAAGCCGCCGGCGCCGCGGGCTTGCTGGTGCTCGAAGGTTCTGCCGATCCCTTTAACGCGAAAGTCGTCCGCGCCACTGCCGCCGGATTGCTCGCGCTTCCGATTGTGCGTTTGACGTCCGATGAATTCTTAAAAGCCATGCGCGCACGCAACGCGCGCCTGGTCGCGACCTCCGCTCACGGCGGCACGCCCTACAAGCAATTCGATTGGTCCCGCCGCCCGCTGGCGCTGTGCATCGGCAGCGAAGGCGAAGGCCTGCCCGAAGAAATCGAATCCGCCTGCGCCGAGCGCGTCACGATTCCGATGCGCGGCCGGGCGGAAAGCCTCAACGCCGCCGTGGCCGCCAGCGTGCTGCTGTTTCAGGCGATGTGAACCAAGGCGCATCTGTCTCACCTGCATGGTCCCATATTTTGCGAATGGCTTTCACGCCGCAAACTGCTATACCCATGTCGCACTTGCATCACAATTCAGCGACTCGATAAAAGGAGCACTCCCGATGGATCTCATTCATTTCATTGGCATGGCCATTTTCGGCTTGCTAGCCGGCTGGATCGCCGAATGGATCAGCCCTGGCAAACACCCCGGCGGCTGCATTGTGACGTCGTTGCTGGGAATCTGCGGCGGTTTGTTGTTTCAATGGATCTCCGCCACATTCCTCAGCGGCGCACTGGGAAGCTGGCATTTCATCGGCGCCATCATCGGCACGATTATTCTGCTGGCTTTGTATCGTTTGATCTTCGGCAGGAATTGAAATCGCAAATCGTATCGGAGCGCGGATGGGCCATCTCATCGGCCAATTGCTCTTTGGCCTCATTGCCGGCATTATCGCCAAAATCATCCTGCCCGGTAAAGATCCCGGCGGCTGCACTATCACCGCGTTGCTGGGTCTCGCCGGCTCCGGGCTTTTCCGGCTTTTGACGCATTTTTTTCTTCACGACTGGGGCGAGCAGTGGCATTGGGCCGGCGCCATTGCCGGCACGCTCTTGATTCTCATTGTGTATCGCATTATAGAAATAATTTGGCTGCGTCCGCGTGTGCAACACGACGCGCAGCCAGCCACCACTAATCAGGAGTGACATTCCGTGAGCGCTGAGACGTTGCAATTCAAAACTGAACTCAAGCAAATCCTTCACATCATTGTCCACTCGCTCTACTCGCACAAGGACATCTTCCTGCGCGAATTGATCAGCAATTCCAGCGACGCCATCGACAAAATCCGCTTTGAATCGCTGACCAAGCACGAGCTGCTCGAAGGCGATTCCAATTGGAAAATCAAGCTTACCCCCGACAAGACCGCCGGCACACTCACGATTTCCGACAACGGCATCGGCATGACCCACGCCGAAATCGTCGAGAACCTCGGCACGGTCGCGAAGTCTGGCACGAAAGCGTTTCTCGAAACGCTGCAAAAAGCCGACGCCAAAGACCGCCCCGAATTGATCGGCCAATTCGGCGTCGGATTTTATTCGTCCTTCATGGTCGCCGACAAAGTCACCGTCATTTCGCGCGCGGCGGGACAAACCGCGGTGAAATGGGAATCGGCTGGCGAAGGCGAATTCACCGTCGAAGAAGCCCAGCGCGCCGGCCGCGGCACCGATGTGATCCTGCATCTCAAAGCCGACAGCAAGGAATTCCTCGAAGAGTGGACGCTCCGCTCGATCGTCAAGAAATATTCGGACTTTGTCGAACACCCAATCGTCCTCGATGTCGAAAAGACCGACGAGAAAGGCAACAAGAGCGTCGTCGAAGAGACGATCAATTCGCAAAAGGCGATCTGGCTCAAAAAACGCGGCGAAGTCACGGACGCCGAACACGCCGAATTCTACAAGCACCTCTCGCATGATTTCGAAGCGCCCGCGAAGACCATTCACTACAGCGCCGAAGGCAATCTCGAATTCAAAGCGCTGCTCTATATTCCCGCGAAACGCCCCGCGGATTTCATGTGGGCCGAAGCCAAGCGCGGCCTGCATCTCTACATTCGCCGCGTGCTGATCATGGACAATTGCGAGGCGCTGCTGCCGCAATACCTGCGCTTCGTCAAAGGCGTGGTGGACGCCGCCGACCTGCCGTTGAACGTCTCGCGCGAGTTGCTGCAAGCTTCCCCGCTGCTCGAAAAAATCAAATCGAATCTCACGGCGAAAGTTTTAAGCACGCTCGACGAAATGAAATCGAAGGAACTCGACGCCTACACTTCCTTCTACAAGGAACTCGGCATCGTGCTGAAAGAGGGTTTGAGCAGCGATTGGTCCAACCGCGAAAAGCTGGCCGATTTACTGCTCTTTGAATCGACGAAAACAGAAGCCCGAAAATTCACGTCGCTGGGCAAATACGTCGAAGGAATGAGTGAAGGCCAGGACGAAATCTACTACCTCATCGGCGAAAGCCGCGAATTGGTGGAACAATCGCCGCACCTCGAAGCGCTGAAAGCGCAGGGCCGCGAAGTGCTCCTGATGACGGAGCCGATCGACGAATTCGTCGTCGAAGCGCTCACCGATTACAAAGGCAAAAAGCTGCGTGCCGCCGACAAAGGCGCGCCCGTCGCGCAAGTGGACGAGCAAAAGCGCGAGCGCTTCAAAGGCCTGCTTGAATTGCTGAAGACTCGCCTGACCGAAGTCAAGGAGGTGCGCCTGAGCGCGCGCTTGAAGGACAGCGCCGCGTGTTTGGTTTCGGAAGAGGGCGAAATGGGCGCGCACATGGAACGCCTGATGAAGCGCCTCGGCCGCAGCGACATGATGGAGCAGAAGCGCGTCTTCGAATTGAATCCCGACAATCCCGCCGTCGAAGCGCTGTTGTCGCTTCATGCAAAAGACGCGACCGACGCGCGCATCGAATCCTATGCGCGCATTTTGTACGACGAAGCGCTGATCGCCGAAGGCTCGAAGATCAAGGATTCGCAGGCGTTTTCGAAGCGGATTAATGAATTGCTGGCGAAGGACGCGCAACGGTAGAAGGCGTTGGCGGGCGTCGGCGCTACAACGTTGCAATAATATGAATATTCGGCTATCCTTGCCCCCCTTGACACGAGGGGGGAACTGTTTTTGGCCGCACCGCAGTCCTCAAAAAATAAGCGGGAGAACCCGCGCGCTCATTCCGATTCCGACCGGCAGCCGCGGCAGGCGTTGAGCACGGCCAAAGAAAAGGAACGCGAGAAGGCTGCCGAAAAAGAAAAGAAAAAAGACACCGATCGCATCGAGAAGCCGGAAAAAAAGCGCGAGGCCGAACCCGCGAAACTTCCGACGCCGGCGAAAACGTCCGCCGCCGATCTGCCCGTTGTCGAAGAGTTTCAAGACGTCTCCTCAATGTCCGACGAAGACCTGATGAAACTCTGCCAGGAAGGAGACGAGGCGGCTTTCGAAATACTCTTTCAACGCTATGAAACGCAGGCACTCTCATTCATTCATCGACTAATTGGCGACCAAAGCCGCACGGAGGCGCTGGGCCAGGAGGCGTTTTTGCGGATTTTTAAAGACGCGAAAAGCTACCAGTACCCGCGCAGTTTCACGACCTGGTTCTACACGATCGTGCGCAATCTTTGCAAAAACGAACTGCGCTGGCGTTCCCGCCATCCCACCGTTTCGATCGAAGAAAACATCGGCCATTCCGAGCACAGCAGTTCCGACCGCGCCTCGCGCATCGGCGACATGCTCCGCTCGGACTCGACCGACCCGCTGGAGTCGATGGTGCTGCGCGAGCGCAATGGCAAGCTCGAACGCGCGCTTGACCAATTGCCCGAATTGGAACGCGACATTTTGATTTTGAATCGTTTTCAAGGCCTGAAGTATCGCGAGATTTCGGAGATCGTCGGTGTACCGATTGGTACGGTGCGCGTGCGAATTTATTCGGCGCTGGAGACGCTGAAGAAGTCGATCAAGGAGTACCTGTAATTCGCGTGGACAATCGTGCGGATAATTTGCCCTGTTGGGCCCATCGGCCTTATAGGGTCTATTTTCTTCAAAGCAGTGAGTAAAACCATGGAAGCGTCGGCAAAAGGCACATTAATGGACTGCGAGGGCTGCAACGAGCTGCTCGCGGATTTCCTCCTGGACGAACTGCCCGAATCCGAGGCAGTGCTGGTCCACGAGCATCTATTAATTTGTCCGGCGTGCATGAAAGCCTATCGCGATTTGAAAGGCACCGGCAAGGCGCTCGAAGCCGTGCCGGCGATGCGGCCGGTCGAAGGTTCCGAAGACTTCAGGTCCGACGTTCGCAAGAACGCGCGGATCGAAGCCGACAAGATCGTCTCGAAACTTCCGCCGGACCGCCGCCTGCGGCTTGAAGCGCGGCGCGAAGCGCGGCAGAGCATGCGCCTATCGCGCCGCCAGCCGCCGCCGAAAGTCTGGAGTCCCGGCCTGCTTATTCTGGCGCTGGCCGCCGCGCTGGTGCTGGCCGCGATTTTGTTCTGGCCCAGCGGCGAAAAGCCCGGGCCGCGCGTGAGGGTGGCAACGCTCTCGGTGGCGCTCGGGAAGGTCGATCAATTTTACATCGAGGCTAACAAACCATACACGCAAGTCTCCGAAGGCAAGAGCGTGCTGCCCGGCGAGAATTTCAAAACCGACGACGCCTCGCGCGCGCGATTCGACATTGCGGAAGGCGGCTCGGTGTTTCTAGGCCCGGCCAGCGACGTGACGTTCCGCGTGCCGCAGACGGAGAGCGCGGCGTTCGGGCTGCGCATGCAGAATGGCGAACTGGGCCTCTTGCGTCCTGACATTCCGCTCGCGGCGGGCGGTAAAATCCGCGATTGGGAAATCGAAACGCCCGCGGGCACTCTCACGCTGTACACCGGCGCCGGATCAACCCATGCTTACCTTCGCGTGGTCAAAGGCGAAAAAGTCTCCACACTAGAAGTCTCGGTCCTCACCGGCGCGCTGAAAGTCTCTACGCAGAACGGCCACGCCACCGAACCCGTGCATGCCGGACAGCACGCGTCGCTTGTCTCGACGGACACAGCGTTTTCGAGCGACCCTGAGTCGCTCAGCGACGAACGCCCGCCGGCCTGGCGCGCCGATGTCGTGACCGACGCGGACTTGGCGGCGCTCTTCAGCGGCAAAGCCCGCATTGTGTCGCGCAAACCCGGGCATTTGCAAATTGAACTGACGTACAACCACGAAGCGCGCAATGCAGATTGGGTTGCCGAAACCGGCGGCGCGACGCTCGACGAAAAAGGCGGCGCGCTGCGCTGCCCCAGCGGCGTGCGCTGGAAACACACGGCCCCGTTCGCGCCGCCGCTGCTGCTGGAATTCAAACTGAATGCCGACTCCAACCGCGACGCGAATTTCGAATTCACACTGGACTCAACGGCCGGCGTCGTCGATGTGAACATGTCGAAGCAAGCCACGCTCCAAGTCAAAGAGAAGGGAAAATATCCGGCGCAGGATCACGTGGACGCGCGCAACCAATTGGGCGCCGGCGAACGGCTGGTGCTGCAAATCAAACCCGAAAGTTCCGCAATGGCGGCAAGCTTGAGCACCACCAGCGGCAAAACCAAACTCTTGCCGCTGTGGAAAGAACACACGATGCTCCCGATGGACCTCACCTTCCAGGCTTTTTTCGACGGCATCCTGCTCGACGAAATCAAAGTCTCCGGCACGCTGCCGGTGGATTGGATCCGCAAGAAAATGAGCGGCGCGCCGGACGAATAAATAGGAGTCAGCGGTCAGGAGTCAGAAACGGCGGCAAAACGCTTCGCGTTTTTTTGCTGACTCCTGACGCCTGACCCCTGCCCCTACTGTATCTTCTCCACCTCGTCCTTCTTCAACGTCTGCCATTTTCCGTCTTCGTCCTTGTAGCGCACTTCGTCGCCCATGGACATGACGCTCGTCGCGCGCACTTGCGATCCGTCTTTCTTCTGAATGACCTTTGTCCCCGGCTTTGGCGCAAGCGGCCCGGGCCCCGGCGAGGCGGTATTGTTGCCGGTCGCGGACGACACGGATGGATTGGCGCCAAGCGCGGCGAGTTCCGCTGGCGTCGCTTTTAGATCCAGCAGGCGCTGGTTGGTGTCGTCCAGCTTGCTTTTCGCATCGGCGATGGCCGCATCGGCTTTCGTCATCTCGTCGTTGGCAGCATTCAAGGCAGCCTCGTTGGTCTGAATGACCTTGAGCGCGGCGTCGAATTTAGCAACGAGCTTCGGCAGCTCATCGTTGGTAATCGTCACCGCGCCCGACCCGAATTTCTTTGTGTCCGTAGCAGGAGCGTTGCGCCATTGAGGGATATCGTCGCGGTCTTCACGCGGTTTCCGCGTCACGGATCCATTATACTGCGCGAGCAATGCGGCTTTGGTATCCTGCGCGGTTTTGAGCAGGCTTTTGTACGCGACACTTTTGCGCGCCGGCTCGGCCTTTGCCGCTTCCGCCGCGGCCAGCGCGCGCTGAGCGTCGGCCAGCGTCTTTGCGAGCACAGCCAATTCCGTTGTCCGCGACTTCGTGGCCTCTGCGTTTCGATCCTGCGTGTCGCGTCCCGCATTGGCGGCGTCCCGCGCCTTCGCCTCAGCGTCATCGCGTTTCTGCTTCTCGCGAAATTCGGCGAGCTTTTTCTCTTCTTCAATTTTTAAGCGCTCGGCTTCCGCCTTCTTCAGCTTGAGTTCCTCCGCGCGCTTCGCATCGGCAATCGCCGCCGCCTGGATCCGTTCTTTCTGCAGCCGCTCCTGGCGATCCATATCAATCCGGTGCGACTCTTCGGCCCGGCGCGCGCGTTCCTCGCTGGCGGCAATTTCCTCCTTGCGCAGCGCCTCGGCCCTCTCTTCAGCCGCTTGCGCTGTCTTCCGCTCTTCCTTCCGCGATTTCTCGACATAATCGTAAATGAAATAGCCCAGCACAAACACGCCGATCACCGCCACGATCGCGATGATCCCTTCCACGCTCACGAAGATGTTCTTCGATTTCCCGGGCTCTCCCTTCTTCCCATAAAAGCGCTGATAGCACGCCGGGCACATGTACGTGCCGTTCTTCAGGAACACAGCGTCACTGCTCACGGGTTCCAGGCATTTTGCACAGGTCTGAGGGACGTCCTGATTGCTCATAGTTTCGTCTCCATGACGGGTACCGTTTTTCTGCGCTCGACACACCCCAGTTTCAATCTTTACTCCGTTCAGCCGCAATTCTTTGGCAAGAACCTTACGCCGACGAACTCACTGAATCTCCTTTACGTCCGCTTTGTCGATCAACTGCCATTCCCCGGCTTCATTCGTGTAGCGAATTTGGTTGTCCGCGGCGATAATGGACAGTGCCTTGATCAGGCTGCCGTCTTTCTTCACAATTGTTTTCATGGAAATCCTTGGCACCGCGGCCTGCGCAATGGCACTGCGCTCCGCGGGCGTGGCCTTGAGCTCGTCCAGACGCCGATTCACCTCTTCAATTTGCGCCCTTGCTGCTGCGGTGGCTTTGTCGATCTTTTCACTTTCCAGCTTCGCCGCCGCAAGATAATCCTCATTCGATTGGATTTCTTTAAGCATCGCATCGAAATGCGCGGCCTGTATGCGATATTCGTCGCTGTGATCGACAACGACCGGGACACGTCCGGCAATAATCTCGCGCTGCAGGCCGGGCGGATTGCGCCACTTGGGCACGTCATCGCCGCCAGTGCCAGGAAACTGCGCGTTGTACTGCGCCAGCAACTGCGCCTTGATGCTGTTTGCCCGCGACAGCCCTTTTTGATAAATCGCGCTCTTTCGTTCCGCCAAAGCCCGATCCGATTCGGCCAGCGACAGGCTCTTGCGCGCGTCGGCCAATTTATTCGCCAGCGAGTCAAGTTCCGACGCGCGCGCTCTGACGCTTTCGGCGGCCTTGGCATTTTCCTCAATGCGCTGGTGCTCGGCTTCGTGCGCGTGCAGCGCGGCCTCCTCCTTTTCCTTGCGCTCGGTCTCCGCAAGCTGCCGCTCGTGCTCTTTGGCTCGCTCTTCCGCCGCCAGTTTGACGGCGTCGAGTTTGGATTGGCGCGCGGATTCCGCGGCTTTCTGTCCCAACTCCGCCGCTTTGTGGCGTGCCTCCGCGGCTTGAGCGTCCTCGCGATACCGCCGTTCCGCGGCTTCCTCTGCTTCCTGCGCCAAACGGGCTTCGTTCCGATTGTAATCCATGACGAACTGAACGACTTTGTATCCCGCATAAAAAAGGCCAATGACTGCGGCGACCGCAAGAAAGCCATTCGTGCTAATATCAATGCGTCTGGGCTTCTCTGAAGTCTTGATTGGAAACGCGCGCTGATAGCACGCCGGGCACATGTACGTCCCGTTTTTCAAAAAGACGGCGGTGCCATCCAAGAGGCTTTGGCATTTCGCGCACACGGGGGTGAGAGGTTTCATGAATATCCTCTGCAATCGTACCGTTCAAAACACGCGGCGCGTGTAGAAACTTTGTAACTGCTTGTATATGCCTGTCAGACTTGCAAAAAGGAATCGTTTGTCCTTACATGAATCTTTTTGTGAAGTCACATTATTCGTAATCTTGGCGCCATGAAATGTCCAGAAGAAAATCACGATCTTCAAGGAGATTCTGTTTCGGCCGCAAATCAGCGCACTCGCGCCCCCTCAACTCTTTTGAAAATCAGTTGACGCTTGCACGCGCCAAATTTACGATGCAACATGGTTTTTCACGCGCTTTGGCTTTTCCGCCGCGCTTGGAGAGCACGAGCCTGGGCGGAGAGGCGGGTGCGCGAGCGACTGCACGCCCTGGGCCTGTTATTGAGGAGGCAGTATGGAACTGCAGATTGAAGGCCGGCATTTCAAAGTGACGGAAGCGATTCAGACTCATCTTCAGGAGAAATTGAACAAACTGGAAAAGTACTTTGACGGCATCCACCGCATGCACGTGATTCTCGATATTGAAAAGCGCGCGCAGAAGCAAACCGTCGAATTGGTTTGTACGGTGGCCAAACGCCACACGCTTGTGTCCTTCGGCTCGGCCGACGATCTTTATGTCGCAATCGACCAGGCCGAAAAGAAAATGCTTGCGGAAATGAAGAAATACAAGGCCAAGCTGCACCCCTCGGCCCGGGGGAATAAACTGGTTGTGACTGGCGAAGAAGAGGAAGAAGCGGTCGAAGAAGAATAAAGCGTTCCAAGGTCCAAAGTCGGACGCGGATTTGGACTTGGACTTTGGACCTTGGACTTTGGACATTGGACTTTGTAACTAGGAGGCACTTAGGAAAATGAAGCTGGCCGAAATTATTCCGGAAGGCGGGATCCTGGACGACTTGAAGTCCACCACCAAGGAAGAAGTCATCAAAGAGATGGTGCAGGCCTTGGTGAAAGCCGGACGCATCGAGGAAGGCACGTCGAAGAAAGTCGTCAAGGCGTTGATGGACCGCGAGGAACTCGGTTCGACCGGCATCGGTGCGGGCGTGGCCGTGCCGCACGCGCGCCACGATTCGATCACCGAACTGATCGGCGGTTTCGGCCGCTCGAAGAAAGGCATCAGTTTCGACGCGCTCGACGGCGAACCCGTGCACGTGCTCTTTTTGCTGCTGAGTTCCAAAGGCGCGTCCGGCGCGCATCTCGAATCGCTGGCTTATATCTCGCGGCTGGTGCGCGACGAAAAGTATGTCAAGTTTTTGCGCGACGCGAAGGACGCCAAGGAACTGCGCGACCTGCTGAGCGAAGCCGACCAGCGCCTCGGCGGGAACTAAATCACAGCTCACGCCTTTTTTCACGCAAAGGCGCGAAGAACGACGCAAAGAGCGCCAAGAATTTCCACTTGGATTTCTTTGCGCTCTTTGCGTTATCCTTTGCGCCTTTGCGTGAAAAAAACTTCTCCATCTTTCGACTCTCGATTCTCGACTTTTTTTTATGGCATTTCCCAAAGTTCTCCGCTGGCTCAGACCCGGCCTGCGCATCAAACGCTGGATCGCCGTTATCCTGTTGGGCATGCTCTTCGCGGTTTTTTCGTCGTGGCTGATCGGGCTTTATTTTCTCAAATCCTATCCCGGCGATTCGGAAGGCATCAAATGGCTGCTTTACGCCGCAGTCGGTTTCACACTTTCGGGATTCTGCCTGATCACCGGGGTCTATCGCCTGATCAAATCGATGTGGAGCTTGGTCGATCAGCGCGCCGCGCGAAAGGGGCTGGCCACCGTCGCGTACGAGCGCACGGTCCTGGCGCATGGACCGAAGATCGTCGCCATCGGCGGCGGCACCGGACTCTCGTGCGTGCTCACCGGCTTGAAGGAATTCTCGAACGACATTACCGCGATTGTGTCGATGGCCGACGATGGCGGCAGTTCGGGCAAATTGCGGCAGGAACTGGGCATCAATCCGCCGGGCGACATCCGCAAATGCCTGATCGCGCTGGCCGACGAAGAACCGCTGATGAGCGAACTGCTCGATTTCCGATTCGCGGACAACGAAGTCGGCGGGCACAGTTTCGGCAATCTGTTTCTGACCGCGCTCGCGCGCATCCGCGGCGACTTCGGCGAAGCCGTGCGCGAAGCCAACCGCATTCTCTCCGTGCGCGGCAAAGTGCTGCCCTCGACGCTCGATAAAATCTCGCTCGTCGCCGAACACGAGGACGGCAGCAAGACGACGGGGCAGGCGGTGATCAGCAAATCGCAAAAACGCATCAAGAAGCTCGAATTGCGCCCCGAACCTGAACCCGTCGCGGCGGACATTGTCAGCGCGATTGGGCAGGCGGATCTGATCGTGATCGGGCCGGGCAGTTTGTACACGTCGATCATTCCGAATTTGCTCATCCGCGGCATGACCGATGTGCTGGCCAACAGCAAAGCCGTGAAGGTCTTCGTCGCCAACATCATGACCTACGAAGGCGAAACGCGCGGCTACGATCTTCCCGATCTGCTGAAGGCGCTCGACGAACACTCCAACAATCGCCGCATTTACGATTACGTTTTGGTGAACGACGGCAAACACGGCGACACGGGCTTGATGACCATTAAGGAGCGCAACGCGCATCCGGTCCATTTCGATTCGGCCGCGTATGTGAAAGCGCCGTTTAAGGTTGTGGCAACGGATGTAGTTAATCCTGCCTATCCGATCCGCCACGATTCGAAGAAATTAGCTCATGCGCTCATCCGAATCTTGAAAGGAGCATAACGAAACCTTTACAACCAAAGTTTGATTCAATTAATATACAAAGTAATGCTGGATTTTTCAGCATTGAAGCTTAGATTCCAAGGCGTCGATTTTTTGAGACGAAGTTGATGGACGGAGCAGTGATGACGAGCACCTGGCTTGAAAAAAATATTAACTTGGCTCACAAACACGGGTTGCACATGCGCCCCGCGCAGCGCATCGTTGAAACGGCGAAGAAATTTAAGTGCGACGTGCGCGCCTGCAAAAACCACCTCGATTTCAACGCCAAAAGCATCCTCGACATGATCGAATTCGCCGCTCACATGGTCGGCAAAACCACGGCTGACGATAATACGTTCATTTTCCGCGCCAGCGGCGATGACGCGCAGGCAGCACTAGAAGCGCTCGCGACTCTCGTGGATGAACGCTTCGGCTTGGAATAATTTCGTTCGTAGTCCCGCCTTTAGGCGGAAGGAATTTACGACGGATCACGCCCTGTTCCGCCTGAAGGCGGGACTACAAACTTTCAAGGACCATCGTCTCATGCGTTACGCAACGCTTGCAGTTTCCCTTTTCTGCCTGGCCTTCCTTTCCAGCGCCTCCGACTGGCCCCAATGGCGCGGCGCGAATCACGACTCGACGTCCGATGAAAGAATCGCGGCGCAATGGCCCTCGGGCGGGCCGAATCAAGTCTGGAAAATCCCCGTCGGCGAAGGGCTCGGCACGCCGGTCGTCGTTGCGGGGAAAGTCTACATCACGGCGCAGACCGAAGCGGCGAAAGGCAAAGCGCCGCCGAAGGGAGCGGCGAAAGACGGCGTGGAATCGCTCATTTGCTTCGACGCCAATTCCGGTCAGAAAATCTGGGCGCAGCCGATCGGGCCGACCATCGTTTTCGAAATTCAGGGCAATGATGGCCCGCGTTCAACGCCCGCGGTCTCCGACGGACTGATTTACGCGATGGGCACCTATCTGAATCTCGTGTGCTTCGACGCGAAGGACGGCAAGCCGGTCTGGTCGCACGATGGCGCGAAAGAATTCAACGCCGGAAATCAACTGGCCACGATGGGGATCAAGGCGTGGGGCTGCGCCAATTCGCCGGTCGTGGACGGCAATCTGGTCTTCGTCCACTGCGGCGGCGCCGGGCAGGCGTTCATGGCGTTCGACAAGAAAACAGGCAAGGTCGCGTGGAAGGGCGAGGACGATTTGTTGACGCACACCACGCCGACGATCACCACCATTCTTGGCCAGCGGCAGGTGATTTTCTTCACGCAGAGCGGCTTGGCCAGCCTTGCGCCGGATACAGGGAAGGTGCTCTGGCGCCACAAATTCCCGCACAGAGTCTCAACCGCAATCTCGCCGGTCGTGTGCGGCGATGTGGTCTTTTGCGCGGCGGGCTATAATCAGGGTTCCGGCGCCTGCAAAATCACCAAGGAAGGCGACGGATTCAAGGCCACTGAATTGTGGTACCTGCAAGGATCGAAGAAACCGGAAGACGCCAGTTGCCACTGGACCACGCCGGTGTTTCGCGACGGCTTTTTGTACGGCATGTTCGGGTTCGCGCAGCCGAAAGATTGCCCCGCCAAATGTGTCGATGTCATGACCGGCAAAGTGCAGTGGACCAAGGAAGCGTTTGGACAGGGCGGAGTGATTTTCGTGGACGGCAAAGTGCTTTACCTGACCGCCGACGGCCAGTTGGTGTTGGTCGAACCCAATCCAAAGGAATACAAAGAACTCGCCCGCGCGCAGGTCTTGAAATACAAATGCTGGAACCAACCGGTGATCAGCGGCGGACATCTCTACGCGCGCAGCAACAGCGAATTGGTGTGCCTGGATGTGTCGGCGAAATAGAGTGCTGAGCGATGAGCGATGAGCGACGAGTAGTCAGTTTCGAAGCCAGAAACGGCAGTGTGCCGCCGAGCCGTTCCTCATCGCTCGTCGCTCATCGCTTTGCACTTTTCTTTGCGCTCTTCGCCGCGCCATTTACTCATGCCGAAGAACTCTTCGCCCGCGACAACCTCATGGCCTGGTGCATCGTTCCCTTTGACGCAAAAAAGCGCGGCCCCGAAGAGCGCGCGGCGATGCTCGAAAAACTGGGCTTCACGCATTTCGCTTACGACTGGCGAGCCGAACACGTGCCCACATTCGACGCCGAAATCGACGCGCTGCAAAAACACAAGATCGAACTGACCGCGTGGTGGTTTCCAACGACGCTCGACAAAGACGCGACGACGATTCTTGACACGCTCGAACGCCACAGAATCAAAACGCAACTCTGGGTCTCCTGCGCCGGCGGGACAGCGCCGAAGACAGACGACGAACGCCGCGCGCGAATCGATAGCGAAGCCGCGCGCATTAAAACCATCGCCGACGCCGCACAAAAAATCGGGTGCTCCGTCGAACTCTACAACCACGGCGGCTGGCTCGGCGAACCGGAAACGATGGTTTCACTGGCCGAAGCGTTGAAAGACTCGCACGTCGGCATCATCTACAATTTGCATCACGGCCATGACCATCTTGACCGCCTTCCCGAAGCGCTCAAAAAAATGATGCCGTACCTGCACGCGATCAATCTCAACGGCATGACCCGCGCCGGCGAAGCGAAAGGCGAAATGATTCTGCCGATCGGAAAGGGCGAACTGGATCTGCAAATCTTAAAAACCATCCGCGACAGCGGCTACAAAGGGCGCATCGGAATTCTCAACCATACCAATGACGATGCGGAGACGCGGTTAAGGGAAAATCTGGCGGGGCTGGACGGATTAGTGGAAAGGATGAGCGCGAAGTGACGATTTCAATCTCGCGCTTCAGTTTTATTGCTTGCCTCACGTGACTCGACTTCACTTCCAATTCAGGCCGTCTCGCTCACCCTTTCTGACGCGCCAGCGGCGAATCCGCCATTCACAAAAAAACCACACTGCGGAAAGTAAAGTCAGTGCCGTGAGTGCGTCGAGAATTGCCATCGAGAATGAAAACGGCGCTGCGCGGGGAACGATGAATCCAGTTGGCGCACCCACTCGCTTAATTCCATTCGAGTCGGAATCCGCATTCATCAACGCGTACATTGGGTCCGACGGGTCGGTTGATGCAGGCGATTGGTGGTACGCGACAAACGGCCAACCCAATTCTCTATAGACCGCGAATTCGAAAATATCGACTGACCAGCGTTCACGTACATTTGCCCAAATAATTCCGCCCGCGACGAACATCAGCACGATCGCGGTGCTCAGATGCACTTGCAGCCATTTGCGCCGGGGCAGTTGAGTCATCTCGCGCTTTCCGCTGTCCAAATTTGCATTCTCAATTACCCTGCTTCCATGACAAACGTCGATGAAATCGTCCCGCCGCCCATGGTGGAGACCGGCCCCGCAACCGCCATGCTGCCCGTGCCCGACGGAAAAATGATCCCGATTACCGTCATCGGCACGCCAAAAATTCGCGAAGGCTTCGATGCCACCGCGCTCAGGCAGGCCATCAACGCGCGCACCGCGCCGGGCGTGAGCGAACTGGTCTTGAACCCCGACGCACACGCCGGCTATGGCGCGCCGGTCGGCTGCGTGCTCGTATCGCCGACGCACGTCTATCCCGGCCCCGTCGGCGTGGACATCAAATGTTCGATGAGCCTGCTGCAATTCGATCTCCCCGCACCGGCTGTCGCCGACAAGGAGGTCCGCCGCGCGCTGATCAATGCCATCGCCGAACGCACGCCGACGGGAGCCGGACGAGGACAGCGCTCGGTCAAAAAATCGCGCCACGTCGATGCCGGCATCGGCCGCCTCGCCGCGTGCGAAGGCGCGTCGAAAACCGTCTGCGAGGCGCTTGGCATTCCGCCCGAATGGGCCGAACGCTGCGAGGATGCCTCGCACAAAGCTCACGACGGCACGACCGATTCGCTCTACATGCGCCTCGACCGCATGACGCAGGAAAACAAATTGGATTTCAGCGAAAAGTACCGCCAGTTGGGTTCGTACGGCGGCGGAAATCATTTCGGCGAATGCAACGTCGTCAACGTCGTGGACAACGAGCAGGCGCGCAAGACCGCGGATGTCTTTGGCCTCAAGCACGGCCACGTCTCGTTCCTCTCGCACTGCGGATCGCGCGGATTTGGTTTTCAGCTCGCCAACAATCAATTCCGCGCGCTGCAGAACAAATTCGAACTATGGAGCACTCCGCTGCCCGGCGGCGACCGCGAGATGGTCTACGCCCCGCTGGGCACGCCCGAAGCCGACGCGTACCTCGACGACATGGCGCTCGGCGGAAATTTTGCGACGGTCAATCATCTGCTGATCAACGCGCTGATCCTCGAAGCGTTCCAGGGAATCTTTCCGGGCGTCAAGGGCCAGCTCGTCTACTTCATCAGCCACAACATCGCGCGCGAAGAAATCGTGCGCAACCAGAAGTGCTGGGTGCATCGCAAGGGCGCCACGCGCGCGTTTCCAGCCAAACACGTCTCGCTGATCGGCACGCCCTTCTACGGCACGGGCCATCCGATCCTGCTGCCCGGAAATCCAAAATCCGGCTCGGCCATCATGGTCGCCGCCCCCGGCGCGGTGAAAAGCTGCTTCAGCGTGAACCACGGAGCCGGCCGCGCGATGGGCCGCAAAGCCGCCGCGCGCGCGCTCAATCAGCAGAAAGTCGATGAAGAGTTGGCGGCCAATGACATTCTGAGCAACTGCCGCACATACCCGATCGACGAAGCCCCCGCCGCGTACAAAGATTTCAAAGAAGTGCTGAAGTCCGTCGAACAAGCCGGCCTCGCGACCGAAGTTGCGCTGCTGAAAGCGCGCTTTGTGATCAAGGATGGGGACACAAGTTTGGGTGGCGCGGCGTAACGGCTGGTCCAAGGTCCAAAGTCCAAGGTCCACGTGCGACATTCGCGCGCGAAGTTGACCTTGGACCTTTGGACTTGCCGTTTAGAACTGATCGTTGTTCGGATCCTTCTGTTTCTTCACGTCCATCTCGCCCTTGCCTTTTCCGCCTGGTGGAACGCCGGGGCCGATTTTCTTCATATCCTCCGGCTGGCCTGGAAATTTCATGTTTGGATCGATCGCATCCTTGAATTGCATCTTCTTCGGATTGTCAAAGTTGCTCTTCAAACTCCGGAACACACCGGCGACGCGCCGCAGTTGCGCGGGGTCCTCCGAGACAGCGGTGAGCAAACGCAATTTCTCCGAGTATTCCAATTCCACTTTCGGCGCAACTTTCACCAGCATGTTGTGAAGCTGGACGACGGCATCCACATCAAGCTGATCCGGCACGCGGAAAGTGATTGCACCGTCTTTCGCGGGGTCGCTGAATTGTTCGAGAATTTCGCGCGTCGTGTCCGGCATCGTCTGCAGCCACTGGCCTTCGGCTTCCAGTTCAGCGCCGTTGGGCAACTTTACGCGCAAACGCGATTGCGGCGGATTGGGGGGCTGCTTTTTGTCGGCCAGCACGCGCTGAATATCTTCGAGCTGCGGCACAAACGGCTGTGCGTCGGCTTCGGCCAGGCTCCGCATCAACGCCGCGCGTGTTTGTTCCAACGAGGCAGCTTTGTCCTCGTTGCCGGCTTTGCGCAAATCTTGAATCTGGGCGTCGATTTCCGCTGCCTTCAGCTTGATGCGTTCTTTCATCGCCTGCTGCGACTGCTGCATCCTGTCGAACGCGTCCTGGCGCGCGCGGTCCGCCTCGGCCCGCATTCTCTCCTTCACGGCCGCGTCCGTATTTTCCTCGCCGGCGCGAAGCGCGTCGAAATTCGAACTGCAGGCAGCAACGACGATCAGTGTGAGCAAAGCGATTCTGGACATGGCGAAATCCTTTCACGCTTGAGAGGAAAGACAATTTACACTTCTGATACACCGTGCGCGAGCGCAAGAACGACGAGCCGTCTCCGCAAGGGAGCGGGCATCACCGCGCGAACTCCTTCACCAAATCCTCCGCGCCATACACCTTCAGCATCACCTCAACGATCGCGCGCGAATCGACGCAGACGGAGCGCTTGGTTTGTCCGTCGAAAATGTACTTCCCGACCAAGCCCGGGTAATTGCCGTCAAAGAGCAGCCCAACGATTTCGCGGTTGCGGTTGAAGACCGGCGAGCCGGAATTGCCGCCGTAGCCGTCGGCGTCGGTCACAAAATTGAACGGCGTGCACGGATTTAACTTGTAGCGCCCGTCGAGCCATGTCTGCCGCAGATGATACGGCTCCTGATTGGCCGCCCGCTCGCTCATTCCGAACATGCAGCCGCAGCAGGTGAACGGCGGCACTTTCTTCCCGCCGTCTTCGTAGCCGCAGATCGTCCCGAACGAAAGGCGCGGCGTGAAATTCCCATCAGGGCTGCGGCGCGAACCGTTGGTCAGCGAGAGCGCGTGCGCAATCGACGCGTAGCATTTTTTCTCGACCGCGGCGAAATCGTTTTCGTGCGCGTTCCGCACCTCGCCCAGCCGCGGAAGCAGCATTTTGCCCAGCAGCAGCAGCGCGTCGCCGCTCTTGTCGATGCCCGGAAACGAGCGGCTCGCCTCCTCGTAGAATTGCGGATCGCCCAGCCGCGAATGCGCCATCAATTCCACCGCGCGCTCCTTCGGCGCCTTGCCATCGAGCAGCAGTTTGCACAGCGGATGGTCCGCGCCAAGCAGCGAGAGCGCCAGCGCAAACGACTCTTCGAGAAAACGGCGCTCGCTCTCCGCGCGGTGCGCCGGATCGTAAGCGTAAGTTTTCTCCTGCTCCAATTCCTGCTGCTGGACCGCGCGGAAATTGATTCCGCCGCGCTGCGCTGCGAGAGCGCGCTGTTCAGCGGAAGCCACAAGCACCGCCGTGCGCAACTGCGCCGACAAAACGCCCCACGGCCGCCCCAGCAATCCGTATTCGATTTCGCCGTCCGCGCAATGCGCGAGGCAGCGCTTCATGTCGTACAGCGCTTCGGCGAAACTCTTCGCTTTGGCCGGATCGCCGATCAGTTTCGCGGCATTCTCTTCCTCCAATTTCTTGCGCGCAAAAACCTCCGCGTTCTTTAACCCGTCCGCTTGTCCGCGCAGCCGCTTGAGCGAGTTCTCCGCCGAATGCAGGCGGTCCTGCACGCTCTGCTTTTGTTCCGCGCCCAACTCGCCGAAGCGGTGCAGCGACGCGCATTCGCGCGCATACATCGCCAGTTCCATCGGCAGCGCTTTGTCGCGCTCGAATTCAAGATGCGCCAGCGTAATCGAGCGGTCCGTCTCGCCCGGATTGCCCGCGAAAAAAACAAGCTCCTCGGCCTTCGCGCCTTTATAGGACCACGGAAAATAATCCGGCGTCGCCGCCGGCTTGCCATTCTCGTACGCGCGCAAAAACGCCACGTCGAAGTCGTAGCGCGGATAGGTGAAATTATCTTTGTCGCCGCCGAAATAGCCGGAACTGATGTCCGCGCCGAATACGACGCGCACGTCGCTGTAGATCTTATATTTGTACAAGCGGTATTCGCCTTCCGGGTAAAGCTTCAGCGGCTGAATGCGCATGCCGCGCGCCTCCGAGTTGCGCGCGTCGCGCCCGACGGCTTGCAGCGCCTCGTCCTCGCTCACGTTCTGCCGCGCCGCCGTTTCGCGGACTTTGTCGTTCACGTTGATAATTTCGACAAGCTGTTCGAGATTCAAATTCGTGGCGCGCAACTCCTCGGCTTGCGTGCGCGCGAGAAATCCGTCGCGGATCAAATCCGTTTTGCCCGGCACGCTCAGGTGCTGCAAGGCGTGCGCGGCCACATGGCGGTTGGTCATCACCAGCCCATTGGGCGAAACGAACGACGCCGACCCGCCGCCGCTCGGCCGCCCGTTCTCGAGGGCCATCACGCGCAGCGACGCGCGGCGCGCTTTCTCCAGCCACTCATCACCGATTTGAAATTCAAAGCGCTTCGCAATCTTCTCGCGCGGAACCATGTCGAACGGCCAAAACCCTTCTTCCGCGCGCGCACACGGCGGCAGCAGAAGGGCCGGGATAATCGCCAAAATCATCGCGCAGCGAAAGCGCATCAGAAGCTCCTCAGGACAATTTGTCGGATTGAACATAAGTGTACGAGATTTATTTCGCCGTGTCCTGTATCTGTTCATGCCGCCATCCGCTTAGCCGCCCATGTTCCCACGCCCACCACTGACGCGCTCACCGCGCCGAGCAGCAAACTCAGTGCAAACACCGATTCGTCATACCCCATGTGCTGCTGATTGAACAGCCAGATCGTCGCCGGCACCGCGCCCGGCGGCGCGAGCACCGCGGCCAACGGCACTTCGCCCAACGCCAGGGTAAACACCAACGCCGCCGCAGCAGCCAAATGCCCCAGCGACAGCGGCAGCGCCACGTTGCCCGCGCGCCCCCACCACCCGCGCCCCAACATCGCCGCGCTTTCCATCAACGCGGGATCGATCGACGCCAGCGCCTCTTCCGCCAGCCGCAGCGGCACGTACAAAAAGCGCAGCGCAAACGCGCACGCCAGCCACGCCTGCGGCTGATTGAAGACCCAGGCCAGCACGGCCGGCGCCTGCGCGTTCTTGTCAACGGAAGGCGCGAGATTTTGCGCGTTGATTTGGAGCGTCAACAAAGCAGCCGCCAAAAACGATCCCGGCACCGCCAGCACAAACACGCTCGCCGCGTTGAGCGCTCCCGCCCGCTGCTCCGGCCACAACAAAATCCGCATTGCGGCCGCGCCGCAGCCGATCATCACCGCCGCTGTCGCCAAGCGCGCGCTCAGCAGCAGCGACTCGGCGCCCGCATCGAAGGCGTACGAGAGCGGCTTGCCCGCCGAAATTACGCCGCGCAAGCACGCCAGCATCGGAATAAAAAAACCGAGCAACACGCCCGCAGTGAAAACAGTTCGGCAAAACCATCCCACCCCGCCGCGTACCATTGCGGGCTTGTCCCGCAGTGAAGTTCCCAAGCCCGCTTGGTGCTCACGGCCGTGCCGTACGCGCAGCACCGGCAGCACACACAGCGCCGCTGCAATACCCACCAGCGGCAGTGAAGCCCACGCCGCCGCCGAATTTTTTCCGAGCGCCGCGAGATCATGTACTTCCACCGCCAGAGTTTTCACCAGCAGCAATGACGCGACGCCGAAGTCGCTCGACGCCAGCAAAAACACAAGCGCCAGCCCCGCGAGCAGCGCTCCGCGGCAGCGCGGCAGCACCACGCGAAAAAACGCGCGCGCCGGCGTCGCGCACAAGCGCGCGCTTTCGTACGCCTCGTCGCGCGCCGCGCGAAAAGCCGGCCAAGCATGGAGCGCCACCACCGGCCACAAACTCAACCCCAGCACGCACGCCGCGCCAAATCCGCTGAACAACAACGCATGTGCCGTTGAAGTGAAATTTGCCACGCCGGGAAGTTGCAGCGCAAAACTCGACGTGGCGCTCGGAGCAATCAACTGCACCCAGCCGCTGATCGCCACCGGCGCGGGCAGCGCGAACGGCAGCATCAGCAGCGCCGTCCGCCAAACCGACATGGGCCGCGCCGAAAGCGCCCATGCCGCCGGCACGCCGATCAGCGCGGCGATGAACGTCGCCGTTCCACCGACCAGCACGCTGCGCCCCGTGGCCGCCGCCAGCGCCCAACGCCGCGCGGCGGCAGCGTCTGCGCTCACGTTCGTCGCGAACGCATCCGCCAACCCGCCGCCGCCCCAAAACGCCGCCGCCAGCGGCGCCACGACCGCGAGCGCCAAGGCGAACTGAAGCACTCTGTCGCGTGGGGATGAGTTGCGCATGAATTGTAGCTTATATCGCGCGCAGTAAAAAATATGAAACGTCGAACGGTAAACCTGAAACCTGAAACCTTGAAACTCTGAAACGATGAAACTTACTTTTCCTCTCCCGTCAAGATCCTCAGTATCCGCTCTCCCAACGGAAACACGTTCGCCGCCAATTTGTCCGCGTCCACTTTCGCCATCGGCAATTTCAAATTGTCCAATGGCGGCGGCGGTTTCGCGCCCACGTCGCGCACCGGAATTTGATGCGCGCCGCTCGTCGCCAGCCGTTTCTCCGTCTCGCGGCTGAGCAGGTAGTCGATGAAAATCCGCGCTTCTTTCGAATGCGGGCCGAAGCGCACCATCGAAACCGTGTTTGGAATTAAAAACGCGCCGGGCCATTCAGCCGTCTGGCTCAACACCGCGAAGCCGATTGGTTTTTTGCGATCGACTGCTGAGAACGCATCGTCGCTGTCCGTCAGGCCGATTTCCGCTGTGCCGTCGGCCACGCGCTGCACCACGTCGCTGTTGCTCTCCGCGATGATCGCGCCGTTTTCGCGCCACGCGCGGAACATCGCGAACGCGTGATCTTCGCCAATCGCGATGGCCAGCGCGGTCAGGTGGCTGCGCGTCGTCCCATAAGCCGGCTTGGCAATCGCGAGTTTCCCCTTCCAGCGCGGATTCGCGAAATCATCGAGCGACTTCGGCGCTTCTTCTGGCTTCACTTTGTTTATATTGAAAACCACGACGCGCACGCGGCAGCCGAATCCGGTCCACATGCCCGCGGGGTCTTTGAACTCGGGCGGAATCGTGGCCGCATTCGCGGACACGTACGGCTGCAAGATGCCCTTCTGCTCCAGCACCATCGTCATCGACTGTTCGGAATTCCAAAATACGTCGCAGTCCGGATGGTCCTTCATCTGCTGCAGCCGCACGACGAGACCAGTCGTTTTCGTCTCCTCGCCGTCGATGCGGTGTTCGACTTTTATCCCCGTCTCTTTCGTGAAAGCCTCAAAGATCGGGAGCGCCACGTCATCGTCGGCGGAAGCGTACACACTCACCGTCGGCGTGCCTTTGTCCCGCGCGGGTCGAAGCAGCAGCACCGCGAGCGACGCGGCGCCTATTAATAGTACGAGGATCAGTTGACGGCTATTCATGTGAATAGTGTACGGGAAACGAGCGAAATTGTTTCACACGCTTTTCACTCACACACTATCACTCTCGCCTTACTTCTTCAATTCAAAGCGAGTCACCATCAGCGACTTCTGCGCCTGCACTTCTTTTCCTTCGCTCAGAATGCGGCAGCTAAAGGATCCCGTGTATTCGCCGCCGATCCATTCTTTGCGCGCGATGTCGTAAGTCTGCACGCCATCCAGCACCAATCGCGCGTTGCGAACGTCCGCTTTCAAAAGCGGATGCGCCGCGCCATCCAGCACAAACGTGCCGCTCACCCGGACCTTGCGCAAATTGCCGTCCTTTGAGATGCGCTTGAGCGTCATCACGCCTTGAAACGAAATTCCAAAACCCACACCGATGTGCGCTTCGTTCTGCCATTCCTCCTGCGCGGCCATGTACGGCTGCTGCACGCCCGATTCAAAATCGACGATCCCCCATTCCAGCGTGTCCAGCGCGTTGCGGTCTTCCAAACCGATCAGCAGCCTCTCTTTTTCGACGCGCCCGTTGGCGTCGAGCTCATATTGGACCAGCGGCCGGTCGAGCAGGTTCGCGCGCGCGGCTTTAAATTGCGCCGGCAGTTTCTCGTCCGTGTACTCGGTCTTCACTCCGGCGGAAATTCCAATCGCTTTGTCTTTGCTCAAATCGTAATTCATCGTTTCGAAGCCGTTGACCACGCGTTTGAATTGAACTTCGTTCAGAATAACGCTCCGCGTTCGGCCGGCGCGCTCGAGACTGAAATCGAATTCCAGCGTGGTCAGGCCGTTGCCCAGCGTGCCTTGCGCGTCGATGCCCAGTTGCTGAGCGCTCGAGCTTGCTTTGAAATGCAGCACGCCGTTGTCGTCGAACTTCGCGCGGCGCGCTGCAATCGGCTCGTCAACGGTCGCTTTCGGCTTTTCAAGCGGCTTCGCGTCGTCTTCTTTTTTCACAGGCGGAGCGTCGAGCTTCTGCGGCGGCAGGAAAACGGGATCGATCTTCGCCACTTCCATCGTGCGGCTCAACACCAGCGGCGTCACGCGGTTGATTTTGACGACGGGAATCTGCGATGCGTTGAACGTCTTCGTCGCATAGCCGCTCACGTTCAATTGCACATATCCGGCGAGACTGCCGATGCCCAGCACGCCGCCGTGCGCCGCTTTTCCGCGCAAGCCTTCCGCCAGAAAATGCGCGAAGACTCCGCCCTTGAACGCCGGCTCTTCGCGCGAAACTTCGCCCGCACCGCTGCTGAAAAATGCCACGACTGACCCCGGCATCGTCAGCTTGTACGCATCTTTCGCGGTGCCCACGCGGTCGTACGCTGCATCGTCGCTGTGTTCCAGAAGCATGTCGCCGCGGCAGCAATCGAAAATCGCAATCTTTCCGCCGGCCTTCGAAGTATCCAATCGCGCTGTCAGCGCATTGAGTTCCAGCAGCGATTCGGGATTCGACGCGCCTGAATCGCCCGCGCAAAAATAAGCCTGCTCCTTGCCCAAAAACTGCACGCCATGCCCGAAGAACGCCGCGACGATCGTGTCGTCCTCCTTCTTGTTCAAGACCAGCGCATCCAATTCGGCGTCAATGTTACGCTTCGTCGGCGCAAGCCGTTTGAATTGCGTGTCGGCATACTCGCCGGCCAGCAGCAGCCGCACGTTCGCGGGCTTGAAGCCGGCATCGACCAGCGCGCGCGCTACTTCCGCCGCATCGCTCTCCGCGTATCGCAGATTTTTGAGATAGCGGTCGGCGCTGTAGCTGTCCACGCCCACAACGAGCGCGTATTTCTCGCCGTCCGCTGCGCGAACCGCGACGGAGATAACGAGTGTCAGAACAAAAAGCTGAAGCAGATTACGCATGAGTCCCCTCCTATTATTATGCCTGAAATCGAATCGCGCAATGGCGCGAAAGCAACGTCGAAATCGACGATTAAGGCGCGCCCGCGATGACGCAAAAAATCCGAATGCCTTTCACGGGTGCTTCGCACACTTCCTTTTCGAGCGTAAGTCCGCGAACGATCCCTCGTCCTTATAGTTGCATTTCTCCGCGAAAACGACTATGAATTTCGCGCCTGATCTATCTTTTTTGTAGGAGAGCCTATCGCATGAGCCAGTTCTCGACGTCGGCGGGCGTGCCCGTCTTTCGCCCCAAAGAATCCGGTCACGCCAGCCTGATCAAATGGATTTTGATCGGCATCGCCGCGATGGTGGCGCTGCTCTTCGGTTCGCTGCTGCTGCTTTTATTCGGCGCCTCAAATGGGCTCTTCGGACTGATCTTCGGAATCGTTGCGGCCACGCTGCCGGTGCCGATTTACATGACGCTGCTGCTCTGGCTCGACCGCTTTGAACCCGAACCGCCGTGGCTGCTGGCCGTCGCGTTTTTCTGGGGCGCCCTGGTGGCCACTTTTGCGGCGGTCATTGGCAACAGCGTCATGGGTATCGTCGCATCGAAACTTTTCGACCCCGAAACCGGGCAGAAACTCACGCTTTCCTTCTCCGCTCCGTTCTTTGAAGAGAGCTTTAAAGCGATGATCTTATTCATCATCTTTTTCTGGCGCAAAGCGGATTTTGACGGCATTCTTGACGGCATCATTTACGCGGGCATGGTGGCGCTGGGTTTCGCGATGACCGAGAACATCGAGTATTACGGCAATCCCAATTTCGCCAAAGTGCCGACGCTGATCATGCGCGGGATTTTCTCGCCGTTTGCGCATCCGCTGTTCACGAGCATGACCGGCATCGGCCTGGGAATTTCACGCGAATCGAAGAATAAGTTCATCAAGGTCGTCGCCCCTCTTTGCGGCCTGGCGCTGGCCATGCTGCTCCATTTCACCTGGAACACCTCAACCTATGCGGGCCAATACCTCGCCGAAAAGCAGGAAGAGAAAGTGCAATCCCAAGTGCTCCTGATGCTCGGCACCTATTTTCTGTTCATGGTCCCCGCATTCTTCGGCCTGCTCGGCGTAGTCGGATTCGCGCTCTTCCGCGAAGGGCGCATGATCCGCCGCAACCTCGCTCCCGAACTGGCCAGCGGCGCGCTGACGGCCGGCGAAGTCAAAACGCTGGGCAGCGTCTTCGGCCGGCTCTACGCCTCGGGCAACGCGCTGACCCGTTCCGGATTCGCCGCTTGGAAGGCGCGGCGCCGTTTTCATGAAGCGGCCAGCCAGTTGGCCTTCCACCGCAATCGTATCGCTAACGGCACGGTCGAAGTCAACGCGGATTCTTCCGCACACGAAGCCGAACTGCTTGAATACCTGATTGACCGAAAGCGTCGGCTTTAGTCGCCTTTCGCTCCGCGACCGCGAAAGACTACTCTTTTCGCATTTTTTTTGATTGATTTTGATCAATCTCATTTAAAATAACTTTCTGGTTGTGCGTAGTCATTGTTGCGAAAGGGTTAGATACAGATGCTTCTTCGTGCGTGCCGTCTGCTTCCTATTCTGATCGTCATCGCGGTATATGTTCACGCTTCTGAATCGGCGCCAAAGGATTGGAAAGCGGGATCGGCCAAAGATTCACCGGTCAAAGACTGGAAGCCTCGTAATTTTGATTCGATCGAAGCGGGGAAGGGTGGCTATCAGCCTTGGTGCATCTACATTTACGACGCCGACCTCAAGCACAACACCAACGCTTACCATTACGAAGGGCCGAAGGACGGCGTGCTTTCCAACAAAGACGCAATGGAGAAGCTGGCCGGATTCACCAAGATCAAGATCAAGGCCGACGGGACGGACTCAAAAGGATTTCAGGAAGCGTGGCGCAAAGCGGCGGACAAAGGCGCGTCGCTGATTTTGATGAGCGCGGACATGACGAAGGTAATCGTGTTCGACAGGTCGAAGGAGGCTGCGGAGCGCACGCCTCAGGCGGTTGCGGCGGCAGCGGCGTCAATCAAGACCTACGAAGAAACGAAGAAGGCCGCGGCGGTGAAGGCTGAGAAGGAAAAGGAAGCGAAGGACGCGCAACTCGCGGCTGTCAACACGCCGAAAGAACAGGACGCGGGCTTCAAGATCGATACTAAGAAGCCGGATCCGAAGACCGATCCCAAGGCCAAGAAACCCGCGGATCCCAAGACGCCTGATCCCGCGAAGAAGAAAGCGCCGGAAGACGAGTAAGTTCGAGAGTATGAAAGTTTGAGAGTTTGAGGGTTCGAGAGCGTCTCAACTTTCAACATAACTTCTCACTTTCACACACCTATGCGCGCCACTCCTTCTCTCTTGTTTCGCTGCTGGCTGGTCGTGCTGCTCTGGTTGCTCGCCGGCGGCTGCACCATCACCTCCGAAGGCGTTCAGAATTTCGAAGTCCCCATCGAAGACCTCCTGCCGCCTTCGCGCGTCGTCGCCAGCTATAGACAGCTCAACAAACCTCTGCGGCTCAAAGACTCCGAACTCGAAGAACAATTCGGCGGCAAGGAACGGATCGACATCATCGAAAAATGGAGCCGCGTGACGACGGTGTACTCCGACTATGGCATCCCTGAGCGCCCGCCCAAAGCGCGCGTTTCGGTGACCGAAATGAGCACCAAGCTCAACGCCTACGGCGCATACAGCAACCTGCGCCCGCCGGACCTCAGCGAAAAAAGCTACGTCAAAATCGGCGTGCATGGCACGGTCATCGACGAGCGCCTCTTTTTTGTGCAGGACAAATTCCTGATCGTGGTGCGCGACCTGAGCGGCTCGCAAGACCCTGAACGGCGCGCCATGCTGATTAACTTCGGCCACGCCCTTTCCTCGCGCGTCCCGCGCGACATCACCGATATTTCAATGGTCGGCTATCTGCCCTACGAACACCGCGTGCCGGCGTCCGAACGCATCGAAAAGGACGACCCATTCGGCCTCAACGTTTTCAAGCAAGGCTGCTGTGTCGCGAAATTCCGCATCGAAAAGCGCGAAATCACTGTTTTCGTCGCCGAGTTTAAGGACAAAGGCGGCGCGCACGGCGCGTTCAAGGCCGTCCGCAGCCAGTTGGAAAAGCAGGGCAAGCTCGATGAACTTGGTTTCGCCGAAGAAGGCTTCATCGGCACAATGGACTCGCAGCCGGCCATGATCGCAAAACGCGAAGCGGTTGTGTTTGGATGTTTCGGCAGTTTTGACGATAAAGAAATGAAGTCGTTGATGTCCAACATCGACCGCCGCGTAAAACCCTACGTGCCGCCCAAAATCAAAGAGCCCGAGAAAAATCCGGCGGACGAAGAGGAAAAGAAAAATAAGCAGGGAAAATAAGCAGTGCTGAGTCCTGAGTACTGAGTGCTGAGTCATTCCGGCGCGAAGCGCGTCTTCTTCGGACTCAGCACTCAGGACTGAATCGGAGGCTCTATGCTGGTTGGAACTGATGAACGCTGTGCCCGCTGCGGCACGTTGTTGCGCGCCGGACGCACGGTATGCCCGAGTTGCGGACTGGATCAACATTCGGCCGAAGCCCAGTCGATGCACGCGCAAGTGCCGACAGTGCCGGTGGCGGACTCCAAGCCCGCGCCGGCGAAGAAAACCATCTGCCCCGCCTGCATGAGTTCCGTGCGCGACGACTTACTGCTTGACTATGATGGCAGCCGCATCTGCCCGGATTGCTACGAGCGGCTCAAGAAAAAACAGCGGAAGTGATTGTTCGTAGTCCCGCCTTTAGGCGGAAGACGCGTCGCATCGAATATTATTCGCGATCTTAATTCCGCGCTTCGGCGCGAACTCTTTTGTATATTTGAATATCTGCCGCGTCCCAACGCATTCCGCCTAAAGGCGGGACTACAAACAGGAGCTTCCCCATGTCCTCCCACAAATCCCACGCGCGCCTTTCGCGCCGCACCATGCTCAAAGGCTCCGTCGCCGCCGCCGCGGGCGCGGCCATGTTGAATCCGCGCGTACGCGCCGACGAAATCGATCCCAACTGGAAGATCGAAAAAGGCCGCATCAAACAATCCGTCGTCTCGTGGTGTTTCAATCCGATGAAAGTCGAGGACCTCGCCGATGCGTCGGCTAAGATGGGCTTGAAAAGCGTCGAACTCTGCGATCCAAAATTCTGGCCGGCTTTGAAAGCGCTGGGCTTGACCTGCGCCATCGCCGGCAGCCACGGTTTCGTCAAAGGTTTCAACCATCCCGAAAATCACGACGAATGTGTCGCAAAAGTGCTCAAATCGATCGACGCCAGCGCCGACTTCGGCTGCCCCAGCGTGATCTGTTTCTCCGGCATGAAGACGCTCAACACCGCCGGCCACGTTGTTGAAGACAAGCGCCTTTTTAAAGAGGGCATGACCGAGAAAATCGTGAGCGAGATCAGCGACGAAGACGGTATGAAAAACACCATCAACGGTTTGAAAAAAGTCGTGGGCGCCGCGGAGAAGAAGAAGGTCACGCTCTGCATCGAAGTCTTGAATTCGCGCGTCGCCGAAACCATGAAAGGCCATCCCGGATATCAAGCCGACAAACTCGAATGGGCCGTACAGGTCTGCGACAAAATAGGCTCGCCAAACATGAAAATCCTCTTCGATATTTACCATATTCAGATCATGGAGGGCGACGTGATCGTGCGCATCAAGAAGTACAAGGATTACATCGGCCACTATCACACGGCCGGCGTGCCGGGGCGCTGCGAACTGGACGACACGCAGGAAATTAATTATCCGCCGATCATCCGCGCGATCATCGACACGGGCTACACGGGATTTTTGGGACAGGAGTTCATTCCGCGGAACAAGGATGTGATTGCGTCGCTGAGGCAGGGGGTCAGGGTGTGCGATGTGTGAGGCGGCGCGATGTGATCTTTGAACAAGGGGGAATCTATGCGCGCTAAACCTGATACTCGGTACACCGGTCGACCATTGATCGCGCTTCTCGAAATGTTTGTCTTGGAGTACATCGGAGAGCTTGATCCGAAAAGAAGAGCGCTCGCTCAAAAATTGGTTCACTCAACTTGGGGAAAAGGAAATTGGCTCGAAGTAACTCGGAAACAATTGAAAATAAAGGAAGGAATTGGCGATTACTTGAAAAAAAAATGGCGCGAAAATTTGGTAATCGCCCGCGAGAAGAATCTAAGCCTGACTCCAAATGACTTTGCCGTCGCAATCGTAGACGCTAATTGGAGTCAACACATTGATCCTTCTGTTTAGAACAGCCATTGGCTTTTTTCAATTTCAAACGCTGCTTCACGGATTCGAGCGACTCGCGAGGCTCGTGCTCGCGCGAATTGGCAAGCCATGTGTCATAAAAATCTTCCCATAGCTGCCGGTTGCGGCGCAAATCAATTACCGCCGCTGTCTTCCTGCCACGCGAATCAACCATGAAAGAGATGCCGCTCATGCCAAAGATGTTAGTGCAAGGAACATTTATGCGCGAGTCATTTTTCTGTGTTTTGACTGCGCGAGCCGTTGTATTCCGTTCCATGAAAAGTCCCCTCCCGTTCGCTTTCGCCGCCCTGCTCCTTATCTCGCTGTGCACTCCGTCGATCCGCGCCGACGGCGACGACGAAGACCCCAAAAATCCCTCCGGCCATTCCACGCACGGCGACGCCTTCAATGAAGGCCCGCGCCAGGCCGCGTACCTCATGGACGGCATGCCCAATGTCCATTTTCAGGTGACGCATTCGGTCGAGGACGCGCAGAAATTCTTCGATCAGGGCGTCGGACAGTTGCACGGCTTCTGGTATTTCGAAGCGGAGCGCTCGTTTCGGCAAGCGCTGAAGATCGATCCGAAATGCGTGATGGCCTATTGGGGCATGGCGCGCGCGAACGTCAATAACATGGAACGCGGGCGCGGCTTCATCGGAAAAGCCGTCGAACGCAAAGGCGAAGTGACCAAGCGCGAGCAGATGTGGATCGAGAGCACGGCGGCGTATTACCGCTATGGCGTGCCGAAAGATCAGAAGGACGATTCGAAAGCGCGGCGCAAGGAATTCGTGCGCGCGTTCGAAAACATCATCGAACAATTTCCCGACGACATCGAGGCGAAAGCGTTTCTCGTCCTGCAGATTTGGGACAACCAGGGCGAGTGGCCGATCGTGAGCCGCATGTCTGTCGATGCGCTCGCGCGCGAAGTGCTCGCCGTCAACCCGATGCACCCGATTCATCATTACCGCGTGCATCTCTGGGACAGCAGCGAAGCGCGGATGTCGCTCGATTCCGCCGCGCTCTGCGGCCAGTCCGGCCCCGGCATCGCGCATCTCTGGCACATGCCCGGCGGCCACATGTATACGCCCGTGAAGCGCTACCGCGACGCGGTCTGGCAGCAGGAAGCGTCGAATCGTGTCGATCATTTTCACATGATTCACGACGGCGTGATGCCCGACCTGATTCACAATTACGCGCACAATTCAAACTGGCTCTCGCAGAATCTATGTTTTCTCGGCCGAGTGCGCCCCGCGCTTGAAATCGCTGAAGACCTCGACGAAATGCCGCGCCACCCGCGCTACAACACGTTGACGCTGGCCAAATCGCAGCCCGGTTACAACGCGGGCAACGCCAGCGCCAAACTCGCGCGCGAACGCCTGCTCGAAATTCCAGTGCGCTTCGAATTGTGGGACGACCTGCTGCGCCTCGATGCGACAGGCCACCTCGACGAAACTGGCGATGCCCTCACGGACACACGAGTACTGCGCACGCTCGCGCTCGCGCATTATTTCAAGAAAGATATCGCCGGCGGTGACGCGCCGGTGCGGCAGATCAGCGAACAATATCGCGTGCTCGCCGAGGAGCGCCACGCCGCCGCCGCGGAGGCCGAAGCCAAAGCCGCCGCCGACAAAAAAGCCGATGCGGCCAAAGCGCGCGACGATGCGCTGCATTCATCCAGCGACACGCTCGCGAAAATCAGCGACCGGCTCGACGAACTGAAAGTCGTGCGCCTTTTTGCCGAGGGAAATTTCAAAGATGTGCTCGCGAAATTCTCAAAGCTCGACGCGCTGCCGCGTGAATTGAAAATCCGATTGCGTTTCGAAGCCGGCGACAAAGACGAAGCGGAGAAGCAGGCGCGCCAGTTCGCCAAAGAGGGCATCAACCAAGTTCCGCCATTGGCGGTGCTCGCCGACATTCTCTGGCGCAATAACAAGCAGGATGAGGCGAAAGAGACATTCAAAAAAATGCGCGATCTCGACGGCTTAATGGACCTCGACGCGCCGATGTTCGCGCGCCTCAAACCGATCGCGCAGGCGCTGAACCTCCCCGCCGATTGGCGCGTCCTGCCGCCCGAGGCCAAAGACGTGGGCGTGCGCCCGCCGCTTGATAAGCTCGGCCCGTTCCTGTGGAAACCGTCGCCCGCGCCGTCGTTCGCGCTGCCCGGTCCCGGCGACCGCCCGATGAGTTTGAGCGAATTCCGCGGCCGGCCCGTCGTGCTGATGTTCTTCCTCGGCCACAGTTGCGTGCATTGCATCGAGCAGCTTAACGCCTTCGCGCCCGCGTACGAACGCTTCGCCCAATCCGGCATCGCCATGGCCGCGATCGGCACCGACCCGCCGGAGAACGTCGGCAAGACGCTGGCCAAAGCGAAACTCAGCGGCGGCTTTCCGTTCCCGATTTTGTCCGATCCGTCGAAGAACGTCTTCAAGCAATACCGCGCCTTCGACGATTTCGAAAACATGCCGCTGCACGGCACTTTCCTGCTCGACAAAGACGGCAAAATTGTCTGGCAGGACATCGGCTATGAACCGTTCACGAACGTCGAATTCCTGCTGAGCGAAGCGCGCCGTTTGTTGTCGATTAAACGCACGGCGCTGTGAATTTGGGGCGGGTGCCAAAGGTAGACATGTACCCATGTCTACCCGTGCGGATCGGGAACGCGCTCCGCATTTCAACGAATCCGTGCAGTTTATTTTCCGCGTTTCGCGTCATTTTTAGCGGCGTCGGGCGCAGCGCCCGTTACAATGCCGTGGAATGCGGGCGCCCCGCCTGCACGGAATGGGAACCATGCGACGCAAATCCGCTCCACTATCAAATGCGGCCTTGCTTGGCCTCGGAGCGCTGGCGCTCATGACCGCGAGCGTGCTGGGCGCGCTGCTGCACTTTTCGCGCTCGCAAAAGACGCCCGATGCCGGGCGGATCGCGGCTTCGCCTTCGGGCGGCCAGGCGAGCGACAATCCGGACTCCGTCCGCCTGAAGGCAGAACTACAATCGTCGAATTCGCTCTCTCGTTACGTCGATCACTCGCCTCCGAAGGACGTGGCGGCGGCGAATGCCCCGCTGGACGATGCGCCCGTGATTCGCGTTGCGGCCAGAAGCATCGACGAATCGGCCGAGCCGCTCACGTCGAACACCGCACCGGCAACGCCGATTGAATCCGCGCCCTCAACGCTTAATCCGGCCGAATCCACAACGGCGACGGCGCAGGCGAATTCGGTCGAAGAGGCCCCCCCGCACTCTGCCGCGCCGCTGGCTAATGCAAATTCAAAAGACAGCAACGAACTGATTCCGGAGCTCACCGGTCCCAGCTACACGGCGAAGAAAGCGATGTCCGCCGGTGCCGCGCCAAGTCCAAACAAGCCGAACGGTCGCGCGCCCGATCCGAAGAAGACTCCAACTCCGCTTGTTCCGCCTAAAGCGCCAGCAAAAGCCGACGCCACGAAAATGCCGCCCTCGCCGCCGGCGCTCCCGCCAGTTGATAAGTCAAAAATGGATTTCAGCCACGCACCTGTCTACATACTTAACGATGGCCGCCGCATCCGCGCCGTCGCCGTGCGCGACAATGGCGCGACGCTGTCGATCAAGAACGAAGCGGGCACGGAGATCACCTTCAAGAAAACGGACGTGAAGGAAATTCAGCGGAACTAAGGCCCGTTATTTTCACGCCAAGCGCTATACACTGCATTTTTTCTTCAAACCCATTCGGGAAGATTCGTGCAATTCGTTGTTCAACCGTCTGGTTGCAGCAGTGTCGCTCTAAGCACGCAGTTTCTCACAGTTCTTCGGCGAGCCCCTCGTCGATGCTGCGCTCGCGAAATACGCGCGGCATCCTTACAATTCGGACATGGCGATCGAAGCAGTGATTTTCGACATCGGCGGCGTGTTCATCGAACTCGACTTTTCGCGCGCGGTGCGGCGAGCGGCGGCGGCGTTGAATCGCTCGCCGGAAGACGTCATGGAGCGGCTGTTTGGCGCAGGCGGCGCGCTGAATGCCGACCGCATGGCGTGGATGAACGAGTACGAATGCGGGCGCATCGGCGACGCGGAGTTTCACGCTAAAGTCGAGCGTCGTTTGGGCGCGGCGGTTCCGTTCGAGGTGTTCACGGCTGCGTGGTGCGATGTGTTTTTGCAGCCGATCCACGACACGATGGATTTGGCCGGCGCGCTGCACGCGCGTGGGTTGAAAGTGGGCGTCCTTTCAAATAATAACGCGCTGCACTGGCGCGTCCTGCGGCCGATGCTGCCCGTCGTTGAAAAACTTAAATACGTTTTTTTGAGCCACGAGATTGGATTGAGAAAGCCCAAAGTGGGAGCGTTTCAGTATGCGCTGGAGAAGATGGGGGGGCGGGCGGAGCGGACGGTGTTCGTGGACGATCTGGAGGAAAATATTCTGGCGGCGAAACGGATGGGGATGAAGACGGTGCACGCGGCCAACCCTCGCGCGGTGCGCGAGGGGTTGGCGGCGTTGGGGTTAATCAACTTTTCAAACCGTGGGCCTCAGGGCGGCAAGAGTGCTGCCCGTCCGGGCGGCCGAGGCTAAAACTTACCAGCGCCGGCCGTGGCCGAAATCGAGGCCGAGGAAGCCGCTGGTGATGACGGGCGCGGGCGGCGGGCAACTGGGCACCCAGACTTTGACGTAGCGGTCTTCGTAGCGTGCGGGGATGACCACGTCGGCCGTATAGCCGGCGCGGACCATGAACGTGGTGGGATTACCGCGAATGTAGCGCGTTTCGTAGACGGGATCGACCACGCGGCGTTCGATGTGTTCCGGTTCAATCAGCACGCGCTCGATGCGCGTTTCGTAATGGCCGCACGGAACCGGTGCGGGCCTGGCGACGCCGATGCCGATGCCGACGTCCCAACTGGAGGCGTGCGCCTTCGGCGCGACAACAAGGGCCAAGCCCAGGGCCAAGGCGCTCAACGATGCGATGCGAGCAGTGCGAACTGTATTCATGGTCGATTCCCCTCTCATTCCGTCGTCCGCAAGATGCGGCGAATCCGTGTGGACATCCAAACAGCGACGCTTGCGTCTGGAGTGTTAGTACATAGATGACGGCGAAGAGTCAATACCATTCAGAAATTAATCGCAAAAAAATGGAAAAATATAGGTGGCGTGTCCGATAATATACATCGATAGGTAGATAATATATTTGAGTGCTGTCCGATAACAGTTAGTTATTGGATTCGGGCCGGCGGGACGTCGGCGGGACAAGTTCACAACCCCATCTCGCTCGACACAAACGACGTATCGTACGCGCCGGCCACGAATTTGACATGGCCAAGGATTTCGCGCAGGAACGGCGACGTCGTCGCGACGCCTTCGAGGATAAGTTGCTCAAGCGCGCTGCGCATGCGGCTGATCGCCTCGAGGCGGTCGGCGCCGTGGACAATCAATTTGCCCAGCATCGAATCGTAATTGGGCGGCACGACGTAGCCCGAATAAATGTGGGTGTCCATGCGGATGTTTTTGCCTTGCGGCGGCGAGAACAGGCCGATCTTGCCCGGCGACGGCGCGAATTTCCGCGCGGGGTCCTCGGCATTAATGCGGCATTCCAGCGCGTGGCCGGTGAAAGTGATGTCCCTCTGGCGCCAACGCAGTTTTTCACCGCTGGCCACGCGCAGTTGTTCTTCAACCAGATCGAGGCCGGTGACCATTTCGGTGACGGGATGCTCAACTTGCAGGCGCGTGTTGACTTCCATGAAATAAAACTTGCGCGCTTTGTTGTCGTAAATGAATTCGACGGTGCCGGCGTTGGCGTATTTGGCGGCTTTCATCAATTTCACGGCGGCGATTTGGATGTCGTAGCGCAACCGCTTGTCGAAGCCGGGCGCGTTCGATGGCGATTCTTCGATAAGCTTTTGGTTGCGGCGCTGAATCGTGCAATCGCGCTCGCCGAGATGCAGCACGGTGCCGTGTTCGTCGGCGAGTATCTGGACTTCGATGTGGCGCGCGCTTTCGACGAATTTTTCGAGGTAGAGCGTGCCGTTGCCGAAGGCGGATTCGGCTTCGTTTTTGGCCTGGATGAAATTGGTGCGCAGCGCCACGTCGCTGTGGCTGACGCGCATCCCGCGGCCGCCGCCGCCGGCGCTGGCTTTGAGCAGTACCGGGTAGCCGATTTTGTTGGCGATTTGCAACGCGTGATCGACGTCTTTGAGTTCGCCATCGGAGCCGGGCACCGTCGGCACGCCGGCGGCTTTGGCGATCTGTTTGGCGCTGATTTTGTCGCCGAGTTTTTCGATGGCCTGCGTAGGCGGGCCGATGAAGGCGATTTTGCAGGCACGGCAGACTTCGGCGAAGTGCGCGTTCTCGCTCAAGAATCCGTATCCGGGATGAATCGCTTCGACATCCCCGATTTCGGCGGCGGCGATGATGTTGTTGATCTTGAGGTAGCTTTCTTTCGCCGGCGGCGGGCCGATACAAATGGCCTTGTCGGCATGGCGCAGGTAAATGGCGTCCTTGTCGGCCTGTGAGTAGACGACGACGGTTTCGATATTGAGGCGCTTGCAGGTGCGGATGATGCGCAGCGCAATTTCACCCCGGTTGGCGATCAGAATGCGTGTGAACATTTTAATTAATTCAAAATTCAAAATTCAAAGTTCAAAATTGAACCAAAACAAGACGCGGATTTGGCGCGAATCATTTTGAATTTTGAATCTTGAATTGAAGTTATCCGGCCTCCACGAGGAAGAGCGGCTGGCCGAATTCGACGGGCGACGCATTATCGAGGAGAATTTTGCGGATTTTGCCGCCGATTCCGGCTTTGACTTCGTTCATCACTTTCATCGCCTCGACAATGCAGACGACATCGTCGGGGTTGACGCTGTCGCCGACTTCCTTAAAGGGCGGCTGATCGGGCGCGGGGGAGCGGTAAAAAGTGCCGACGATGGGCGACGTGATTTCTTTGAGTTTCGGCCCAGCATGCGCTTCGGCCGCGGCCGGCGCGGCGGCGGCGGCCGGCGCGGGCGCCAGCGCAGGCGGCGCCATCATAATGGACTGCGGCACCTGCGGCCGTTCGCCGCGGCGCGCGGAGAACTCCAGTTCCTTCTCGTTGACGCGCAGTTCGCTCAAGTCGAACTGCTTCATCAGGCCGAGCAATTTTTCGATTGTTTCTAAGTCCATTTTTGCTTTCTTGCTCGAATCCGTCCGGCAACCAAAGTTCGCCCCTTCAGGGCTATTGGGTTTCGCATTACGCGACACCCAGGGCTGCGCCCTGGGCTTTAAAAGTATGCCCCTTTGGGGCTGAAACTGCGGTGACGCGCTTCGCGCGTCGGTGCAGGCGAGACGCCTGCGTTACAATCAACGTGCAGGCGAGACGCCTGCACCACGGGTCACTCGTTACTGCCGTCCCAGCGCAGCCCCTTCTTCAATCCGCTCAGCACGCGCGCGCCGCTCTTTGTCACCAGCACCAAATCTTCGACGCGGATGCCACAGCGGCCCGGCATGTAAATCCCCGGTTCGATGGCCAGGACCATGCCGTCTTTGAGCGCGCCTTTCACATGTGATGACAAACTCGGCGGTTCATGTATGCTCAGCCCAATCCCGTGGCCCGTCGAGTGGCAAAAATACTCCTTGTAACCGGCCCGATCCACAACCTCGTGCGCAATCTTGTCCAGCGCAGCCAATTCAACACCAGGCCGCATGGCATCCACCACAGCCTGCTGCGCGTCCAACACAACGCGGTGAATCTGGCGCAATTGAGAGGGAATTTTACCCACAAAAAACGTGCGCGTCAAGTCGGAGTGGTACCCGCCCAACCGCGCGCCCCAATCGAAAAGCACCAGCGCGTCGCCGTTGAGCGCGCGGTGCGTCGGGCGGCCGTGCGGGCGGCTGGAGTTGATGCCAATTTGAAAGAGCGTATCGAAGGCCTGATCGTCGGCGCCGGCCATCACCAGCATGTAACGCAAGCGTGCGGCGGCATCGCGTTCGGTGAGGGAGGAGGGAAGAGGGAAGAGGGAGGAGGGAGGAGAATAAAGTCCTCTAACCTCCTCCCTCCTCCTTCCTCCCTCCTCCCGCGTTTCAAGACCCGCGCAGAACTCGAGGAAGCAGGCTTCCTGAATACGCAGCGCCGCTTCGATGCGCTGCACTTCCCACGCGCTTTTGCACAGGCGCAGTTCGCCGACCATGCCGTGCTCCTGGCGCAGCTTGATCCCGCGCGCCGCTTTGCGCAGCGGCTTGAGATCGGTCAGGCGCATCGCGCCCGGCTCGATCGCCAGCGTCTCGACGCGTTCTTTCAACGCGATTTCGCCGGCTTTTTCCATGATGCCTTGCGGATCAATGACGATCTGCCAGCCGCGCGCGCTCTCCTGCGCTTCGGGCACGAAACGGAAATCAGTGAGGATGAATTTCTCGTGCGGCGTGACCAGCAGCGCGCTGTCCTCGCCGGTGAAACCGGAGAGGTAGCGCACATTCCGCTCTTCGACGATCAGCGCGGCGGAAAGCTTGCGGTCGCGCAGCACTTCGCGAAATCTTCGAAGGCGCTGATTCAATTCGGACGGCGGCGGCTGGGATGCCTGCATGAAGGTGGCTTTCTGATTGTCGCCTTTCGCTGCGCAAACGAACGTCATTTTTCGCGCGCCGAAAATAACCTTTCGCGCGCCGAAAGGCCACTCTCTTTCACGGAGCGAAAGGAGACTTGGCGGCGACATTTGCAAATCGCGATTCGCCGCCGATAATTCCCGCGGAGCACCGCCATGCCGGAAACCGACGACGAACGGACGCAGTTGGTGCCGCCGGGAATGGCCGCCGGCCCCGGCGAGACTCAGCGCCTCATGCGCATGGGCGGCGAAACCGTAAAGCAGTGCGCCGCGCTGACCGGCTGGGACATCTTCGAGCACATGTTGCTCTATTGCTTGAAATTGCTCGACCAAGCCGACGGAAAAATCTGCGCGTTTTACATCGACGACTTCGACGACTGCGACGAGTACACACTCGGTGTGATCCAAAAACTGATTGGTCGCGCGGGATATACGACCAGCGATTTTCGGAGCGGGGCGGAGAAGACGTACAGGGGGTTTTGGGCGTGGCGGACGAAGACGTGATAACCCGCAGTTTCAATACTTACAAACCGTTTACACAACCACGCAATTTCAGGCAGTATACTTCGCGAAACAACGAGGAGATTCCGCCATGCGAATTGCGCTTTTGCTTAATATGTGTTTGATCGTGTCCGCGTTTACGGTTGATGCCGCAGAGAGCGAGACAAAACCGAAAGTTATCGCGGTGACCGACGAGGAGACGCAGAAGCATTTTAAGAATCTGCTTAGGAAGCAAATGGCCGTTGGGGAATTGAGCAAAAACGCAGAAACATTGGAGCAGACGCTCAAATTGATTGGCGGTGAAGCCGCGATGGTTCCTCAATTCAAATTCGCCGCCGAAAGCGATGGCTGGCTCTTCTACACAAACGGCGAGCTCGCGCCTGAAAACGGAACTACGAAAGAAATCTTCCAGCGCGGCTACGCCATAAAAAAAGGAACAAACAAACTTCTCCTCTTCGGCTACTGCTGGTAAAAACAGGCCCTGAAATTCTAAAACTCCGGTCTCGTCTCGGGCTTCGGCTCGACTACCTTTAAATAGGACTTCCATTTCATCCAGCGTTCCGTAAACGCGTGTTGATCAGTTTCGCTGGGCCCGGGACCGCCGAAGGAAGTTCCATGGCCGCCAGCGCCGAACCCCATGACGCCCTTGCCACCAACAATTTGCCACGTACCCTCCTGATCCTCATAGCTTCCTAGAAGCTGTTTCCCGCTTTGTTCGTAGCGCGGGTCGTTGCAGGAAGTAAGGCTGAAGAGAAGCGAAAAAATCCATGCGCGGCGCGACGTCGAAAGACCTTTCGATTCCAATTCGTCGAGCAGCGGCGGCACCGCTGATAACCCCATCTGCAAGAGTTTTCCATGCGGCGAATCCGGCGAAACAAAGCCATGAAAGTTTTCTGCATAAGTTCCCGCGACAATTTTCAATGGCGCATCTTCGGGAATGGCGCGCAACAAATCGCTGGCGCGTTTCAGATCCGTGGCGCTTACCGCAAGGGTCCGCGGCTTGACCCTGAGCTTGAAGGGCGTTGATGAAAAAACGATCAGCCCGGTCAAGTCGTCGTTGTTGTCAATAGTTGAGCTGTCATGATATTGAACGGTGACCTCGTAATCTCCGGGTTCCAAAGGACTCATGAAGCTGTTCATGTCCAATGTGGTCTTCCACGACTCGTTCGGCTGCATCGTTCCGACATTGTAAATTCCGCCGCCGGTTCCCCAGCGCTTTTTCACCGGAACGAACGAACCGTCCGACCGTTTGATCTGGAAACGCCAGCGCGCCAGCCGGCCGCTGCGATAATTCCCGCCATCCGTATAAGTGAAAGCAGCCTTTTCGAGATCTCGATTGACGAGCGTCGCTTCGACCGGTGGAAGAGCGGGAAATTCCGACTCCGGTCCGCCGGGCGGCAGTGTCAGTTCAATCTGCATTGGATCGGGCTTTTTCTGAATTCGCCGCAACGCAGCCAACAGCAGCACAGAGGTCACCGCGCTGTCGGTGTTTTGCAACGCCAAGTCAGCCAGCACAGCAAGCCGCTTTTCCCAATCGGCGCCTCCGCGCCGGATGATGTCGGTCAGCGCGATATCTGAATGCTCATGCGAATCGTCAACGCGGGCCTCTTTGAATCTCAACGCAAGCGCTGTCGTCTGGCGATCAATCCAACTCGCCGCTTTGAAGAATTCTTCGAGATTCGCGTCGCTACTTTTGCTGACGATCTCGAGCGCTACTCGGCGGCTGTCTTCTTTATCAAGCGCTGCTGCACGGCACGAAATGACAACAATCGCAACGAAAGTCATGTATCGCGACAATGTCATAATAGCCCCCTTGTCATGCATTCGAATGACGTACCTGGACGCTCGTATGGTGCAAGAAAACGAAAGCGGCGTATAAAAAAAGCGCCGCGACCCTTTCGAATCGCGGCGCCGCCGTTTTTGACCCCTGACTGCTGACTCCTGACCCCTGACTCCTAGCTCGGTTCCACTTCCGGGGGCTTGGGTTCGCTCTTCGGAATGGCGATTCCGCCTTCGGCTTCGATCTGCGCCAGGCCCGTCCCCGGATTCGTGCGCAGGCTCAGGCCGATCTTGCGTTCGTTCGGATCGACGTTCAGCACGCGCAGTTCCAGCTTCTGGCCGGGCTTCACCACGTCTTCGGGCTTCTCGACTTTGTCGTCGCTCATTTCGGAGATGTGGAGCAGGCCTTCGAGGTCCTTGTCGATTTCCACGAACGCGCCGAAGCTGGTCAGCTTCGTCACTTCGCCGCTGACTTTGTCGCCCGCCTTGAAGCGGCTAGGGATGTCCGTCGCCCAAGGATCGTCGGCCAACTGCTTCAAGCCCAGCGCGACACGCTTGCGTTCCTTGTCCACGCTCAACACGACCGCTTCGACTTCGTCACCCTTCTTCAAGAGCGCGCTCGGGTGCGTCACTTTCTTCGTCCAACTCATGTCGCTGACGTGCAGCAAACCGTCGATGCCTTCTTCAAGCTCGACGAACGCGCCGTACGTGGTCATGTTGCGGACTTTGCCCTTGATCTTCGTCCCCGGCGGATAGCGCTCTTCGACGTTCGTCCACGGGTTCGCCTCGGCCTGCTTCATGCCGAGGCTGATCTCCTGCTTGTCCGGATTAATGTCGAGCACTACGACCTCGACTTGCTGCCCAAGCTGCACGATGTCGTTGGGATGCTGAATGCTCCTTGTCCACGACATTTCGGAAATGTGGACGAGCCCTTCGACGCCCGGCTCGAGCTTGACGAACGCGCCGTAGGGCATGATGTTGACGATCTCGCCCTTGACCTTGCTTCCGATCGGGTACTTTGTCGGCGCGGCGGCCCATGGGTTGGCGCTCAACTGCTTCAAGCCGAGGCTGATGCGCTCGCGCACCGGATCGAAATCCAAGACCTTGACTTCGACCGTCTGATCGACCTTGAGCAACTCGCTCGGATGCTGGATGCGACCCCACGACATGTCCGTAATATGCAGCAAGCCGTCGATGCCGCCGAGATCGATGAACGCGCCGAACTCGGTGATGTTTTTGACGATGCCGCGACGCACTTCGCCGCGCTGAATGCTGCCCAGCAAATCCTTCTTCATCTTGTCGCGCTCTTCTTCGAGCATCTTGCGCCGCGACAAAACGATGTTGCGCCGTTCTTCGTCGATCTTGATGATCTTGCATTCCAAATCGCGCCCGATCCAATCGCCCGGATCGCCCACGCGCCGCACGTCGATCTGGCTGGCCGGCAGGAACACATGCACGCCGATGTCGATGAGCAACCCGCCTTTGATCTTGCGTACCGCTTTGCCCTTGACCACGTCCCCGACCTTGTAGGCCTGCATGACGCGTTCCCAGCCGCGGATGCGGTCGGCTTTCTTCTTGGAGAGGACGACCAGCCCCGACGCGTCTTCGATCTGGTCGAGGTACACCTCCAATTCCACGCCCGGCTCGATTTCGTCGAGCCCGTTTTCAAATTCCGATTTCGGAATGAACCCTTCCGATTTGTAGCCAATATCGACGACGATGTCGTCGCCGGCGATGCGCACCACGCGCCCTTTCAGGATCGCGCCCTGCGCAAAATTCGCGGCCGAGTCGATTACCGCACTGTTGGCCCCTTCACTGGCCGAAAAATCCCCCATCGCCGCTTCGATCTCCGCATCCAGCTCTTTCTGGCTGATGCCGATATCGAGCGTGCTAAACCGCTTCACCATTTATTGCAACCTTCCTTCGTAACGATGCCGGCCCACGCGCCGAAGTAACTCAGCACTCAGGACTCAGCACTCA
>DATGGK010000213.1:0-8348 GCA_035308565.1 Planctomycetota bacterium | reverse complement strand
TCAGAAAAGGGAATAAAAATCTGGCAGACTTGCGGCCATTATTTCGCGACAAGAATGACGTGTGAGGTGGCGGCATTGGCGGCGGTGCTGAAGCCGACGTCGTTGCGGCCGAACACCGGCGGGTCGTTGGGGCGATGAGGTGGCAGCGCCGCGTTCACTGTCAGATCCCCGGCGCGAACCATGAGCATCGTAGGCGTCACGAACACTTTCCACGGCTGGGCGGCGAGGGCGCGCGCATCCACCCAGGGCGATTGCGTCAGCGGGGCGCTCCAATGATCGACTCCGATGCGCGCGTGGCCGGCGCCGTCGTGTTCCAGATAAACGAGGTCCCCACACCCGGTGCCTCCGAAACACAAAATCGGCTCGGAACTCGCCGGCATGGACGGCGCGATCTGAACGCTCAGATCGTAGGCGTGCATCGACGTCTGCGGAGCCAGAGTAATGCACAGCAGTGCCGCGCCGCCGGCGGTCACTGCGGTCAGCACTCGAGCCGTGGGACGCCAGCTCTTTGCACATTCGCGGCGCGCAAGCAGCCAGCGCAGTCCCCACGCCAGCCAAAACGCCGTAACCAGCGAGATGCACGCGGCCAGCAGCCGCAATTCATAGGGAGTACATTGCGGCCAGCGCGCGGTCAGCGCTGGAACCAGGTAGCGCAAATTGACTTGCAGCAGCAGGTATTGGTGGATGAGATACAGTTCGAAAGACAGGGCGCCGACAGCGGCGAAGATGTCCGCAAGCGGTTCCAAGCGCGCATATTTTTCACCCAAGCGACTGATTGCGACCCCGGCAGCGACCATCGCGGCTCCGCCGCTCAGCGCTACGAGATAACCCGTCCACTCATTCGCAAGCGGCAACCATCCCCACAGCGCGATGCCCGCAAACACGAGTGGCTCTTTGCTTAAAACTGCAAGGCCGTCGTGTCGCTGAAACATTAAACCGAGAATTGCTCCGGCGAAAAACGAGGGCAGGCGAGGCGGCAGGTGAGCCAGCGTGCTGTTGCCCATCCATTGGCCATAATACATAATCAGCGCCCCGACGATTGTGGACAAGCCCAGCGACGCGCCCAGCACTGCGTAGCCTTTCGGTCCGCTCAGCCACCCGCGAATCGCCGCAAACCAGAGGTACAGCGGCACAATCATGCCCATGAACCAAAAAGACATGTTGATCGAAAAACCGTATTGTTCGCCGGCCAATATGTGGGTGCATGTGGCGTGGTAAAATACATTGGCCGCGTCGAACGGTACTTGAAACGCGTAGCTATCAACCAGCACGCACAGCGCGAGCACGACGTAATACGCCGGCAGCAATTTGCTCAAACGTCGAAACAGAAAGCGCGAAAAGGATTCCTTGCGCGCGCTGGCGTAGGCCAGCCCAAATCCACTCAGCAACACGAATGCATCCACGCCGAATTCGCCATGCCAATAATTGGGCAACTGGAGAAAACCCAGCGTGTGGTAGAGAACCACCATCAGGATCGCGACGCCCTTGGCGGGTTCAATCCAGTTCAGGCGCGCGGGGGGCGGCGCGGTCAGCGTGGCGTTGCAGGAGGGTCCGTCCACAATCAATTCCAGAATTTGGTTTCGAAAAACGGCTGCTATTTGTGCTCCAAAACGGCGCCGACGTCAACCAAAATCGGATTGAGTTTAAGTCATTTCACTCGTATCCTGTTCATCGGCACCCACTCGTCATCCGCATCCGGGTAGCCGTCGTAATGAACCAGTTGCAACCCCAATTTGCTCCGCACCACTTTCGCTGCGTACCAAGTATTGTCCCATTCCACTTCGCACGCCGTGCCGCCCGGGATCGTCGGCGGTGTATAAGGCCGCAGGCGCTCCAAGCCCAGCCAGCAATCGAATTTTTTCTCGAAGCCGACCCACGTCACGAAAAACTGGCTGTTCTCCTTTGAATCGAGAATCTTCAGCTTCCACCATTGGTTCTTGTCCAATCCTTCGCAATGATCGCCGACGCGCGCGTGTTTCACGCCCTTCGTCAATGACATTACGATATCGGCGCCCATGTGGCCCTTCACCGCGCTGCACGAAAGTTGCGACTCGAAGAAGGCCATTTCGTCCTCGCAAAAGCGCGCCGCTTCAGCAAGCGTAATCTTTCCGTCGCCGTTGATGTCCAGCGCCTGATTGCCGGTGAGCATGTCCACCAAGCAGCGCGTGAACGTCCAGTTGCCCGTGCTGCGCGAACTGGCTTGAGCGCTGGTCAGCACGAGGTAGTTGATTTTTTGGCCGCGTTTGAGCGCTTCCGCCGCCAGCGCGCCGGAATGGCAGCAATCGGCGAACAGAAACGCGTTCGACCCTTTGAAATGTTTCTCAATCGTCTCAAGCACCTCGCTCACCAGCCACGTCGATTTCGTGTCGTACGTCACCAGCGAAACCGGCCGCGCGGCATCGTTGTAGTCGCGCCCACCGTGGCCGGCGTAATAGAACACCAGCGTCTCGCCGGGCGCTGTTTTGCCCAGCAAGTCCGCGAACTTGGCTTCGATGTTCGCTTTGGTCGCATCCGCATTTTTGAGGAACACAATCCGCTCCTCGCGCACGCCGCGCTTCTTGAACGCGTCGATCATCTCCGCATCGACGCGCCCCGCGTCAGGCCACGTCGCCAAGCCCTTCGTATCGAAGTTCAGCACGCCGACCGCGAAGACCCACGTCTTCTCCGGTTGCCAGACCGGTTCAGCCGCGCGCGCACTCGATACAAAAATCAAGAGCGCCGCCGCAATTTCTCTGTAATTCAACATGCATCTCCCCGTTTTAGAAATGAAGTCTCGAATCTTCGGCTTGTAGCATAAACGCCGATTCGCATAAAGAAGAAAGAGGCGATAGTCCGAATAAAATTTTAAGAAAATCTTCGGCATTTGCATGGAATTTACGAAACTCATTTATATGCTGCGGGTACCATTAAGGGAAGACATGGGGACGCGATGACATTCGACGGCTCGGAGAGCCGTTCTACGAAAAGGGGTTCGGCATGATCGAGTCCAATCTCAAGCAGCGCCTGATGGTCTTGCGCGGCACGCTCAAGCGCGCCATCGCCTTCAATGGGCTGGGCCGCCTGGCCGTGCTGCTCGTTGCCAGCGTCTTTCTCGCGCTGTTCCTCGATTACTTCTTCTTCCGCTGGGAACGGCCAGTCAACACCGCATTCCGCGTGCTGATGCTCGCCGGCTTCGTCGGCGGCATTGCGTGGATTTTGTACTACAAATTGATCGCGCCGCTGACCGTCCCGCTTGATACCGATGACATGGCGCTGGCCGTCGAAAAAGAATTCCCGGCGCTCAACGACAGCCTCATTTCCACGATGCAATTGACGCGCATGCTCAACACTGACGGCAGCGTCAGCCAGCCGATGGTGGATGAAGTTGCGCGCCAGGCTCATGCCGAAGCGTCAACGTTGGATTTTGCGCGCGTCGTCAAATTCGACCGCATCAAACCGGTGCTGGTCACGGGTGCGATTGCGCTGGTCGTGTTTGTGATGCTGCTGGCCGTGCCGCCGAACATGCTGCGCACGCGCGAGTACCTCGTCACGGCGATGGGGCGGCTGATCAATCCATTCAGTAACACGCCCTATCCGGTGCGCACAAAGATCGACGTCAAAGCCAATCAGGAAATCGTCACGCCGCGGAACGAAGCGCTGCGCATCATCGCCGAAGTCTCCGGCGACATTCCCGAAACCGCGTATATTCATTTCTACTCGGGCGACCGCTTCATCTCGAAAGAACCAATCACAACTGTTCGCACCAACGTCGATCTCGCCGCCAACACCAAGACCAAGGAATTCGAATACGAATACAACCCGGTGCAGGGCGATTTCGACTACATCATCTTCGCCGGCGACAACCAATCCTCGCCGCACAAAGTCCATGCCGTGGACCGGCCTGCCGTGCAGAACATCGAAGTCATTTACGAATACCCGTCGTACATAAGCGACAAAAAATCCGAACCCGAACGCAAACCCGACTTGCGCGCTGTCGTCGGCACCAAAGCCACACTGCGCGTGATGGCCAACAAGCCGCTCTCCGCCGCGTCCATCAAACTCGGCGACGCGCAACCGGAAAGCATCGACAGCTTCTCGTTCTCCGCCGACAAGACGATGTTCACCAAGCAGCTTGATATGGAAACGTCGAAAGTCTACGAGCTGAAACTCATCGACACCGAAGGTTTCGACAACGGCAAAGTCGCGATTCGCCATACGATTCACGTCGATCAGGACCGCGTGCCGGCGATCAAGTGGCGCAATCCGGGCATCGACTTGGAAGTGACCGCCAACGCCGTCGTGTCGCTGGCGCTTCAAGCCGACGACGACTTCGGTTTGCAAAAAGCGCTGATCAAATTCAAGCGCTACCACATGATCACGCCGCCCACGCCGCCTGGCGGCCAGAATGCGCCGCACCCGGTGATTGACACCAGCACCCCCGCGCAGGAAGGCACGTTCGATTTTGTTGCCAATTACGGTCGCGATGTCAAAGTGCTTGAATTGACCAACGAATGGACGCTTTCCACGATGAATCTGCAAGCGTCCGACTTGATCGAATACTGGGCCGAGGCCTACGATTGGTGCCCGACCAAACGCAAGCAGCCCGAACCTGAAATTCATCGCCTCAAAATTCTTTCGCAAGAAGACATCCTCCGCAAGCTCGACATTCTGCGCATGCGCCTGGTCGAAGACCTGATCGCGATCATCCGCATGGAAGAATCGGACAAGAAGCAAGTCCACGCCATCTCCAGCCACTTGGAATTGGGCAACCCCTTCGACATCACGCAGCGCGGGCGCGTCTCCGAAGCCGCGTCGATGCAGGACGAAATCCGGCGCAAGACGCTCGCCTTGCAGAAGGGCTTCGACGACCTCGTGCGCCAATACCGCTCCAACGGCCTCGACACGCCGGACGAAATCGCGCGACTGCGCGAAGTCTCCGACCAGCTTGGCATCGAGCACACGCAGAAGATGCCTGACGCCACACAAACGATCACCAAGAGCGCGGCCCTCAGAGAAGATTCCGCGCGCGTCGCACAGCTTAAGACCGCCGAAGTCAAGCAGGTCGAAATCCTCGACGACCTCAACCGCCTGCTGGCGACAATGCAGAAGTGGGCGGAGACGGAAGAACTTTTGCGCATGACGCGCGAACTGCTCGCCAAGCAGCGCCTCGTCACGGCGGAGACGATTCCGTTCAAGGATAAGCTCGGCGCCAAGCAGCCCACCGAAGCGAGCAAGGACGAACTCAACGAAGTCAAAGGCTTGTCCAACAAGCAGCGCGATTGCGCGGTGGACATGAAGAATCTGTTCACGCGCATGACCATGGCGCTGGCAAAAATGCAGGGCCTCGACAAATTCGTTGCGAAGAATATCGAAGATTCGATCCGCATTGCGCAGAATACCGACGCGACCACCGAGAACAAGGACATCACCACAACGGGCGACGCAGCGCCCGGCATCGAAGACAAGATGACTGCCGCGCAAGCCGACATCACCAAGTTCAATTTCGGCACCGCCAATGGCAAGCAGAAAGCGTCCGAAACCGCGCTGCAGACGATTATCACGTACCTCACGCGCCGCAAGGACATCGATGCGAAGACGATGAAGGAACTGGAGGAGATGAAAAAGATCGCGCTGCAAAACCGCGACGATCAGCGCAAGCTCAACGAAGCGACCAAAGCCATCAAACCCGCCGAGGATCTGCAAAAAGACCTGGCGAAGATGAAGCAGCAGCTCAACGATCTCAAGCAGCGCGAGATGGACATCCGCAATCAGACGCAGGCGCTCAACGGCAAAGCCAACGCCGCCTCGGATCGCTTGCAGGCCGATCTGGATGAAGCGCGCAAGAATCTTGAAACGCTGATCGCCGAAGAAACCGGCATTCACAACGACACGCAAGGCGCGATGTCGCCGCCCGAAACCGACGTGGCCAAAGGCCTCAACAGTCTCGAAGAAATCGAAGCCTTCGAACGCGAATTGGCGAAGAACACCGACGCGCTCGACAAGAAGACGCCCGACAAATTGGCCGGCGCCGAGTTGAAGACCGCCGAAGGCACCATCGTCAAGATGGCCGACGACCAGGCCGACACGCGCACCAAGCTCGATAACATTTCCGGACAATTGGCCGAGACCGTGCGCAACGGCGCGGCCGAAAACAAGCCCGATGCGAAGACCGCCGCGGCCAGCGGCGCCGCGGCCAAAGCCGTGCCGATTCTCGACGCGGCCGCCAAGGAAATGGCCGAAGCTGCGGACACGCTGCGCCAGGGCGCGCCGTTTGCCAACAAAGCCAGCCTTGCCAAAGCCGGCAAGTTGCAAACTTCGTCCGCTGACAAAATCGCGCAGGCCCGCGCGCTGCTCAAAGCTGTCTCCGCGCAGATGGCAAACGAAAAGAAAGACGACCACGCGAAGACCGGCGAGAAGCAAGGTCAGACTGAAACGAAAGCCAAAGCGCTGACCGAAAAGCTTAACAAGCTCGGCGCGGAGATCGATCAGGCGCACGCGGCCGACTCCGGAAAGCTGGATGCAAAATCCGATCCCGCCGGCGCTGCGTCTAAGATGGGCGAAGCCGCGGCGCAGATGGGCAAAGCCAAAGACGAACTCAAGAAGCCCGACCCCGCCGGCGCTGAGAACAGCGAAACCAAAGCGCTCAACGCGATGGGCGAAACGCAAAAGAAGATCGACGACTTGCAGCGCAAAGTGGATGAACTCAAAGACCACGCGCGCTTCCTCGAACGCGTCCAGAAAGATGTCAAAGACGAAACGCGCAAAATCGCCGGCGACATCAAGAAGATCGAAGACCAGTTGCCGTCCAGCCCCGCCGACCCGAAAGCGCAGGACAATCTCAAGAAGGCCGGCGACAGCATGCAGAACGCGCAGAGCAGCTTGAGCAACGCCAAGAGCGGCGACAGCAAGCAGGGCGCTTCGGGCAAACAAGGCGACAGTAAGCAAGGCGACAATAAACAAGGCGACAACAAGCAAGGCGATAACAAGCAGGGCGATAACAAGCAGGGCGATAATAAAGGTGGCGACCCGGAGCAGGCCAAGAAGGACGCCGAGAAACACGAGGAGAAGGCCATCAGCGAACTCGACGCGGCGTTGAAAAAGATCGACGATCTTGCCGCAAAAGCCAAAGCCGAAGGCGACGACCACAAAGCCAACGCGCTCAAACGCGCGCAGGCGGAGCAACTGGCGGTTCGCGAATCCGTACAGAAATTGCAGCCGCGCATTCAGGATATGGAGACCAAGACCGGCAACGAAAAGGCCACTCGCGCCGCGAAGTCCAACGAGAACGCCGCGCAGAAGCAATCGCAAGCTTCTTCACAGATGGGCAAGGGCAACCCAAGCGAGTCGCAGCAGGAGGAAGCCGAGCAGGATTTGCAGGACGTGCTCGACAACCTCGACCAGTTGCAGCAACAGATGAAGCAGCAGCAGAAGAACGAGCAGTTGTTCCAGATCGAGCAGGAATTGCGCAAAATGCTGGACGTTCAAAACGATCTCATCAAACGCACGAAGGACGCCGACAAGCTCAACCCGGGCCGCCCGAAGAAGCTAACGATCATCGAAATCTTCAAGAACCAATTGACGCTGGCCGACTCGACCAAAGTCATTGTCAAGAAGCTTGAAGAAGCGCCGGCGTTCCAGTTCGTGTTGCAGGAATCCGTCGAGGACATGACCGAAGCCGCGACGCGCCTCGACAAGGAAAACTCCGGCTCGGGCACGCAGGACATTCAGGACGACGCCGCGAAGAAAATCGCCGACCTGATCGAAGCGCTGCGCAAGGAACGCACGAAACCGTCCGGTGGTGGCGGTGGCAAGGGAAACGGCGGCAAGCAGCCGCTGGTGCCGCCGCTGGCGCAGATGAAAATGCTGCTGATCATGCAGAAGGACGTGGACAAGCGGGTCAAGCGGCTCGACACTGAAATCACCGCCGCGAAAAATCCGGACATGACCAAGGATCAGAAAGACCAGTTGCGCCGCGCCGCCGAAGTGCAAGGCAAGATCGGCCGAGTCATGCAGAAGACCGCGGACCAGTTCGAAGGCAAAGGCGACCCGCCGCCCAAGCCCGACGACGGCACCGGAAATTAAGGAGTACATGGGAGACAATGGGTGATGGGTGGTCCACCCCAGCGGGGTGGGTCGCGAAGCAACAAGAAGCTGCTCCCTAATCTCGCGCATTTCAGTTTTGCGAGCGGTCAGGGAGAGGCTTCTTGTGCCTTCGGCACCCGCCCCGGTGGCATTGGTATCTACACAAGTACAACCGTGAAACAGCCGAAAAATGAGCGCATGTCCCATTACTCCCTGCGGAGCCCCGGCTCCAGCTGCGTTATCGTTTGTTGCTGATGGCGCATCTCTCCGCCGCTCAACAGATTGCC
>DATGGK010000212.1:0-6564 GCA_035308565.1 Planctomycetota bacterium | reverse complement strand
GGCCAAGGCAAAAGCCAAGGTCGTTGCCAAAGTGAATGTCTTCTCGCGAATGGTCATCGCAGGGTCCTTTCAGAACCAGGGGTTGCCGTAACTGATCTTATAGTGCCCGCCTTGGGGCTGTTTCTTCCTGCAATTTTGACTTTTCGTAATGCCAATAGTGGAAACGGATGAAGCGAACCGTGTAAACAGAGATTTTGGGAAATAATTGCGGCTTCGACAGCGCCTCCGCCCGAAATCGTGTAGGGTGAGCGGGTCGTTGCGAGTTATTTTTAAGTGCACCAGTCTGCACTTTATTGAGGCAGTTCAGGGCGCCGATTTTATCTGGATTGGGCAATGCAAAAAGAACAGCGTCCTGTCTCGCTGGTTGTGCACACTCCCGGCCATTGTCCGATGCTGCGGCGCGACGAAGGCTTTTCGCTGCGCGGGCAGGATTTGACCAATCCCCGCGGCGGGAAATTGTGCGCGGAAGCAATCTGTTCGGTTTTCCCGCGCCTGCAACAAATCCTCGTCGAACTTCCGGACGGCGCCAATTTTCCAAACGAACTGCTGGTCTGCAGCGTGCCGGGTTGCGGGGCGTCGTTCCGCATGGAAGAACCGACGCCCGTCGATCAAAGCGGCATGTTCACCATGCCGTCGATGCGGCGCCGCAGCGATCGCGCGCTGCTGCCGGAGAGCGATCCAAATAAGCGCCCGACTCCTTTTTTGAGGCGCCTGACGCTGGACCTGCGCGACGAACTGCATTTCGTGGGCTTCGAACGCCGCTATTCCGACGGGCAGCGTATGGTCGAGCAAGGCATGATTGTGAATCAGTTGTTTGTCCTGCTTCACGGTACAGCCAGCGTTGTAGTGAAGCGCGAAGGCGAAGAGATGATGATTGGCTCGATCATGGAGGGCGAGTTTTTCGGCGAATACGCGCTGCTTACGGAAGTGGCGTCTGAGATTGAAGTGCGCGCGGTAGGCGATTGCATCGCCCTGGCGCTCAACCGCAAGGATTTTTATCAACTGCTGCTCAAACGCCCTCAACTGCTCACGATTATGGCCAAAATGGTGGCCGAAAAATTCAAAGCGGCGGCGAAATCGGTGGAGAACGAACTCAGCCGCGGCATACTCGGCAAGCTCTCAATGATCCCGCTGCCCGATCTGGTGCAGTCGCTGTACCAAAGCCGGCGCACAGGATCGCTCGTGATTCACAATCCGGTGGAGCAAGCTTTGCTGATCTTTGCCGACGGCACGATCATCAGCGCGCGTTGCGGAAAAAGGTACGGCGCGGAAGCGTTCTACCGCGTGCTGGAATGGCACGAAGGCGAATTCTGTTTCGAGCCTTCGGATGCAGTGGACGTGTCTGAGGATCGCGATGGCGCCGTCGCGCTGGACACGGTGGCGCTGATGATGGAAGGGATGCGGCGCGTGGATGAAAAAATGCGCGCATTGGCGAAGTTGCCGCGAGGGTAGCGTAGAACGGAACTCCCGCTCCGTTCAATGTTCATTCAAATGCGCTGACAGTTCTGGCGGCGTTTAGCAATTTGATAAACGCGCCAAAATATTTCCCGTTGTCGTGATAAGTCCGTCCGCTGACCAGATTGCCGTCCACGACGCGCGCCTCGTTCACATAAATTCCGCCGCATACTTCCAGATCGAACTTGCATTTGGCGACCGTAGCCATGCGCCGCCCTTTGACGCAGCCGGCGCGCGCGGGAATTTCAACGCCGTGGCAGACGCTCGCGATGGGTTTGTTGGTTTCGAAAAAATGGCGCGTGACGCGCAGCAAATCTTCGTCGTCGCGAATATACTCCGGCGCGCGCCCGCCGGAAAAGAAAATGCCGGCATACTCTTCAGGCCGAATATCCTTGAACGCAATTTGCGCCTCGATCGTGTAGCCTTCCCACTCCTTAGTGATGGTCCAGCCGGGCTTGACTTCGTGCATAACCATTTGAAAGCGGCGCTTCTCCGGCCCGGCTACGACCGGCTCGTAGCCTTCTTCCTGCAAGCGATAATAAGGATAAAGCGTATCCAGCGTCTCGCTGGCGTCGCCGACGATGATGAGGACTTTGTTGGTCATTGGTGTGCTCGATTCCTTCGCGCAACGGCGCGAAGGCGCGAAGAAAAAATATTCCTCCGCGTCTTTGCGCCTTTGCGCGAACCATGATGTCATTCGATTTCGAAGATCGCTTCGATTTCGACCGGAATATTTCCAGGCAGTACCGGCGCGCCAACGGCGCTGCGCGCGCCCACACCGTTGTCTGCGCCAAACACATCTGCGAACAATTCGCTGCACCCATTAATGACTTTCGGCTGCTCCACAAAATCCGGCGTGCAGTTGACCAAACCCAGCAATTTAATCAGCCGTTTGACGCGGTCGAGGCTGCCGAGATTGGCCCGCAGCGTCGCAAGAATCGCCAGCCCAACTTGCCGCGCCGCGGCTTTGCCCTGTTCAAGATTCAAATCCGCGCCGACGCGCCCCACGATCAGTGTTTTATCCGACTTCAGCGGTCCGTGGCCGGAAACGTATGCGAGATTGCCGGCGATGACGACGGGTTTGTAGACGCCCATGGGCTTCGGCGCGGGGGGAAGCTCGAGTTTGAGTTCGGCGAGACGGGATTCGGCGGACATGGAGGTTTCTCCAAATCTAATTTATGCCAACGGGTCAATGACGAACTTTGCTATCCAGTCGGGGATTCCAATGCTGTGCGCTCTAATCAGAGTAGCATCGGTTACCTCAAGTTTCAATTCCACGTCGGACTTGGAGTTGTCAAAAATAAATGCCCGGCTCGAATTCTTGATTGCGGAAGCTAGCAGTCCCAAGCTTCGTTTATACCGAGCGACAACTTTCGAGCGCGAGACTGCATGCCCGCCCTTCTCAATTCGCGATGCAACTCGCTCGACATTAATCTCCTGGTTTTCAGTGGCCACATAATACAAATAGGTCCGGTAACCGGCTGATTTCGCACGACTCAGCAATTCCACCTTATCTGGATGCGACATGACTGTTTCAAAAGTGAACGAAACTCGTTTTTCCAGTAGCTTTTGTCGAATGAAATCTGCTATGCAGGCCGCGTGATATGAACCGACCCTGCTAACGGTGCTGATGATGCAGTTGCTTCTCAAAGACAAATCGCGGCTGTTGAAGACCGTTCTCCATTCCGATACTTTGAAAAATCGCCGAAATTCTGAGCTTGGCACGTGCAATCCAAAATCTCGCAAATCGATGCGCCGACGTTCTGCGATTGTACTTTCGAGGTCGTCTGCGTTGACATAGATGCCCAAAATTACTAGCTTGCGGAGCTTTCCGATCAGCGTAGTCTTTCCTGATCCATTCGGCCCGGCGACCATGCGAAGTCTCGGTAGTTTCGTCATTTGATTCGAAACACCCGCTCTTTCAATTGCCGGCGCTTCAGCTTCAACCGCTTAACCACTGTTTTCCGTCCATCTGGGAACACCTTGACAATATTCTCGCCTTCCAAGACCGTAATCGGCAACCCTAGCTCAAACGTCTCGCGCACCGCCTGGGTCGTTGCTTCCCGCGCCGCTTGCGCTAGTCGCTTCGTTGATATCTCCCGTTCAACTTTCGCCCGTTTGCCGTTCTTCATGCTCCCATAATAATGCAGTGAACGCGGTCGATCAATCGTGATTTGCTAGTCCGTGATTTCGGACGCGTTGTATTCTATCAGCGGCACGAATTCTCTTCGAAATCCCGTGGGAGCAAAACGAACATGCGTCTTCTGCTGCAATCACTCGCAATCTTCTTCCTCGGACTCTTCGCCGCAGGCGCGCGTGCCGGCGATGTCGAACTCAAAATCCTCCTTCCGCAAAACCGCACCGCGTTCCAGACCAACGAATGGATCGACATCTCCGTCGTGCGAAAATCCGCGCAGGCCATTCCCGCTGGGCCGTTGGCGCTCACGCTTTCGGGCGTGGAAGATGGAAGCAAGATCTCCGCGACATTCGCCGCGCCGCCGGCATCGACGGACAACAAAGGCTTCGCCTCGACAGAGCATTTCCATATTAATGGCTGGCTGCTGCGCCCGGGGAAATACAACGTTGAGGCCGATGCTCACGGCGCGACCGCTCAGTCACAAATCGACGTCTTCAGCCATCTGCGCAAAAGCGATTTCAAACTCATCAACTGGGGGCGCGCGACGAAGGGACAGCAGCTTATGGAAGGCGAAGATAGTTTCGGCTTCAATATGATTTATGGCGGCTATTCGAATGACGACGAAGCCAATTTCATCCGCGCCGGCGCCGATTTTGTGCGCTGCTGTACGATGGGCGGCGCGCATCAGATGGACATCCGCATGGAATGCGACTGGTCCGATCCCTACGTGACCAAAGGCGGCGCCAGCCGCGTCGTGCGCGAGGCGCTGATCGACCGCATGAGGCCCAACGTGCCGGGCGTGCATTTTTACGACGAGCCGGGATTGACGTGGCACAAAGATCCGGAAAGCGGCGAAACGACGCCGCACGGAATCCCGTCGCAATTGCGCTCGTTCGAAGCCGCGTTCGGCGAAAAGGCGCCCGACTTTAAAAGAGTGGATTTGAAAGACCTGGAGATCACGAAGAAATGGGAATTCTGGGCGCATTGGAAACTGGGCTTTATGAATGCGGCGTGGAAAGAAGCGCAGTTTGGCGTGAGTTACGTGCGCCCCGATTTTTTTTCGGTGACGCAAAGCCAATACGCCGGGACAGCCTTCACCGACGGCTACTATTTCAACGTCGTGCGAACGCTGCCCATCGACAGCGGCCACGGCGGCTATCACGACTGGGGTCCGGGTTATTTCAACCCGTCGTACACGCTCGAATTGGCGCGCGCGCGCGATTTCAACAAACCCGACTGGTACCTTCCGACGTGGTACGGAAACACAACGCCGGATCAATTCCGCCTCGAACAATATCTGTCGTTCATGACAAACTTGCAGGGCATGATCTCGCCGCCCGACATCGAACCTGCGACGAACGCCCTGCCGCGGCAGGGCGTGGTTGAATCGAATCAAACCATGCTGAAGCTCGGCACGATCTTCACGCAAATGCCCGTCACCAGGCCGCCCGTGGCGCTGCTGTATTCACTCTCCCAGGCGATCCACACACAAATGGCGGACAAGCAGGATTTGGGAAACAGTTACGCGCATTGGATTCCACATGGCCGCGGATTGCCGGTCGCGTACCTCGCGGGAAAATTGATTCAGCAGCAATTCATGTTTGTGCTGGACGAAGACGTGATCGACGGCACGCTGCTCAACGATCACAAAGCCGTGCTGCTTACGTCGCTGAACTATCTCGATCCCAAAGTGATCGCGGGCCTGGAAGAATTCGCGGCGAAGGGCGGATTGGTTCTGCTCACGTCCGATTGTACCGTCACGGTGAAGGGCGGCATGAAATTGAGCGCCGCGCCGCGCTTGCCCGATCAGGAAAAGATCGACGAGTTGTACAAGGCTAAGAAATTCCAGGACGCCGCGCCGTACCAGACCGTGGGCAAATGGATGCAGGGCGCTCAAGTGCTGGGCAATGCAATCAAAACTGAGCTGGACAAAGTTGGCATCATGCCTGTTTTCGAATGCGACACGCCGGCGATTGCCGCCGCGCGGCAATCCAGCGGCGATGTCGAGTATCTGTTCGCGGTCAATGCGTCATGGGACGAAGCGGAAGGCAAATACCTCTCGATGAAAGCCGTGACCGCGCAGATTTCGATTCCGAACGACGGTCGCCCGGCCTACGACGCCATGACCGGCGGCAAAGTGCGCGAGTTTGAAAAGAAAGGCGACAAGCTCACTGGCGCGTTCCGTTTCGGGCCGGGACAAATGCGCGTTTTCGCGCGGACCAACCGCCCCATCGGCGTGCCTCCGAATGGCGGGCCGCTGATTTCAACACCGGTTATCCAGCGCGCGATGACCTATCCGGGCGCGGACGGGGAGGAACAGGCGCCGATCAAAGTCACGTGCAACATCACGATTCAAGATGATACGGGCGCGCCTCTTTGTGGCGCGATTCCGCTGCATATTTTTGTGATGGACGGTTTGCAATCGCATCGCTACGAATTTTATCGTGCGACGCGCAATGGCACGCTGACGCTCGAATTCCCGCTGGCGGCCAACGATCCGCCGGGCAAATGGAGCGTGCGCGCGGAGGATTTGCTGCGCGGAATTTTGGGCAAGGGGACCGTCTCGGTTGCGGAATTCGATTACCAACCGCCGCAAAAAATCGCGGCGATTGCCGGCGCCACGCAGCGCGCGGTGTTCGCGCCGGGAGACCGCGGAAATATCTTCCGCTTCGCGCGCGTGCATCGCACGGCCACGATCGTGAAAGGCGCCAGCAAATTCAACGACGCCGCGGCCGAGCGGATCATCCGCGATCTTAAACCGTGGGGCGTGACGTGTTCGGTGATGGATTTGGCGGAGGCGTCGAAGCCGCGAACGCTCACCGAAGAAGAAGCGCAAACGTGGTGCGGCACCGAGCCTGGAAAAATGAAACCCGGCAGCGAGAACAGTCCGAAACAAGCGGGATTTGCGGTGCAGGGACCGGTGATTCTGCTGGGGAATCCGGAAGACAATGCGATTTTGCGCGTGATGAAGG
>DATGGK010000211.1:0-43702 GCA_035308565.1 Planctomycetota bacterium | reverse complement strand
GGCAATCTGTTGAGCGGCGGAGAGATGCGCCATCAGCAACAAACGATAACGCAGCTGGAGCCGGGGCTCCGCAGGGAGTAATGGGACATGCGCTCATTTTTCGGCTGTTTCACGGTTGTACTTGTGTAGATACCAATGCCGGCGGGGTGGGCCACCCGTCAACCCTCCACTCCCCACTCTCACACTTGCGCTTTTCCCTTCGCCAAAATCTCCTGCAATTTGATGCTCGTCCGCGCGTCCTGCGTTTCATTCAGGCGCTGGCGGTGCCCGGCCAGCAGGTCGCTGCGCGTGATCATTCCGATCACTTTGCTCGCTTCGCCGCGCACGATCACCGGCAGGCGGCCGACGTTGTGGTTGAGCATGTGATCGGCCGCCGCGCGGAGCGTGCAGTCGGAATACACGACCACCGGCGGGCGGCGAATGAGGTCCTCGACGCGCTGCGTTGGGGCGGCGTTTCCAAGCAGGTCGCGGCGCGTCACCACTCCGACGAGATGGCCCTTTTCGTTGAGCACGGGGAAGCCCTGATGCGTGACGCCCTTCGCGCCGGAGGCCAGCCACGCGCGTACCGTTTCGAGCGTGTCGCGCGCGCGCAGGCTCACAAGCTCCTTCGAGGCCATTTCGCAAACCAGAATCTGGTCGAGAAAATCCGGTTGGTATTCCGTCGGCACGCGCACGCCGCGGCGCGCGATTTTCTCGGTCATGATCGATTGCTTCATCAAAAAACATGAGACCAGAAACGACATCGCGCAGCCGGCCAGCAGCGGCAGCAGGCCCATGGTTTGGTGCGTGGTCTCGAACGCGAACACAATCGAGGCCAGCCACGCGCGCGATGCGCCGGCAAACAGCGCCGCCATTCCGACGAGCGCCGCGGTTTTTAGATCGACGCCGGATTGCGGGAAAAGATGCAGCGCCAGCACGCCCAACAATGCGCCGGCGCCGCTGCCAATCGTGAGCAGCGGAGCGAGCGTCCCGCCGGAGGTGCCGCTGCCGAGAGAAACCGCCCACGAAACGAATTTCAGCGCGCAGAGCATCAGAATCGCGCCGGGTGCGAGCTTGTTTGAAATGAGATCGACGATGTTGTTGTAGCCGACGCCGAGCGTGTTCGGTTCGATCCAGCCGATCAGTCCGACAGCGAGGCCGCCGAGCGCGGGCCACCACATCCAATGAATCGGCAGATGTTCGAACGCGTCTTCGATGCCGTAGATCGCGCGCGTGACGCCGACCGAAACGACGCCCATGATCGCGCCGAGAGCGGCGTAGGCCGCCAGCGCGCCCCCGCCCACCGGGCCGACATCGGGCATCGCAAAAACAGCTTCGGAACCGTCGAAGCCGATGCGAATTCCCGCGGCAGTCACGCAGGCCAGGGCGACGGGGATCACCGAGCGCGGGCGGTACTCGAAGAGCAGCAGTTCAATCGCCAGAATCAGGGCGGATACGGGGCAGCCGAACGTCGCCGCCATGCCCGCGGCGGCGCCAGCGGCGAGCAGAACTTTGCGTTCCATCGCGGTCGTGCGCAGAAGTTGGCCGATCAGCGAACCGAGCGCGCCGCCGGTCGCGATGATCGGCCCTTCCGCGCCGAACGGCCCGCCGGTGCCGATCGAAATAGCGGCGGAAATCGGCTTCAAAAAAGTCACGCGCGCGGGAATGCGGCTTTGGTTCGTCAATACTTGCTCCATCGCTTCCGGAATACCGTGGCCGCGAATCGCTTTGGATCCAAAGCGCGCCATTAAACCGACGATGATGCCGCCGATCACCGGAATCGCGATGACCCACGCGCCAAGGTGATTCTGCGCGGGCGACGCCGCTTGCATGGACGCGCGCCCGAAGAAGCTCACGTTCGTGAAAAACGCGATCAGATGCATTAACACTTCCGCGGTCAGCGCCGCCAGCGCCGCAATGGCGATTGCGAGCGCGGAAATCATCAGCACGCGCGAGTCCACGAGCGTCGAATGTGGCGGCACGTGCGCGGACTGCAGCGTATCTCCCATCGATGTTGCGACGGGCAGGCCTTCGGTGGTGGATGACGCCTGCAATGGATCGTGATCGGCCATGACGTTCGAATGCCCTCTCAAGAGTCTGTTCACTTCTTTGAGCGGCGTGCGATGCCGCTTTCAAAAAACAATTCCGCCGGTTCGCCGGCAAAACCCGCGCGCTCGACCAACTCGCTCATTAATCGCGCCAGCGTGCCGCGCTGCGATGCGCTCATCGAGTCGAGCGCCTTGATTAAGCTCACTTGCGCCAGATCGGGCCGACTTCCAGCCGCGCGAATGCCTTTGGCGGTCAACTCCAATTCCAACCGCCGCGCGTCGCGCGTGGATTGCTTGCGCCGCACGAGGCCGCGCTCGACCAATCGCTGCACCACAACCGAAACCGAGCTTTGATGCGTCAGCGTGCGCGCGGCAATTTCGTTGATCGAGATGCCGTGCTCGCCGGAAAGTTTTTGCAGCACAAAGAGCTGCGCGCCCGACAGGCCAGCTTCCTTTTCCGCGGCGCGCGAAGCCAGGCGCAGCGCGCGTACGATGCGCCGGATGGCGTCCAGGACTGTGCGCGAATCGGATGAATCCGCGGCTCTCTTTTTCTTCTCCATCAAAATATATGGGACCCCATGCATTTCATGATTCTTATAACGCGAAATGCACAAGAGTCAAGAATTTGATGCGAATGTTCTCTGGATCAAAGCGCCGCCAGCGCTTCGCACAATTTCGCGGAACTCACCGGCTTCACCAGCACCGGCCGCGACGCCCCCTTTATTAGGCCGCGAGCATCGGACGACAGCGCATCGCCGGTAACAAAGATGACTTTGTGCTGCAATTCCGGCGCAAGGCGCTTGAACGTCTCCGGCCCGCTGAGGTCCTTCATGCGCACGTCCAGCAGCACGGCGTCGAAATTGCGCTCGGTCAGCGCGATCGCATCTTTGCCCGATTTGCAGACTTCCGCCGTGCCGCCCATGTCGCGGATCATCAGCGCCAGAATGTCGCGCACGATTGGGTCGTCGTCGATCACCAGCACGCGCTTGCCAATCAGCGTGCGCGAAAGACCGGATGGCGGGCGGAACGATACTTTCGCCGAGCCTTTGTGCGCGGGCAGTTCAATGATAAATTCCACGCCTCCGCCCGCGACATTCTTCACGCTCACCGCGCCGCCGGCCATTTCAGCAAGCTTGCGGACTTGGCGCAGCCCAATCCCGTGGCCGACGCCAGATGGTTTCGAGGTCATGCCCGAATCGAAAATATGCGTGCGAATCTCGTCGGGAATCGGCGGCCCGCTGTTCCAGATTTTGATCTGAACATTTTTTCCGGCCAGTTTCGCGTCTATGCGCAGCGCCGGATTCGGCAACCCGCGCAACGCCTCCACGGCATTCTTGGTGATGTTCAACAGCATCAGTTCCAAGAAACCGGTCGCCAGCGCGACGGGCGGAAGGTCTTTCGCCACTGTGTAATTGAGCGCAACGCCTTGTCCGAAATCGGATTTCAAAAGATTCGCCGCGGTTTCAACGGCCTCGGCCACATCGCCTAGCGCGGATTGACCGGGCTTGGATGCGTTCATGAACATCAGCATCAAATCGGCGGCGAACTGCGCCTGCTCGCAGATCTTGCTCAAGCGCGCTTTCGACTGCTCGTTCGGCGCTTTGCGCCGCTCCATTTCCGCAAGCCCCCACACGCTCTGCATGAGGTTGCGGATTTCGTGCGCCAGCGCGGGAAGGACGCCGAGGCTTTCGGCATCATCGGCGAAATTTTCATTTGGCATTGCGCCACGAAACTAACTACTTAGTATAGGAAGTCAATTCCAAAGCGCTTTCCGGAGCCGCGCACGCCAGTAAGCGGCAACTGCCGACCGCTTTTTGACGTGCGCGGCTCTGGAATCGCGGGCGCTTATTGGGGTATTCAGTAGCGTGGAAAATCTCCTCAGCAACACGGATAGTCTTGTCGCGTTTCGGAATAGCCGGGGCACGCCGGGCCGCGGCACGCTTTTGCATCTGACTCGAAACGTCGCCGTGTTTGAGGTTTACAATCCATATTCCATTGTTCAGATGAGCGAAGTGCTGCGCGATTTTAAGATCGTGCGCGGCGAACAAACCATTTACGAAGGCCGCGCCGTGGTCAGCAATCTCGTCGCCACCGGCCTGATGCTGATCGTCTCCGTCACGCCCGTCGATCCGTGGACCGATCTGTCTGGGCTGGAGCCGGGCAAAGGCCTGCGCGAAGAAGTTTCGCAATTCGTCAAAGGTTGGGACTCCGCCAATCATCTGCGCCCAAGTTACCAGCTTGCCGTCAGCAACTTGCGCAGTTTCCTGGGCGATCTCGCGCGCTGGCTCGATCAGGTGCAGCTTTTCTCCACTGACGAAAATCCAAACGAAACCCGGATTCGCGATTACCTGAGGGAAGTCGAGCATCCGCTCACGCCGAAGATCACGGAGTTGTTCTCCAATTTCGAAAACGAAGCAAAGCAAGTGGCGCCAGAAGAATCGATCATTCATCGCGCTTTCTGCCGGCGCGAATTGCACCCGCTGACGTTGTGCTCACCGTTTGTCCATCGCTCATTCACCAAACCGCTCGGTTACGCGGGCGATTACCAGATGGTAAACATGATGCTGGAAGTGCCGCTCGAAGGCCCCAGCTTGTACGCGAAGATCGTCAACCATTGGTGCCTGCGCCAGGGCGCGCCCGCCGCGCACCGCAACCGTATCGACATTCTCGTCGAGCACCTGACCAACGAAGCGAAGCGCATGAAGCAACTGCGGCGGCGTCTGCGCATCATGAACGTCGGCTGCGGGCCGGCGGTGGAAGTCCAGCGCTTCATCCGCGAATCGGAATTCGCCGAAGACTGCGACTTCACGCTGATGGACTTCAACGACGAGACGATCGCTTACGCCAACGACTGTATCAAAGCGGCGATGCGCATGAGCGGACGGCATGTGAACATAAATTTTGTGCACAAATCCGTGGACGAGTTGCTCAAGGAAGTTGCCGGCCTGCGCGGCGGGCAGGAACACAACCTCTACGACATGGTCTATTGCGCGGGCCTCTTCGATTACCTTTCAGACCGCACGTGCAAGCGCCTGATGCAGCATTTTGTCAATTGGGCATCACCGGGCGGGCTGGTGGTTTCGACCAATGTCCACGCCTGCAATCCCGTGCGCTTTTTCATGGAACACATCATGGAATGGCACCTGATTTACCGCGACGAAGCGCGCATGCACGCGCTGGTCGGCAACACCGGCAAAGTGCGCGTCGATTCGACCAACATCAACGTTTTCCTCGAAATCCGCAAAGAAGGCTCGCTCTCGGCGATCACGCGCCCGCCCTCGTCCATCATCGGAGGGTTGTAACGCCGTGGCCGAACCCTCCGACCCCACCTTCCTTCAGCGCGCTTACGACGACGAAGACCGCCAAGTGCGCCTGCGCTATTTGAAGGTGAGTTGTCTGCTTGTGGTTGGATTGACGGCGTCGGGCATTCCCTTGGACCACATCGTTTATTCAGGCGATGCTCCGCACATTTTCAAAATCCGTCTTGCTTGCATCGCCATCGCGATCTTGTTGTTTGCGTTGTGCTACCTCGCAAGCGCAGTTCGCTTTATTCGTCCGCTCGGATTGACCTGGGCGCTTATGACGCAGGCATCGATTTGCACGATGATCTATGTCGTGGACGATGGTCCTCAATCGACCTATTACGCGGGTTTGAATCTCGTCATATTGGGAATCTCGATTTTTCTGCCATGGACTTTTGTCGAAACACTTTCGATCTGCATCGCCACGGTGGTCATGTTTCTTTTAACATGCTTGGTCTACCAGCACACAAGGCGCGATATCCCTTTCACCGATCCGAAAGTGTACAGCAGCATTTCGTTCTTATTTTTCACCAGCGCGATCTGCGCCACGGCCAGTTACTTTACGTCGCGCCAGCGGCTCGAAACTTTTCGCCTGCGCCACGAACTCGATATCCGCAACCGCGAACTGCTCGAGCTCGACAAGCTCAAAACCAATTTCTTCTCCAACATCAGCCACGAATTGCGTACGCCGTTGACGCTGATGATCTCGCCGCTCGACGAAATGATCCGGCAGGACAATCTTCCCGAGAACGTGCGCCAGCAGCTCTCGATGGTCCAGCAAAATTCGCTGCGCCTGCTCAAGCTCATCAACGACCTGCTCGAACTCGTGCGCCTCGAAGACGCGCGCGCATCCGGCGCGAACGGCTCGGGGCACGGCAAATTCAGCAAAGAGATTGTCGATCTCTCCACATTCCTGCCGGGCCTCGTCGATTCGGTGCGCCATCTGGCGATGAAGAAGGGCCTCAAAGTTTACACGGACGAAGGCAAACCCCACCTCGCCATCGCCGCGGATCCCACCCGCCTCGAAACGGTCGTGCTGAATCTGCTCATGAACGCCGTGAAATTCACGCCCTCCGGCGGAAAAATCACTACGCATTGGAAAGCTGAGGGCACCAACGCCGTCATTGAAATCGAAGACACGGGCATCGGCATCGCAGAGAAAGATTTGCCGCTGCTGTTCAAGCGCTTCAGCCAGGTCGATAGCTCGACCACGCGCCCGCACCAGGGCACCGGCATCGGTCTGGCGCTGGCGAAGCAGTTGGTGATTGAGCACGGCGGCGAGTTGGACGTCCGTAGCGCGCCGGGAAAAGGCAGCACGTTTTTCATGCGCATACCGCTGGCCGAGCCGAGCACGCAAGACGAGCCGCGACCGCAAGGGAGTGGCTTTACTGCAACCAATGGCGTCAATGGCGCCCAGGGACACTCGGCGGACTTGCCGCCTGCCGACGCCGTCGAAAAAGACGAACTCATCGCCGACATGCGCCGCCGCGCCAACCGTGTCCTCGCCGACGATTTTCATCCGATCCCGACTTCAGTCATTGGGCAGGGCGACACGACGGTCCTCGTCGTCGATGATGAACCGGCGATTCGAAAGTATGTCTCGGAGTTTCTCGCGCGCGATTATCGCGTGATTCAAGCCGCGACCGGAACGAAGGGTCTCGAAGCGGCGCGGCAGCACAGGCCCGACTTGGTCGTGCTCGATCTGATGCTGCCGGAGATGGATGGCCTGACAGTTTGCGGGCACATCAAGCGTGACGCGGCCACAAAGGATATTCGCGTCATTCTGCTCACCGCGCGCAGCGATGAAAAGGCGCGGCTCGACGCGCTCGACAAAGGCGCCGACGACTTTCTCCTCAAGCCGTTCAGCACCCGCGAACTCAAAACGCGCGTCGCCAATTTGATCCGCTCCGCGAAACTCGAAGGCGAAGTGCGCCAGCGGAACATTGCATTGAACGAGGCGCTGAAAAAATTGCAGGAGACGCAGGCGCAGTTGATTCAAAGCGAAAAAATGAACGCGCTCGGCGCGCTCGCCGGCGGCCTGCTGCACGAGATCAACAACCCGCTCAACATCGGCATGACCGCAGCCGAAGTCGGCAGCCAGTTCGTGCCCGAAAACGACGAGATGCTGCTCGACGCGATGAAGACGATCAAAGACAGCATGGTGCGCATCCGCGACATCATTGTGGAATTGCGCCAGTTCGCGACGCCCAAATCCGCGGACGCGCTCGACGAATTCAGCGTCGCCGACGCGGTGGACATTGCGCTGCGATTCACGTCGAAAGAAGTCGCCGGCATCAAAATCGAACGCGAAGGCCTTAATGCACGTGTGCGCGCGTCAAAAACGCTTACTACACAGGTGCTTGTAAATTTAATTTCGAACGCCGCAAAAGCCTTGCATCCTCTGGCAGGACGGGAAAAGTGCATTAAACTGTCTGCTGCAAAAAAGGGCGCGCGTGTGCACATCAGCGTGTGGGACAACGGCTCGGGCATGACGCCCGAAGTCCTCAAACAGATTTTCGACCCATTTTTTACCACGCGCGAACCTGGACAAGGGACGGGTTTGGGCCTCAGCGTGTGTCATACTATTGTGAAGAAGCACAATGGCGAGATTTCGGCACGAAGTGAAGCAGGACAATGGAGCGAATTGGCGTTCGATTTGCCGACAGCGGAGTGAGCATTCGACTTTTGGAGTCAGACTATGACCGTTCCGAACAGCAAGGCCTACACGATCCTGTACGTTGACGACGAGCTGCAGGCGCTCAAATGGTTTTCGAAAGCCTTCGAGAACGACTTCACCATCCTGACGGCCTCCAGCGTGGACGAAGCGCTGCTGTTGGCCGACGACAAGCAGAACGACATCGCCATCCTGATCACCGATCAACGCATGCCCGAAAAGACTGGCGTCGATCTGCTCACGATCATGCGCCAAAAACACCCGCGCACGATCCGCATGTTGACGACGGCCTACACCGACATGAATTCCGCAATCGACGCAATCAACACCGGCGCGATTTATCGCTACGTGGTCAAGCCGTGGAATCTCAAAGAACTGCGCGGGATTTTGCATCAGGCGCTCGATCTTTTCTTGTTGCAGCGCGAACGCGACATGCTCATCCGCGAAAAACTGAGCGTCCTGCAGCGCATCATCATCGCCGACCGCGTGCAAAGCCTCGCGGTTTTCGCCACGGGTCTGGCGCACCACATTCGCAATTCGATGACGGCGCTCCAATATTTTCTGGATCTTACGCCCTCGCGCATCCGCGAGGAAGTCTCGAACGAATCGCTCAAGCATCCCGAATTCTGGGGCGACATCTGGTCGATGGCGTTGCAGCAAAGCCAGCGCATTTTGAACATCGTCAAGACCGTCGCGGAAAACGTGGTTCAGCCCGCCGATTCGTTCGACGCCGTCGCGCCGCTCGACGAACTATTGCGCCAAGCCGCGGCCAAGGAACAGATCAAAGACGTGAAACTCGACATCGCCAAGGATCTCCAGGAACTGCATGTGCATCAAGCCATGTCGCTGCAGCTATTTGAAATCCTGCTGCGGCGCGTACAATCCACCGGCGCTTGCGCTGTAACGGCCACTTCTTTGCCTGACGTGTGGGGCACGCCTGGCGTCAAAATTCAAATCAGCGGCGCCGGCCCCGGTTGGGATGCCGAAAAACTCGTGGGCCTCTTCACGCCGTTCTGCCAGATCGACGGCAACCCGCAGGACCTAGGCCTCGATCTGCTCTCCGCGTTTTTCATCTGCCACCATCACGGTGGCGACTTGGATGTACAAAGAGCGCCAGCACCGCCCGGTTTCTCGCTGCAACTGCCCTACGATCCGCGCCAGGCCAAACGACCGACGCTCGAAAACGATTGTCTCGCAAAAGTCTTCACCCGCTTCAGCGTGCAGGAAGCGTAACGGCAAATTCAAGATTCGAGATTCAAGATTCATGGTTTTTCGCGTTGGAGTCTTGAATAATCTTTAATCTTGAATTTTTGAGTCTTGAATTTTGAATTTTGAATTATGCCGTCAACCGATTTACGTTTAATCCTGCATCAAATCGGCAACCTTGCGCAGCCGATTGCGTATCACGTCGAAAAACTCGCTGAAATCCGCAGCGACGATCCGACCTTTAACGCCGCGATGAAAGCGCTGCCCGAACGCATGGCCGTGTTCAATCGCACGATCGACCGCCTGCGCATCCTCGCCAAGCCTGTTGAATTGGAACTCGGGCGCGTTGATTTATGCGCGCTCCTGAAATCGGTGTGGAACGACGTGTCGAACGAGAAGCCGTTCAAAAGTATTAAAGTGAAATGGAATTTCGGAGCGCCGGCTTCCAGCCGGCTGGAAGCCGGCGCTCCAGTGCAAGGCGATTCCTACTGGCTGCATCTCGCGTTGCGTGAATTATTGCTAAATGCCGCGGAAGCCGCCGCACAATCCGCGTCGCCGGCAGTTGAAATCCAAGTGAGTGCGAAAGACAAAAATTGGCGCATTGAAATCAACGATTCCGGCCCCGGCCTTCCCGCCGAAGCCGCGCTCGGCGCGCTTTTTTTCACCGCGAAAGCCGACACCGCCGCGGGCCTGGGCCTGCCCATCGCGCGCCATATTCTCGACGCACACGGCGGCACACTCCTATTCGAGCCGCACGGTCTCGGTGCCGCCAAAGTCCGCGCGAAATCCGCCGCTGTCGCTGTCGCCGGGGATCGGTGTCACGTCGCCGTTCTCCTTCCGCAAGCCTAGCCGCATGCCCGCTGCTTGCAGCCGCTTGCGCAGCGTGTTGCGGTGCATGCCCAGCACCTGCGCGGCCTTCGACTGGTTTCCGTCGTATATCTGCAGGACGCGCCGAATCTCCGCCATCTCCTGGCGTTCCAGCGGCGACATTTGCGCCTGCGATGGATTCGGTTCCGGCAAGCGGAACGCGCTGGGCAAGTCCTTTGCGGTGATGATTTCCTGATGTGGATCGGCCAGCATCATCGCCGTTTCCAAAACGTTGCGCAACTCGCGCACGTTTCCGGGCCAAGTGTGCTCCTGCATCATCGCCACTGCATCGGGCGCCAGTTGCATGAAGCGGCGCCCCATCTGCCGGCAGTGGCGCTGCAATAAATCCTGCGCGATCAGCGGAATGTCTTCCAGATGCGCGCGCAGTGGCGGCATGCTCACCGTCGTCACGCTCACGCGGTAATACAAGTCCTCGCGGAAATTTCCCGCGCGCACTTGCTCGTACAAATCTTTGTTCGTGGCCAGCACGAAACGCGCGCTGCATTGCAATTCGCGCGTGTCGCCGACTGGCTTGAAGCGGCGGTATTCCATCACGCGCAGCAGCACGCGCTGCTGCATCATCGGCATTTCGCCGATCTCGTCGAGAAACAGCGTGCCGTTTCCGGCCAGTTCGAAAAACCCCTTCGCGCTTTCCTGCGCGCCGGTAAACGCGCCGCGCCGGTGCCCGAAAAAAACCGATTCCGCCAAATGTTCAGGCACCGCCGCCATGTTCTCCGCGACGAACGGCCGGTTGCGCCGGCTGCTCATGTGATGCAGCGCGCGCGCGGCGAGTTCCTTGCCCGTCCCGCTTTCGCCGGTGAGCAGCACCGTCGTCTCGCCTTCGGCCAATTGCCGCAGCATCTGCCGGACTTTGCGCATCACCGGCGATTCGCCGATCAGTGTGCCGAACCCCGCCTGCTCTTCCAATTCGTGCAAAAGCCGCTCGCGCGAATCGCGCAGTTCCTGCAATTCCAACGCTCGCGAAATGCGGTTGCGCAGTTCCGCGCGAATGAACGGCTTTGAAATGAAATCGAACGCGCCCGATTTGATGCTCTCCACAATCACCGTCGCATCGCGCGTGGAACTGACAATGATCACTTCCGCATCCGGCACTTCTTCGCGGATGCGCTTGAGCAGATTCGAGTCGTCAGAATCGGGAAACTTTAAATCGAGCAGCACCAGCTTTGGCCGGTCCTGCACGACCGTGCGCCATGTTTGAGCGGCCGTCGTTGCCGACAGAACATTATCGGCTAGTCCGGAGACGGCGTCCCTGAGCGTTTCCAGCACGTGTTCGTCGTCGTCGGCGATGAGCACGGTGCGCGATGACATAGACATAACTCCCCCGTCGATAAATCTTTCTAAAAAAGACTAGTTCAATATACCCCATGTATCGGCGATTGCAAGTTTTCTTGCACAAAATAAGTGCAAAACGCTTGTTTTATGGGCCTGCACAATCTGTAGATTACCACAATTATCGTATTGACATCATCTTACGATTTAATACACTGAGCACAACGATTGCACAGAATCAATGACAGATTTATCGTGCATCGGGGGGAAGTTTATGACAGTTCAAATGAGCGACGCGCCAACATTGCCGCGCGTGCTGGTTGTTGATGACGAAGAAATCGATCGCGAAATTATTGTGTCACTGCTCGAATCCGAATCGGTTTCCATCGTGCAGGCAAGCAACGGCGAAGCGGCGTTGAAGATCGTTCAAAACGAAAAGCTCGATCTGGTCCTGCTGGATATCGTGATGCCGGGCATCGACGGCTTCGAAGTGTGCCGGACCATCAAACACGATCTCGGCCTAAGCGGGCTGCCCGTGATCATCGTCACCTCGATGGAAGACAGCGCCTCGCGTTCGCGCGCGCTCGCCGCCGGATGCGACGATTTTCTCACCAAGCCCTTCGACCCCTGCGAATTCACCGCGCGCGTGCGCAACATGCTCAGCATCAAAGCGTGGCACAACGAACGCGCCCATCGCAAGGAACGCCTGCGCGAGGAACTTGAACGCACGCGCGAACAACTGCTGCAAGTGGACCGCCTTGCCACGCTCGGCACGCTCGTCGCCGGCGTCGGCCACGAATTGAGCAACATGCTCTCCGCGCTGAGCATGACCGTCGATACCATCGCGATGAACACCGACCGCCATCTCCCCGCGCGGCAAGTGGACCTCGACCGCCTGCGCTCCGTCGCCGATCATCTCGGCACGCACGCGCGTTACCTGCTCAACTATGGCCGCCCCGCGCCGGAAGTCCGTGAAAGAATCGACTTCCGCGACGTGATCCGCACCACGCTCGAAATGCTGAAAATGTCCGGCCGCATCAAGCTCGCCACGGTCGAAACGGAACTTCCCGAAACGCCGGTGATGGTGCGCGTTTCGCGCACAAACCTCGAACAAATTCTGGTCAACTTGATTGTCAACGCCGACGATGCCACGCGCCAAACGTCCGCTGCAGCGCCGCTGATCCGCATCACGCTCAGCGAATCCGGCCCCCGCGCCCTGCTACGCATCGAAGACAACGGCTGCGGCATCCCCGCCGACAAACTGCGCACCGTCTTTCAGCCCTATTACACAACCAAGCCGCCCGGCAAAGGCACCGGCCTGGGCATGGCCGTCGTCGAACGCATCGTCGAATCCTACGGCGGCAAAATCACCCTCACCAGCGAAGTCGGTCGCGGCACTACTTTGTCCTTCGATTTGCCGCTCGTGAAATCAAAGACGGCGCTTCTGGTGTGAACTCAATTCCCGCCACGAAGCGCAGCGCGGCCAGTGTCCTCAATCCAATTGTTGAATGTTGAAGGTTAAACGTTGAATGTTTTTTTGTGCATCGGTTCCGACAACATTGAACATTCAACGTTTAACATTCAACAAGAATCCCCGCCTATTGCACTCCCGTCTGTTATACTCACAGGGCGTCGTTCGCATCGCGCTCTCACGGAAATTCCGGAATGGCCGTCGTCATGAGTTGTCAGTCGCTCTCCAAAACCTTCGGGGCGCGCGTACTGTTTGATAATCTGACGTTCGGGCTGGACGACGGCGAACGCATGGGCCTGATCGGTCCCAATGGTTCCGGCAAATCCACGCTGCTGAAAATTCTCGCCGGCGTAGACGCGCCCGATTCCGGCAACATCGTCGCAAAACGCAATCTGCGCATCGGCTACGTGCCGCAGGAAGATGTTTTCGATTTAGACGCGACCGCCGAGCGCGTGCTGGTGGAGGCAGCGCAGGCCGAGCATCTCGACGAACGCGAGCAAGCCAGCCGCGTCAACACCGTGATTGGCCGCGTGGGCTTGACTGAAGAACGCCGCGCGCAGCGCATCGCCGCCATGTCCGGCGGCTGGCGCAAGCGACTCTCCATCGCGCGGCAGTTGGTGCGCAATCCCGAATTGCTGCTGATGGACGAACCCACCAATCATCTGGACCTCGACGGCATCGTCTGGCTCGAAAAGCTGCTTGCCAACGCGCCGTTCGCGGCGTTGATCGTCAGCCACGACCGCTTCTTTTTGGAGAATGCGACGAACCGCATCTTCGAACTCAACCGCGCCTACCCCGATGGCTTTTTCAGCAGCCGCGGCGGCTACGCGGATTTTGTCGAAAGCCGCGAAGAATTCCTAAGCGGGCAGTTGAAAACGCAGCGCGCGCTGGAAAGCCAGGTGCGCCGCGAAGCCGAGTGGCTCAAGCGCGGCCCGCCCGGCCGCACGACCAAGCAGCGCGCGCGCATCGACGAGGCCGGCCGATTGATGAGCCTGCTCTCCGCCGCGCGCGAGCGCAACCGGCAACATGGCGCGGTGAAGATCGACTTCAACGCAACGGAACGGACCGCCAACAAACTGCTCACGCTGAAAAACGTGAGCAAAAGCATGGGCGGCCGCCCGCTGATCCAAAACCTGAGCCTCGTGCTCTCGCCCGGCTCCAAGCTGGGTTTGCTCGGCGGAAACGGCAGCGGCAAAACGACTCTGTTGCGCCTCTTCGCGGGCGAATTGATGCCTGATTCCGGAACCATCGAACGCGCCGAGCGCCTCGAAGTCGTCTATTTCGATCAAGCGCGCGAGCAACTCGACCGCGAAGCCACACTGCGCCGCGCGCTTTCGCCGCTCGGCGACACCGTCACCTTTCGCGGAAAGACTGAGCACGTCTCCGGCTGGGCCAAGCGTTTTCTCTTCAAGCCAGAGCAGTTGGAAATGCCGGTGAAGAATCTCTCCGGCGGCGAGCAGGCGCGCATCCTCATCGCGCGCTTGATGCTTCGCCCCGCCGATATTTTGCTGCTCGACGAACCGACCAACGATCTGGACATCCCGTCGCTTGAAGTGCTGGAAGAAAGCCTCGCCGATTTTCCGGGCGCGCTCGTGCTGGTTACCCACGACCGCTACATGCTCAGCCGCGTCTCCACGGAAATCGTGGGCCTCGACGGAAAGGGCGGCGCGCGCGTCTTCACCGATTACCTCCAATGGGAAAACGCGCAGCAGGAAGAAAAATCGAACACCGAACGCAGCGCCGATCCGCTCAAGAACCGCGACCGCCAAGAACCGCGACCGCAAGGGAATGGCAAGAGTTCGAAACGCTTGAGTTATAAAGAGCAGCGCGAATGGGATGAAATGGAAGCGAACATTCTCGCCGCCGAAGCAGATTTGCAGGCGATTCAAAAGGAAGTCGAAGATCCCGCGCTGGCCAGTGATCCAAAAAAACTCCACGACCGCTGCGCCGCCCTCGCGGACGCACACGCGCGCGTCGATGGCTTGTATGCACGCTGGCAGGAACTGGAAGAGAAGCAAAAATGATCCGATAGCGGAGTGCAGATGCAATCCAGATTTCTCACCAATGCCTGCCTCGCAATGCTTCTCGCGCTCCTTCCGGCATGCGATCATTGTGAACCCTGCTGCACGCCGCCACTCGAGCGCATCGAAGTCGCGCCCGATTCGCGCGGCTTCGTGCTCGCCATTTCGCGCCGCCCCTTTCATCCGTGGGGCCACAACTACGGCAATACTGGCCGCTTGATTGAAGATTTCTGGGAAACCGACTGGGCCACTGTCGAACGCGACTTTCGCGCGATGAAATCCATGGGCGCCAACGTCGTTCGCGTGCATCTTCAATTCGGCAAATTCATGCGCGATCCGCAAACACCAAACGACGCCGAGCTTGAACGCTTGAGCAAGCTCGTGAAGCTCGTCGAGGAAGTTCACATCTATCTCGACCTAACCGGCCTCGCCTGCTACCGCCCGTCTGACGTGCCGAAATGGTACGACGCGCTTCCCGAAGCGGATCGCTGGGCCGCTCAAGCACGCTTCTGGTCCGCCATCGCCGAATGCTTCTCCGACAGCCCCGCGCTTTTCTGCTACGATCTGATCAACGAACCGCTCGCCGCCGGCCAGCGTAGCGACCCGCCCAAATGGTACTCAGGCAAATTGCTCGGTGGCCTGGATTTTCTGCAATTCATCAACTCCGATCCCGCCGGCCGCACGCGCGACGAAATCGTGCGCCAATGGATCGCGAAGATGAGCGCCGCGATCCGCAGCCGCGACGCGAAACATCTGATCACGGTCGGCATGCTGCCGCCGCTCCCGAACCGGGGCTTCTTTTCCGGCTTCGATCCAAAGAAAGTCGCGCCACAAGTCGATTTCATCAGCGCCCACATTTACCCGGAGAAAGGCAAGGTGCCCGACGCGCTCGCGATTCTGCGCAGTTTTGCCGTGGGCAAACCCGTGGTCATCGAAGAAACGTTCCCGCTCTCGTGCAGCGCCGAAGAACTGGAACAATTTCTGCGCGCCTCGCGCGAGCATGCGTGCGGATGGATTGGGCACTATAATGGTGAGAGCGTCGAACAGTTGGAGGCGCTCCAAAATGCCAAAACAATATCTGTCGCGCAAGGCATTTGGTTGAGTTGGCTGAGGTTGTTTCGGAAATTGGGCACGGAGTTTTCGCCGTAAAATTGAATCAATTCAGAATTTTACTTCATACCTCGCTCGTGAAATGATTATTCCCATGCGCCTGCGCATCACCGAAATCTACAAATCCATCCAGGGCGAGTCCACCTTCGCCGGCTTGCCCTGCATCTTCGTCCGCACCACCGGCTGCAACCTGCGCTGCGTCTGGTGCGACAGCGCGTACAGCTTTTACGGCGGAAAATGGATGTCGCTCGACGCAGTCCTCGCGGAAGTCGAAAAGCTGGATTGCCCACTGGTCGAAATCACCGGCGGCGAACCGCTCCTGCAGCCGGGCGTGCCGGTTCTCGCCGAACGCCTTCAGCGCATGGGCAAGAAAGTGCTCGTCGAGACATCCGGCGAACGGCCCATCGAAATTCTGCCGGAAGGCGTCATGCGCGTCATGGATATCAAATGCCCCGACTCCGGCGAAAGCGCGCGGAATCGTTTCGAAAACATCGCGCAGTTGAAGTCGTATGACGAAGTGAAATTCGTCCTCGCCAGCCGCCGCGATTACGAGTACGCGCGCGATTTGATTCGCCAGCACAGTCTCGCGCAGCGCGTCAACGCGGTACTGCTTTCGGTTGTATTCGGAAAATTGGAGCCGATGCTTGTCGTGGAATGGATGCTCGCCGACCACTTGCCCGCGCGCTTCCAATTGCAGATGCACAAATTTATTTGGGACCCGCTGGCAAAAGGCGTCTGAGAATTTTCCTCAACGACAGCCCCGAAGCGCTTCGTCTTATCGACTGGATGATGTATACTGCCACATGACAGTTCGAGTTTGCTCTCAAGTCAGAAACCTTGCTGTAGTTGTTAAATGCCCATCCCCGATTCCCTCCATTCCGATTTCAACGCGCTCCCCGATGCACCCGGCGTCTACATCTACAAGGACGATACCGACCGCGAAATCTATGTCGGCAAAGCGGTCTCGCTGAAGAAGCGCGTGCGCCAATATTTTGACGACAACCGGCCTAGCGACCGCAAAACCGCGGACCTTGTCGCGCGCATCCGCCACATCGACTTCATCGAATGCGATTCGGAAGTCGAGGCGTTTCTGCTGGAGAACCGGCTGATCAAGGATTTGCAGCCGATCTTTAACATGCGCTCGAAGAGCGACATTAATTTTCCCGTCGTCGAAATCACCGGCGAGCAGTTTCCGCGCGTGATCGTGACGCGCGACAAGACCAATAAGGCCAGCAAATATTACGGCCCGTTTGTCAGCGCAACATGGCTGCGCGTCGCGCTGCAGATTCTGCAGCGCGTCTTCAAATACCGCACGTGTTCGTTGGATATAAAGGAGGGCGATCCGAAGAATAATTTCTATCGGCCGTGTCTCGAATACCACATCGGCCGCTGTAAGGCACCGTGCGCGAACTTGCAGAGCGCCGCGGATTATCATTCTGATATTCGCCGGCTCACGCAATTCTTGCAGGGCAAATCGAAAGAAGTCGAACGCGAGCTTGAACGCGACATGAAATTGGCCGCGAAGGAGCGCCGCTTCGAAGACGCCGCGAGCTTGCGCGACACGCTCAAAGCGCTGCAAAGCCTGCGCAACAAAGGTTCGCTTACCGATGGCCTCGAACCGGGCGTGCTTCACATCGATCCGAAAGAAGGCGTCGCGCAGTTGCAGGAGATTTTGAAAATCGAACACACGCCGCGCCGCATCGAAGGCATCGACATCGCGCACTTGCAGGGCCAGGAAACGGTCGGCTCATTGGTGAGCTTCGTCGATGGCCTGCCCAGCCGCGAGCAGTATCGCCGCTTCAAAATCAAAACGCACACCGGCAACGACGACTTCGCCAGCATCCGCGAAGTCGTCTCGCGCCGCTACTCGCGCCTGGTCGATGAAGGCAGCGCGCTCCCCGATCTGGTGCTCATCGACGGCGGCCTCGGCCAGCTCCATGCCGCGCAGGAAGCGCTCACCGCGCGCGGTATTCGCGTGCCGTACCTCGCGTCGCTGGCGAAGAAAGACGAAATCATTTTCACGCTCGACCACCCCGAAGGCATCCGCCTCCCGCGCCGCTCGCCGGCGCTGCGCATGCTTCAATACGTGCGCGATGAAGCGCATCGGTTCTGCAGGCACTACCATCACATTTTGCGCAGGAAGCGCGTGATTGGAGAATGAGTTCCTCAATAATACTCACCCTCGTCTCCCTGAATGCGCGCACAAAGTTTTTCTGCGACTTCCCTCATTTTGCTGATGCACTCGGCATCGGGGCTTTTCACAATAATCACGCCATCATAGTACGAAAACCATACGGGCTTGTATTTCGAATGGCCGTCCCACTCCGCAAGAAGCGGATCTTCGATACGAATTACTTCGCCTTTCGGTGTCTTTGCCTCAGCGAATCCAGTTATGGTCATTTCGGGGTCGGATGAAACATAATCGCGCCATTCCTGCTCGGTAATGCGCGGCCCATGTTTGTCGAACCAGTCCTGTTTGCGAGTAATGTGCAGGTCATAGCCCATACTACTGGCTCCTTTATTTACACTCAAAGATCATGCGAAGCTCGTTCACACACAAATCCCACAGAGCATCAGCGCGCTCAGCGTCTTCGCGTCGCAAATCTTCCCGCTTGCAATCGCCTTCTTGATCTTCGCCGCCGAAAATGCCACTGGTTTTTCAATGTGTTCGTCTTCGTCCTGGTCACCGTAAGCGGGCGACATCTCCCATGCTTTGAACAGATGAATCAATTCGCTTGAATAGCCCGGCGCCAGAAAAATCGCGCCGAGCTTCTTCCACTTCTTCGCCGCGACGCCAACTTCTTCAATCAACTCGCGCTTCGCGCACGCCAGCGGCGGCTCGCCTTTCTCCAATGTGCCCGCCGGAATTTCGAAAAGCCATTCGTTCGCCGCGGGACGAAACTGGCGAATCAGCAGAATATTCCCGTCGCGATCGAACGGCACCACCGCGACCGCGCCTGGATGCCGCACGGTATGGCGCTGAAACGCGCCGCCGTCGGGCGCGTGCCATTGTTCGTCGTAAACCGTAAAGACGCGGCTTTGCAGCACCTTCTTGCTCGAGATCAACGTAAATTTTCCGGCCATTTCATGCTCCGTTTTGGATTAGGAATCAAGCGCGTTTCCGCGCCGATCAGCCCGCGCGGCCTGCGGTTGACGATCCACAAGCCCAGCACAATCAGCAATGCGCCGCCCAGCAGCCGCCACGTTGGCGCCTCGTTCAAAAACACGATGCCCAGCAACATTCCCGTGAAGGGAAAACCATACGCAATCGTCGAAACGCGCGACGGGCCCCACGCGTCGAAGAGTTTGAAGTACATCACGTATGCCGCGCTCAGGCCGAAAAATCCGAGCCAGCTCAGCGCCACCCACGTTAGCGGCTGAGTCGGCAGACGCAGCGGATCGCTCAGCGCCCACATCCCAAGCATAATCACAAACGCAAAAATGAACGTCATCGTCGAAATCACGATCGGCGCAATCCCGCGCAGGAATTTTTTCGTGTATGCATTCGCAACCGCATAGCACAGCGCCGCAGCCAGCATCGCCGCCACACCGGCAAGCGTCGTTTCGTTTCCCCTTTCCCCTTGGGGGAGAGGGGCTAGGGGTGAGGGGCCGCTCGCGAGCACCAGCACGCCCGCAAACCCGCACAACAACCCCGTCACGCGCCGCGCGTTCATCTTGTCGTCCGCAAAACAAAAGTGCACGACGATGTTCGTCCACAGCGGCACGGTCCCGTTCAGCACCGACGCCGTGCTTGAACTGATGTGCTTCTCCGCCCAAGCCACCAATGGAAATGGAATCGCCGCATTCAGCAGGCCGGCGCCGATAAACAAAAACCAGATTCGCCCTTCGCGCGGAAAGCGCACCTTAAACACGCGCATGGCAATCAGCAGCCCGGAAAGCCCCAGCCCAATGCGAATCGTTCCCAGCGCCATCGGTGAACACTCGCGCACGGCAATCTTGATCCACAAAAAAGATGCGCCCCAGACCACACTGAGCGCGAGAAATAAAACCAAATTGCGAAATTGCATGCGGGAAGTGTAATGGATGCGGTGCCGAAATTCGAATGAGGAATGAGCCCCGCGCCCCGTCCGTTCTCACGCCCCCACCGCCGAATAGCGCTTCATCCCACGGTGCCAGACGACCTTGAACAATACGAAAAACGCCGCGATCCACAGTATTTGCTGCGCGAGATTCTTGTACGCGTCGTCCGGCGTCATCCGCCCCATCAGTAATTCAATCGGAAACGACGCCCACAATCGAAATGGCAGCATGCGCGCCACGTGTTGAATCGTCGGAGGAAGCAATTCCAGCGGCGTAAAACGCCCGGAAAGAAAAATCTGAAAAATGATGTACGTCGTGATGATCGCTTGCATGCGCGTCGTCCAAAACCCCGTCAGAGCCAGCGTCCATTCCAACAAAAATCGCATCGCAAACGCCAATGCGAGCGCGGGGATAAACAGCAGCGCCGACCAGAGCGGCGGGCGCAGCGTCGCGCCGAAATACCAATATAAGATCGCCGCGGCGGCAAACATCACCGGGAACGTGAGCATCTTGTAGCAAAGATTGTCGGCAAGGTCCGCGTGAATCGGATGAATCGGCCGCAAGAGCAGCGGCGAAAACGATCCGTTGCGCACGCGCGTCTCCATTTCGAAAAAATGCCAGTCGAACGTCAGGTGATTGATGAGCATCGCAATCAAATAATAAAGCGCGATATCCGCGGGTTCGAAACTTCCCACGTGCCCGCCGCGCGATTTCGCGATGGTAGACCACACCACCATGTACACGGTCGGCTCAAGGATAAATCCGAGCAGCCAGATCATCAGCGCGGCGCGATACTGCAGTTGCTGCGCGAAACAGGTCTTTAAGAGTGTGCGGTAGACGGCGAACATAAATTCGAAATTCGAAATTCAGAATTCAAAATTCAAAATTCAATATCCACGCAATATTGATTCTTGAGTTTTGAATCTTGAATGAATTACTGCGCAAACACCCGTTCAATCACATCCTCGATCGGCGGATCGGCGATTGTCAAATCCTGCACCTGCAATCCCGCCAGCAACTTCGCCGTTACCGCCGCCGCATCGTTCTTCGCTACGCGCAGCGTCACCTGGCCTTCGTCTTTCGACAGCACTTCGCCGAACGCACTCAAATCCGCCGCGCCGTTCTCCAATTTTACCGTGATCGTTTTGTGCGGCGAAAAACGTTCGGCCAGCCGCGCCAGTTCGCCATCGTACAGTAATTTCCCGTGATGAATCACAATCACGCGTTTGCACAGCGCTTCGACGTCGGCCATGTAATGACTCGTCAGCAGCACGGTCGATTTGTAGCGTTTGTTGTATTCGCCGATAAACGCGCGGATGCGCCGCTGCATTGTCACATCAAGGCCGATGGTCGGTTCGTCGAGAAAGAGCACTTTCGGGCGATGCAGCAGAGCCGCCGCGATTTCGCATTTCATCCGTTCGCCGAGCGACAAATTGCGCGACGGCTTCGTTAGCAGCGCTTTCAAATCCAGCAGTTCAGTCAGCTCGCCGGCGATGCTGTCAAAATCAGCTCGCGGAATTTTGTAGATGACGCGGTTGAGCTCCAGCGAATCCGCAACCGGCAAATCCCATTGCAATTGATTGCGCTGGCCCATCACGAGTGTGATCTGCCGCAGCAATTCTTTCTCGCGCCGCCACGGAATATGGCCCAGCACGCTCAGCGTCCCGCCGCTGGGATGCAGCAGCCCTGAGAGCATTTTGAGAGTTGTGGTTTTTCCCGCCCCGTTGGGACCGAGAAAGCCGACGATTTCGCCCGCATCGACGCGAAACGAAATACCATCTACCGCCGCAACATCTTTCGTCTTGCGATGAAAAAAACCGCGAATCGCCGCGCCCAATCCCGCTTCGCGTTCGGGCACGCGGTAAACTTTTCGCAATTCGTGGACTTCAACGGCGGGCGTGGACATTGGGAATTCCAAAGAGTAGAATCATTGCGCGCAACACTTATAAAAGACATTTGTGAATTGTCATTTGTCATTTGTCATTGCGTGTGCGCAAAGTTTGGCGAGGACAAGAAGGCTTTCGATGGCCAGCGCGCTCGAATCAAAGATCATCGTCATCATCGGCGGCACGACCGGCATGGGCCTCTCCGCCGCGAAGGCCTGCCTCGCCGAAGGCGCGCGCATCGTGGCCGTCGGCCGTAGCGAGGAGAATTGCCGTGCCGCGCGCGAAGCGCTCGGCGATTCCGCGCGTGTGCTCGCCGGCGATGCGACCGATCCGAAGACGGCGCCGCGCGCGATCGAAGCAGCCATCAGCGATTTCGGCGGCTTTCACGGCCTCTATCACGTCGCCGGCGGCAGCGCGCGAAAATGGGGCGACGGCCCGCTGCATGAAATCACCGACGAAGGCTGGGAACAGGCACTGCGCATCAACCTCACGGCGCTCTTCAATTCCAATCGCGCGGCCGCCCAGCAATTCATGAAGCAACGCGGCGGTGGGACAGTGTTGAACATGACTTCGGTGCTCGGCATGTCGCCATCGATCAAATTTTTCGCGACGCATGGTTACGCGGCGGCGAAGTCAGCGGTGATCGGCTTCACCAAATCGGTCGCGGCATATTACGCGCCGCACAACATCCGCTTCAACGCCGTCGCGCCCAGCCTCGTCGAAACGCCCATGGCCGCGCGCGCGTGCGGCAACGACGAAATCCGCGCATTCGTCGAACGCAAACAGCCGCTCGACGGCGGCCGCATCGGCGAAGCGAGCGACTTGGATGCGGCTGTGGTTTATTTTCTTTCAGACGGTTCGAAATTTGTCACGGGACAGGTTCTCATTGTGGACGGCGGGTGGTGTGTGAGCGAAACCTTTTAATTAAAAATTCAAAATTCAAAATGCAAAATTGCACACGCCGTCAATTTTGAATTTTGCATTTTAGATTTTGAATTGATTCTATGCGTTACTCCCTGGGTCTCGACATCGGTGGCACGAACATCAAGGCCGCGTGCATCTCGGAGCACGGCGCGCTGCTTGAGTGGCGCACCGCCGAGACCGCCGCCGGCGGCGCGTGGCAGCCGCGCGTGCGCGATTTTATCGCGGCGCTTCAAAAAGATTTGGGAGCGCAGGCGCTCTGCATCGGCGTTGCCGCGCCGGGACTGGCGGCGCGCGATGGGCGCTCGATTGAATTCATGCCGGGGCGTTTGCCGGGACTTGAGGGCCTCAACTGGACCGAATTCTTAAACGCGCCCGCGCCGGTGCCGGTGTTCAACGATGCGCACGCGGCGCTGCTGGGCGAAGTCGCTTTCGGCGCGGCCGCAGGCTTGCAGGATTGCATTCTTCTCACGCTGGGCACCGGAGTCGGCGGTGCAATTTTGAGCGGCGGAAAATTGCTGCGCGGGCATATCGGCCGCGCTGGGCATCTCGGCCACATCAGCGTGAATTTCGACGGCCCGCCCGACATCGTCAACACACCGGGCAGCCTGGAAGATGCCATCGGCGAATGCACGCTTGCCGCGCGCTCGAAAGGCGCGTACGCGAGTACGCAGGCGCTGGTTGCTGACTCCATAAATGGTAGCGAGCACGCGCGCGAAATCTGGCTGCGTTCGGTGAAGGCGCTGGCGTGCGGGATTGCGGGGCTGGTTAACGTCCTCGACCCGGAAGCGGTGATCCTCGGCGGCGGCATCGCCAACGCGGGCGCGGCGCTCTTCGATCCGCTCAACGAATTTCTCGCAAAATGCGAGTGGCGTCCGGCGGCTCATCGCGTCAAAATCCTCGCAGCGAAACTCGGCGAAAAAGCCGGTGCGCTCGGCGCCGCGCAGCAGGCCGCGGCACGCGGGAGCACGATGGCGAAGGAATTTTTTGATTACTGAGCGCACGGGGAGTTGCGGCGGCTCTTTTGCCGCCGTGCATCTTAGGGCGGCAAGAGTGCCGCCCCTCCTTTATCATGTCCGCTTCAGGGAAGAATATGGCACCCTCAACACAGTATCTCGACAAGTGTCGCGCGCTCATCGACACTGTTGCCGCGCAGCAGCCGCTGATCCAGCGCGCCGCCGATTGTTTCGCCGCGACGATCCTTGCTGGGCGCATGGTCCATTGCTTCGGCAGTGGGCACAGCCGGATCATGGTTGAAGAAATGTGGCCGCGCTATGGCTCGTTTCCGGGATTCAATCCGATTGTCGAATTGTCGCTGACGTTCCACAATCCCGTCGTCGGCGCGAACGGCCAGCGGCAGGCGATGTTTTTGGAAAACGTGCACGGATTCGCCGAGCGGATTCTGCGCAATTTCGATTTGAGCGAGATTGATTCCGCGCTCGTGATTTCATCCAGCGGCTGCAATGTCGTCTCGATCGAAATGGCCGAGTGCTTTCAAAAGCGCGGCATCAAAACGGTCGCGATCATCAGCAAACGCCATTCGGAAGCGAGCAAGACGCGGCATTCGGGCGGGAAGAAGCTGCAGGATTTCGCCGATATTGTGCTCGACACCGGCGCGCCGCCGGGCGACGCGATGGTGAAAATCGACGGCCTCGATACGCCTGTTTCGCCCGGTTCGACCATCGGCGGTTGTATGCTGGTGAACGCAATCAAAGCCGAAGTAGCCGAGCGCCTCACGCGCGCCGGCGCGCCGCCGAAAGTGCTGAGCGGCGCGGCGGTCGTCGGCGCGGAACGCGCGGCGCAGCTTTTTGAAAGCGCCTATGACGAACACGCGCGGCGGCTGGCGAAACTGTTTGAGAACCCCGGTGAGAAATGAAATACAATTCTCACGCAGAGACGCAAACGCGCGGAGGAAACAACGGATAAGGAACCAGGTCCATTCTTGCTATGATATCGATCTGATGCGCCAATTTTTTCCTTCCTTTGCGCCTTCGCGCCTTTGCGTGAGAATAGTGTATCTGGGAATTAACGCATGAAAAGCCACCCGCTTCGCACGACTGTGATTGGCAGCTATCCGTTCCCCGGCTGGCTCGAATTCGCCGCGCAGAACCTCGACAAATTTGGCCCCGACGATCTGGCCGAGTTGCAGGAAGACGCGGTTATCGCCGCCGTGCACGACCAGGTTGCCGCGGGCCTCGACGTGATCACCGACGGCGAGCAGACGCGCCTCGATTTCAATCTTTCGTTTTACGGATTCATCGAAGGCATTGAATGCGAGCCGCGTCCGCCGCGGCGTTTCGGCCCGCCCGCGCACGACCAGCGCGGCAAGCACAGAATCGTGGGCGCGCTCTGTGCGCCCTCAGGCCTGGGCGCGGTGGACGAATTTGAGCGGCTTGAGCGCGTGGCGCGCGTGGCGCTGCCCTCACCCTGCCCTCTCCCAGAGGGAGAGGGGAAACAACGGCAGCCAGCGCTCAAGGCAAGCATTCCCGGCCCATACACGCTTAGCGGACGACTGCTGCCGGACGAGGAACATTATTCCGACCGCTGGGAGATCACCGACGCGCTGCTGCCGCTGGTCAGCGCGGAATTGAAAGAGTTGGTGCAAGCTGGCTGCACGGAGATTTGCGTCGATGAGCCGTCGATGAGCTGCTACGCGCACAAAGAAGAACCTGCGCGCTTCGTTGAAATTTTCAACCGCACGGTTGAGCCGGTGCGCGGAAAGTGCCGCTTGTCCACGCATCTGTGTTTCGGAAATTACAAAGGCCGCGCCGTCGGCCCGCGCCGCTACGCGCCGATGTTTCCGGCGTTTTTGAAAATGGACGTGGACGAAATTCACGTCGAGATGGCCAGCCGTGAATTCGCGGAGCTCGAATTGATCGGCGCGATTGCGAAGGAGAAAGACGTGGCCGTCGGTGTCATTGACGTGAAGAGCTATTACATCGAAACGCCCGAAGACGTCGCCTCGCGCGTGCGGCATTGCTTGAAATACGCGCCCGCGGAGCGGCTCGCGTTCGCGCCGGATTGCGGATTGAGCCAGACGGCGCGCTGGGCTGCGAAGAAAAAGTTGAAGAACATGGTCGATGGCGTGAAGATTGTGCGGAAGGAAATTGGCGCATGAAAGAGCCGCTGTTGTCGGACGATGAATTTCTCGCTTCGGTCCGCGACGCGCGCGCGGAGCGCGATGCGCTACATGTGTGGTGGCTGGGGCAGAGCGGATTCCTGCTGCAATGCGATGGCGTGCATCTGCTGCTCGATCCGTATCTTTCCGATTCCCTCACCGAAAAATACGCGGCCACCGACAAACCGCATGTGCGCATGATGCGGCGCGTGATTGCGCCGGAACGGTTGGATTTTATTGATGTCGTGACATCGAGCCACAATCATACGGACCATCTCGATCCCGAAACTCTGCAGCCGCTGTTTGCAGAGAATCCGAATTTGCAGATCGTCGCGCCGCAAACAAACCGCATCGAGGTTGCGGTGCGCGCGGGAATTGATCCGCACGACGTCGTCGGCGTCAATGACGGGAAGACCGTCGAAGCGCAGGGCATTCGCTTCACCGGCATTCCAGCGGCGCACAACACGATCGAGCGCGACGCGCAGGGACGCTGCAAATACCTTGGCTACGTGATTGAATTCGGACCGTGGAGAATTTATCACAGCGGCGACACGCTGGTGTACGACGATTTGGCTGAAAAAGTGCGCGCGCATGGGCCGATCGATTTGGCGCTGCTCCCTATTAATGGTGACAAACCTGAGCGGCGCGTGGCGGGGAATATGAACGGTGCCCAAGCCGCGGCTCTCGCAAAGGAAATCGGCGCGAAAATAGTTGTGCCATGCCACTACGATATGTTTGAGTTCAACACCGCTTCGCCCGATGTATTTGTGAATGAATGCGAGCGGATTGGCCAGGCGTATTGCGTGCTTGGTGTAGGGGATAAATTGGAACTAAAGTCAACCTAGAAGAACTGTTCAAGTATTCCGGGTTTTGAGCCGATTGCGGTCAACAGCATTCAATTCGCGTGCGGGAGGAGATCATGAAAAAGTGGCGCGTGGCCGGTATCAACTTCGATCACATGCACATGGGCGACAACCTGCGCATGGCGGCGGATCATCCCGGTGTGGAACTGGTCGGCATCTGCGATGAGAAGCCGGCGCGGATGCAGCAGGCAATGGCAGCGCTGAAAATTCCGGTCGAGCGCGCGTTCAGCGATTACCGCGAATGCCTCGACAAGACCAAGCCGGAACTGGTCATACTCTGCCCGGCCACGGCGAAGCACGGTGAATGGACTGAAAAAGTCGCGCCGTACGGCGTGCACATCATCGTCGAAAAACCGTTCGCCGCGTCGCTGGCCGAGGCCGACGCGATGATCGCGGCGCTCAAAAAGACGGGCAAGCGGCTGGCGATCAATTGGCCGCTGCGCTGGTGCCCGCCGTACGTCACGATTCGCCGCCTGCTCGACGAAGGGCTGATCGGTGACACTCTCGAATTTCATCATTACGGCGGCAACCGCGGGCCGCTCTTTCATGTTGCCGACAAAGTCGAAGTTTCGCGCGACGAAGTCGAGAAGCTTAAGCCGAGGAGTTGGTTCTACATGAAATCCGAAGGAGGTGGTTCACTTTTGGATTACATGGGCTATGGCGCGACGATGGGCACGTGGTTTCAAAATGGCCGCGCGCCAATTGAGGTTACGACGGTTACGGACGAACCCAAAGGCCTCGAAGTGGACGAGCACAGTATCACCGTGGCGCGCTACGCGCACGGCTTATCGAAAATGGAGACGCGCTGGGGCACGTTCACCGATCCGTGGATTTTGCAGCCGCAGCCGAAATGCGGCTTCGTGGTCGTCGGCACCGAAGGCACCGCCAGCGCCGGCGATTACGACAAAAACGTCCGTGTGCAGACACGCAAGAAACCCGAAGGCTACGACGTACCGTGCGACGCGCTGCGCTTCCCCTGCCAGAATCCAGTCCAGTATGTGCTCGATTGTTTGGAGAAGAACAAGCCGATCGTCGGTCCGCTCTCGCCGGAGTTCAGCCGAATCGGCCAGCAGATCGTGGATTCGGCGGTGCTGAGCGCAAAGGAAAAGCGGACAGTGAAATTGCTGGCGTGATTTTCTCGCAGAGATGCATGGCGCAAAGGGAAAACAATGTCCAAGCGCATGAAGAAGCGGTCGTATGAAGGCAAGCTTCAAGGCAAAGCCAAACGTATTGCTGCGCCCGCGCTTCCTTATTTGCCGCGCAATCCGAAAAAATACAATCCCGCGATTGGACTGATTGGCTGCGGTGGCATCACCGAAAAACACCTCGCCGCGTACAGGGCCGCCGGCTACCGCGTCGTGGCGCTCTGCGACATCGACGTATCGCGCGCTAAAGAACGGCGCGCGCAGTTTTATCCGAAAGCCGACGTGTACGACGAGTATCTCGACGTGCTCGAGCGCGAAGACATTGAAATTGTGGACATCGCCACGCATCCGCATGAGCGCCCGCCGATTATCGGCGCGGCGCTTTCAGTGAAAAAACACGTGCTCAGCCAGAAGCCGTTCGTGCTGGACCTGCACGAAGGCGAGCGGCTCTGCGCTTTGGCGGATAAACAGGGTGTAAAGCTTGCCGTCAACCAGAACGGCCGCTGGGCGCCGCATTTTTCGTACATGCGACAGGCGATTGCGAAAGGCCTCATCGGCGATGTGAACGCGGCGCACCTGTGCGTGCATTGGGACCACAATTGGATTGCTGACACGCCGTTTAACACGATCAAACATGTGGTGCTGTACGATTTCGCGATTCACTGGTTCGATATTCTAACATGTTTCATGGGCGCACGCGAACCGTTGCGTGTGTACGCGTCGATGGCGCGCACGAAGTCGCAGCGCGCACACCCCGCGCTGCTGGGGCAGGCGCTGATCGAATACGAGCATGCGCAAGCGTCGCTGGTCTTCGATGCGGACACGCAATTCGGCCAGCTTGACGAAACTTATGTGACGGGGAGCGCCGGCACGCTGATCAGCAGCGGCGCGAATCTCACGAAGCAGCGCGTCACACTGCACACAAAAAAGGGCGTCGCAAGTCCCACCTTGAAAGGCACGTGGTTCAAGCAGGGTTTTCACGGTACAATGGCGGAGTTGTTGAGCGCGATCGAGGAACGCCGCGAGCCTTCGAACCACGCGCGGGGAAATTTGCGGAGCCTGGCGTTGTGCTTCGCGGCGGTGGCCAGTGCGGAGACGCAGGCGCCGGTGGCGCCGGGATCGATTGCGAAGTTGGGCGAATGATCATAAGCAAGCCTGAAGCACGAATCGTGTTAACTCTCCCTCAAGATGCCATCCTTTCCGCGATCGCTCTCCTCAACGCTGGCGAAGTCGTCGCGTTTCCGACCGAAACCGTCTACGGCCTCGGCGCGGATGCCTCCAATCCCGATGCCGTCGCGAAGATTTTTGCTCTCAAAAGCCGGCCGCGCAATCATCCGCTGATCGTGCATCTTGCTGACGCGGAGTGCATCGAACAATGGGCGCGTGAAATCCCGGACGAAGCGTGGGAACTGGCGCGCGAGTTTTGGCCGGGTCCGCTGACGTTGATTCTAAAACGCTCAACACGCGTGCTCGACGCCGTGACCGGCGGCCAGGATTCCATCGGCTTGCGCGTGCCCGCGCATCCGGTCGCGCTGGCGTTGTTGCACGGTTTCGGCGGCGGTGTCGCGGCACCGTCGGCGAATCGATTCGGCGCGGTCAGCCCCACGGCGGCGGAGCATGTGCGCGCCGAATTTGGCGACCTGCTGCCCATGATTCTCGACGGCGGCCTGTGCTCGGTCGGCGTGGAATCGACGATTCTCGATTTGAGTCCCGGCACACCCGCGCTGCTGCGGCCGGGAGGGGTGACGAAGGAGGCGCTGGAGCGCGTGCTAAAATTGGCAGTGCCGTTGAAGCAGAGCGGCGTGCGCGCGCCGGGGCAGATGGCGTCGCATTACGCACCGCGCGCCGAAGTGATTTTGACGACGCGCGCGGAAGCCGCGGAACGCGAAGCAGCGCTGCGTGCGGCGGGGAAAAAGGTTGCGCGGCTGGGCGAACTCATTGACGAACACGACATGCGGGCGTATGCGCGGAGATTGTACGCGGCTTTGCGCGCAGCGGATACGCAGGGCGCCGACGTGCTGCTGGCAACGCTGCCGGATGAGCGCGGGTTGGGGCTGGCTATTGCGGATCGGTTGCGAAAGGCCGCGGGACCGCGCGGGCGGATGACATCCGCGGGCTAAAAGCCCGTGTTACTGTTTTGGCCGCGCCGACTGGTAGATATTGAGCCGCAGCTTGAGCGTGTTGCAATACAATTCCAAATCTTTGATCACTTCCTTCGGCGGGAAATCGAAGAAGACATCCGCGGGGGAGGTTTCGCGTTTGTCGAGCATGTTGAACCAGCCCACCTTCTCGTTCTTCGCCAGCGCGGCGAGTTTTTTCTTCAGCGCTTCGACGCCTTCGAGCGCATGCTCTTTCGAAGTGACGAATTCAACGGTTTTGAGTTTGTCCATGCCGGGCGCGGGCAGCAGCGCAAAGCGCCACTTGTCTTCGCCTTTGACGTGCCAACTGAACAACTCCATGCCGTTTTCAGTGGTCTTCGCCGCGCGCGGAATCGGCGGATCTTCAGTGGCCTCCGGCTTGGGCGTCTCCGCGGCAGCGAGCGCCCCGATCAAACTTGCTGCCGAAATAATCGCCGCCAATGCGCGCATTAATTCAACTCCCAACTCTCTACTCCGCACTCCCCTACTTCTTCAAGACTTTGCGGCGGCGACCAATCTTTCAAAAATCGCGCGGTGTTCGCGCGCGTCGGTCTGCCGTTCGGGATGCCATTGCACGCCCAGCACAAAGCGCTTGCCGTTTGCTTGCTCGATGGCTTCGATCACGCCGTCGGCCGACCACGCTGTGGGAACGAATCCGTCGCCAAGCCGTTCGGGATGCACCGCCTGATGGTGGAACGAATTGGTTGAGACCCGCGGCTTCCCCACAATATGCGCGATCAAACTGTGCGGCTTGAGTTTGACGGGATGCCGGAACGAATTTCCTTTCCCGCTGCCCTTGCGTTCGCCATCCGAATGCGGCAGCGTGTGCGCGCCTTTTGCGTGGGATTTCCATTCGGAACGGAGGTCTTGAATTAATGCGCCGCCAGCGGCAATGTTGAGCAATTGATGCCCGCCACAAATTCCCAGCACTGGCTTGCGCGTTCTCTCCAGAAGCATTTCCGCCAGCATCAGATCGAAAGTATCGCGGCGACTGTGCATCAACTCGGCCTTTGCGTGCGGCCCCTGGCCGTAATGCGACGGAAGATAATCCGGCCCGCCGATCAGACAAAATCCATCGAGCGCGGCGAGCGCCGTTTCAAGAATCGCGCGATCCGCGCAGGGCGGAACGATGATCGGGGCGCCGCCGGACGCGGCGATGGCGTCGATGTATTTGAGATGACACAGCGCTTTCGCCTTCAGCGGGTCGGTCATGTCCTTGAGGCTACAGTTGAGGCCGATGCGAGGCAACGATGAATGATGAATGATAAGCGATGAACGTGAAGCTTTTGGCGTGCGCTTTAAATTCATCGTTCATCGTTCCTCATACATCGTTTCCGTTACCGTGCGCCCGCCTTCAGCAGCGACTCGAGGCTCGATGTGATCACACTCGGCGCCAGCAGCCGCGTCAGGTACATCAATTGGCCGAGATGGTAATGCCCGTGCGTGACCTGATGCGCGATGCTGTGCGCGGCGCTGGGGAACCATTGGCGTTCGAGCACCGACGGACGGTGCAGATCGATTGGATTCAGCCGCGCCAGGTGTTTCATGGCTTTTTCGTGAACGATGGTGAATTCCGCGCGCACTTCGCCCCAGGGCGGGTATTCGTCGTCGGAAAGCTTCTCGCTCGAATGGTCGAAGCACACGTCCCACTCTTTGGAACGAAATGTTTTTCCAGAAGGGATTTCAATCAGCAGATAATCTTCGGCCCAAATCATGTGGCCGGTCAGCCAGAGCGCGTGGTTGACGTTGTTGCGCGGACGGCGGCGCGCCGCCACCTCGTCGAGCGTGGCGATCGTCTCTTTCCACTGGCGCCCGACGGTTTCAATCTCGGCCTTGAAATAAGTCAACAAGTCCATTCGTACACTTCCAATTCAAAATTCAAGATTCGAAATTCAAGGTTCACGGCTCAAACGCGCGCCAACTTTGAATCTTGAATTCGTCGTTACATCGTCTTCACCGCGTACGGGTGATTGCGCTTTGAATCCACGGTGGCTGACAAAATCTTCTGCTCCGGATTGGGCTTGTCGCCGTAGCCGGTACGGCAATTGCCGAGCGCGTCAACCACATCCGCGCCGTCGATCACGCGGCCGAAGACCGTGTGTTTGCCGGTGAGCCAGTCGCAACCGTCTTTTTTGGTGACGATGAAAAATTGCGAACCGTTCGTGTTCGGTCCGGAGTTGGCCATGCAGATCGTGTGGCGATCGACGCTGTGCGGGTTGCCTTTGAATTCGTCGGCGAAGCGGTAGCCGGGCCCGCCGGTGCCGGTGCCTTGAGGGCAGCCGCCTTGAATCATGAAATCCTTGATCACGCGGTGAAAAATTTTGCCGTTATAAAAGCCTTTTTCCGCCAGCGCGATGAAATTGGCGACCGTGTTGGGCGCCGCGTCTTCAAACAATTCGAGCTTGATCGTTCCGCCTGTGGTTTGCAGTGTCACGATTGGATTGGCTTCGGGCATCGGTGAAGGCTCCTTTTTGATTCACGGGAATGGACGGGCGCGCGCGGTTCGCGCAACCACTACTGATAAGGCTTGAGCGCCGTGCAATCAAGCCTTTTTATTTTCGTCCGATAAACGAACGGCGTTCAGTGAAATTGGAGCGGCTCATTTTGGAGCCGGCTTATCTTCTTTCTTTGACTGGTCTGGCTGCGCTGGCGCCTCGGGCTGCTTTGGTTTTTCGCCTGCTTTAGGCGGTTCGCTGCCAGTCTTGGGCGCTTCCCCGCTCTTCTTGGGTAATTCGTTTTTCGTCGCGGGCGGCACATTTGGCGGCGGAGGATTTTTCTGAATTTCTTTGATTTTTTCCGGCGTGTAATTGCCCGGTGGAAGCGTGATCGTATGCGGCGTTGTGGGCGGAGGCGGGGGCTGATCCTTGACCTTCGATTTCTCATCAAGCTTGTACGTGCGATCGCGTTTTGACACCACTTCAGCCTTCGCGATCTTGATTGGATTCACAGGAATATCGCCGGGCGTTCCGGCGATGGGCTTCTGCGTTGACGGATCGATTTTGTCCTTCAGCGGCGAGAGATTAATTTTATCCACAACGGCCTTGCCGTCGGAGTCCGTGACTTTGCCGAAAACCGTGTTCTTTTTGTCCAGCCAGTGTGCGCCTTTGGGAGCTGTGACGATGTAAAACTGCGATCCGTTTGAGTTGGGCTTGCCTTCGTTGATCATGCCGACTGCATATTGGTCGTTCTTGTTGTCGTCGCCAATTTCGTCGCGGAACGTGTAGCCGGGTCCGCCGGTTCCGTCTGGATTCTTTGCGCCGGCGACGATAAAGACGTCCTTAAACACACGGCTAAAACTGTTGCCGTCGTAAAATTTCTGTTCGGTCAATTCAACGAAATTGTCCACGGTGTCGGGGCAGCGGTCTTCGAACAGCTCAATTTTGATCGTGCCAAGGTCCGTATCCAGTTTCACGATCGGATTCGGATCGGGCTGGTATTTTTGGTATCCCGCGGGAAGCCCGGGACCATTGTAAGGGGGAGTATCGTCGCAACTCGAGAGCCACAGAACCAATGCCAGAACCGGAAGCGCGCGCAGCGCGCCAAAGCGAAAAGTCATAACGGAATGTCCTTGTTTGGATTCCAAAAAAACCAAGACGAAATAATGTAACGAGGCGCGGGCCAAAGACAAGCGTTAAGTTGAAGCAGGAGATAGGAAACAGAAGATAGGAGAGCAGTGGGCGAAGCGCCTCGCGTTTCTTCCTACTATCTCCTAACTCCTATTTCCTATCTCCTGTTATTCTCATTCCCCGATGATTTTCACCAGCACGCGCTTGGGGCGGTTGCCGTCGAATTCGCCGTAGAATATTTGTTCCCACGGCCCGAAATCCAATTTTCCTTTCGTGATCGCGACGACGACTTCGCGTCCCATCACTTGGCGTTTCAAGTGTGCGTCGGCGTTGTCCTCGCCGGTGCGGTTGTGCTGATACGTTTGCGGCGACGCATCGAAGGGGGCGAGTTTCTCGAGCCATTTCTTGTAGTCGGCGTGCAGGCCGGATTCGTTGTCGTTGATGAAGACGCTCGCGGTGATGTGCATGGCGTTGACCAGGCACAAACCTTCCTGCACGCCGCTTTTGCGCACGATCGCCTCGACTTCGCGCGTGATGTTTTGAAACGCCATTCGGGCGGGAATATTGAAGGTGAGGTACTCGGTGGTGGATTTCATGGCGATGGGTTCCTTTTGAATTCCATCAAAGCATACTATCCGACCCGCCGAGCCACATGGGAATGTGCGCTCTTTTCTCTGTAATTTCCCGCTTCAGCGCATATTCTGTGTCGCTTCGAATGGTTGGAGACACAGTCAGTCAACATGGCCACGCTTTTAAAAATTGAAGACGCACACAAACGCTACGGCTTGCAGGTTCTGCTCGACGGCGCCGGCGCGGAGTTTCAGGACGACCACAAGGTCGGGCTGATCGGGCGCAATGGGGCGGGGAAATCGACGCTGATCCGCGTGCTGCTGGGCGAGGAGGAGCTCGACAAGGGCGAGGTCACGCGGCATCCCAAGCTGCGGCTGGGCTATTTGCGGCAGCACGATCCCTTTCATGAAGGCGAAAGCGTGCTCGAGTTCCTGATGCGTGACAGCCAGCAGCCGGATTGGAAATGCGGCGTGGTGGCGGGGCAGTTTGAAATCAAGGGAGCGAAGCTCGAAGGCCCGGTCAAAGCGCTCTCCGGCGGCTGGCAGACGCGCGTGAAACTTGCGGCGCTGCTGCTGCACGAGCCGAACCTGCTGCTGCTCGACGAGCCAACGAATTTTCTCGATCTGCGCACGCAGTTGCTGCTGGAGGATTTCCTCAAGGAGTTCCGGGGCGGGTGCGTGATCGTCTCGCACGACCGCACGTTTCTCAACGACACCTGCGACCAGACCCTCAGTCTATCGCGCGGACGATTGACACTGTATCCCGGCAACGTGGATGCGTTCATTCAGTATCAGAAAGAGCAGCGCGAAACCGACGAGCGCACAAACGCGGCGATCAAGGTCAAGCGCGAGCAGTTGGAAACGTTCATCGCAAAGAACCGCGTCGGCGCGAATACGGCCGCGCAGGCGCGCTCCAAGGCCAAGCAGCTTGAACGCTTGAATGAAGGCGTCAAAGTCTTCGAGCGGCCGGAGAAGACGGTGCGGATGAAAGTGCCGATGGTCGAAGCGCGCTCGGGGCCGGCGCTGCGCTGCACGGACTTGAGCATCGGCTATGGCGAGCATGTCGTTGCATCCAACATTGGCGTGGAGATTCTGCACGGCAAGCGCGTCGCCGTGGTGGGCGACAACGGGCAGGGCAAGACGACGTTCCTGCGCACCGTGGCCGGATCGCTGGAGCCGCTGGCGGGCGAACTGAAATGGGGATTCGGATGCGACATCGGCTGCTACGCGCAGCATGTGTACTCCAGCTTGCCGGCGCATTACACAGTGCGCGAGTACTTGAGCGCGGAAGCGACAGCCGACGCGACGGCGCAGACGGTGCTCGACATGGCGGGGAGTTTTCTGTTTCGCGGCGATGACGTCGATAAAGAAATCGCGGTGCTCAGCGGCGGCGAACGCGCGCGGCTGTGCATGGCGGGGCTGCTGCTGGGCAAACATTCGGTGCTGATCCTCGACGAACCCGGCAATCATCTGGACGTGGAGACGGTCGAGTCGCTGGCGGAGGCGTTGAACCGCTATCAGGGCACGGTGATTTTCACGAGCCATGACCGGAGTTTTCTGGAGCGGATGGCGACCGCGGTGGTGGAAGTGCGCGACGGATCGGTCACGAATTATGCGGGGGATTACCAGTCGTACCTCTATCGCGTAACGAAAGAAGTGGCGGAAGGACACCGCGATTCGGGCGGTGCCGCGAAGGCAGCCGTGCCCGAAACCGAGCAAGCGAAGGCCGAACGCAAAGCGCGCAACCGCCGCCTGTTCGACTTGCGCACGCAGATGCAATCCGTCGAGCGGCAGATGACGAAGTACTCCGAGAAAAAGCACGCGCTGGAAGAGCGTCTGCATGGCGAGCTCTCTGGCGCGGAGAAGATTCAACTGCAGGACGAGCACGTAGCGGCAGTGGAGAAGCTGGCGTCGATCGAAGAGCGCTGGCTGGCCCTGCAAGAGCAGATGGAGCAGGAGCAGGCGGCGGGAGCGGTGTGAGTTGATCGAGAAATCCTTAACTCTCGAAGCCCAAGACGCCGGCCGCGTCGATCGCGTCGTGCGTCGCATGACGCAGCTCTCGCACTCGCAGTCCGCCGGGCTGTTCGATCACGGCTGCGTCAGTGTCAACGGTGAGAAGTGCCTCTCAGTGAGCGCAATCGTCCAGCGCGGCGACACGGTCGCGGTGCGCTACGACCAACATCGCCGCTATCGTCCGCAGCCCAAAGCATGGGCTGATCTGGCGTTTGAAATCATTTTTGAAGATAAGCATCTGATCGTCGTAAACAAAGCCGCGGGCGTGTTGACGGTGCCCGCAAATCCTGGCGACAAGGACACGCTGGTGCAAGCCGTCTCGCGCTACCTCGAACATCGCGGCGAACGCGAGCGCGCGCAAGTGGTCCAGCGGCTCGACCGCGGCGTATCGGGCGTGATCGTGTTTGGAAAATCGCGCGAGGTCGCGGAGCAGCTTCAAACTCAATTCGAAAGCCGCAAACCGGAGCGCGAATACGCCGCGATCGTCAAAGGCGCCGTGCCGGAAAGCGGTAAGTTCGAAAGCTATCTGGCCACGACGAAAAACTTGCAGCGCTATTCGACGGAGAACCCCGACGACGGCGAACTGGCGATCACGCATTATCGTTTGGAGCGGCTTGTGCATGGATGTTCGTTCGTGCGCGTGTGGCTCGAAACGGGCCGCCGCAACCAAATCCGCGTCCACTTCGCCGAAGCCGGGCATCCGGTGCTTGGCGATCCGCGCTACCGGCCGGACATTTCCGCACATTCGCAATGGCGCGCAAAGCGCCTCGCGCTGCACGCCGCCGTGCTGGGCTTTCGCCATCCAATCACCAAGCGCGATCTGCGGTTTGAGGCGCCACTGCCGGCGGGGATGAGGAAGTTTGTGGAGTGCAGCCGTTAATCAAAAAACTCGGCCCGGAGATTTCTCCCCGGGCCGCTCAAAACCTGTAACCTTTAACTTGTAACGTGTAACGTCAGTGTTCTTTGCTCAACCGTGCTTCGCCGCCAAGATGGCCAGCCGGTGTGCCTCCACCGCGGACGCCACCACCGACTTTCCAAAGTCGGTGTTTCCGAAGGCTTTCAAGTACGCGTCGGCGAGCGGCTTGAGCTGCTTGTCGAAGGTCGAGATGTTGGTGGTCTTGCGCATCTCCGGCACCAGCGTCGTCTGGTAAGCCTCTTCGGCGCGCAACTCCGCGCTGACTTTCAGGTCTGTCTTGAGTTTCGTCACCATCGTGCGCAACGCCGGCAGTTCCGGGCTTTGCGGGAATGAGCCGACGAACGTGACTGCGTCGCGGTACGCCTGCACCGGGTTGGTCGCGCTCAGCTCTTGGATCTGCGCCGCGCGCTGCTTGCGAACCTCCACGACTTTCTTGCGAAGGTTTTCGGCAAACGCGGTGTTCTCCGGCTTCTTCGCGGTCTGCAGTACGCGCGCGAGTTCCGCGTCCATCAGCGTGAACTGCTGCAAGTCGTACAGATGCGCGGCCTGGACCATGTCCTTCGGCGGCGCCACGTCGTAGAGCACTGCCGTGAACTGCGCCAGGCTCTTTTCGACTTGGGTAAGGTGGATGAGTTTGCCGGCATCCGGGCCGGACGACCAGAACCATCCCTGGCTGGCGTTGTAGGCAATGTTGCCGGCACCGTCGATGATGACCAAGTGGAACTTGGCGTTTCGCGGCACATTGTACGCCGCCGCGGTGACACCGCCGGCGTCGAGCATCGTTGCAAAAGGTTTTAGTTTGAACGTGTCAACCTGCTTTTTTACCGTACTCCACGACGCCGTCATGGACGTGCAGATGCTGATAAAGGTGACACCGGGGCGCTTGTACTTGTCGTAGTCGCTGACCAGACCGGCCAGCAGTGAGGCGGGGCCGCCTCAGCAGGCGACATCGGCGTTCCAGAATGCCAGAACCACCGTGTTGCCTTTGATCGCTTCCATCGAAACCGGCGTGCCTACCCAGCCGGCCGCGGTCAGCGGCGGCGCGGGCTTGCCATTGTCGGCATCCCATTTTTCCTCAATCGAGTACGCTTGCATGGCGAAAGCCAGCAAAAGCGCGCCCGCGGCAAAAGCAGCATTGCGCATCGCGATACCCTCCTTATGGTGAGTTACAAGAATCCGTAACGGCAACTGGTTGTATCTACGCCCAATTCTCATGAATGCAATCGAATTCTTGCGAATGCAACAAGAAAGATAATAAATCCCCGGAGCCGCGCACGTCAATAAAATGCGTTGGGTGGCCCACCCATTCGACGTTCAGTTGCCCTCATCCTCCGGATTCGGCGATTTGATAGCGCGCCCCGCCTGTAAATAATTCCAAAGCGCGTCGTACTGCCTGTGCGCGTCGCCATCGAAGAATTCGGTCTTCTGATTTTTGCCGCCTTTGCCGAAATTGGTCATGCCGGTGCCGGGTTCCATGCGGATCGGATCGTTCATCCATTTGATGTAAAACGGGTGCATGATGCGTTCTTTGACGTACATGAAATTGATCGCCGGCCATTCGAAAGCCAATTTGGTCGTGACGTTTTCGCCGCCGATTTTGTGGCATTGCGCGCACGCAAAACCGCCTTGCGTCGCTGCGATCTTCGCGCCAATTTTCGCGAGCTCCGGATCGACTTTGTAGTCGGGCGGGTTCGTCGTTGGGTAGCCGTGTTCGATATTAAGGCCCTTGACGATCAACTCCGCGCGCGAATGAAAACCGGGCATGCGCGCGCGCAGCCACGTGCGCGGCTTGTAATCCATTTTGCCGTCCACGAATTTCGCGGCCCACTCGGGCTTGAGTTTTTCGCCGATCCACGTGAGCGACGGGATGTGCTGCTTGACGGTCTTCTCCTGCCCGCCGGCATCGACGGCGGTTTGCGGCGGTTCGCGGAAGCGCTTGAGTTCGTCTTCGTCCGGATCGGCCGGTTCGGGCGTCCACACGGACTGCTTGCTGTCGCGGTTGTGGCAGGCCATGCAGCGCATCGAGGCAATTTGCCTCTCGGCGAATTCGGGCATCGCTTCCTGCTTGAGCGAGGCGCGATCCGTCGCGGCGAACGCGAGCAGCGCGCCGCGCTGTTCGGCGCTCAAATGAAAATTCGGCGCTTTACCCAAGCCTTCTTCTTTTTCGGCGAGACAGCCCTTCGACCAATTTGCGCCGGCGATGCTTTTGAATTCGGGGCCTTTGGATTTGTTCGTCATGGTTTTTCCGGCGTCGTGGCAATTGAGGCAGCCGATGGTTTCGACGAGTTCCTTACCGTGCGCGATGTCGGGTGCGCCCTTGAGCTCGCCGATAGGCTCACCTTTTTTCTCGGCGTCGATCGGCAGAAATTGAATGAACGTGGCGAGCTTGTCGGCCTCCTCATCGGTCATGCGAAAATCGGGCATGCGAATCCAGGCGTAATGCGCGTCGGGCTTTTTCAAAAACCCGCGCAGCGCGGCGGGCTTCCATTTGTCGCGCACGTACGAAAGCATGATGCGGTCGGGGTCGGGCTTTTGCGTGTCGGGAATCAAGTGGCAGCCGGCGCAGCCGAGTGCGGCAAAGTTGTGGCCGAGTTCGTTGAATTCGTCGTCGGTCGTGGGCCCTTTGCCAAGCTTGTCGTCTTTCGCGCCGAGCGTGCTCAAAAATCCGGCGATGTCTTCCGCGTCTTTCTCCGCGGTCGGTCCGCGCAGAAGTTGCGGCATCGACGATTCGAGTCTCAGCGCGCGCGGATTTTTGAGCCACTTCGGGATCCACGCGGTGTTCAAGCGCCGGCCGGCTTCGGAGAGATTGGGTGCGTCCATGGTCAACTCCGGCATGCCGTCTTTGCTCGCGTTCGCCCCGATGTGTTCGCCGGCGTGGCAGGCTTCGCAGCGCAGCGACGCGTACAGTTCGCGGCCGTCGTGGAGCCGGCGCGATTCGCGGTACGATGCGTTGGCATTGTCGAAGCTGAGCAAATCAGGCGAGAACGATTCGGCAAAGAAGCCGGACGTGGACGTCGGATCGTTTTCGAACGAGCGCCAGTTCATGCGCACGATGGCGTCGCCTTTGTCGGGGCTTTCATAGCTGATCACGAAATGGTTCGGGCCTTTTCGCAGTTCGATTTTTTGCGCTTCAGCTTTCGAAAAATCATCGCCCGACGCAGAGAAGACTTCTTTATCGTTGATCGTGATCTTGAGCTTGCCGCGCCCTTCGGCGCCGAAGACGTAATCGTCTCTCAGGCCGATTTTGAGATTGCCGTCCCACGTCGCTTTGAATTTGCCCGGCGGCAAAAAGGCGGACGGCGGAGTGCCTTCGGGGACGAAAAGATTGGGGATGCGCGCCGCGCGGCGGTCTGTGGCGCCGGGTTGCGCAAGCGATTCGATCGTCAGCAGCAGGCCGGCATTATTTTTTTTCTCGGCGTCGGATTGCGGTGCGAGCGCGGGGACGGGAACATCAGCGCCTGCTTTGTCGTTCGATTTATCCGATTTGCCGGCCGCGGGCGCGGAAGTTCCGGGATGGGAAGCGGGCGCGAGCGGTTTGGAGATGTAGGCGAGATAAAAACCGAAACCGGCGGCCACCAATAATAGAGCAACTAGGACGTGTCGGGCGTTCAACAGCCACCTCCGTGAGGACTCGTGAGTCTGAAGGAAGGTGATTTTGGATTTGGAGGGGATTATTGCAAATGAAAAACGGAAATGTAGAACGGAGCTCCGCTCCGTTCAATTTTGCGGTCGCGATATGAACGGGCCAGAGATTCGATCAAGCCCCTGCTTCGAATTGAACGGAGCGGAGCTCCGTTCTACGTAACGGCGCTCTATGCCTTCGTATCTTTCTTCGGATCCGTCTTCGGATCGACTTTCTTCTTGGCCTCAGGCGGGAACATGCCGGGACTCTTCTCGCCGCCGGGGATGAAATTCACCGTGTAGTCCAAATCCTGCTTCAGCTTCGTGCCGTCCGCGGCTTTAATGTTGAACGAGACGATCATGTTCGTGCAGAGTTTCACGCTGGCCAGTTCCAGCTTCACGGTTTTGCCGTCGGCGTCGAGCTTGGCGCTCTTGACGTCGACCACATCGCGCTTGTCGCGGGCGCCTTCTTTGTGATGCTTGGTGTCGTCTTCGACGCTGTATTCCTCCGAGCCGTACGCGCCGGTATAATGGATGTTGAAGCGCCGCACGTCCCAACTCGACGCGTCTTCAGCCGAGGCTTTGTCGAGCGGCTGGGCGAAAGTAATCGACATGCCGTTGTTGGCGATCTTCGCGGCAAGCGGCGAATAATAATTCTTGCCGGTGTAGCGCACGCGCTGCACACAACCGATTTGAGGAGCGCTGGTCTGCCAGCCGCGCATGCCGACGAAATACAGTTGGCCGTCGGTCGGATTCAAGCGCGCGCGCATGATGCCGCTGTCGAAACTCAGCGGAAATTTCACCACGCCGCCTTGGACGTTGTCGTCGTCGTATTTTTCGATCAGCACGGAGAAGAGTTTGCATTTGCCGTAGGACATGTGCAGGAGCGTGTTGCTTAAGGGCCCCCAATTCGCGCCGGACCAGACTTGCCCGCCGCAGGAATTGTCCTCTTCGTACGGGACCCAGCAGAGCGGATTCAGGCGCGGCCCTTTTTTCGAATACGGATATTGGTCGAGTTGGAAGCCGTAGAAGCCGCCCTTTTTGATCCAGTTGATTGGGCTGGAGGGCGTCCAATTGCCCTGATTGTCGCCGTTCGTGATTTCGTCGTGCGGGCCGACGCACATGCCGTTGGGCGCGCGGAAGCCGTAGCAATAAATGTCGGACTTGCTGCCGTCTTTGCTCACGTGAACCATCGTGCCGTGGTATTTGCCGCCGGCGGTGCCGAGGTTGCTGCCTTTCATGTAATAGAAATCGCCCTTCGAATCCGTGTGAAGATCGTGCGCGAATTCGTGGTAGTCGGGTCCAACGGTGCAGTCGTTGTTGAAGCATTCGTAGTAATCGGCTTCGCCGTCGTTGTTGAGATCGTAGAAGCGCGTGATCTGGTCGCGGCCCAGCGTGTAGACTTGGTCGTCCACGATTTTTAAACCGAGCGACGCGAACAAGCCCGTCGCGTAGCGGCGCCAGGTGATTTTGTCGAGCGTTTTGTCGATGCCGCTGATGACCCATACGTCGCCGCTCATGGTACAGACGGCGGCGCGCCCGTCTTTGAAGAAGTCGATGCCGGTGATGCGCATGTAGGCGTTGTATTCGTTTTCAACGGGGATCGTGATCGTGTCGATGACGTAGGCCGCGTCGTCGGCTTTCGCGGGCGTGCCTTTGACTTCGATCGGCTTCCAGCGTGGCGCGCCGCCGGACTTCGTGACCTTGTCAAAATCCAGTGTGGCGACTTTTTTGGCGGCGAGAGTGGCGAATTTTGATTTGTCCGCGACGGGATGCGCGCAGATTTTCAGCGTGAAATTCGCAGGCTCAGTGAGCGCGGGAATTTTCAGGAGGATTCGCTTTCCGTCGAGCGCGAAGGCGAGGCCGTCAGGGCCGCCGGATATTGCCGTCGAAATGAAGGCGTCTTTCACGTTATCTTCAGCGGAATCGTCGGACTCTTCGCCCGGTTTCGGCGCAGCTTTCCTTTCTTTGAAGTGCATCTTCACGGCGAGGCCCGCGAGATTTTTGTCGGCGTAGGACGCGGCTTCGGCTTTGTCGTCTTCGGCGACGAGCATGGTCAGCGGCTTGGCGGTTTTGCCGATGCGGAAGGTGCGCGCGAAAACGTCGAAGCCGTCGGAATCGTCGAACGTCGGTTGTTCGAGCACGTCGGCGTCGCCGACGGTGTAATGCAGAATCACGTCGCGACCGTCGAGGTACACTCCTTTATAGCGGCCCCAATCGGCGGCGAGCGGCCCTTCGTGGCGGCCGTTGTTGCCGGAGGCCTGCTGGCGCGTGTCGTCCCATTTGCCGTCTTTGTTGGCCCAGCCGATGCTGTTGCCTTTGGTGCCGAAGCGTGGCAGGCCGCGCAGGGTGGGGTGGCCTTCGAGGCCGTCGCGGCCGTAATCGAGTTTGAGCCAGTCGCCGGTCCAGCCGACGGAGTAGCGCAGCATTTCGGTGTCGAACGCGATCGAGGCTTGCTTCTTATCGCCGATGCGAATGGCGAGGCCTTTGATTGCGTAATTTCCGCCCGCGGGATAACTGCTTTCGACTGAGCCGGTCAAGAATGGACCGTAATCCATTTTTTCGTGGATGGCGTTGCCCGCCTGTGCCACATTCGCGCCGATCTTGGCGTTGCCTTCGGTCTTGGCCATGCCTTTCGGCAGCTTTTCCCACGCGACTTTGTCGTATTCGATTTTGTCCGCGCCTTTGGCGTGCGAGAGCGCTTTTGCGGGAATCGTTTCGCGTTTGCCGCCAGGCACTTTCCAGCCGAGGATGCACTCCGCGCCGCCGCCGCCCTGGAAGAACTCCAGCAGCAGTTTATGGTCGCCGGCCTTCAGCTCGATGCTGCCATTCTTCAACTCCGGCGGATGAACGCCGCCGTTATCGACCACTTTTTTACCATCGATGGACAGGCGTGATCCGTCGTCGGACTGCGTCATGAAATCGTACTTGCCGTCT
>DATGGK010000210.1:0-77294 GCA_035308565.1 Planctomycetota bacterium | reverse complement strand
GTCCCGCCGAAACCGGAAATGATCGCGCTAAGTCCAAGATCCAGGACCGCGTTGCTGTTGATGGTCACCGCGCCCAATGAACCTGCGACGCCTTCCGCGACAGTGCCTGCGGCGACCGTTGTCGTGCCCATGTTGCTCGGGGTGGCGCTTTGATTGGAGAAGCCCTGCGAACCCGTTCCGATCTTCTGGATAGCGACGATGCCAGCGCCGGCGGCGCCATTAAGGACGTTTCCTAAGTAGACCGCCGATCCGTTGCTTTGGCCCAAGGTCAAGGTTGCAGTTCCAGCCGTGCTGCTCGTCACGCTTCCCCCGCCTCCGAGCCGGTCGAAGCTTTCGCTGCTTCCATTCAGGTCGAACGTGCCGCCGCCAAGCGCCACCAAGCCCACACCGCCAGTCGGCCCGGAAGCGCTGACTTGGCGCCCGCCCGTGCCCGTAACGATGACGGTGGCGCCGGCGGAGATATTCGAAACGCCGGCAACGGCGTGCACTGTCGCGCTGCTGGGCTGCTTGTCCAGATTGGTCACGGCGGCCTGCGCATCCAACAGCAGGAGACTGTTGTCTGTCGATCCGGTGAGATCGAGCGTTCCAGCGCCCTGTTTATGGAGTGTCGTGCCTGCGCCAATTCCGCTGAGGGAATTGGTGAACGAAAGCGTGGTTCCTCCGGTCGCCACGTTTATCGTTCCGCCATTTGCGTTGAATGTCGCGGTGCGCGCCGTAGACACAGTCGCGCCCATGTAGAGCAGGCCGCCGCCGTTGAAGGTGAAGTTCGAATTGATCCCCAGCGTGCTGCTGGTGCTGTATGGGTCGAGCGTCGCGACGCTCAAGAATCCGCCGAGGAACGTGGTCGAGCCGCTATAGGTGTTCGCCCCAGTCAGGACTTGCGTTCCCGTTCCGGTCTTGGCCAGAATCAGCGTGCCGCCAGTTCCGGCGTTGTTCTCGATCAAACCATTGAAGGTTTGGGTCTGGCTGTTGACGTTGTTGATTTGAGTGTTGTTTGCGCCGACGGTCAGGGTGGCCGTGGTGCCCACGGCGCTATTGAGCACCGTGCCAAGATTGCCCAGGTTGGTGTTGTTGCCCGCAAGCCCGTCGATGCTCTCGTTGAAGCCATTCAAATCGAGCACGCCCGCCGGCGTGAGTTGTGAATCGATCGTGACCAGCGCATTTGGAGAAAACGCGTTGTTCGCCCCCGCTTGAACCAGCGAACCGGCCAGAATCGTCAGGAAGCTGTTCTGCTCGCCCGACGCGCCGCCCGTCGGCGTCGGGACCACCAGCGACAGCGTCACTTTGGCGCTGCCCTGCGCAATCACCGACAACCCCTGCACCGTATTATTGTTCTTGCCCGTGTTGATGTCCCGCAAGTACCCGGAATAGGTCAAGGGAGAACTGTTGTTGATGGTCAGCGTGGAGAGGCGGGTGTTCACTTCGGCTTCGGCTCCCTCAATTATTCCGAAACCAGGATTGGTTTCCACAAGACCGGCCACCGTCTGGGACGATCCCATGAGCTTGAAATAGCCCCATTTGCCGTTTGTGCCGGTGAAGGTCAGCGTCGCATTGGACGGGAACTGGTTGTCGGCCTCCGCGGCCACTGTGCCCGTTTCGAGGAAGGCCGTGCCTTGGAGGCCATCGCCGATCTGGATGGTTGTCGAGGAGACGGCCAGAACGTTGCTCGATTTCTGCAGGATCAAATGCCCCGCGTTGCCAATGACCGTGGTCGTGCCGGTGAAGGTGTTCGCCACGGTGCCGCTCAAGGTTTGCGTTCCCGCGCCGTTTTTGGTGAAGGCCAGGACTCCCGTGCCGGCGTTCGTGTTGTTCGCCAGCACGTTTGAAAACGTTTGCGGCCCGACGATGTTGTTGCCTTGAGAGGCCAGCGTCGTGTTGCCGCTGCCGACCGTCAGCGTCGCGGTGCCCGAACCATTGTTCGCAATGGTATAGTTGGTGGCCGTGTTGCTCGGATTGCCCGACGCCAGATACGCCACGGTCTGATTGAGATTGTTGAGATCGAAGAGCAGGCCGCCGGCGTTGCCGCTGTTGAAGAAATTCAGTCCGCTGAGCGGGTTGATGGCATTGGCCACGCCCATTTTCAAGGTGTTCGTCACGGCGGCATTGTCCGCCACCATAACGGTCTCGCCCGCATAGGTATTGACTGCTAAAAGAACTGTCGTCGATCCACTGGCCCGGCTGAACGTGACCGCATCGGCGGCCGCGCCGCTGATCACGCCGCTGACTGTGAGCGTGCCGCCCGCGCCGCCGCTGATGCTCGCGCCGCCCGTCCCGATCGCCACGTTGCCGCCCCACGCCGCTGCAACGCCGTTGAAACCGCGCAGGGCGCCGCTGGACGCGCTGCTGATGCCGTCGCTGGTGCCGCTTCCAAAGAGCGTCACCACCTGCGGCGTGCCGCCGGATGTTCCAGCGTTTCCAGTGTTGTCGTTCACAATCAACGCCGCATTGGCAGCCACGGTGATCCCGCCCGCGCTCGTGTTTGTGCCCAGCGCCGTGGCGCTGTTGACTTGTAAATTGCCCGCGTTGACCACGGTTAATCCGGAATAGGTGTTCGCGCCGGCCAACACAGTCGTTCCGGCCCCAATCGATTGCGTCAGCCCGCCCAAGCCCGCAATCGTGCTATTGACGGTCATTGTTCCGAAATTATTGATGGTGAGCGTGGCGGGGATGTTTAACGCGCTTTTGCCCAGAATACCCAGCGTAAACGTGTCGCCGAATGCGTTCTGGATCGTTCCCGCTCCGGCCAGCGTAAGGCCCGCCTTGAATTGCGTGGTGCTGGCAACCTGATTCGTATTCGATAGAACGACTCCCGATCCGTTTAAAACGATGTCGCCGGTCACGCCCGGGTTCGACGAAACGACGCTGTAGGAGGTTGCCGCGAGGGTGCCCGTGAAGGTTATGGTCGAGAAACTGGTGCCGTTGGGGAAATTGTTAACGGTCGCCTGGTTGGTTCCCGTGTCGTCAAAGATAAGCTGCTCGGAGGCGTTGCCCGCCGGCACGGCGGTAAAGTTTGTCCCATTGTTGCTGCTCCAATTTCCCGCTGTCGTCCATTTCGTATCCACACCCGAACTGCCGGTCCAAGTGAAAATGAGCGAGGCCGGCGTTGGGGAAATGCTGATATCCAGCGATGAGCCGTTGAAAATCAGCGTTCCGGCAAAGCCCGATGGAACGCTGCCCAGCACGAAGTTGGTTCCCGTGAAACTGCCGCCCAAAATCAGCCGATAGAAGCCGGTTCCGAAGGAGCCGCCGCCGCTGATATTGATCGTGGCTCCCCCCATCGCCACGGGGCCAAAGCCCGCATTGATGTAGTCGTCGCCCGCCACCGCTGAGTTCGTTAAGGCGGAGTCGGTGGCTGCCGGCGCGCCGGTCAAGCGGAAGTTGATGGCCGAGGTCGAATTTGTGAGCGTCAGCGGCGCGGCGGCGTTGGGGAGCGTCAAAGTGCCGGGGTTAAGCAGATCGCCCGGATTGAGCGTGGCGTTGGCGGAGATTGTGACCGCGCCCGCGATGCTGCCGGTGCCGCCCAGCGTCCCGCCGCTGGCCGCGGTCACCGGAGCCGCGAGCGAACCGGGAGAATTTATCAGCAGCGTGCCGTTGTTTACCGACGATGCGCCCGTGATGGTGCTGACGCCCGTCAAAGTCAGCACGCCGGAACCGGTCTTTGTAATTCCACCGCTGATTTGCCCCGCCGTCAGGGTCGCCGCGCCCAGCGTCGCCGCCGTGCCGGGTTGTCCGCCCACCAGCGTCACCGTCGGCGCCGAGGTGTAATTCACACCCGGATTGGTGATGGTGATTCCCGTAACGGTGCCGCCGCTGACGACCGCTGAGGCCGTTGCGCCGTTTCCGCCGCCGCCCACGATTTGAACGAATGGAATGCCTTGATAGCCCGAACCCGGGGTCGCTACGGGGATGGTGGCCACACCATTGCCGGCCGGCGTGAGCAGTGCCTGCGAGATCCCGATATTCTGCCCATTGGTATCGATCACCCCGCCGCCCGAATAAACCACCGCGTTTTCAGCAGCCGTCATGTTCATGAACGCCGTCGCGTTGGTGCCCAGCGTCCCGCTCAACGCGCGCAGCGTTCCGCCGTTGAAATTAAAGGCCACATAATTCGACGGATTGCCGGTCGTTGCCCGGCCCACGTACACGCGCGGGACGACGATGGTGCCGCCGGTCATGAGGTTGACCACCGAGATCGCCGGAATTGCATTCGTCGCCGTAGTGCTCGTGCCGGTGGCCATATCCAGACCTTTGCCGACAGTGGCATCGGTGACATTCAACACACCCAAGCTGCCCACATTCAGGACCGACATCATGATCGAACTTGCGGCCGGATTGGCTTGTACCATCTGGAAGCCGTTGCCGCCGAGGACGCTGGTCACGTTGAACGAACCGTTCGCCACGTTCAACTGACCCAAACCGATGTTGCCGCGGTTGACGGTCAGGTACTGTCCGCCGTGATTGACGGTGCCACCTGTCTGGTTGAAGATGGCTTCCGACGTCGCCACGGTGGAGAATTGGATTTGGAAGTTGGAACCGGTCGCCGGCGTCGTAAAAGTTCCGCCGCTGAGGTTGTAGGTCGTGGTTTCAGCGCCCGCCACGTTGTTGTTAAAGAGAATATCGTCGCCGCCATTGACTACCGTCACCGCGCCGCCGGTTTGATTGACATACGCATTGGCGGCGGCGAGGCTTGATGTTCGGAGCAAACCGACGCTGATCGATTGCCCGGCCGAGACATTCAATCCCGCCGTGACCGCGACGTTGGCCACATTGAAAGTTCCCGTGCCCGTCACGCTTGCAAACGACGGCGCTCCCGCGTTGACATTAACCGTTCCGCCGGTATTGACGAGGATGCTGTTGCCGACGGTGATGTTGTCGCTGCGCAGGAAGTTTAAGTTTCCGGTGTTGTTTACAGTCACGCTGCTCAACGGACCCAGCACACCATTGGTGGTGGTCGTCGTGACGTTGGTGCCTGTGCCACCGACCGCCAGGACACCATTGTTAACGATCGTGGCGCCACTGTAGTCGTTGCTGGAATTGTCCAGCCCGATGTTCGGCGCGTTGGTGGTATTGTAATTGTCAACTTGAATCCCGCCCACGCCGGTGACTTTGCCCGTGATGACGAGACTCTTGTCGTTGTATGACGTCGTCAGGTTGCTGAGCGCGTTCAACGTCAGCGTGCCCGTGAGCGTATTCTGGTTCGTGTTCGAGAAGTTGTTGCCGACCAGCGCGCCGTTGCTGTTCTGCGGATTCAGCGGCAGGGCCGTGGTCAACCCGTTCAGCGTAATGTTGGTCGGAATCGTGATTCCGGTATTCGAAAACGCCAGTTGAGCGCCCTGAGCCACGTTGGCCGCGCTGATTCCCAGCGCGGTGCCGTTGAAAATGGCCAACTGACCTGCATTGACGTTCGTCGTGATGGTCGCCGCCGTGGAACTGCCGTAGGTATTGGCGGATCGCAAAATCCACACACCCGATCCGGTTTTGGTGATGGTCGTGATGTGGGAAGCATCCTGATTGCCGATCACCGCACTGATCGAATTCATGTTGGCCGTCTGTTCATCGTTGGCACTCAACACGCCCCGGTTCGAGCCGGTCAGGGTCAGCGTGCGCGTGGCGTTCGTTCCGGAGGCCATCACGATCGCTCCGGTGTTGGTGAAGTTCAGGAAGTTCGCGTCCGCCGGGCTGGACGAATCGATCGTGGCGCCGTTCTGAGTCAATGTAAACAGATGGTCTGTCGAGCCCACGGTCGTTCCAATGTATTGGAGCGTTGCGCCGTCCAGCACCAGATTGGACGCGACATTCGTGGATGCGCCGATCGAACTGACCGCGCCGCCGTTGGCGATGGTGTTGGCAATGAGCGTGCTGCCGACGATGGTGGTCGCGCCCGTGTACGAATTGAGCCCGCTCAGGGATAGCGTGCCGGCGCCCGTCTTGGTCAAACCGCCGCTGCCGCCGATCACGCCAGAAATGGTATATCCCCCGGTGTTCGTGACGTTGACGATGCCGGCCGTGGCGCTGGGCGGAACGCCCAACGTAACCGCCCGCGCCGAAACGATTGCCGTGCTGCCGGTGACTTGCAGCGTTGCATTCGCGCCGATCGCCATGCTGCTGTTGGCGCTGCCCAATTGATTGTCCGCGCCGATGCTCAGCGTACCCGCATTGACCGCGGTGCCACCGCTGTAGCTGTTGCCCGTGGCGCTGGCCAGCACCGTCAGGCCGGAGCCCGTCGCCGTGCTCACCGCGCCCGAACCGGAAATGGAACTGTTGACGGTGGTCGTCGCAGCGCCCGCCGTGTTAAAGGCAAGCGAGTTTGCGAAAATACTCAACGTGCCGGACGCGCTTCCAATCGTCAGCAACGTTCCCGAATTGACGATGCTCTCCGTGACAGCGGTGAGCGGATTAAACGCGAGATTGAGGGTCAGCGTGTTCGCGCCGGACGAACTGGAGACAACCGTGCCGCTGTTGATCAATGTCGTGACATCCGACGCGTTCGCTCCGGCAAGCGTGTATCCGCCGCCCGTAAAGGAGATCGAGGCGAACGCCGTTCCGCTTGGATAATTGTTGAGCGTCGAGAGGACTGTGGGGCCGGCTGGGAAGATCAGGATTTCGAACGCATTTCCGGCGGGCACGGCGGTGGTTGAACCGTCGCTGCTGCGGACCCAGTTCCCGGACGTTTGCCATTTGTTGTCCAACCCCAAGCCGGTCCATGTGAACGTATTGCCCTGGGTGACTACCAAATCTGCGTGGCCGCCCGGGCCGGTCGTGACGCTCACCGTGGCCGCAAAGCCCGTGGGAACCGAAGTGACCAGCAAAGTCGATCCGGCGGCGATGTTGCCGTTGATCAGCCGGTAACTTCCCGCCCCAAAGCCCGCGCCGCCGGAGATGTTGAGCGAGGCATTGCCCAGCGTCACCGCATTCGAACCCGCGTTGATGAAATCGTTGTTGTTGGCGCCGCCCGTCGAATTGTTGGGCGCGCCCGGCAGTCTCATGTTCAACACCGTGGACGAACTGAAGACCACGTTGCCCGTGCTCGTCAAGGTTGCGCCGGTCGCCGGCAAGGGAGCGTTCAGCGAGAGATTCAGCGTGTTGGGTCCGGTGGAGTCGCTTAGCCCGGCCACGGTCTGATTGATTCCGGCCAAATCGAGCACGCCGCTGCCGCTCACGGCCACCGTGGATCCAACGGGCAGGAAATTGCTGGACGGCTGCGCGGCAAAGAGCCATTTTCTGCTCAAGTACGTCTCAATCAACGCGCGGTCGCCGGCGTTCAGGTTCACGTTGAACGTGATGACCTCACCGATGTCGCCGGCATATTCGCGGCCGCCCGTCACGCCCGCGGTGGTGGTGTTGTAATACGATCCAAGGGATCCCATGTCATAGGGCGCGGCGGCATTGGTTTCGCGCAGCGCTTCGACCAGATGATAACCCGAGGCGGGCTGAAAGCCGGTTAGCGCGCCATCGACACGGATTTGCCCGCCCTGCACAAATGCAACGTCGTTTATATTTGGCGGATCCGAAGGCGGCCGGCCCCACGTCAAGTTATTATAGCGGAGGCCAAAGTCGTTGTTGTTCGGATACCGTCCGATGATTCCAGCGAAAGCCTTTGTCGGATTATTCTGGAAACTATTGACTATGAAAATGTTCTGCGTGCTCGCGTTGGCCGTGCCGGTGTTGAACATGAAGCTGGCATTGGGCGTCGCGGCGCCATTGAAACGAATGGACGCCAAGCCGTTGGTTGTTTCGTTCGACACGTAAAGCGGCTGATTAACGACCAGCCCGGAGGTGGTCATATTTCGTCCGGACAGCGACAGGTCGTTCCAAGCTGCGAGCGGCGCGTTGTTCGTGGTGGTGCTCAACGACGCCCCATTGCTCGCGTCCAGCCACAGATTCATGCCTGCGAGGGTCGTGTTGGTGATCGCAATCGGCGCATTAGCGAACTGCAGTGTTCCGGCGGAAACGGTGGTGCTGCCCGTGTAGGTGTGCTGCGTGTTCAAGAAAGTCAGCGCGCCGCTGCCCGATTTCACGAATGACAGCGCGCCGCCGCCCGGCCCGTCGCTCATCGTTCCCGCGAAAATCTGCGACGACGCGGCCGGTTCAACGACCGTCAACGTCGCGGCTGTGGTATTGGCGTTTTGAATCGACGCCTGCGTCCCGCCGGACAGGCCGGCGAATGTCTGTGAGATGCCGTTCAGCAGCAGGGTCGCATTGTCGCGGATGTTGAAGAAGGGCGAATTGGCCACATTGCCGTTGATCGACGCCGCATTCGTCAGCAGCAGCGTGCCGCATTCCAGCGAAAGCGTGCCCGAAATTGCATTGGCGGCACTGAGCCGCACCAGGCCCGATGACGGGACCGATGCAAAGCCGACCAGGAGCGAATTGACGTAAAAACTCCCGCTGCTCGTGATGGGGCTTTGAAAATCAATCGAGAATCCGCTGGCGACTGAAACTCCGTTGACACCCGTATTGCCGGTTTGGACGGTTAGAGAGCGGTTCATCACTGAACCACTCGAAAAAATCAGGAAGGAATTGCCCGCGCCGGTGGTGTCCCCAACCAAAACGGGAGTCGTCGAATTGCCCAGCGGCCCGTTGACGCCGCTGAGGATGCTTCCGTTGACGGACAACTCGCCATTTAGAATGCTCGTCGTGCCGGTGTAGGTGTTGGCCGTGACAGGCGCGAACACTTGCAAGCCAGATCCTTTTTTGACCACGCTGATGGAGCTGGCTGCGCCGTTCTGCAAAAGGCCGGTGAACGTACCGCTGCCGCCGTTGTTGCCCAAACTCAACGTCAGCGCCGAACCGCTTGAACTGGTCACTGTTCCGGCTCCCGCCAGGAAGTCGATGGTTGGCGAGTATCCGTTTAAATCAACCGTGGCGCTGCCCGCGACGGTCAGCGAAGTTGTTGCGAGGAGCGCCGATGCGCTGTTCACAATCAGCGAGCCTGAATTCACAGTCATGCCGCCGGCATACGTGCTGGTGCCGCCCAGTCGCATGACGCCCGGCCCATTCTTGGTTATCGCTCCAGTGACGTTGATATACGAAACCAGCGACCCGGTGATATCCAGGTCTATTCCGCCCGGCGTGCCGCCCGCAACCGTAAAGACAAGCGGTGTGACCTGCACGCTCAGCTTGGTTGAAATGGTCGAAACCGTTCCAGACGTATTGTTGACGGTAATCGCAGCGCCCTGAAGCGAAAAGGCGCCGGCGCCATTTCCGTCGCCTGTCGCCGCCCCGGCAATAGTGCCGCCGTTCAGCAGGATGGTGCCGCCGCTGCTGAGCGTGGTGCGATAGGCTCCAGCGCCAGTGGTCATCGTCCCGCCCGCGTTAATTGTAAAGTTGCTGATCCCATTACTGCTGTAACCAAACGAATCGCCCGCGTCGGATCGCAAAACTCCACCATTGTTGATGATGACGGGCCCGCTTCCCAGCGGCGTTCGCCCGCCATTCGCGCCATTTTCCGACGCGACGGTCCCGCCATTGATGATGAATCCGCCGAGGAAACTCGTGCCCACTAGGCCAGTATTGGCATTGGTAAACGTCACAGTTCCCTTGTTCGTCGAATTTCCAAACGTAATCGGCTGATCCGCGGCGCCGATCATCTGGCTGGTCGTTGCCGCATTGGAAAACGCCAGCGTGCCACCCGTGGCGACGAGCCACGTCTGCGCGGCCGACAACGCCACATTGTTGCAGTTGATGCTATTTGTGCCGCTGGTGTTAGATGCGGTGATCCCTTTCGCGCCGATGGTCAGTGTGAACGCGCCGGTCATCGTCATACCGCCCGCGGCGGGACTGATGGTCATGCCCGACACCGACAGAGCAGCCGTCAGCGCGGGCTGCGTCGTGACCGTGGTAAAGGTAATCGTGTCGTTAGCCGTCGGAACACCGTTGGGCGTCCAGGATGCGGCCGCGTTCATATTCGTGCCGCTATTGGCCCAAACATAATTGACGGGAGCCGCTGCCGAGAATGTCACTGTCAGCGCCGTCGCTGTTTTGGCCAGCGTCGGGGTGAGCCCCGTGGTATTTGAACCAACAACAGGCAACGTGGTGTTTGCGCCGGTGGTCGTCACCAGCGTATACGCAGTGCCCGTTGCGGGCGTGCCGCTCAGATTGATTCCGTTCGTTGCCACGAAATTTGCAGCGCCAGTCGCCGCGATGGCGTCGTTGCCCGCACCAGTAGTTCCGATCAGGCGGAAGTTAAACGCGCCGCCTCCGGCTCCGGTCAATGTTCCAGGAAGGGTCAGCGTGCCCGGCGTTGACGGCGTTCCGGGCGCAAGCGTGCCGCCGGAGTTCACCGTGACGGCCGTGGCGCCGGACGAAAGGCTGTTCGCCGCCAGGACACCTCCGTTAACCGCCGTGGCGCCCGTGTACGAATTCGAAGAGTTGATCACAACCCACGTGCCCACACCGCTCTTTGTCAGGCTAGTGGCGTTCGCGGCTTGATTCGTAATCGGAATCGAAAACGTATTCGCACCTGTATTCGTGCCCGTCAGTGTGAGCGTGCGCGTGCCGGTCGTGTCGAACGAATTGACTTGGGTGGCCGTGGAAGTGAAGCTCAGCGTCGCGGACGGAACGGAGCCGGAGGCGTCGATAAAGTTGCCGACGCCGTTCTTAAACCGCATCTGCCGGTTCGAACTCTGCGCTGTCGAACCGGTGTATTGGAGCGTTGCGCCCACGGCGCTGAACCAGATCCCTATCCCGTTGCCCGTGGCCGTTTCCTGCGCCAACAGTCGCGCGCCGATGCTGCAATTGACGCCGTAGTCCGCGATGGAGGCCACGTTGAGCGTGCCGGCATTAAGCTGCGTCAAGCCCGTGTAGCTGTTGTTGGTGCCGGTAATATACGTAATTCCGGAACCGTTTTGCTCGATCGACCCGGTTCCGCTGATCGTCTGGCCAATCGTCAATGCGTTGTCGGTCCGCGCGAAGATCAGCCCCGCCGTGCCATTCAACGTGATCGCGGTCGCCGCGGGCAATGCGCCGGAAGTGCCTCCGCTGCCAAGCTGCAACCCGGTGGTGGGAGCCGCCGTGTTGGTGCTGGCGTTTCCGACGGTCGTCGTCCCTGTGTAATTGTTAAAGTTGTTGGTCAGGACCACGATTCCGACGTTGGTGGCTTCCAAATTGATCCCCAGATTGGCATTGCCCGTAATCTGGCCCGCAAAGATGCCGGTGCCGACAAAGCACCCGAGCGATGCGTTGCTGTTCAACGTGACCGTACCGGAGACAGTCGAGCCATTATCGTCGCGGATCGCGCCGCGAAGCAATGGGTCGCCGCCCGCGCCGGCCCCGTCGCCGGCGATGTTGAAGTTATTCAGAAGATTGACCGTTCCGCCCACGCTGTCGATGTACACCTGGCCCGTGTTCTGCACGGTCACAAGCCCAAGTCCAAGGGCCGTGCTATTGCGCGGAATCACGCGCGTCAAAGCTGTAATGATCGTGCCGCCGGAATACGTGCTGGCAGCCGGCATGAAATAATTGCCGCCGCCCGTCGTCAAATTCAACGCCAGCGCGCGCGAGCCGTCGTTATACGCGCCGCTGTACGCCGTGTTTTGCGCTGTGAGCGTGAGCGTCGAAGTCCCCGCCGCGCCGGACGCCGTCACCACAGTCCCCGCCGGACCGGCGAGGCTTGACGCGGTGATGTTGTTGGTGTTCAAATCCAGCGTGCCGGCGTTGAGCGCAATCGCACCGCCGGCGCCGAATGCCGTCGAACTGCCCGCTTGCAGCGTGCCACCGTTAAGGGTCGTCGCGCCCGTATAGCTGTTCGCACCGCTCAAAATCACCGTGCTGCCCGTGCCATTAATGGTGACGCCGCTCCCCGTTCCGCTGATCGGAATCGCAACGGATGTCGTGCCCGACGAGGTGCTTACGATGAGCGCCGGATTGCCGGTAAAAACGATGCCGTTGCCGGTCAGCGTGTAACCCGCGCCCGTGACGGCAATGTTGGCAAACGTCGTTCCCGGAGTGAAATTGTTGTTGGAGGTTTTAACCGCCGCTCCGGCGGGGAACGTCAAATATTCACCCGCGTTTCCGACCGGCGCACTCGGCGTCCAGTTGGCGGCCGTCGTCCAATTCGTATCCGCGCCCAGCCCCGTCCACGTGATGCCGCCGGTGAAGGTCACGGTGATCGCCGTCCCCGTATTTGCCAGAACCGCGGGCAGTCCCGTGGAATTCAAGTTGAGCGTGGGTGTGCCGGTGACCGAAGTGCCGCTGCTGATCAGCGTGTACGTGCCGATCTTTGGCGTGCCGCTCAAGTTGATTAAATTCGTCGAGGCCAGCGCCACGTCTCCGTTGGGCACATTGATGTAATCGTTGCCAACCCCGCCCGCGCCGGGTGCGCCATTCAAGCGAAAATTCAGCGCGGTGGTCGCATTCGCGGTCAAAGGAACCGTTGCCGCGGAGAATGTCAGCGTTCCCGGCGCGACGGAATCGCCTGGGCTGATCGCCGCCCCAGTCGCCGTGATCCCGACGGGAATAGTGCCCACGCCGCCCAGCGACGTACCCGCGGGGAAAGAAATTCCCAAATTGATGGCTTCCACATTGTCCACTACCAACCCGCCGGCATTGACCGTGGTCGCGCCGGTATAACTGTTCGCGCCTAGAAGCGTGGTCGTGCCGGCGCCCGACTGCATCACCGCGCCCCCGCCGCTAATAAGGCCGGGAACGATCAAGCCGGCGTCGGATCGATTGAAGATCAGCGTCGTTGCATTGTTGACCGTCACCGCACCCGGGCCCAGTGCTCCTGCTGCACCGCCCGCGCCAATCTGCAGTTGGTTGGTTGAAACCGTGGTAGTGCCGGAATAATTATTATTTCCGGTGAATATTATCAGCGCGGACGCGGTCGTCTCCGTCGTGATCAGATTTCCCGAGCCGGTGATCTGGCCTGACAGCGTAAAGGTGCTGTTTGCAGTCGCCGAATTGTTGTCAATGGTATTGATCGTGCCGGGCGCCAGAACAATCGTGCCGGGCCACGTGTAACTTCCACCGTCGGGATAATGCTGAAACTTCCCGCCGCTAAGGATAATAGGCGGACAGACTAACGCAGACATAGTTGGCTGATAAGTGTACATTGTAGCACCCGAGGTGACTAAAACCGCGCCGGTATTTGGAGCGAACGAAACCGTCGATTCGACCGAATTAAGGGTGCCTGCCGTATAGGCCACCGAGACACCTGGAATGTTGCCGTTCGCGCCGGTTGAATTGGTGCACGCGCACGCCACGGGTATATTGAATGGAGACGATCCAACTTTGGTTAGGGTAAACCCGTTAAAATTAATCGCCGGCGTATTCTGCCGGATATCGATTTCACCTGCCGTCCCCCCGGTTCCCGCGCAGTTGATGGCCGCATTGTCGGTAAGGGTAAGTTTTGAAATGGCCTGGGTCTGGGTTATGGCGCTAATGTTTTCTATACAGCCGAATCGCCCGCTGGCCCCCGTGCCCGCAACAAAAAATGTTCTCGTTCCGAAATTAATATTGTTTGCCGTGCCATTTCCCGCCAACTGCAATGTCGCACCGTTGGTGATGATGACATTGGCCGTGCCTACGGCGCCCAGGGACGTTGTCACCGAGGCGGTCGTGATGCCAGCGTTGAGCGTGGTTGTGCCCGTATAAGTACACACCGCCGCCGTACCCATGCTCAGCGTTCCGAGTCCGGCCTTCGTGAACGGCGTGGCCGTGGAATTAATGACAGGGTCGCTGATCGTGAGGGTATCGGTAGCGCCATCGGTGCGAACTACCAATTCCGTGCTGGCGGCGGCGGTGAGCGATCCGGCGGTGGTCGTGAACGTGTACGTGCTGGCGCCGCCGCCGGTCTTGAGGATGCCGTTGGTGATGACGGCGGCGCTGGCGATGGTTGTGATGTTCGTGGCGCCGACGATCTTTACCGTCGTAAACGTTGCCGCTGCTTGAGTCGTCAAGCTTCCCGTCACTTGAAGATGCGCGGTGCTGGCCTGGCTCGTTCCGCCGGCATTCGTCACGGCGCCCGCGTCCACGCCGTAATTGATGGCGCGCACAAAACCGCCCGCGTCGTACCACACGTAATCCGCCCCGTTAAAGAACAGGCCTTGATTGAGGAATGTGTTTACAGTCTGGCCCGTCAAGACGATCTTGTTCGTGGTCCCATTGGTCCCGCCATTGATCACGAAATTAGCGGTGGCTCCAGCCGCGCGCGCCGCCAGAGACGAGAACGTGATCGCGGAATTTCCCGATGCACCGTAATTGCTCTGAATCGTGGCATCGCCGGCACTTAAGGTTAACGTACCCATGCCTTGATTCACTCCGGTATTCGCTTCATTGACAATAAACGTTCCGGATCCCGTGAACGTCAGCGGGGTTCCGGTCGTGCCGTTCAAACTGCCGGTGGTGCCGTTACCGACGGTCAGCGTGCCGTTGGCAACGGTGGTTGTGCCGGTATTGGTATTGGCCGCGGAAAGCAGCCACGCGCCCGTGCCGCTTTTGGTAATCGCCGTGGCCCCGCTGGTGCTGTCGGCGATCACGCCGGCAAATTCGGCCGTTCCAAGCGTGGAACCCTGCAACACCAGCGTCTTGGCGCCGGCAGCCGAGACCGTCAAATTGGATGTAAACTGCAGCAGCCCTGTTCCCGCCTGTTCGATGACTCCGCCTGTCGTGCCATTCATCAGGTCGATCACGCGGGTGTTCGATTCGCCCGCTCCGGTGTAACTGAGCTTGCTGGTGGCAAGGTTGTTCAAGCGGATTCGCCCCTGCCCCACGGGGCTGGCGGCGCCGGGATTGCCGATCGACGCCACCGAAACGGTTCCCGCGCTGATAATCAAATCGCCCGTAAAATTGTTCGCGGCGTTAGCCAGCACCAGAACTCCGGCTGTAGGATTAGAGTACGCTTCCAGACAGTTGCTGCCTGTAATCTGCGCGTTGATCGTCAGCGTGCCGATTTGCGTGCCAACCTTGCCGCCAACGGTCGCGGAACTCTGCGCGACGGTGAGCAGCCCGCCGCCCGTGGCATTAATGGTGCCGCCGAAAGTGGCTTGAAGCGCGCTGCTTCCATTGAGTGCATTGAGCGCCAGTCCGTTGGCCCCAATATCCACGACACCGTAGCCGCCCACCGTGTTGATATTGAGCGTGGTGAGAGTATTTCCCGTTCCATTCAGCGAAAGGGTACTGCTGGAAGTATCAGTGAGAATGAGCGCTGCTGCCGTGGCGCCCGCCGAAATTGTGCCAGCGATCGTGATCGGCCCAGCGCCCGCGATGGTGAGGGTTTGAACGCCGCCGGCTCCGCCCGAGCCTCCAGTGACATTGCCGCCAAAGGTCAACAGGCCGAGCGTGTTGTTATTAAACGCAATGTTTGCGGTACTGCCGTTGCCCAACAGCACATTATTGTTGATCGTTTGCGCGTTAACGTTGTTGTTGGTGATGCTGGTGTTGATCCCGAAGGAGTTTCCGCTCAGGGTGAACGCACCGGCGCTCGGGGCAAAGGTGATGCTGTTAAAAAGAGTGCCAGCCGCAAGATCGTTGTTGCTCGCCAGGTTTAACGAGCCGGCAAAGACCAAGTCGTCTCCCGCCGCCGGGACGCCGTTGGGACTCCAGGAAGCGGCGGCGCTCCAGTTGGTCCCCGACCCATTCCAGACTTTTTGTGCGGCATAAGCACCGAAAGTCGTAAAAAGGGTTAGCGCAATCGCGAACATCGGCAGATTCAAAACTCGAACGGAGCGGGGGCACTTCGCGGTGCAATTTGACATGGGGATGATCCTCAATGAAGGGTGGCGAAAACTCGCTTCAAATCAGAACTCTGGGACAGACGACAAAAACACTGGGGATGACAGTAAGATGACCGTAAATGGGAATTCCAACACAGCACTGCTTTATTGGCCTTCGATCCATCGGCTAAATGGCGAGGATTTCAGTCGTTGCTGTCGGAACCCCTTCCAATGCGTGCGATGCATGGTTAGTGCAATTGACGAAAGAACGGATTTCCAAAATGATTAACTATTTTCACAAAACTAGTCAACAGCTTTTTCGGAATTGTATGGAGCGCCAATGCGCTTGACGATTTTGGCCGAAGTTGCTGGCTGAAAGTTCAAGCACTTAAGCGACACACAATTATGCGTGCGTTTAAATCGGGACAGCCATCTATTAGTCCGTAGCGCACACCTTTGAAGAGGGATTAAGGTGAGAAGAATACAATGGTAGGAGTCTATTCCATTTTTGGGAAAGAAATTGTCGAAGACGATAAAATTTTTTCTAAAAATTAAAAAAACAGGAAAGAGATGCCAACGCGCGCCGCATTCAGACCATTTGCGCGGCTAATTCTGCGTTTTCAATCGCACGCGCCGTTCGTTATTTCAAAAAATAATCGTTGCGTGAAACCCCGTTGGAAACGATACTGCGCGTAATTTCGCGAACACTTTGACCGAGCACTTATGGGAAACATCGAAGAGGAATTCTTTCGAAAAGCCGCGCAACTCGGCCCGCACGCCGATCTCCCGCCAGTTCCGATGGAAATCGCTCGCCAAACCGCGCCGCCTCGTCCCCGCCGCCTGCTGCGCGTGAGCTTGCTTCTCGTGCTTGTGTTGGTGGCGCTGGCCGGAACTGCGTCGAGCGGCTACGCAATTTTACAAATCTACAAAAAAGCCGTGGCGCAGTCGCCGGATGCCGTTCCGGCCGCGCTGCCCGACACCAAACTCAAAACGCCCGACGAGAAACGCGCCGACGACGCCACGAAGGCGATGAACGCCTCGTTTAAATTGCCGCGCCCGACCATGCAGGAAATCACAGACCTGGTTTTGAAGGAACGCTTCTCCGAATTCGAAGAAAAATCGAAAGAACTCGAAGCGCAGTTCGCGCGCGACCCCGCCTACGAATTGCCGCTCTATACCCTCTACGGCGCGCTCGATCCCAGCAACGAGGAGCTTTCCGCAAAACTCGACAAGTGGGTCGCGGCCCATCCGTCGTACGTTTCCTACACGGCGCGCGGCATGTACAAAGTCAACCGCGGCTATGAAATCCGCGGCACCGATTGGGCCAGCAACACGCCGCGCGAAAAGATGGCCCAGATGTCCAAATTGCACTTCGATGCACGCTCCGATGCGATCAAGGCATTTACCAACAAACCGGCGTTCCCCATCGCCTACATCGTTGAAATTCTGGCTCTGCAGTCCGGCGGAGGAACTTCCGGGAAAAAAGGCATGTACGAACGCGGAATAAAAAATGCGCCGTCGTCCTATTACATCCGCAACGCCTACCTCCATTCCGTGCTGCCTCGCTGGGGCGGCTCCTACGCGTTGATGGACGAAGCCACCAGCAATTTGAAGAAGGAATGCGAATTGAACCCGCAATTGTGGAATCTGAAAAGCGAAGCCCCCATCGACAAAGCCGACTGCGCCCTGCGCAACAGCGACTATGCCGGCGCGCTTTCCTTTTGCACGCTGGCCCTCTCGTTCGGCGAACGCGCCGAATGCCTGCGCCTGCGCGGCCTGCTCTATTTAAACGAGAAAAACAAAAACGCCGCGCTGAAAGATTTCCTGCGCTACCAGCACTACGAGCCCAACGACGCCGAAATCAACGCCTACGTCAAGCTGTTGCAAGCGCTGTAGGCGTCTGCGATGATAACAGGGACAGGGCGTAATTTTTAAATAGGCACTCTCCCATTTTCAATGAGTAGCCCGCCGCCATATTTCAAAGTGCCCGGAACAGGATATAAACGCCCAATGTGGATTTGTTTTTTGCTTTCATATCTGGCTAAACGAATATAAGATTTGTGTTGAACGACAATCTTAAATCGAATCCAATCTGAATGCAGGTCGTGAGAATTCGCTTCTCAAATCGGAGAAGAAATTGACGATCTGCGTTTACGGCAATGCGGTCGTTCCGGGACGCAGACTCTTCAAAGTTTCCTATTAGCGTTGCGTTTTGTCGGCCGGCAACATAAACAGGATTTCATTTTGTGCGGGACGGCCCCGCATTTGTTCCCTGTGATCTTCATCGTCATTTCGCCATTTGGCGAAATGACGAAATTGTCGCTGAGAGGTGTGGGATGCGGGACTTCATGGATGTAGTCCGGGCCTTGGCCGATGAGAATCGCGTGCGTGCGCTTCTGGCACTGCGCCGGCGCGAGCTATGCGTCTGCCAGTTGATGGAACTGCTGCACCTGGCCGCGTCCACTGTTTCCAAACATCTTTCGATTCTCAAACACGCCAGGCTGGTCGAATGCCGCCGCGACGGACGTTGGTGTTATTACCGGCTTTCCGACCGCGATGATTCGCCGTTCGTGCGGTCGGCATTGGCGTGGGTTCAAGCCAGCTTTGATGACAGTTTGGATGCGCGGCAAATCGAAAAGTGTGTCAGGCGCATCGAACACATGAACCTTGAAGACTTGTGCTGCCGGGCGTCGGCGCTGCAATGTGGACCTGGTGAAACCCAAGAACCGCGAATGGAGGAAGCGACATGATGAAACTCGAAGTCTTTGACCCGCCGATGTGCTGTTCAACGGGGACATGCGGACCGTCCGTCGATCCCAAATTGGTTCAGTTCGCCGCCGATCTGGATTGGCTGAAAGCGCAAGGCGTCGAAGTCACCCGCGCCAACCTTTCCCAGCAGCCCGACGCCTTCGTTGAAAACCAATCGGTGCTGGACACCTTGCGCGAAAAGGGCGTCAACCAACTGCCCTTCTTTCTCGTCAACGGCCGCCTGGTCGGAATGGGATCGTATCCCAGTCGCAATCAGTTGGCTCAAGTGCTCAATTTGAGCGCGGAAGCGTCGTCGGACCCGCATCGCGTTGACAGTTCACCCTGTTGCGGCTCGACAGGCTGTTGTTCGTAAGAGCGTGTACGAGAAGGTTTGTACCGCCGGCTTCCAGCCGGCCAGTATCATAGATTCGTAATCGTGCCGGCTGGAAGCCGGCGGTACAGATTGAAAGGCGTTCAAAATGAATCCCGACGACAGCGTACTCATCAAGAATCCCACGCGCCATTTGTTCTTCACCGGCAAGGGCGGCGTCGGCAAAACCAGCGTCGCCTGCGCTACGGCTGTTCAATTGGCCGATATGGGGCGGCGCGTGTTGCTGGTCAGCACGGACCCCGCCTCGAATCTGGATGAAGTTCTCGACACGCCGCTCACGGCCATCCCCAAGCCGGTCGCCCTCGTGCCGAACTTGATGGCGTCCAATCTCGATCCGGTTGCTGAGGCAGCCGCCTACCGCGAGCGTGTCGTGGGGCCGTATTGCGGCATGTTGCCGGACGCCGCCGTGCGCAGCATGGAAGAGCAGTTATCCGGCGCGTGTACCGTTGAAATCGCCGCGTTCGACGCCTTCGCGAAACTGCTCGGCGATCCTGCGGCCACGTCGCAATATGACCACGTGATCTTCGACACCGCGCCCACCGGGCACACGTTGCGCCTGCTTCAATTGCCGGCCGCGTGGAGTAGTTTCATGGACAACAATGTCGGCGGCAACTCGTGCCTGGGCCCGCTGGATGGATTGCAAGCGCAGCGCCATTTGTACGCGGCCACTGTCGCCGCGTTGCGTGATCCCGAAAGCACGACCGTCGTGCTCGTCAGCCGTCCCGACCGCCTCGCGCTTCAGGAAGCCGACCGCACGCGACATGAACTTTCAGAATTGGGCGTCTCAAGAATGACGCTCGTGATCAATGGCATTTTTGAATCCCAAACGGCCGGCGATCCCATCGCGGTCGCCATGCAGCAGCGGCAAGCCGACGCACTGGCTGGAATGCCGGACCGCTTGAAGCGGCTCTCTTCGGAGCGTGTTCCGCTCGTTTCCAAAATCTTGTTGGGCGCTGAAGCCCTGCGCACGGTATTCCCCTTCAGTGGGCAACGCCGAGAAGCTCCGTCGAGCCTAGATTCGGTGACCTGTGACTCTGTTCCCAATTTACCCGGATCGCTCGCCGCGCTGGTGACCGACCTGTCCACGCTCGGCCACGGCGTGATTTTCACAATGGGCAAGGGCGGCGTGGGCAAGACCACGATTGCCGCTGCGATCGCGGTTGCGCTGGCACGACACGGCCACAAAGTTCTTTTGACCACGACCGACCCCGCGGCGCATGTCTCGACAGTTGTCGGCGAAGGCGTGCCGGGCTTGCGCGTCAGCCGCATTGATCCGGTTGAAGAAACGCGCGCGTACATGGAAGAAGTCATGTCCAACGCCGGCGCGAGCCTGGACGCCAAGGGGCGGGCACTGCTCGAAGAAGATTTGCGTTCGCCATGCACCGAAGAAATCGCGGTCTTCCGGGGTTTTGCGCGAGAAGTCGAAGCTGGCAAGGACGGCTTTGTCATCCTCGACACGGCCCCGACCGGCCATACGCTTTTGCTGCTGGATTCGACCGAAGCGTACCACCGTGAAGTCCTGCGTGCCGTGCCGGACAAAACGATTCCGGACAGCGTGCGTAATCTGCTTCCCCGGCTGAGAGATACTTCGTACACGCACATGCTGATCGTGACGCTGCCCGAAGCCACGCCGGTACATGAAGCGGCGCAGCTTCAACGCGACTTGAACCGCGCCGGAATTCATCCGTTTGCATGGATCATCAACCAGAGCCTCAGTCCGCTTAAAATCAGCGATCCTGTGCTTCAAGTCCGTCGCGCCAACGAACGCAAATACATCGGCGAAGTCCAACACGAGCACGCCAAGCGCGTGGCCATTGTGCCATGGTTGATCGACCCACCGGTGGGCGCGGACGCTCTTTGCAAAGTTGGATGTGCTGAAAAGTGAGCGGCCGCTTGTCCGCTCTTTTCTTTCAGCCTTTATTAATCGCTTAATCTTCCGGCGCGGATTCGCGAGCGGATTCTCAGAATTGATAAAACCGAGTCCTGTTTTTCGCGAAAAAATCCTCCAACTTTGCCTCGCGAATCCCGCCTTTCCCTATGAAGAACTGTGTCCGGGTGAGTGGCACCATGTTTGCGCTTAACGCAATCATTCCAGCGCGCCCGCTCGACGCCAGTCCGCGCGCGCTTGTACTTTTTGGGAGGCAGATGAATGGGCAGTTTAGCGGCCACGCAGGTTCTTTCAGGAAAACTCAACGCTCAGCACGGAACAAAAGTCAACGATTTTACGATTCAGGTCGCCACTGCCAACGGCTCGGGAAGCCAAAGCTCCAACGCGGTCTTGATACGCGCCATTTTCCAAATGGGCGTGCCGGTCGGCGGCAAGAATCTTTTCCCATCCAACATTCAGAGCATGCCGACGTGGTTCACGATTCGCGCCAGCAAAGACGGCTACAGCGGCCTGCGCAAAGACATCGACATTCTCGTCTGCATGAATCCCGAAACGGCGCTCGACGACGTCAAGAAATTGCGGCCGGGCGCGATTTGTGTTTACGACGCGCCGCTGCGGCTGAACAAGGTTCGATCCGATTTGGATTTTTACGAAGTGCCGTTCGCGAAATTGGCGCTGAGCGTGCCGAACGCCGAAGCGCGCATTCGCAAATTGCTGGCGAACATGTGCTACGTGGGGATTCTGGGCGAGCTGTTGAGCCTCGATTTTTCCGAGTGCGAAAAAGCGATTTCGAAACAATTCAAAGGAAAAGAAAAAGCGGTCAAACTTAACGTTCAAGCGCTGCAAGTTGGCGCCGAGCACGCACGCGCTAATTTTTCGAAACTCGAAAAATTCCGCGTCGAACGGATGAACGCGAACGCGGGCAAGATGATTTTGGACGGCAACACCGCGGCCGCGATGGGCTGCGTGATGGCGGGATGCACGGTCGTGGGCTGGTACCCGATCACTCCGGCGACGACGTTGTGCGAGTCCTTTATTTCGTACGCGAAAAAGCATCGCCGCGAGGACTCAGGAAAGGCAACGTTCGCGTCGATGCAATGCGAAGACGAATTGGCCAGCGTGGGCGTGGTGCTCGGCGCGGGTTGGGCGGGGGCGCGCGCGATGACGGCGACATCGGGGCCGGGGCTGAGCCTCATGGCGGAGTTCATCGGCTTCGGCTACTACGTTGAAATTCCCGCGGTGATTTTCGACGTTCAGCGCGCTGGGCCGTCCACGGGGCTGCCGACGCGAACGATGCAGGGCGACATTCAATTCGCGGCGACGCTCAGCCACGGCGACACGCAGCACATTTGTCTTTATCCAAGCAACATGCCGGAGTGCTACCAGTTCGCGCAGGATGCGTTCGATTTGGCCGAACAATTTCAGACGCCGGTGATCGTGCTGACCGATTTGGATCTGGGCATGAACAATTGGACGTCGGAGCGCTTCGCATATCCGCAGAAGCCGATTCAGCGCGGAAAAGTGCTGGACGAAACAAAGCTCGAAGCACTGCGCGTGGCCGGCAAAACATTCGAACGCTATCGCGACGTGGATGGCGACGGAATTCCGTACCGCACGCTGCCGGGGACCAACCATCCGATGGGGGCGTATTTTACGCGCGGCAGCGGGCACAACGAAAAGGCGCAGTACAGCGAGAAGCCCGAAGATTGGGTCCACAATCTGGACCGGCTCGCGAAGAAATTCGAGACCGCGCGCAATTTTGTGCCGGCGCCGGTTTTCAGCGGCGACGAAAGCGCCGAGATTGGATTGATCGCGTACGGTTCGACCGACGAGCCGATGCAGGAGACGATTGATCAGTTGGCCGCGCAGGGCATTCGCACGCAGTACATGCGCATCCGCGCGTTCCCGTTCACTCAAAGCGTGCATCGATTCATCCAGAAGAAAAAGCGCGTGTACGTGATCGAACAAAACCGCGACGGGCAGATGCTGCAATTGTTGAAGTGCGACATCGCCGCGGAGCTGGTGGTGAAATTGCGAAGCGTGCGAAGTTACGACGGATTGCCGGTGGCGGCGCGGATGGTCAGCGAGGCGGTTGTGAAACAAGAGACGAAGTGACTTTTTTTGAGAACCGAATTTTACGCGGAGTTTAAAACATGCCTGAGTTGCTTGAAGCACCTGTCCAAACGCCAGCGCCAGCGAGCGCCAAGACAAATCGCATTGGACTCACCATCGATCCCTATAAAGGGGCGGAGTCCACACTGTGTTCCGGATGCGGGCACGATTCGGTCACGGCGCAGATCATTCGCGCGTTTTATGAACTTGGCATTCCGCCGCACATGGTTGCGAAGCTTTCGGGAATCGGCTGCTCGTCGAAGACGCCGGCGTATTTTCTGGGCAAAGCGCACGGGCTGAACAGCGTTCATGGGCGCATGCCGTCGCTGGCGTCCGGCGTGCAGTTGGCCAATCGAAATCTGCATGTGATCGGAGTCTCCGGCGACGGCGACACCGCGTCGATCGGCATGGGGCAGTTTGTGCATGTGGTTCGGCGCAACGCTCGGATGATTTATTTGATTGAGAACAACGGCGTGTACGGCTTGACGAAGGGCCAATTCTCCGCGACGGCGGACATGGGTTCCGCGCAGAAGAAGGGCGACGTCAACGAGATGCTGCCGATCGACTGCTGCGGCGTCGCGATCGAATTGGGCTGCACGTTCGTGGCGCGCTCGTTCTCCGCGGACGCGAAGCAACTGCTGGCGCTGCTGAAAGCCGCCGCTCACCACAACGGCACGGCGGTGATCGACATCGTTTCCCCGTGCATGACCTTCAACAATCACGAAGGTTCCACGCGCTCGTACAAATACGCCAAAGACAATGAACTCGCGCTGCACGAGATCGATTTCATCGAGCAGTTCGAGCCGCAGTCGCCGGTCGAGATCGCCGACGGTGGAACGCACGACATTGTGCTGAATGACGGATCCATCGTGCGGCTGAAGAAACTGAACGTCGATTTCGATCCGTCGATTCGCGCGCAGGCGATCGAGACGATTGAGCGTGCGCGCCGCGAACAGCAGTTCCTGACGGGCTTGTTGTATTGCGACAAATCGCGGCGCTCGATGATCGAACAATGCAACGTCGTGGACGAACCGTTGAATACGCTGCCGCTGGGGCGGGTGCGGCCGTCGGTGTCTGCGCTGGACGAAATGTTGGACGCACTGTCTTAATCAGGAGTCAGAAGTCAGGGATCAGAGGTCAGAGATCAGAAAAAAACCGCGCAGCGGTTTCGCCGCCGTTTCCGACTCCCGACGCCTGACTCCTGACCCCTGACCCCTGACTTCCTGACCCCTGACTCCTGATTTCAGCTCGCCACCGCCAGCGCGCGATGTCGTCCCGACAACGACACGTGCCGCCGCGTATGCACGGCGATGTCCGACAACTCCTCGATCATCTTCGCGTGCGTCAGGCAGTCGATTGAATCGACGATCAAATCCGGCTCGTACGCGTAGTTCCTCAAATGTTCTCGCCGCGTGCCGCCACTTAATACCAGCACGGTTTTGTAGCCGAGTTGCACGCCGCCGATGATGTCGGTTTCCATCGTGTCGCCGATCATCACGGTTTGTTCGGAGCGCAATCCCAATTCTTTGCGCGCCGTGCGCATCATCACCGGGCTGGGTTTGCCTACGCTCAGCGCTTTGATCCCGCTGGCGGCTTCGAGCATCGCGACGATGGCGCCGCAGCCAGGACGCATGCCGTGCTGCGTCGGGCAGTTCGGATCGAGGTTGGTCGCGATCAGTTTCGCGCCGTGCAAGAGCATGCCCAGCGCGGCTTCGACCATCTCCGCGTTGAAGGTGCGCCCTTCGCCGATCACCACGTAATCGGGGTCCTTGTCCACAATGGAATAGCCGTTGATATGAAGCGCATTTAATAAGCCGCCTTCGCCGATCACGTAGGCGGTGCCGTGCGGTTTTTGCTGCGCCAGAAATCGCGCGGTCGCCATCGCGCAGGTGAAAACATGCTTCTCGTCCACTTTGATGCCCAGCCGGTGCAGCTTCACCGCCACGTCGCGGCAGGTGCGCTGGCTGTTGTTGGTCAGAAAGAGGAACGGCACTTCAGCGTCCTGCAACTCGTTGATGAAGCGCTCGGCCCCGCGGATCAGTTCGCTTCCGCGGTAAATCACGCCGTCCATGTCGATCAGGTATCCCAGCATTTTCGTGGCCTCCGTTCGTAGTCCCGCTTTAGGCGGCAAAACCGTCCAACAACTCAACGCCCGATGGGGCATTGACGATTGTCTGTAAGCGCCATGACAATTGGCAAAGCCTGTGCCGCGATTGTCCAAAAGTGTAAATGACAGTTAACTCAAATCATCGCAAAAGATTGCATCTAAACTCCCATTGTGCGTCCGAGACATTAGGACATGACCGCAGATGCTCACCTCGTTCAAATCCCGCATTTTGGGACATCGAGCGCGCCCCAACGCCCTATTAATAGGCGGCGGTGCGGCCACGGCAAGATTTCGAACGTCGAATCCCATCGAATTACTTCTATTCCTCAGAATCGCCCATATTCAGCGGCGCACTTTTTGACTCGCATTGATCAAACCTCCCCTGTAGGAATCGCGCGCGGAATTGCGTCTGCATTGTTGGTGCCGTCATGCGTTTTTTACTCAGCACACAGGACTCAGCACTCAAGATTCACGTCATGCGACGCCGCGCTCACCTCGCCTCCCTCCTTCTCGCCTGCTCCTGCCTCTCCGCCGGCGACGCGGAAAAAACCTTCCCGCTCTGGAACGGCGAGGAACGCATCGCCGACTACGCGCAGCGCGTGCATCTTCCGGCCACGCAGCGCCTCGATCTGGGCGGCGGCGTGTCGCTGGATTTGGTGTTGGTCCCCGCCGGAAAATTCGTGATGGGCACGCCGTCGGTTCACGCGCCGGAGATTCCCGCGAAGTACGCGGCCATCGCGCTCGGCGCGAGCGCCGCGCTTGCGTTAATGTTCGCCGCGTCGCTCTTGATCCGCAGCCGGTTGAGTTGGCGATTTCCGTTCAGCTTGCGCGGACTGGCCATGCTTTACGGCGCGCTGCTGCTGGGCATTCAATGGCACGCCATCCGCGCCGACTGGCGCGAATTCGCTCATTTGAAGGAACAATTCGAACTCGCCCCCGATTGGGAACGCCCCGCGCATGTGGTCGTGATTTCGACGCCGTTTTACATGAGCCCCTGCGAAATCACGCAGCGCCAGTACGAAGCCGTCATGGGCACGAACCCCAGCCAGGTCAAACACCCGCTGCATCCCGTCGATTCGGTGACGTGGAACGACGCCGCGGCGTTTTGCGAAAAAGCGCAGGCGTTGTGCGGCAGGCGCGTGCAACTTCCCACCGAAGCGCAGTGGGAATACGCCTGCCGCGCGAACACCGACACGCTCTTCAATACCGGCGAAACGATCAGCCCGGATCAGGCCAACATTGACGGCAACATGACCGCCGATGTAGGCCGCTATACTCCGAACAAATTTGGCTTGCATGATATGCATGGCAACGTGTGGGAATGGTGCAGCGATTTCTACTCCGACGATTACTACAAGGAAAGCCCCGCGCGCGACCCGCAAGGCCCGCCGAAAAGCCCATACGGAAACGCGCGCACTCTGCGCGGCGGCTCCTGCCGCGGCGACCCCGATTTTTACCGCTCCGCCTCGCGGCGCTGGGTGAGCGCGGACGACAGCGACGAGGACGTGGGTTTTCGGGTGATTCTGCGAATTCAAAATGAAAAATGAAAACTTCAAAATGCCAAATGCCAAATATCAAATCTAAAATCTCATATTTCGCGGCGGTGCCCCGACCGCAAACGAGCCGCGGCCGCAAGGGAGCGGGCTGGTCAACGACGAAGCACGCGGTATAAGATGTAGCCGCGGCATGACGCCGCGAGTTAGGAGGGGCGGCACTCCTGCCGCCCTTGAATTCAATGCGCGCCTTCGCTCTATTCTCCCTGCTTGCATTCGCCACGGCCGCCGGCGAAGCGCCCAACCCGTTCGATCCAAATCCGGCGCCCGCAGCCAACGCCAACGACGCTCGAAAAGAACTGATTCAAGCTCGCCAAAAAGCAAACGACGCGCGCGAAGCGTTGCGCCGACGCATCGCCGACCTCGAAGAAAAAATCAAAGCGCTCTCTGGCGCCGAAGCCGACAAAGCAACCGCCGATTTGGCCAAGCTCAACGCGGCGTACAAAAATGCGGTCGCGGAAGTTCAACGTCTCGATAAAAAATTGAAAGAGCCGCCGGCCGTCGCCAAAGCGCCGGACCCGCCGCCGCCCCCGCCGCCGCAAGAAGTGCCAGTCAAAACGCTCGAAATGCAGGACGGGGCGGCGCTCAACGTTCACCGCTTGCTGCTCGCCGAAGACAACGGCCGCAAAACGTACCGCGTGACGTTCTTTAACGGCTCGGTGCGCACCATCGACGGCGCGGATGTCGTTGCGGTTAAAGACAACCGCGATTTTTTCAAGCAATACAAGGAACGTTCCGCGCGTGCGGACGAAGCGAAGGCCTGGCGCGGGCTGCTCGACGAAAAAGCGCGCCTCGACGCGGAGTGCGCCCGCGCCGCCGCGCGGCTGAGCGAGTTTCAGGAAGCTGTCGCCAAGCTCAAAGCGGAGCGCGACAAATCGCCGACGCCGCAGGTGCTCGACGACTATGTGGAGAATCGAAAGAACGTTCAGATTTTGACGACTCAAGCCGACACGGCGATGAAAATTGCAGCAGCGTTTCAACAAAAGGTTGAGGCGTTCATCGAGCAGCAGATGTATTTCGCGCTGGTCGAAAAACGCAATCCGCTGAAAGCGATCACGGACCTTGAAGCATTCAAACCGCCCACTCCCAAAAGCGAAGCGCGCAAAACGGAGCCGTCAAAGCCGCCTGCGGCGGAAGTTAAGACGCCTGCGATTGCGGATGCCGCGACGGACGCGAATTCGAGCGCGAATTTGCCGCCGCGTGTGGATGCTCCGGCTGAGAAATCAAATGAAGCGCCCGCCACAGTGCCGGCGCAACCCGCTGCCAATTCTTTGGAACCGATTCCGCCGGAAAATGTGCTGCCCGTTGAACCGAAAACGGTAGTGACGAATACGCAAACTGGGCCGCAGCCATTCGAGCCGCGCATGAATAATGAACCGGCGACGCAAAACGAACCTCAGAACGAGCCGCGACCGCAAGGGAGCGGGCCGGCGCGCGCTCACGATCCCCTCATCATTCTCCTCAGCGCCGCGCTTGCGCTCGCCAGCATCGCCGCGATTTTCTTCGCGCTCTTGAGCGCCAAATCCGCGCGGCTGCTGCGCCAGTTGCAAAGCAACCAAGTCAACACCGCCCGCTTCAATTGCCCGGAGTGCGGCGAGTCGATTCCGATTGCGGCGCGCTCGTGCCGCTTTTGCCAGGCGATTCTTTCGGCGAAAGACAAAACAAAAAAATAGCCCGAAGCAAAACGCCATCCATAGGCCCTATAAGCCCCATTGGCCCTATTTGCCCTATAAGGTCCATCAAGCGCGTTCCGAGCTCGCCTATCCTAACCGCCGCTCACCGCCACTAATTTCGCCAACACCACCCGCGCCTTCCCCGAGTCGATGCTCTCCGTCGCGAGGTTGAGTCCCTCCACCCACGTCGGCGCCAGTCCCGCGATCTGCGCGGCGGCGGCGGCGTTCAACACCACGATGTCGCGCGCCGATCCGCGCGCGCCGTCGAGAGTCGCGCGGATCAGCGCGGCGCTTTGGGCCGCGTCGGCGGCAAGCAGTTCTTCGGGCTTGCCCGGCGCGACGCCTAGTTTCAGCGGATCGACGGAGACGATTTTCAAGTCGCCGTCTTTCAATCGCGCCACCGTCGTCGGACCGAACGTGGAGATTTCGTCGAGATGCCCGCGCCCGTCCGGCGCCGCGCCACAGACAACCATCGCGCTCTCCGAACCGAGCAGCATCAGCACGCGCGCAAATTTCTCGCACAAGTCCGGCTGGCACACGCCCAGCAACTGGTGCTTCGCTCCGGCTGGATTGGAGAGCGGGCCCAGCAGATTAAAAACCGTTCGCACGCCCAATTCACGCCGCACCGCGGCGGCATGGCGCATTCCGGGATGAAACGTCGGCGCGAACAGAAATCCGATCCCCGCTTCGCGCACGCAGCGTTCGACGATTTCCGGCGGCGCATCGACATTGACGCCCAGCGCCTTCAGCACATCCGCGGAACCGGTCGCGCCCGTTGCTGCGCGCCCGCCGTGTTTGGCGACGGGAATGCCCATGCCAGCCACGACCAGCGCCGCCGCCGTGGAAATGTTGAACGTTCCCGCGCAATCGCCGCCGGTGCCGCAGGTGTCGAGCGCGCCCACCGGCGCGTGTATCGGCACCGCGCGTTCGCGCATCGCGCCCGCCAGCGCCGCCAATTCTTCGACGCTCTCGCCTTTCATGTGCAGCGCGATGGCAAACGCCGCGATGCTCGCTGGCGGCATACGGCCGTCGATCAGCGCCGCCATGAAATCGCGCGACTGTTCGCGCGAAAGATCGCGGCGCTCAAGCAACGCGTCGAGGATGGGCTTAATCGAAAAAGATTCGGAGGCGGCGAACATGCACGATTCCATTCAAAGCTGGGGACAATCAAAAAGCGCGCGCATAAATCCCCTCTCCCTCCGGGAGAGGGCCGACGAGCGTACTCGCTCGCGGGGTGAGGGGAAGGCGTCCGCTGCAATTTTACTTTTTCAATTTCCTTCGCCGGCTTTTTTCTCATGCATGTCCGCTTCGTCGGCAAGGCCGCGCTCGGTGCAGAAGGCTTTGAGCTGCGCGTGCTGCTCCTTCGTCGGTTCTTTGGGCAGCGCGGCGAGGACGAGCTGGTATTGCTCCTTCGGCTGAAGCTCGCCGAGTTTGACGGTGACCCCGGGCGCGGCCGTTTTCGGAATCGGGTCGAGCGTGATCGATTCATCGCGCACGCCAGTGACGGACCATTTCGCCTGCGCCTTGAACTTGGTCTGGATCGGAAACGAAAGCGCCAGCGGGCCGGCGGCGACTTTTTCCGCGAGCAGTTTCAAAAAATTATCGTAAAGATCCTTCTGCTGCTTATAGGACTCTTCTTTGGCTTTTGCGACTTTCGCCCACTTCAAACCCGCCCATTTTCGCTCGACTTCTTTAGCGGCCTCAGTGGCGTCGGCGTACTGGTTGGCCTTCGCCAGCGCGGACGCTTTGCCGATGTCCTCCATCGCGACGGTCTGCGTTTTTTCTTCGAGATCGTCGAAGATCGGTTTGAGTTCAGCGGCGTTAGCATCGTCTTTCACGGTCGTTTTGTATTTGCCCCATTCGGCGGCGGCGGAGCGCGGGTCCATGGCGGCGGTGCGGTCTTTGAATTCCTTGATCTTGGCTTTGGCTTCGTCGTCGAGCGTGTTCAAGAGCTTGCGCGCTTCGGCGCCGTCTTCGAGATTCTGGCTGGAAAACATGATCTCTTTGAGAATTTTGCGCGCGCCGTCGTAATCGAACGACGCTCGCAGCGCCGCCGCTTTGTCGAACGCTTCCTGCGCGGGCAGCGAGAAATTCGAATTGGTTTTGATCGTCAGCGAGTTATTTTTAAGCTCCTCGATTTTAGCTTTGGCTTCCTTCGCCACGACGGGATTTCCGCCGGCGGCATTCAAAGCTTCCGTGTACTTTGCCAGGATCGCGGCGGAATCCGGCGCTGCGGCGGCTTCGAGTTTTTTGGCTTCTGCGAGCAATTTGTCGGCGCGCGCGTTGGCGCTCTCGCGTTTGCGCGCGCTGAGATCGTCGAAAAGCCTGTTGGCCTCGTCGAATTCCTTCGAGTCCTGATATTTCGTGCGGACTTCGAGCACGTCTCTATCGGCCTCGTCCAAATCGCCGCGGTCGAGCGCGGCTTTGGCCAGAAGCACCAGCGCGGCGGCTTTCGGTTCGCTGGCTTTCACGCCCTTCTCGGGCTTCCGCGCTTCCGGTTCGGTTTTGGTGCCGAGATATTTTGGCAGCGCAATGACGGCCCAAATCGCCGCTGCGAAAAGCGCCAGCCAAAAAACTGCCGCAGCGACGCGCCCAACCGGCGAATGCGCGCCGGTCGCCAGTTCGGAGAACGACGGCCGGCGCGGACGCGCGCGAACGGTCGTGGCGGCGCCGCGCGTGGTCGATTCTTTCGCCGCGGGAATTTTCACCGCGCGCAAAATCGACGAGTCCGTCGCGTCGATGCGTTCAATGCCTTTGACCTGCCCGCTCTGGATGCGCTCGATGTCCTCGATGAGTTTGGACATGTTCTGATAGCGCTTTTCGGGAAGCTTCGCCATCATCCGCTCGATGATAAAGCAGACGGGATCTGGCACGCCCGGCGCCAGTTCCTGAATCGGCGAGAGCGACGCGGACACGTGCGCTTTGAGAATCTCCTGCGCCGTCGTGCCGCTGAACGGCGTCTGGCCCGTGATCATGTGATAAAAAGTCGCGCCGAGCGAATACACGTCCGCGCGGTGATCGATCGCTTTGCCCAGCGCCTGTTCGGGCGACATATAATGGGGCGTGCCCAACACGCCGCGCTGCTCTTTCGAACCACTGGCGCCTTCTTCGAATGTCTTGGCGATGCCAAGGTCCGCGATCTTGACGATGCCTTCCTTGGTGAGCATCAAATTATCGGGCTTGATATCGCGGTGGACGATGCGGTTTTCGTGCGCGAATTCAAGCGCCTTCGCGGCCTGCATGATGATGTCGAGCGCTTTGTTGACTTCGATTTTTTTATCGCTCTTCAGAAGTTCGCGGACGGTCGGGCCGTCGATGTATTCCATCGAAAAATAATGCCGGCCGTTGGCGCGCGAAATGTCGTGGACGTGGATTACATTCGGATGATTCAACTTTCCCGCCGCGCGCGCTTCGCGGATGAAGCGGTCCACGAATTCGGCATTGTTGGAGTAGCGTTCGTTCAAAACTTTGAGCGCCACGACGCGGTCCATCGAAAGCTGGCGCGCTTTGTAGACGACGCCCATGCCGCCGGTGCCGACTTTTTCGATGATCGTGTAGCCGGGAATGTCGATCGTGATCGGCTCGGATTTTTCGTCGATCAGTTCAAATTCGGTGTCGCCGATTTTGATTCTGTCGCCGAATTTGAGTTCAGAGCCGGGTTCGGATTTGAGCGCGGGATTGTCGTTGAGGAAGGTGCCGTTGCGCGAGAGGTCCTGCAAAAAAAGAGTGCCGCCGACATCGGTGATCTGCGCGTGTTCGCGCGAGGATTTGGCGTCGGCGATGGGGATGGTGCTTTGCGAGCGGCGGCCCAGGCTGACGCGCGCGTCTTTGAGCGGATATTCGGCGCCGGTGTTGTTGCCGTTGCGGATGACGAGTTTGGCCACGTTGCGCTCCCACGCTCAACTTGGATTCATAAAACAACGATAATAGTTGGCTGAGGGCGCGCGGTCAAACGCCGGAGTAAGAAGTGGGAAGTAGGGAGTAGGGAGTGGGGAGGGTCTATATTTTGTTGGCAGCACGCCCACTCGGAGGAGAGGGGAACGGCGTCGTCTTTGCTTCGCAAAGACCGGGTGCAGGCGGGACGCATGCGCTACGGGGACGGCGAGTGCATTAGCAACTGGCCGGCGGGACGCCGGCGGTACAATCGGAAAAATGTTTTGACCTAAGGCGTTGCGGTGCGTAATCTTTGAGCGGCAATTTGGAATCGATGGGGGAGTGTATCTTGCGCTACGGAATCTTCGGCGACATTCACGGCAATCACGACGCGTTGGACGCGGTATTGGAAGTGCTCGAACAGGAAAATGTGGACACGTATCTTTGCACGGGCGATGTCGTCGGCTATGGGGCCGAACCGAGCAAATGTATCAAGACCGTCCGCGACAAATGCATCATCTGCCTGGCCGGCAATCACGATCACGCCGCGTGCGGGAAACTTGATACGGAATTTTTCAACGTCTTCGCCAAACAAGTCGCGCATTGGACGCAGACGCACCTTTCTGAAGAAGAGAAGAAGTGGCTGGCGGATTTGCCGTTCGTGTGCCACTTCGAAGATTTCACGCTCGCCCACGGCAGCGCGCACAGTCCCGAAGTGTTCAATTACATCACGACGATTTTCGACGCGGAATTGTCGTTCGAGTGCCTCGACAAGCCGGTGCTGTTTTACGGGCACACGCATATCCCGCTGGCGTTTTTCGACACGGTGCCGATGACCTACACGATGGATCAGGAGATCGTGATCAATCCGGAAGGCAAAACGCTGATCAACATCGGCTCCGTCGGCCAGCCGCGCAACGAAGACCCGCGCGCCAGTTTCGCGGTCTACGATTCGGACGAAGGCCTGGTGAAACTGCACCGCATCCCCTACGACGTGAAAGCGGCTGGGAAGAAGATTATCGACGCGGGGCTGCCGGAGGCGCTGGCGATACGCTTGGAACTTGGGAAGTAGACCCAAGCGCCCATATTAGCCTATAGGCCCCATAGGTCCTATTAGCCCTATTCGTCCTATTAAAATTGCGCCGACTCCAACGAAAAGCTGCCGATCTTCACTCACGCGAACAAAACGTGCCGCTTCAAAAACTTCTCCACCGAGGCGATGTACGCCTCGATGGTCTCGACCTTCCGCCAGCCGTGGCCTTCGCCGTTGTACACATGGTATTCGTGCTGAATATTCCGTGCTTTGAGCGATGCGACAATTGCGTCGGATTGATTTTTGGGCACGACTTCGTCGATTTCGCCTTGGAACACGACAATCGGATCGACAATTTTGTGGGCGAAAAATTCGGGCGAACGCTCGCGGTAAAGCGCCGCCGCTTCGGGCAGCGGGCCGAGCAGCGAGTCGGTGTAGCGCTCCTCGAATTTGTGCGTCTCCATCGCCAGGCCGAATTGATTCGAGACGCCGTATAAACACACGCCCGCTTTGAACAGGCCCGGGTGTGTGACTAGCGCTTGCAGCACCGTGAAACCGCCCGCGCTGCCGCCCATGATCACGAGCTTCGTCGAATCGGCCAGGCCGCTTTCGCCGAGATGTTTCGCGGCGCTGACCGAATCGTTGACGTCGTGAATGCCCCAATTGCCGCGCAGCGCATTCATGTAATCGCGCCCATAGCCGGTGCTGCCGCGGTAATTCAGATCGAGCACCGTGTAGCCGCGCGTGGCGAGAAATTGAATCTCGCCACTGTACGCCGCGCGCGCCTGGCCCGTGGGGCCGCCATGCACGCGAATGATCGCCGGTGGCAGCCCGGGAATGCCGTCGCGCTTCGTTGAATAAAGGAGCCCGTGAACTTCTGCGCCGTCCTCACCACGCCACGTGATTGGCTTTGGCGCGATCAGTTCGCTGGCTTCAATGGATTCGCTCGTGGCGCGCTTAACCACACGCGCCGGCGTGATCGCTTCCAACTCTTTGACCACGATGCGTGGCGGCTGCACGCCCGACGAAACGGCGCAGGCCAGTGCGCGCTTGATCGGATTGAGCGCGGGCTGCAGAAAATCCGTGTAGCGCTCCACATTGCTCAGCGGCACAATCATGCCCGATGCGACTTCAAGCGCATGCAGCGACGACACGCCGCGTTCGTTGCGAATAAAGATGATGTGTGTCGAATCGTTCGTCCACCCGTACATGCGCTGGCCTTGATTCCACGCCGGCGTGCCCAATTGCGCGCCGCGCTCGTCGGTGAGACAGCGCGTGGTGGATTGATTCAGATCGTAGAGATAAAAATTGAACCAGCCGCCTTCGTCGCTCAGATACGACAGCCAGTTTCCGTCGGGCGAAAATTCAGGCTGAAACGTGGCGATCTCTTTTTCGCCGGCAATGCCGCGCACATTTTTCAGCGACGGCAATTCAAGGTCCGTGAGTTCCACGTCGGCGAGATACAGTTCCGTGCTATCCCAGGGCATGTTGGGATGATCCCACGCCACCCACGCCACGCGCGTGCCATCGGCGCTCCAGCGCGGCTGCATGTAAAAATCGTGCCCTTCGGCGATTTTCTTCGGCCAGTGTTTGCCTTCGGCATCGACAATCGCCAGCCCGTCGCGGCGCTCGTGCGAATACACATACATCACAAACGCGCCGCCGGGTGAGACGGCGGGCGAGGCGCCGTGCCCGAGCGCAGGAGTGATCGCGTGCGCGGCGCCGTGCTGGAGATTTTTGCGATAGAGGCGGCCGTTTGACGCGAAGACGACGTGGCCTTGTGCGACAGTAAAATCGCCGCCGCCATAACCGACGCGCGCGCGGACGGACTGTTCGTCGGTAAGATCGCGCGGAGCGTTGCCATCGAGCGACGACGCGACGAGCACGCCGCGTTCACCGCGGCCTTCGAGCCAGACGAGCGTTTTGCCGTCAGTGTCCCAAAGCGCATCGCCGAGCCGCTGGCCGAGGGCGAGGGATTTTGGGGTGAGGGGAGAATTCCAGAGGCCGTAGGTCATGGGAAGTCCTGAATGCTGAGTCCTAAGTAAAGTGCGCAAGAAAATCAATGCGGGTGCGTGGGCCAATATAGCGGAAGGGAGGGTTTGGTTTCAAGGATGCTCCCGCGAGGGCGTATTAATCCCCGCTAATAAAAATTCCCCCACTCAATTCCTGGGTTAATCTTCCGCGACCAAACTCATCTTGGAGGATTGCTCATGAACTACCTGCGATTCGTCCCCGTGTTTTTTGTGTTGGCGATTGTCAGCGGCTGCCACGATTCCTGCTGCCCTCCGGCGGTTGAGGCGCCCACTGCGCCGCCCGCGCGTGCCGACGCCGTCGTGCCGAAGGCGGCGGACGAACCGAAGGGGCCGCTGCCGAACGGCGCCGTCGATAAGGATGGATTCAAGACCACATTTGCAATGGACGAAAAAAATCTCGCGACTGCGGGGCGGAACCGCTATTTCGTTTTGTATCCGGGCTACGAGCTCGTGCTGGAGGGGAAGGAAGACGGCGAGCCGACGCGGCTGACCATCACGGTGCTCAAGGAGACGAAGAAGATTGGGAACATCGAAACGCGCGTGGTGGAGGAAAAAGAAGTGGCGATTGCGACGGGGAAAGTGAAGGAGAATTCGCGCAATTATTTCGCGATCGACAAGACGACGCGCGGCATTTATTACTTCGGCGAAGATGTCGGCGGCGCATGGACGCACGGCGAGAACGGCGCGCGGTACGGACTGATGATGCCGGGGACGGCGAAGGCGGGCGACAAATATTATCAAGAAGTGGCGAAGAACGCGCAGGACCGCGCGGAAAATCTGAGCGTCAGCGAGACGGTGACCACGCCCGACGGAACGTTTCAGAATTGCTTGAAAATCGAGGAGACCTCGCCGCTGGAGCCGAAGAACAAAGAGCACAAGTGGTACGCGCCGGACATCGGATTATGCAAGGAAGGCGATTTGGTGTTGGTCAAGCATGGAATGAAGAAGTAGGCTCAAGGGTTCAAGGTTCAAAATTCAGGGCATTTTGCGTTCAACTTTGAACCTTGAATATTCATTTCACTTCGACCAATTCCAGCGAATAAAACGTCACTTCGCTTTGAAACGCGCCGATGCCGAGCGTTTTTCCGTCGGGCAACTTCCACGTATCGGAGCGGGAAAGTTCGCCCATGTCGGCGGTCCATTCGGTGATGAGCTTGCCGTCGAGGTACGCGCTGACGCGGTCTTTGCGGACTTCGACCAGCGTGGTGTAGCGTTTGTTATTTTTCAGGCAATCGCCGTTCTTGACACAGGCCGGATTGCCGTCGAATTTTTTTCCGGCGACCAGCGCGAGGTCGAAATTCTTATTCTGCTCGGCGCCCATCTGCCAGACGAATTGGTGTTTGCCTTGCGCGAGAATCAGCGTTGTGTCACTGTTGCCGCCTTTGCGTTCGAAGACGGCTTTGATGTCGTATTGATTTGGGAGTTTGTAATCGATGGCCATGCGCGCGCCGTTGAGTTTGCCGGAGAGAATGGCGCCTTTGTCGTCGCGTTTCCATTCGCCCGCGACAGCGCCGGTCGCGGGATCGGCCAGTGCGAGCAGATTCACCGGCGTTTTCCACGCGGGCGATTCCTTCCATTCGGTGAGTGCGACGAAAGTGTGCTTGGGCGGGTCGATCCGGTTTTTGTCGTAGGGCAGCGCTTTGGGATTGTAGGCGACGGATTTAACGCCCGCAGCCGGTCCGGCGCGGAAAACCGGCGGCGTCCAATAGGCGCTGGAACTGCTCGGCGCGGCGATGTGGCGGATTTGAATCGCGGCTTCGCGGCCTTTGAAATAATCCAAGTCGATGTCGAAGTCGCGCCATTTGCTGCCGCTGATTTCTTCAAGCAACTGCTGCTTGCCGTCCACTTCGATGGCGATTTTGCACAGGCCTTTGTCTTCGCCGCGCACTGAAAAACCGAAGTGCCCTTTGTCGCGCGCGACCGGCGGCTTGGCATTGAACGGCACTTCGCCGTCTCTGGGTGCCTGCGTTTGAAGCACATTTTTCCGGCCGTCGAAATCGTAGAGCATCGCGACGCTGGCCAGCGGGTCTTTGTTGGTGAAATTCCAATCGCGGTACCAGCCGGGCGTCTCGGATTTGTCGAGCGGCATTTTCAATTCAGCGATGGCCTTCGCGGCTTCCTTGCCCGGCGGCGTGTCGGCTGGGACTTGGCGCAGAAGATCGAGATACGCCCAGGGATCCTGCGGCGTGCGCGCATAAAAATCCCTGGCCGCCTGCAAACGCGCGGCGGCGGCGGCGTTTTGCGAACCGGGGTCGTTGCCGCGCGCGCGTTCGTTCGCCATGTCGTCAAGCAACCCGTGCGCGCGCTCGGGCGTTTTGGGAGTTTGCGCGGGTGTCAGTTCGGTCTTGTGCTCATTAATGGTGGGATTGATTGCCAGCGGCTGGCGCGCCGGCGGAGTCTCCGGCGCTTTGCCGCGAAACGCAAAAATCGCGACGATGATCGTCAGTGCCGACAAGCTTCCAGCGGCGATCCATTTGATCGGCAGGGGCGACGCGGCGGGAACGTGCGTCGCGGGAAGATGCTGCGACGACGGCGTCAGTTGCGGTTGGGAAACTCGGAATGCTCCCGTGGGCGTGCGGCGGCCGGCGCGAGCGGGCGCGTCGTGTGGCGCGGGGACAATTCTTTGCGCGGACGTGGCCGATTTCGCGGCGCGCGGACGAAACGATGGCGAACAGGCGGCGCAATAGGTGTCGCCTTGAGGATTGGTGTAAGCCTTGCCGGATTCGATATCCTCTTCCGAAACCCGGATGTCGCAATTTTCGCAGTAGACAATTCGCATATGACGGATCTCGCATCTTCCGCCAGCGCATATGCAGGCAAGATGCCTGCACCACAATACTGTGACGGCGCGCCGCGGACGCGCCCTACCTTAAATAGTGTATCGGTTTTTTTAACTACGCGCCGGGTTCTTTTTGAAAATCTCGCTGCTTCCAATATGATAACGCACATGAGCGGCTTGAATCAAGCCATCGACCAGTTCATGTCCGCACAACGCTTCGCCGTGGCCGGCGCCAGCGACGATCCGGAGAAATATGGACACAAATGTTTCGCGGCGCTGTTGAGCCGCGGCTGCAACGTCGTGCCGCTCAACCCGCGCGCGAAGGACGTGCTGGGCATGCCGGCTTATCCGAATCTCGCCGCGCTGCCGGAGAAAGTCGAGTCGCTTTCAGTCGTGACGCCGCCGCGCGTGACGGAGAAGCTGCTGGACGAGGCGGTTGCCGCGGGTGTCAAGAATGTGTGGATGCAGCCCGGCGCGGAACCGGAAGACACGGCGTCGCTGGAACGGGCGCGCGCGGCCGGAGTGAATTTGATCTATGGCGGCCCGTGTTTGTTGGTGGAATTGGCGGTGAGGAAGCGTAAGTAGAACGGAGCTCTGCTCCGTTCGGTACGCCGTGGAAATTGAACGGAGCGGGAGCTCCGTTCTACATTGCGCGATGAAGTTTGAACGGAGCAGGAGCTCCGTTCCACGATGAGTAACAAAGGTCATGCTCATGCCAGACATTGCAGACGATATGTTGAAGCTAGCTCAGGACGCTCGCGCGGCGGCGCGCATCATCGCGACCGCGCCGACGGAGCAGAAAAATAACGCGCTCCTTTACGCCACCGAAGCGCTGATGCGCGAACGCTCGGCGCTTGAAGCTGCGAACGCTGAAGATATCGCACGCGGCAAAGAGAAGGGGTTGGCCGGGCCGATGTTGGACCGGCTCAAACTGGACGCGCGCATCATCGAAAAACTTGCGGAGGGTTTGCAGCAAGTGGTGGCGCTGCCCGATCCGGTCGGGCGCGAATTGAGCCGCGAGACGCGGCCGAATGGATTGGTGCTGCGGCGCGTGCGCACGCCGATCGGCGCGATTCTGATTATTTTCGAATCTCGGCCCAACGTCACGGTCGAAGCCGCATCGCTGTGCTTGAAGAGCGGCAACGCCTGCATTTTGCGCGGCGGCAGCGAAGCGATTTCGAGCAACCGCGCGCTGGCGAAAGTGCTGCGCGCAAGTCTGGAACGCGCGGGATTGCCGCCGGCGGCGGTCACGGTCGTCGAGACGACGGATCGCGCGGCGCTGAGCGCGCTGCTGAAACTCGACTCGCTAATCGATCTGGTCATTCCGCGCGGCGGCGAGGGGCTGATCCGCATGGTCGCGGAAAATTCGCGCATCCCGACGATCAAGCATTACAAGGGCGTCTGCCACGTGTACGTGGACGATCCCGCGGATTTGAATCTGGCGCAAGTGATCGTGATGAATTCGAAGCTGCAGCGCGTTTCGACCTGCAACACGGCGGAGACGCTGCTGGTTCACGCGCGCGCATCCCAACAGTTTTTGCCGGCACTGGCGAAAGCGCTGTTGGAGAAAAATTGCGAGCTGCGCGTGTGCTCGCGCACGCGCGCGATTCTCAACGAAAACGGCATTTCCAGCCCGCAGATCAAAGACGCGGACGAACAGACGTATTACACCGAGTACCTTGACCGCATTCTCTCCGTGCGCATCGTCGATTCGCTCGAAGAAGCCGCCGACCACATCGAAAAATACGGCTCGCGCCACACCGAAGCGATCGTGACCAGCGATCCCGAACGCGGGCGGCGCTTCCAGAATCTCGTGGACAGCGCCTGCGTTTTCGTCAACGCATCGACGCGCTTGTGCGACGGTTTCGAATTCGGCCTCGGCGCGGAGATCGGGATTTCTACCGACAAACTGCATGCGCGTGGGCCGATGGGCCTCGAAGAACTGACCACATACAAATGGCTCGGGGACGGGACGGGCCAATTGCGGACATAACGGTTTTCACGCAAAGGCGCAAAGAAGCGCAAAGTACGCAAAGTACGCAAAGAAGAAATTGGGGGCGGACAGGCCGGAGCCCGTCACATTCAATCTTCTTTGCGTTCTTTGCGTCCGCTTTGCGCCTTTGCGTGAAACCGTCTTCGCGTGAATCCGAAAATGTTTGCGACGAAAACCTGCGAATCATTATAATGCGCTCAGTGTCGTATAGGTTTTGGCCACGGATTGAGCACCATGCCTAAAGCGATTTTCGGACGGCCCATCAACGCGGTCACTCCCGGTGGCACGCACATCGGCGTCAACGTCGTGACCCTCTACAAGGGAAAAGTGGTGCTCTTCGAAAAACCGGGCCTGCCGGGTGGCGTGGATGTCGGCGACCTGTGGTTTCCGTGGGATTATCTTGAATTTGGCGAGCAGCCTGACGTGTGCGCGAAGCATGTGCTCAAACAGTGGGGCAAAGTTGAGCCGAAGGAAATGAAACTGGCGGAAGTCTTTTCGATGGTCCCGCCGGGCGAAGACTGGAATTTGATTTTTCAATACGTCGCCGAATTGAAGTCCATCCCCAAAAACGGCGACAGTGTCAAGAACATCAAGATCATCGATCACGCTCAGCTTCCCCGCATGATAGGCTGGCTGCGCCGCAGCGATGTCAAACGCTTCTTGACCGAGGTCGAGATGGAGTGATTCGGAGCGCCGGCTTCCAGCCGGCAGGGATGCCGGCGCTCCACAACTTTTAGTCCGGCTTCTTCGTGTCGTCCACCGGTTTGTTGTTGATCGTGGTCGTGTCCGTCTTCTTAAGTTTGTCCTTCACTTCCTGGCCCAACTCCTTGGCCTTTTCGACGCCTTCTTGTCCCAATTCCTTCGCTTTCTCCGCGCCTTCCTTCATGTCGGCTTTCGCCTTTTCCTTGTCCACCGAGAACGAAATCCAGCCCATGTAGTAGGCGCCGCCGGCGGCCAGGGCTGCAATGATGATCAACGTCGCGAGTGCTTTTTTCATGATTCAAGCTCCTTTTTTAATCCCCTTCAATAAGCCTAGCCTGCCGCGCCGATTTCTCAACACTTATTGGTTCTGACCCTTCTCGGCCAGATCGCGGCACTTGTCCACCGCCTCGCTGCCTTTGTCGAAGGCCGTGTCCATCAATTGATGCAAATCCGCGCGCGCTTTGTCCACATTCAGCGTGTACCAGCCCTTGGCGTGCGCAAAAACCGCGAGACACAGAAAGCAGAACAACATGAATAACTTTTTCATTTTTCGCTCCATGATTTGTGTGGCGCGCACGCGAATCGACTCGATCCCGCCGCCGCAACCGTCCTGAGTATTGACGGCTAAGCGGCAGCGCGATGATTCTAAAATCAGGAGATAGGCGACTCGGCTCTTGATTTGCTTAATCGTTCAGCCGATGTTACAAGTACCAGCCGATGTTGGCCGAAATGACACGCAGTTGAGGATTGTTGACATGCCCACTTACGAATACGCCTGCACTTCCTGCGGAAACGAATTCGAGCGCTTCGAGAGCATCAAAGCCAAGCCCGATAAATTCTGCCCCAAATGCAACAAGAAAAAAGCGGAGCGCCTCATCTCCGGCGGCGGCGGTTTCATCTTCAAGGGCTCCGGGTTCTATCTCACCGATTACAAAAAGCATCCCGGCGGCACCGACAAAACCGAAGCCAAACCCGCCGCCAAATCCGACGCGCCCGCGGCCACGCCGTGCAGCGGAGGCGGATGCGCCTGCCATCCCGCGCCGAAACCAGCGAAGAAAAGCGCGTAAAAATCCTTGCCACGGAGTGCACAGAGAACACTGAGAGGAAATCCCTTTCCGTTCTCCGTGTCCCTCCGTGCCCTCCGCGTCAAAAAAAAAAGCGCTCCCGCAAGGAGCGCGTCTGACTTTCGACCTTCGACTTTTTCGACCTTCGACTATTCCTTCGCCGCCGCAGGCTCCTTCAGCGCCTCGCTCAGCGGCACCACATGCACGCGCTTCTTGGCGGTCTTGTCGAATTTCACCACGCCCTCGGCCAGAGCAAACAGCGTGTAATCGCGGCCCAAACCAACATTTTTGCCCGCGTTGAACACCGTCCCGCGCTGCCGCAAAATGATATTCCCCGGCGTCACATACTCGCCGCCGTAACATTTGATCCCCAAATACTTCGGCAAACTGGTGCGCCCGTTTTTGGATGACCCCTGTCCCTGTTTATGTGCCATGACTCAATTTCCCTTTTTCGCATTCCGGAGCCGCGCACGTCAGTAAGCGGCCAATTGAAGAACAAAGCAATTTATCGTTCAGCCGCCCAATTTCAACAACGATTTCACCGAATTTAGACCGTTTGAATTTTGAATCCTTAATTTTGAACTTTAAATTTTGAATTTTGGATTCATGCGAGCTCCCGCGCCAGCGGCTCAATCGTCCTGCGCACATCAAACTGTGATTCAATCATCTTCCGCGCATTCGCCACCCGCGCCGACACGGCAATCTGCTCCTTCATCACCCACCGAATCGCGCGCGCCAAACCGGTCACGTCGCCGGGCGCGAAAATCACCCCCGTCGGATCGCAGCCCTCTTCGCGCAACACGTCGCCCAAACTCCCCGCCTGAGTTCCGATCACCGGAACGCCCAGCGCCATCGCTTCCAACACGACGTTTGGCACACCGTCGCTGTCCCCGTCGCGCGCGGCCACGCTCGGCACAACCAGCGCGTCGGCCTCGTCAAAATACTTTCGCAACTCCGCGCCCTGCACGCTGCCGGGCATCGTCACGTGAGCGCCCAGTTTTAATTTCGCGACGCGCTTGCTCAAAGCCTTCGCCTCCGGCCCTTCGCCCAGCAGCGTCAGCGACACTGGCGCTTTTTCCAACTCCACCCCGTCCAGTGCGTCGATCAAATCGTGAAAGCCCTTCTTGCGCACAAACCGTCCCGCGGCGAGCAGCTTGAATTCGCGCGCCACGCGTTCTTTTCGCGGCTGAAACGGATACGCCTGTAGCGGCAAGCCGTGCCGCATCAGCACCGTTTTTCCGCTCGGCGCATCGTCGCGCTCATCGCTCGGCACCCAGGGATCCAACCCTTCGATGGTCTCGCGCAAATAAAAAAACGCGCGCGACTGACACGTGAAAAATCGCCGCGCGCATTTCATTTTTTCCGAAAGTAATTGAGCTTCAACAAACACATCCCGTGCGTGAGCCGACACAACCAGCGGAAGTTCCAACGCCACCGCCGCCAGCCACCCCAGCGTCGAAGGCAAACTCGCAAAATGCGCGTACACGATCGAATGCCCATGCTCGCGAATCAATTTCACCAGCGAATTCGCGCACCCAATCTGCCGAAACGCCGTGAGCCCCAATTCCTTTTCAACCCGTTTCTTCCGCGCCCGAGCCGCTGCGTCCATTCCCAACTCGCGCGCCGCCGACGGCACAAAACACGCCGGCAGCACCACGCGCCGCTCAATCAACCCGCTGAATTCCGCGTCGCTCTCGCAGCTCGCGTCGCCCGCTTTCAAACAATAAATCGAAAACGCCACCCCGCGCCGTGCCAGCTCATTCAGCTCGCGCGCAATAAACCGCTCCGACCACCGCGGAAACGTATCGACAATAATGGCGACAGACATGCTTGTAGTCCCGCCTTTAGGCGGAAAAGCGCCCCGCATCGGAACCGCCGTCCGAAATTTCAACCCGCGCATCCGCCGGCAGTTTATTCGCCGTTCGTGTGCCACTGGCTGTTCTCAGCCAGTGCCGCATCGGGATCGAGCGTCAAATTTCAAACCGAATTTTCGCCGACAGTCTTTGCGCAAGAGACCTTCACCGCGCGCCGCTTCCTACATGCGTTGCCTGAATCCCCGCAATCCCCTTCGCGTAGATTCGCGCGATTCGTTGTTCAACCGTTCGCGTGACCTACGGCTTCTTGAATTCCACTTCCAGCCGCACGCCGTCGTTCAGCGCCTGAGACACCTTTTCCATCTGCTGCGCCACGATCTCCTTCGCATTCTTCTGAGCGCGATCGAACAGCAGTTCGTGCCGCCCCTGCTCCAGCGCCGCCTCCCGCAAATGGCGCTGCGCCTCCGCGCGCACGCCCGCGCCCTTGAAAATCGAGAGCGGGCTCCAGCCAAACTCTGTGCGGATTTGAATCTTGTCGGGATCGGAATTGATGTCCACGACCTCCGTGTCCAAAATCGGCGGCGGAATTTTCACCACCAGCAGCTTGGCCTGCGCGTCATAGGTAAAATCGCCCAAGCTGAGGTCCTTCATCGGCACGTAATACTGAATTTTTGCCGGAACTTTCACCTCCGCCTTCGCCGAACCCACCGGAATGCCGACAAACGTCGAAGTGCTTTCATGCGTGACCATCGCCTCGATGTCCGCGGTCAGCACCACCAATTTCGGATTGTTGTTAAGCTGCCCGATGGTGCCGCTCAGCAGCGTTTTGTAACTCACCTGCGGCTGAAACGCCGACGAAAACCCTTCGAGCGCCTGGCGCGTCGCGCTGATTGAATACAGCGTCACAATCGCCACCGCGACCACTGCCAGCCCGCCCACAATCGCCAGATATTTTGCGCGCGTCCCTGCATGAGGGTCCACGGGCTTCTGTGCCTGCATTGCCTGCGCGGGCTGAACCGGCGCCTGCGCCTGCGGCGGTCCCGCCGGAGGAAGTTGAGGAGGTTGATTCATGTTTTGTCCGGAAGCACTCGCTGAAATCAGATTCATCTTTTCCCGCCTTCGGCTATAATAGCTGCCGTCGTTGTGAATGTCACCTAAATTGGAGCGGCGGCACTCTTGCCGCCGTTTGGAGCGAGCGCGCAGCGCTCGCCCCGCCCTTACTCAGGACTCAGGACTCAGCACTCAGCACTCAGGACTCTTCACTTGTTTAAACCCGTTGACACCCAAATCAAATTCGCCGAGAACGAAGCGCGCATTCTGCAATTCTGGAAAGAGCACCGCATCTTCGAAAAATCCCTCGCCGCCCGCGAGCCCGTCAAAGACTCCAAATGCTGGGTCTTCTATGAAGGTCCGCCCACCGCCAATGGCCGCCCGCATCCCGGACACGTGCTCACGCGCGTGGTCAAGGACTTGTTTCCGCGTTACAAAACCATGTGCGGCTATTACGTCCCGCGCAAAGCCGGCTGGGACACGCACGGCCTGCCCGTTGAAATCGAAGTCGAGAAGGAATTGAAGCTCGACGGCAAAACCGAAGTGCTCAAATACGGCGTCGAACCGTTCGTGCGAAAGTGCATGGATTCGGTTTTTAAGTACACGACCGATTGGGAACAGCTCACCGAAAAAATCGGCTTCTGGATCGACTTGAAAGACGCCTACGTCACGTACCACAAAGAGTACGTCGAAAGCGTGTGGTGGTCGCTTAAGGAGCTGTTTCAGAAGAATCTCCTTTACAGAGGCCACAAAATTCTGCCGTGGTGCCCGCACTGCCAGACCGGCCTCTCGGCCGCCGAAGTCGGTCTAGGATATGAGACGGTTGAGGACCCCTCCTGCTTCGTCACATTCCGCGACATAAATTGGGACGAGAACAGAACCAGCTTCGTCGCCTGGACGACGACTCCGTGGACGCTGCCGAGCAACGCGGGCCTTGCCGTGAAAGCGGACACGGAATACAGCTACGTGAAAGTCGGCGAAGAAACGCTGATCATGGCCAGCGCGCTGGTGAAGCAGGTGATGGGGAAGATTCCGTTTGAGGTGGCGAAGACGGAGATGGGGAGCGCGTTGGTGGGGCGGAAATATAAACCGCTGTTTGAGTTTTTAGAGTGTTACCCGATGGACCAACCGTGGGTCGTGAGTGTTCGAATTGATCCAAACACAATAGAAGTATTCACGACCGCATCAGCCACGCACGGATGGACGTGGAGCATTGCGGCCGCAGACTTTGTAACCTTGGACACTGGCTCAGGAATTGTTCACGTTGCACCCGCCTACGGTGCCGACGATTATTCCCTAGCCAAGGAGGTGGGCTGGCCTGTGATTAAGCTGGTCGGCTCTGATGGGCAATTTATTAACGGCTGCGGAGCATTCACCGGCCGCTTCTGCAAAGAAGCCGATGCCGATCTGCTCAAAGATTTGAAGCAGCGCGGACTGCTGCTCAAGCGCGAAAACTACAAGCACGAATACCCGTTCTGCTGGCGCTGCAAAAATCCGCTGATCTACTTCGCGCGCGGCGGCTGGTTCATCCGCACCACGCGCGAGATCGACGAGGTCATCGCCAACAACCAGAAAGTTGATTGGCACCCCGAGCACATCAAAGACGGCCGCTTCGGCAGCTTCCTCGCCGGCAACGTCGATTGGGCGCTTTCGCGCGAACGCTACTGGGGCACGCCGCTGCCGATCTGGCATTGCGAAGAAACCGGCGAAGAAGAAGCGATCGGTTCCTTCGATGAATTGAAAACAAAACCCGGCGTGACGAACCTCGATTTCTTCGACAAAGCCAAAGCACGCGAGCCGGGCCTCAACGATCACCTGCGCGTGCACAAACCGTGGATCGACGAAGTCACCTACACGTCGCCCAAAGGCGGCACGATGCGCCGCGTCCCCGAAGTCATCGACTGCTGGTACGACAGCGGCGCGATGCCCTTCGCGCAATGGGGCTACCCGCACGCGCCAGGCTCAAAAGAAAAATTCGCGCGCGCCTTCCCCGCCGATTTCATCAGCGAAGCGATCGACCAGACCCGCGGCTGGTTTTATTCGCTCATGGCGGAAAGCGTTCTCCTTTTCGGACCGCCGGCTTCCAGCCGGCCCGACTCCACTCCAGCCATCCCCTACAAAACGTGCCTCGTACTCGGCCACGTCTGCGATGAAAAAGGATTGAAGCTCAGCAAAAGCAACAAAGAACACCAATCGCCAAAGTACGATCCGAATTCAATTTTGAATGACGAAGGCGCCGACGCGCTGCGCTGGTTTTTCTATTCGTCCACCAATCCCTGGACGAATTCGCGCTTCTCGCGCCCGACTGTCCGCGAAGCGCAAAAAGAATTCCTGATCAAACTGCGCAACGTCTATTCGTTCTTCGTGATTTATGCGAATATCGATGGGTTTGAACCGAGCATCAAGAATCTGGCAATTCTGAGCACTTGGGCGGAAGCATTCGACGAAAATCGCGAGCAACTTCGCGAAGCCGGATTGGATGTTCGACTCACTCCGCTTCTTGACCGCTGGATTAATTCGGAACTCAATCTCGCGATTCGTTCCGTACGGCAGTGCCTGGATGCATACGACATCTTCGGCGCGGCCACGGCGCTGAGCGATTTTGTTGAATCGCTTTCGAATTGGTATGTGCGCCGTTCGCGCGAACGGTTCTGGTCGAACTGGCGTTCGGAAGACAGGAGCAACGCGCACGACCTTCAAAAGCTGTGGGGCTATGTCACGCTTCACGGATGCTTGTTGACCCTTAGCAAACTTATGGCGCCATTCGTTCCATTTATGGCCGAAGAAATCTATCAGAACCTCAGCGGTCCGAATCGCGGTTCAAAGTACTTCGAACTTCCCGAAAGCGTGCATCTTTGCGACTACCCCGAAGCGAACGAAGACGTAATCGACACGGAGCTTAGCCGCGAAGTGTCGCTCGTGCGCGAAGCCGCCAGCCTCGGCCGCGCGGCGCGCGCGAATTCGAAATTGAAAACGCGCCAGCCGCTCACGAAAGTCGTCGCGATCCTCGCCAACGCCGCGCAGGAAGCGATCATCCGCAAGCACGAAGCCGTGCTGCTCGACGAACTCAACGTGAAAACGATTGAAGTCGCGCTCCATGCCGACCAATTCGTCAGCTACGAACTGAAGCCCAATTTCAAAGCCATCGGCTCCAAATTCCGCGAATCCGTTCCGTTGATCAAAGACGCGCTCACCAAATGCAACGCCGCCGTCCTGCGCGCCGAAATCGCCGCCAACGGCAAAGCGAACCTGAAACTTTCGAACGGCCAGAGCGTCGAACTTTCGACAGACGAAGTCGAAGTAAGCCTGAAAGCCAAAGAAGGCTACGCCGCCGCCAGCGGCAAGAGCGTCGTGGTCGTGCTCGACACGCACCTCACGCCCGAACTGCTCGACGAAGGCATTTCGCGCGAACTGGTCAACCGCATCAACGGCTGGCGCAGCGAATTAAAACTCGCCTACGAGCAGCGCATCAAGATTGCGATCACTGGCAACGAAAAAATAGACGCGGTCGCGCTCAAGTATTCCGATTTCATCGCCAAAGAAACGCTGGCGCTCGAAATCAAAACCGGCGCCATCCCCGACGGTTGGGCGCGGCGCGAAGAAGCCATCGACGAAGCAAAGATTACGCTTGGAATGGAAATGGCAAAGTAACCTGTACCGCCGGCTTCCAGCCGGCCTGAATCAAATTCTGTACCGCCGGCGTCCCGCCGGCCCGAATCTCGCCGGCGGAGCCGGCGACAAAAAAGGAGCACCACCCATGGCCGATTCTTTCTTCCAGAAATCCAGCCTCAAACAACTCCGCCGCCTCAAAGCCGGCAGCCCCAACGCCGCCGAATCCTTCGGCGCCATGTCCACCTTCTTTTCCAAAGCCGTCTCCGACGGCGTCCTCCCCGCGAAGACGAAAGAACTCATCGCCATCGCCGTCGCGCACGCCACGCACTGCGCCTACTGCATCGACCACCACGTCAAAGCCGCCGCCAAAGCCGGCGCGACCGAAGCCGAAATCAACGAAGCGATCTTGGTCGCCATCGCGTTGACCGCCGGCGCATCCTTCACGCACGCGGGCATTGCGCTCGATTCGCTCGACGAAGCGAAAGCGGAAGCGCCGAAATAAGCGCCTGTGGACACCCAGCCGGCGCCGCTCTATAATGGTGGCATGGCGGACCACGATTTCCAAAAGCACCTCGACAGCGCCAACGCCACCATCGACCGGCTGGGGAAGCGGTTTGAGCAATGGGCGGAAGAGCACGCAGCAAGAATGGCGGAAGTGGACAGACGCGCCGCCGAAAACGAGCGGCGTTTCGCGAAATTGAACGAAGAGATCGCAGCTTCACGACGGGAAACCGACCACCAAATCCGAAAGGTGAACGAAGAGATCACAGCTTCACGGCGGGAGACTGATCGCCAAATCCGAAGCGTGAACGAAGAGATCGTTGCTTCACGCCGCGAGACTGATCGCCAAATCCGAAGCGTTTCGGAACAAATCGGAGCGCTCAACCACAGTATCGGCTATTTCGCGGAGGGCATGGCACTCCCATCCATGGAACGAATTCTGAAACGCCGCTTCGGCGCTCAGACTTTTGCCCCTCGTTTCAGCAGAGACAAAAACGGCCAATCCATCGAGTTGGATTTGCTCGCTTATTCAAACGGCCGCGGCAATCGCGCATTTATTGTCGAAATTAAGAACCATTTGAGGCAGGAATCGCTGGACCAACTGATCGAGCAACTGAGGGCATTCCCGGAATTCTGCCCCGAACACCGCGACAAGGAACTTTTCGGCATTCTTGCGGGCGTGAGCATTGACCGCGATTTGCCGCGGAAGGCCGCCGCCGCCGGAATCTACCTCGCCACAATTCACGACGAAACTTTCTCGCTGAAAGTCCCGCGCGGCTTCAAAGCCAAATCCTATCAGCACCCCAAACGTTCGCCGCACAAATAACATGTCTGAGACCCTCCTCGCCCGCCGCTTCGACACCGCTCAGCCCGTGCGCCTCACGCTGAGCGGCGCATCGCTCACGAAAATCGAACCCGCCGACAGCGCTCCCGACAACGTCTGGCTCGCCCCCGCCCTCTTTGATCCCCAAGTCAACGGCTACGCTGGCGTCGATTTCCAGCAGGACGTTCTCACTGAGGACGTTTTGCTCAAAGCCGCGCGCGGTCTGCACGCCGCTGGCTGCGGTCAGTTTTTTTTCACGCTTTGCACAGATGAAATTCCCAAACTCACCGCGCGCTTGAACCACGCGCGAGCTCTGCGCGCAAAATCAAAAGAGCTCCAATCCGCCATCGCCGGCTGGCACGTCGAAGGCCCCTTCCTCTCGCCCGAACCCGGCTATCACGGCGCTCACGATCCAGCGAAAATGCTTGACCCCGCTCCCGACCGCATCCGCGCCCTGCGCGCCGCCGCCGGCGACGATCCGCTGTTGCTCACGCTGGCGCCCGAACGCGCCGGCGCCATCGACGCGATCGCGCTCGCCGTCTCGCTCAACATTCGCATCAGTCTCGGCCACACCGATGCGTCATCCGAAATACTCGCCGCCGCCGTCAAAGCCGGAGCGAGCGGCTTCACACATCTGGGCAATGCCTGTCCGCAGAAAATTGACCGCCACAACAATATTCTCCTGCGCGCGATCGAAACGCCCAGCCTGCATTTCAGCATTATTCCCGACACGATTCATGTTTCGCCGCCGATGTTCCGCCTGTTTCACGCGGGCATTGCCAGCCAGAGCACGGGAACGCCGCCGCCGATTTGCTACACCACCGATGCGATGTCCGCCGCCGGCGAGGGGCCGGGGCGCTACCGCATCGGCAAAATCGAAACGGAAGTCGGCGCCGACAAAATCGTGCGCATGCCCGGCCAGACCAATTTCGCCGGCTCCGCGCTGCGCCCCATCGACGGCGTCTTTCTCGCCGCGCGGATGTTGAATTGCTCGTGGCGCGAAACGTGGGCGCGCGCGTCCGTCGGCACGCGCAAATACGCCGGACTTCCAACAAAGCAGCAGACTAACGCGGCGTTCTGTGTGCTGACGGTGGATGAAAGCAATTTTCGCACCGGGCAGATTTTTGCGAATGGGGAGAAATTCGAAATCACGCGAGGCTGAAAGCGCTGCACTCACACTGCGGGTTACTCTATTAATGGAGGCACCCTCTTTATGACCAACCGCCGCGATTTTATCAAATCCGCCGCATCGCTGGCCCTGCTGGCCGGCGCATCCGCTGCACCCGCGCATGCCGACGGCGACAAGGACAAACCCAAACCCAACGAAGACCCTGGCGCCGCCGACCGGGGCTTTTGGGCCGCCACCGCCGAAAAGCTCGCCAAGCCGGTGCTCGAATCGCTGGCCGCTGGCACGTTGAAACAAAAATTGCCGCACCGCGGAAAATCTGCCGAGAAGCGCGTGCCCTTCGCGCCGCTTGAAGCGTTCGGGCGACTGATGACCGGCCTCGCGCCGTGGCTCGAATCGCAAGGCCTCGGTGGCGCCGAAGAAAAATCGCGCGCGCATTTCGCCGAGCTTGCGCGCATGGGACTCGCGCATGCCACCGATCCGAAGTCGCCGGACGCGATGAATTTCAGCAGCGGCCAGCAGCCGCTGGTGGACACCGCGTTTCTGGCGCACGCGCTGCTGCGTGCGCCCAAGGAATTGTGGAGCAAACTTGACGCGGGAGTACAAACGCGCGTGCTGGATTCGCTCAAAGCGTCGCGCGCGATTAAGCCCGGGCAAAATAACTGGCTGCTCTTCAGTGCCATGGTCGAAGCCGCGCTGTTCCGCTTCGACGAGAAATTCGAACGCGCGCCCGTCGAAACCGCGCTGAAAACTCACGAAAAATGGTACGTCGGTGACGGTACGTACGGCGACGGCCCGCAGCTTCATTGGGACTATTACAACAGTTTCGTGATCCAGCCGATGCTGCTCGAAGTGCTCTCGGTGGTTGGCGATCAAGACCCTGCGTGGAAGGCGATGCTGCCGGTTGAGCTCAAGCGCGCCAAACGCTACGCGGCGATTCAAGAGCGGCTCATCGCGTCCGACGGATCGTATCCCGCGATTGGGCGCTCGATCACGTACCGCTGCGGCGCGTTTCAACTGCTGGCGCTGATGGCGTTGCGCCGCGAATTGCCGGATGGCGTCTCGCCTGAGCAAGTGCGCTGCGCGCTCTCCGCGGTGATGCGCCGGACTTTGGAACCGGCAGGCACATTCGACGAAGACGGCTGGCTGCAAATCGGCTTGAGCGGCCATCAGCCGTCGTTGGGCGAGGACTATATTTCGGGCGGCAGCATGTACCTCTGTTCCGCCGCGCTGCTGCCGCTGGGGCTGCCGCCGAGCGATCCCTTCTGGCGCGGGAGCGCACAGTGGACCTCGCAGCGCATCTGGTCCGGCGTGGACATGCACGCGGATCATGCATTTTAAAATTGTACCGACGGCGATTCATTGGGCATGATGCAGCGCGCGTTGCGAAACCCCTCGCCCCCGACCCTCTCCACCAAGGGGAGAGGGAAGTACGGCGGCGCTTCGCATCTCGAAGTTTTGAAACGGATTATTAGAGCAGTTCCCGCGCGCGATAATTTTTCCGAATCGTCACTTTTTTCCCTTCGCGTTCCGCAACCAGATTGTTCGGCAGATCGATCGACTTCGGCCCGCTGCCCGGATTGAAAAGCCGCCGCAGCGCTTGCGCATGCCGGTGCGTGAATTGGCTCTCCTTCAATTTCCAGAGCGTCTTCAGCACGTCAAGCGTGTCGGCGAGTTCGTCGAGCTCCGGCGGCGAGCCCATGCTAGGCACGGGCAGTTCAATCGTGCCGTGGCGCGCGGCGTCGGCGAAACTGCCCAGCCACTCGCGGCGCCACGCGCGCTTGGCCGCGTGAATGTCGGCTTCCTCAGCCAATCGCCACAACGCCTGCCGCGCGCCGGCGTGGACTTTGCCCGCGAGGATCGGCAGCACCTGGTTGCGAATCGCGTTGCGCGGAATGTCGTTGTCGAAATTGGTGAGGTCCGTGCAATAATTTTGGCGCTTCTGCTTGAGGTATTCGAGCACTTCAGGCCGCGTGCAGCCGAGCATCGGGCGGACGATTTGAATTTCAGCCAATTGTTTTCTGTGCGCCTCGTCATTACCGGCCGCAAAAGAAATCTCCGCGGCGTGCGCGGTGGGCTGTGGTTTGCCGGATGCGTCAAGCCACTGAATCCACTCATCGACGTTTGGCTCGTCGTCGAGTTTAAGCGGCCCGGTCCAGCCGATCCCGCGCAAGCCGGCCATGCCCGTGCCGCGGCAGATTCGATAGAGCACCGTTTCAATGCGGTCGTCGGCGTGATGCGCGACGGCGACGCAATTCGCTTCTGTGCGCAACGCAGCCGCTGCCAGAAATGCGCGCCGCACGATCCGCGCGCTTTCTTCGAGCGAGCGATTCAGCGCGCCGCTTAAGCTTGGCGCATCGGCGCGCGCGGCGATGAATTCAACGCCCTTTTTCTTGCAAAGCTTGCGGCAAAAACTTTCGTCGCGATCCGCATCCTTGCCGCGAATACTGTGATTGAGATGCGCGGCGGCGAGTGCGAATTTGAGGTCGCGCTTTTTTGAAAGCTCCAACATGCACAGCAACAGCGCAACCGAATCCGGCCCGCCCGAAAGCGCGACGAGCACGCGGCCACTGGGCGGGATCAGTTTGCGTTCGCGGATGGCGTTGCCGACTAGAAGCGGGAGGCGCATAAACGGCTCATTTGTCATTCGTCATTTGGCATTTGTGATTTGTCATTTTGCGCGCCGCTCCGACAGTTCACAAACATGCCACGACAAATTGAATTCAACGGGAATTGAAGTACGAACCTTCCAGAAAATTCTTCAGCAGCCGCTCGCCGTCCTGCGTCAAAAAACTTTCCGGATGATACTGCACGCCTTCGAGCGGCCATTCGACGTGGCGGATGCCCATCACTTCGCCCATGTCTTCGGAGCGCGAGGCGACTTTCAGGAACGGCGGGAGCGTTTCTTCGCGCACGATCAGCGAATGATAGCGCGTGGCTTCGAAAGGGTTGGGCATGTTTTCGTAGAGGCCAAGCCCATCGTGCGTCACGCGCGAGGTTTTGCCATGCATCAGCCGGTCGGCGCGGTTGACCGTCGCGCCGAACGCGGCGCCGATGGATTGATGGCCGAGGCACACGCCGAGGATTGGAACTTTGCCGGCGAATTCGAGGATCACCGGCACGGAGACGCCCGCTTCTTTCGGCGTGCACGGGCCGGGCGAAATGATGATTTTTTCCGGACGCATGCGTTTGATTTCGTCGAGCGTGATCTGATCGTTGCGCACGACCTTCAAGTCCGCGCCCAGCGTGCCGAGACACTGGACGAGGTTGTACGTAAACGAATCGTAGTTGTCGATGACAAGGATCAAACGCACTGCACTCCTGCTTTTAATCGCGCGCATCATACGCGGTTTACGGCGATTGGCAAGAATGGGACTGTTCACTTGCCAGTGGTTGCCACGAATTTGCGGTGTCCGCCGTCAATTTTCTTCTTTGCGCGCTCGCGTCTTTGTGAGAAAATTCAAATCGCGTTCCAATTCTCAGCACTCAGCACTCAGCACTCAGCACTCAGCACTCAGGACTACTTTCATGCTCGGACTTGTTAACTACTCCTCCACGCCTCATTCCGTTGAACTCCGCGAAGTGCCGGAACCGGAATTCGGTGAAAGCGACGTGCTCCTCGCCGTGCGCGCCGTCGGCGTTTGCGGCAGCGACTTGCATCAATACCATGGCTCGCAAAGCTGGAAAGTCAACTACCCCGTGGTGCTCGGGCATGAATTTGGCGGCGTCATCGCCAAGGCCGGCTCGCGCGTCAAAGCGTTCAAGGAAGGCGACCGCGTGGTGAGCGAAACGGCGGCGGTGCTGCCGGAGCATTCGCCGTTCGTCAAATCGGGGCTGTACAATCTCGATCCGAATCGGCTCGGATTTGGCTATGGCGTCAACGGCGCGATGACGCGATACGCGCGCGTGCCGGAACGCTGCCTGCACAAAATTCCGGATGGGCTGTCGTTTGAAAAAGCGGCCCTGACCGAACCCTGTTGTGTCGCCTACAACGCCGTCGTCAACAACGTACACATCAAACCCGGCGACAGCGTCGCGGTGATCGGCCCCGGCCCCATCGGCATTCTTTGCGCGTCGATGGCCAAACTCTGCGGCGCGAATCCACTCATCGTCATCGGCACCAAAGGCGACGCCAAACGTTTGGAATTTGCCAAGCAAGTCGGCGCAACGCACACGCTCGGCGCGAATGGCGAAGACGCGCCGGCGCTGGTCAAAACCATCGGCGACGGATATGGACTGGATGTGATCATCGACGCCGCCGGCGTAAGCGCGACGCTCAAAGTTGCGCTTGATTTGGTGTGCCCCAATGGGCAGATCAGCAAAGTCGGATGGGGCCCGCAGCCGTGCAATTTTTCACTGGATGCGCTGGTTCAGAAAGCCGTGGCGCTCAAAGGCAGTTTCAGCCACAACTGGCCCATGTGGGAAAAAGTGCTGTCGATGCTCGCCAGCGGACAACTTAACCTTGATCCGATTTTGAGCCGCATCGCGCCGTTGGCCGAATGGAAGAGCTGCTTCGACGGCATGCAGTCGGGGGATTTGGTGAAAGCGGTTCTGAAACCGTAGAAATAATTCAAAATTAAAAATTAAAAACTGGCGATGCCTGCCCCAATTTTGCATTTTGAATTTTGCATTTTGAATTGGTGTTACCACATCACCTGAAAATTAATCACAAAACTGTCGTTGCGCGTGTTGTGGAACGGCTGGCCGTTCGGGCCGCGCGGGTTTTCAACCCAGTTGTAATTCGCCTGGATTTTCGCGTTGTCGGACTTGATGTAGTAGTTAAGTCCCGCGGTGTAAACCTGCGTCGAATACACGCTCGTGAAATTCGGGTCGGGCTTGGCGACGAAAATGTTCGGCGCGCGCTCGTAGCGGAAATCGACTTCGAGGTTGCGCCAGAACTGCTTGCCGCAGGTGCAGAAGGGCGTATCGGCGAATTTGTAGCCGATCGCGGCCCAATAGCCAAAGGTGCTCACCGGCTGCGGCTGGCCGGCGGAGAGCGGGTTGCCGCTGCCGTCGTCGAGTTGGAAATCGTTGCTGGCCAGATCGATCACCGAACCGCTGGCGTTGCGGTCGCGCATCCAGGTCATCTCGCCTTTCGCCCACAATCCTTTCGCAACGCCTGGCGCGGTGTAGCTCACCCAGCCGTCGTGGCCCATTGCGGGAGTATTCACGCCCAAAAATCCGGGCGAGGTGGTCGCGCTGCTCAAGCCGGAATTTCCGTGATGGCCGTAGCGGAAAGAATAACCGAGTTCCAATTTGCCGAGGCAATCGTCCCACATCGGCCGCACCAGCACGGTGCCGATGAAATCCTTGTAGTCGTTTGTGTCGCTGCGATTGGCCGCGGAGCCCGTCGTGCCGAGCAGACTGGCGGAACCGTTATAGACGCCCATCCAATATTGCACGCGGCCTGTGTCGTATTGTCCCTGATAGACCGAGCCGCCGCCGTTGCACCACCATGAGCCGTGAATCACCGCGCCGAGATCGCGCGAAATCGAATTGCCGATGTAGGAACGCTCGACAAAAGGCAGCGCGCCATTTTCCTCGAGGAATTCTTCGTTGAACGTCGGGCGCATTTGGCCGACGGTGAAATCGTGGTGCGGCACGACGCCGTGGAAATTGATCAGCGCGTCTTGCAGCAGCCGGTTGGGCGTGCCCAATCCGCCCTGCACCGCCGCGATCGGATTCATGGTCGTCCCCGGAATCGTGTTGAAGCCGTTGACCACCGCCGTGCCGTTGGCGTTCGCGAATTCCGGCGAGACGCTCGCCAGCCGATGCTGTGCCACGCCCAGTTGCGGGAAACTGGTGGCTTCATTGGCCGGATCGATCATCACAAAGGAACTGACGTAATCGTTCACGTCCATGGTGAAGCGCAGTTCCGCGCGGCGGATGCGGAAGCTGTCGGTGTTCGAGGCTGAATTACTGTCCACAATGAAGCCCGCTGGATTGTCGAACAAGCCGCGGTTGTCATGTTGAATGGTGTAATACCACGCTTGCAGCAGGCCGCCGAATTGGAGTTTACCACTGCGCGTGATCACGTTCGCGTTGGGGCCGTATTTCGTCTCGAGCACCTTGTCGGCGGTGGCCGGCGTCGGCGCTTTGGGGAGCTTCTTCAGCGCCATGTAATTGTCGGTGAGCTTGTTGAGCTCCTCCTGCAAGGCGCCGATCTTCTTGACCTCTTCCTGCAGCGCGGCCATTTTTTTGACCTGCTCGCGCAACTGTTTGACTTCTTCTTCGGTGGCGGGTGCGTCGCCCGCCCGCGCCGGAGCGAAATCTCCCGCCGCCACAAGCAGCACTGCCGCCGCTGCAATCGTTGCCATTTTCATGGTCGTTCCCCTCTTATGTGCAGGCAAGATGCCTGCGTTACGTCTACTGCTTAAAGTTCTGTCCGACAATCCGTCCAGTTCCGTTCTTCAAAAAGTAAAAACAGCGAATGATCGAGTCGTAATTGTTGTTCAGTTTGCCTTGCTGCCCGACGACGACGGCGGCTTGGATGAAAAGCTGGGTCAGGTTGCCTTTTTGCACGGTGCCGAAATTCGGCGGCGGATCGACGCCGAAGCGATCCTTCGGATGATTGGTCACGCCGGCGGTATCGAATCCGCGCGCGGCCAGGTTGTCGCCGGAGAGCGCCAAGTTCACCAGCAAAATGTTGTTCTGAAGCTGCACGCGGAAGATGGAGACGTCTTTTTTTGTCAATGGCTTGTGGTCGCCGTCGTCGTAGATGTTGGTGAGGTGGACCTTCGCGGTGTTCGACCCTTGGAAAACGAACGTGCCCTCGACAATGACATTGCCCAGCCCCACGCTGATTTTGTTGGGCTTGGTTGGATCGCCGGAAATATCCAGCAGCGGATTGTTCACCGGCCCGACCGAGCCGCGGAACGAAACGAGATCGCGCACGCCGTCGGTGAAACCGAAACGCCCGCTGATAAACGTGTTGGTGTAGTCGCCGGGCACGGGGACAGTGGTGGGGCCTTCAGCGGTCTGCGATTCGACGGTGGTGATCGGGATCATGCGGCGCACGATCACGCGGTTGTGCGGGTCGCTCTGCGTTTCGTCGCGTACGGTGATGAGCGAGACGCCTTCGGCTTTTGTGTTCGTCAGATCGCCGCGCGAAATCAGCGAAATGGTGAACGGATTGTGCAGCAGGTCGCTGCGCGCTGGGTTGACGTTGTCGTTGTTAAACCAGCGGCTGTTGGGATTCGGCGGCGGCGTGAGTTTCACCAGCGGATAAAGCGGCGCGAGCAGACCTTCGATCACGCCGACGGTGCCGGGAAGCGTGCCATCGGGCAGCGGCGTTTGCGTAGGGTCGGGATTGAGCGAGAGCGTGAGCGCGTTGGCATCGGCAGCGACGCCATCGCCGGAGAATTTCAACTGGCTGCTTTCGACGTAGCGCGCATCGACCTGAAAAATGCCGCGCCCGCCGAGCGAAAAGAGCGTCACTTTATTAATGGGATTGCGCACGACCGTGCTGAGCTTCGAGCGCACGTCATTGTTCGGGCTTTGCAGCGTGAAACTGACGGTCCGCGTCGTTGGATCGCTGCGGTATTCCACGGGATAGCCGGTGAGCACGTATTTGACCGCGGGCTTGCTCGGCGGCGTCGAAGTGTACGCCGCATTCACGCCACGCGTGGGCAGATCGGTGATGACGCATTGAATCGTGAGATTGACCTGGTCCTGTCCGTTGTAGGCCGGCGTGAAAATGGAATTTCCGGTGTTGAAGGTCATCGTGTTCGTGGTGGTTGTCGTAAATTCCACGTAGTCGTCATCGTTCGGATCGTCGGTCCGCTTGAACGCCCAGCTATACAGAAGCGAATCGCCGTCGGGATCGAAGGCGGGCGTGAGCGCGGGATCGCCGTTGACGGTCGAGTATGCAGTGAGGACCACGTCTTCGTTAACCGACAGAACCGGATTCTGATTTGCAGGCAGTTGCACCGAATTGATGACCGGCGGCGTGTTGACTGGAATCACCAGCGTTGAAACCGTCACCGAATCCGCGCCCGCAGTGGCCGGCGCGCCGGCGACGCCGCTGACAGTCAGTACGACGGTGTAGATGCCGGCTTGGCTGAACGTGACGGCGGTCATTTTTGTCACACTGGAGCCGGTCACAGGATCTGCCGGCACGTCGTGATTGGGAACAAACGTGGCGTTATTGGTGGGCTGGCCGTTGAGCGTGGCGCTCCAATCGAAGCGCAGCGTGTCGCGCGTCGAGACGCCGTTGACCAGCCCGTTGAGCACGCCGTCGATGTCGTACGAAAACACGGTGACTTGCAGCGAGACCGGCGCACCAGTTAAGGCAACATAATTGGGGAGCATGCCCGCGGCGGGGCGCAAGTTGAGCGGATCGTTCACGGTTTTCGGGCCGTCGGTGACCAGCGGCGCTTCGTAAACTTGATTGACGACGACTTTGAACGTGCGCGTCACGGTGTCGATGCCGCCGTTGGCCGTGGTGCCGTCGTCCTGAACTTTCACGGTGATGTTGACGGTGCCGTTGGTGTGCGGCGCGGGCGTGTACATGACTTTTCCGGTGGCGCCGGGGCTGACGTATTGAATGGTAATGTTGGCATTGGGAATCACGACTTGGTTGTCGGACGTGGCCGTGACGGCCATCGACTGGCGGATTTCCTGTTGCGGCGCGTCGGTGTTGATGCCGCCGAAATTGACCGTCTGCTGCGGTGCGTTTTCGTTGATCGGCGCGGGGTCCGGAATGGCGCTCAAAGTCGGCGCGGCATCGGGCAGGACGGTCACAGTGAATGACTTGATCACAAAATTCACGCCGCCGTTGCCGGTCCCGCCGTCGTCCATGACTTTGACGGAGATCATGGCGCTGCCGGACGCATGCAGCACCGTGATGTAATTGAGCGTGGCCGTCGCGTTGGGGCTGATGTAGGTGATCGAGATATCGGAATCGCGAATTACGGCCTGATTGTTCGACGTGGCGGTCACAGTCAGCGATTGCCGCACTTCGTTCTGCAAGGCGTCGGTTTGGATTCCGGACAAACTCACCGACTGTGTGAACGTGTCTTCTGGAATCGTGGCGTCTGGGATTGCAGTCAGCGTGGGCGGCTGATTTTGTGTGACGCTGACTTGAAACGTCCGCGTAAACGAATCCGTCCCGCCGTTGGCGAGTCCGCCGTCGTCTTGCACTTTGACCGAGATCACAACCAGTCCGGAGCCGTGAAGAACGGTGATGAAGGTCAGCGAACCGCCGATGTTGGGGCTGGCGTAATTGACCAAAATATCCGAATCCTTAATGATGCTTTGGTCGCTCGATGTGGCGGTCACTGTGAGCGACTGGCGCACTTCGAACGGCCCGGCATCGGTATGGATCCCGGTCAAATTCACCGTGTGCTGCAAACTGTCCTCGGGGACCGTGATGTTTTGAATCACGGCCAGCGTGGGCGCTTGATTGCCCATCACGGTGACTTGGAAGCTTTGCGTGACCGAATTCACGCCGCCTCCGGCCGTCCCGCCGTCGTCGGTCACGGTGACGAAGATCGTGGCCGTGCCCGTGGCGTGCAGCAACGAAATGTAAGTCAGGCTGCCGTTTTGACTGGGACTGGCATACGTCACCGTGATGTCCTGATCGCGAATGATGGTCTGATCGCTGGACGTGGCCGTCACGGTCAGGTTTTGGCGCACGGCGACGGGCGTCGCGTCGGCTTTGATGCCGGAGAGATTCACCGTCTGCATGACCGCGTCTTCGGGGATGGTCACACTGGCAATGACATTCAGCGTGGGCGTGAGGTTCGGCGACACGGTCACCGTGAAAGTTTGCGTGACAGAATTGACGCCTCCGCCAAACGTGCCGCCATCGTCGGTCACCGTAACGCTGATGATGGCCTGGCCGGTGGCGTGCAGCAGCGAAATATAGGTGAGCGTTCCGGTTGGACTCGGGCTCGTGTAGACGATCGAAATATCCTGATTGCGGATCAGCGCCTGATTGTTCGACGTGGCCGTCACCGTCAGATTCTGGCGGGTCTCCATTTGAGTCGCGTCGGTTTTTATGCCCTGCAACGTGACTTGCTGCATCACGGCGTCTTCGGGAATGGTCGCATCTGAAATCGCGGTTAGCGTCGGCGGCTGATTGGGAGAGACTGTGACCTTGAACGTCTGAGTGACCGAATTGGAACCCAGGCTCGCCGTGCCGCCGTCATCGGTGACCGTCACGGAGATCGTGGCCACGCCCACGCCGTGCAAAAGCGATGTGAATGTCAAAGTTGCGGTTTGATTGGGATTGAAATACGTAATATGAATGTCCGAATCTTGAATTACGGCCTGGTTGTTTGACGTGGCGGTCACGGCGAGCGACTGGCGCAGTTCCAGGTTCGACGCATCTGGCTTGATGCCGGAGAGTCCCACCGTCTGTTGGCCGGTGTCTTCGGGAATGGTGAGGTCCGGAATCGTATTCAAGGTGGGTGCGGAATTCGGCAGCACGGTGATGTTGAATGTTTTCGTGATCGAATTAACGCCGCCGCCCGCGGTTCCGCCGTCATCGGTGACTGTGACGGAGATGGTTGCCTGTCCGATCTGATGCAGCGCGGGGCTGACGTTGATTGTGGCAGTCGCGGACGGACTTGTGTACGACACGGTCACGCTTCCGGCTGGAAGCAGATTGGCGTTGTTCGTCGCAGTCACCAGCGCGGAGACGCTCAAAACCTGCCGCGTTTCCTGCGCGGCGGCGTCGGCCGCGATGCCCGTTACCACGATCTGGCGTGGAACGACGGCGTCTTCTGGGACGGTGACGTCGTTAATGGTCGCCAGCGTGGGCGCAGAGTTGGGCGAAACAGTCACGTTGAAACTGGTCGATGCGGTGCCGCCGCCATTTTCAGTGACGGTCACCGTGATTTTCGCGGTGCCGATTTGATGCAGCACGGATTGAATTGTCAATGAGCCGTTCGTGTTCGGATTCGCATAATTTACGGTGGGATTCGGAATCAGCGCAGTGTTATTTGAGACGGCGCTGACCGATAGAGGCGCATTCCCGCCGACACCGTTGAAACCGACGACCTGTGAGGCGGCGTCCTCGGCGACCGTGACGTCCGTGATTGGGCTAATGGTGGCCGCGCCAAACGCCGGCGCAAGCATCATCGCCAATCCCAGAACCGACACAAGTTTTAACGTTCTTACGACCATTTTGTTTCCGTCCATTTTCGCTTCCAGGAAGACCCACTCGCCGGCTTCTTCCGGCTGGTCTTCTTTAGACTAAAATTTGAGCTGGAAGTTTACTACAAAGACATTGTTCTTAACTTCGGCGATGCCATGCGATGGCGAACTCGGATCGACCACGAAAAGGTAGTTGGCTTGAAGACGGGTGTTGCTGTTCATCGAGTAGTTGGCGCCGATCGTGTAGACCGTCGTGTAGAAGAGGTCCGTTTTGCGATCGGGGCGGACGAGATTCTCGGTGGCAATGTTTTGATAGGCTTCGGCGCGGAAACAGAATTCCATGCCGTTAAGCGCGTCGGCGAGGCGGCACTTTTTCTTGAGCAAGGCTTCTGAAAACGGGCTGTCGGACATTTTGTAGCCGGTCGAGGCGTACCAGCCGTGCACGGAAACCGGCTGCGGATCGGCTTGGGAGAAAAAAGACGAACCGCGGAAGTTGGTGTTGAGCAAATCGACGGAACCGATGCCGAGGGCGGTGGTTTTGGCGTCGCCGCCGAAGATGTCGTGCAGGCGGCCATATTCGCCGCGCACCCAAAGTCCGCGCACGGGCCCGTTTGGCTTAAGGTAAAGCCACGCGCCTTGCCGCGTAATGTGTGTTTTTTCGCGGTCCAGCGTATTCAGCACGCCGAAATTCGGATCGAATTCCTGCCCCGCTCCGCCGTGCACGCCGTCGGTGCGGAAGATGCCGGTTTCGAGGCCGTACCACGCTTTTGTTTTCGGATCGACGACGTTCCACGGGCGGCCCTGCAAGCGCCACGCAAAATCCTTGGCGTTGTTGTCGTCGGGCCGATTGCCCGCTTCGACGACTTCAGGATCGGTCAGCACCGTGCCGGACGGACCGTTGAAGAAGCCGAGTTGATATTTGAAGCGCTCGTCGAACCATGTCCCGTAAATGGCCGCGCCTAAATCGCGGACGTTGTTGACGCCGGCGACCATGGCGCGTTCGACGAAATCCAAACTGCCCGAATCGCGCGAGGCTTCTTCGCCGGCGGGCGGTTTGTATTGGCCGATGGCAAAGGTGTGATGCGGGCCGTTCTTTTTGTCGTCAAACATGCCGGTGTCGAAGTCGTGCACGACGATGTAGCCGTCTTGCAACAAGCTCGGATGAAACGTGCTCACGGTACCGTTTTGAAAATCGGCTGAGATAGTGGTCTTTTCATTGTGGCGCAGCAGTGTCGGAATCGGCGCAAAGAGCGTGTTGGATTCGCGCGCCGGGTCCATCATGATGAATGCGCCGACTTTGTCGGTGATTTCGATTTTGAAGCGCAATTCCGTGCGGCGCACGCGGAATGTGTCGATGCTGTTGCCCACGTTGTCTTCAGCACGGAACGACGGAATGCCGCCGGCCGCGGTGAAGACCGGTGCCCCGCGAAAGACGCCGAAGCGGTCGTTCTGCACGGATTCGTACCAGACTTGCACGAGGCCCGAAATCGTCACTCGCCCCATGCAGGATTTGACGCCGTTGTTCTCTTCCACGCCAAAGCCGACCGTGCGAAAGACCGCCTGATCCACGACATCGGCGGTCTTTTCGCCCGTGATTTCTGCGGACATTTTTTTCTTGAGTTCGTCGATGGATTTTTGAAGCGCCTCGGTTTGGTCAGAGGCGAAAAGAGCCGGGGCGAGCAGCAGAGATATGAGCGCGACAATTCGGCCTAATGTCATGATTTTTCTCATGCAGCGCCCGGCACACGTCGATAATATTTAAATTAAACCTTGCGGACAATTTAGGGGAAAGGCGAGGCAATTCAAGAAGAGAAGTGGCAAATCCGAATCTGTAATGAAGAATTCTTACTGTTAATTCGGGTTTCTTTTGGCGATTTTGCTAATACTTCGCCACCGCAACGCTCGTTCCGATGTTCAGCGCCTTCGCCGTCTCCTGCGCTTTGGCCAGCATCATGCCTACTTCGCTGGAACAGGCGATGAATTGGAAACCGGCGTCGATACGGCGTTTGGCCATCGCCGCGTCGGCCGTGTGGATGCCGGGCGCGATCCCGTTTTCTTTGCAGACGCGCACGACTTTTTGCAGCGCGTCGTTAAAGCGCGGATCGTCGCTGTCGAATGCGGGCTTTAGCCCCAGCGAATTCAGCAGATCGTTCGGCCCGATAAAGATTGCGTCGATGCCCGGCACGCGCGCGATCTCTTCCAACGACGCAATCGCCTGCACGGTCTCGGCCATGATCACGACCAGCAGTTCGTCGTTCGCTTTTTCATAATAGTCGGCCGGCGAGCAGTTGAAATTCGCCGCGTGCAGTTGCCCGCCGATGGTGCGCGCGCCGATGGGTGCGTAGCGCGCGGCATCGACCACCGCTTTGGCTTCCGCGACGGAATTGACCATCGGCACGATCACGCCAAAGGCGCCGTTATCCAGCACGCGCTTGATGTTCTCGACGCTGTTGAACGGCACGCGCGCCAGCGGCACGGGGCCTTCGAGGCACGTGACCGCAAACGTCTGCGCCATCGTTTCGTAATTGGTCGGCGTGTGTTCGAGATCGACGTTGAGCCAGTCGAAGCCGACGCGCGCCATCAGCCGCGCGGCGGTGGGGTCGGCCAGCGAGAGCCACGTCCCGACGCTGACTTCGCCGCGCTTGAGTTTGGCTCGGACTTGATTCTGTTTCATACTAAACTCCCTTTCACGCCTACCCGTTTTACTCACTGGACCACCATCCATAGTGGACTTCGTTGTGCATGGCATTTCTAGTTTCTCCTACCAATCTCTGGCGCGTTGCGAAGGCAACGCGCCAGAGACAAACTACCTCGTGTACGTGTACGTCACCTTGACCCAGTAAACCCAAGCGCCGTTTGGCACCACGACGTAATACGGCGCGCTATTGTCTACAACGTGCGTCAACGCTTGGAATATCTGCTGAGGATGGTTTTGGTCCGTAGGCGACAGCGTGGCGATGTTTACGCCAGTCGTATCGCGCTTCAAACTGACCGTCATTGAAGAGTCGCCGTAGACCGCCGCTCTAAACTCGGTGATCGTTGCGCCGTTTGGAAGGTGTATTCCAGTGCGAATACCGGTGTTGACGTAGACGAATGTAGAGCCAGCCGCGTCAGTGCTGTAACTGACATCGCCCGTAAACTCGTACATTCCAGCAATATAAGAGTCCGTGATGGTTTGCGGTTGAGTGCCATTTTGTGGAGTCGTCCAAGTCGCCCCGCCGCTTCCGTCGGCTGTCAAGACCATGCCGCTTGACGCGGCTTCGCTGGACACCTTCGCTGCGGTGACAGACTTGCTTGTGATCTTCGCGGTCGTCACGGCCCCGTCAGCCAGTTTTGCCGTGGTGACGGCACTGGCGGTGATCGTTGGATTTGGGTATGTGCCAGTCAAATCGCCGCCCGCCGGTCCACTTGGCGCTGACGGAAGGCCGCCGCCGCCAAAGCCGTCAGAGATCGTAAACTGATTTGAAAGCGAATCCAAAGGGCCAGTCGAATAAATCGGCCTTGCGCGTATGACGCACTGCGTTGAGGGTGTATTTGGGACGGCAAAGCTCAGCGTATTTGGATTGGATTTGTTTATGGTGTTATCAATCTGGCCTATGGCAGTCCACGTCACCCCGCCGTCTGTACTGAGTGATACGTTCAATTGCTTGTATTTTGGCGCTATGGACTGGTCTATGCGCACCGTTTGGGTTTGGCCTACAAGGTAGACTTCGCCGCCAGACGGGGAGATGACTGGCTTGTTGTACTGCGTGGCAGAGACAGAGAACGCAATGGCGATTGAGAATACGGCAGAGATGCGAGCAGAAATCACGGTTTCCTCCTCGCAAACGAAAGAGCGTCGGGACAACGCCGCCGCTCTCCAAGGCCCGGCCAAGGGCACAGTAGAACAGCAAAACATTGACCGACGCCCCTTTGCAGGGGCGCGGTGCAAGTTCGCTGCGTCTACTGTTTCAAGAGCCAAAGGCTCAGGTTGGCCGTTCTCGGAGATACAGTTTCTTGCGCTCGCGCGCAAATTAGATTGTGTGAACGCTCGCTCGTTTGCCCTGTTTGTGAATGCGTGAGGCGAGACGACCCCGCCAACTACTTCGCAGCATAGACAAATCAGCGCTAGAGGCAAGAGGAAAGCAGTTTTTGCGATAGTTTTAGTGATTCGAGGCGCCCACTGATCACCGATTTCTCTATGAAAAATCGGTCTAGTTTTAGGTAGATTTTTCAAATGGATCGGCGTAGGCTCTGAAATGGGTATGCGGAAGGGCCGGTTGACCGCCGGTTTCCGATTACTCGAAACATGTGTCTCGTTGGAGCGATAGTCATGTCTCATTTCATCGGGCCGGACACGGCCCTTCCGCAGTCTTACTACGTCCAGCCGCAACCGTCGTTCGCCATGCACGCATCCTATCGGGGATTCGAGCTTGGATTCGAGTTGCCGCAAATCTCGCAAAACGCCGCTGACGATTGCGCCAAAATCCTGTCCGTTGGCGGAGTCCTCGTACTGGCGTTGATCGTATCCAAAGGGTAGGCTCATTCGTCGTCCTCCTCCTCTGGATTCGGGTGTACCCAGCCAGCCTCTTCACCGACGCTGTAAAGCTCCTCGTATTCCGGGCCTTCCGACGCCGCGCTGATTCCGAGTAAGGCGGCGAACGATCTCATTGGATTGCCGCGACGGTTGTATCGGAAAACAAACTCGTTGAGGTACGCTGGCATGTGCTTGGAACTCACGCCGTGGTGCGTGCCGATAAGCCACGCCTTGAGATTCGAGAACACATTGTGGATATGAGGCATGTTCTTGGCGACTTCTTTGGAGTTCTCACCCATAACCACGTGATGCCCGTAGCCATAGTCCTTGGCGTTGCGATAGCCGCTCCAGCCGTCCGTGACCAACATACTGCCTTCCGCGACATTATCTTGGATAAAATCCATGAGGTTCTTTTCGGACGCGCTTTCAATCGCCTTCAACCTCACGCGCCCGGTGTACTTGTCGATGATTTCCACGGCGGCGACTACGATCACTTGCCCAGAGCCGCGACCGGCGCGGACTTCCTTGAGCCGTCCAGCATTGACGAAGGTTTCATCGACTTCCACGGTTCCGCTCAACAATTCTCGCTCTGGACGCACCATACCAGCGCGAAGACGGTGCAGCATCGTAAAGGCGCTCTCTTGCTTAATGCCCAGCTTGCGCGCCAGTACGACGCTCGACATTCCCGGCGTCTGCGTAGTCACGTGCCACGCCGCAATAAACCAGTCGCTTAAGGGCAGATGCGTGCGGTGCATGACAGTATCCGCCGTGACGCTGATTTGATGCCCGTTTTCGCAGACAAACAAGCCTCTGGACTCTATGAAATTCCGCTCTCCAGCACCGCACTCAGGGCACACAAAGCCGTCGGGCCAGCGCAATTGGACGAGGTATTCCCAGCACGCTTGGTCGTCATTGGCAAAGCGCCGCATGAATTCCTTGTCGGTCTTTGGGAAGTCGTCAGTGTTTCTGCTCATAACGCAACTCCAATCTCGTCCCCACGTATCGTTCCAAAACTCGTCTCAACAACAACATTAATCAGGTCGATTGAATGACAGGACGGCCATTTCGCTTCTACGATAGCCGCCGCGCGACTACTCTCTACCTCTATGCTAGTTTCAAAGTAGTAGTCTCCATCCGCGTCTCTCTTTAGGATTCCATTGCCAGCCTTTGATAGCGTTTCAAAGGGCGTATTTCTAAACCTTATTGACATTTCGAATCCATGAAGGATCAGACGCTTCTTGATAAATCTCGAATTCTCAATGAAGACCTTGAGCAGTATGCGAATTCCAGTAGGCGTATTGTATCCGTTTGCCTCGGTTCTAGTGCCAAGCGTCCTTTTGTAAAAATGCTGATGTAATTCGTACAAATAAACCGCGCCAAGTACCATGACGAACACGAATTCGGCCAGCGATCTCCACGGCTCTGGAATGGTCATAACGACCTCCTTAGCCGGATGCACGTGGTGGATTGAAGCCCATAGGGCGATGAACCCGCCCGTCCCCCAATAAGACCGAAACAGTGATGGTTCCTTCGATCTTGAGATGAATTTCGACATCTTGAGCGCCCTTCAGCCGCGCCGCCCCTTGCGGCGCGAGTCCTGGCATGATAGCCTATGGGCCTCTTGTGGTCCAGTGAGTAAAACGGGTAGGCGTGCTCCCTTTTTTCACACAGGGGCGCAAACGGGGCAAAGGCGCAAAGAACAGCAAATACAAGATTGATCAACAGTTTCGCGCACTTTGAGCGAGACGCAATGCAAAAGTCGCGCGCGATATTTGTTTTCTTCTCTGCGCTTTCGCGCCTCTGCGTGAGAAATTTAGAGGCGCGCCCGCAGATTCGGCGCATCGAACACCTTCTGATCGACCACGTTTTTCGGACGCCGCCCTTCGATCACATCCACAATCGCCTGCGCGGAGGCCATGCTGACTTTCTCGCCGGTTTCGCGCGTCCACGACGCTTGATGCGGCGTGAGCAGCAGGTTTGGCGTCGTGCGGAACGGATGGCCGTCGGGCATCGGTTCGATGGTGAACGCATCCAGTGCCGCGCCGGCGATCCAGCCTTCGCTGAGCGCTTGAATCAGGGCCGCTTCGTCGATCATCGCCCCGCGCGCCGTGTTAATCAGGTACGCGCTACGCTTCATTTTCTTGAGCTGCGGCGTGGAGATCAGATTCTTCGTCTCGGGCGTGAGCGCCGCGTGCAGCGTCACGAAATCGCTTTGTTCGAGCAGTTCATCGAGCGACACAAAGCGCACGCCCAATTTTTCCGCGTCGGGATTGCGCACGACATCGTAGCCGAGCAGTTGCATGTCGAAGCCCGCCGCGCGCCGCGCCATCGCTTGACCGATGCGCCCGCAGCCGATGATGCCCAGCGTTTTGTGCGCGATGTCATGCCCCCACGCGGGCGTCCACTTGCCGGCGAGCATGCTCGGATGGCCCGTATGAATGCGGCGGGCGAGCGCGGCAAGCATGGCGAAGGCGTAATCGGCGACGGCGTTGTTGAGCAGCCCTGGCACGTACGCGACGATGATCCCGTTAGCCGTCGCCGCGGGGACATCGATCGAATCGTACCCCACGCCCCAGCGCGAAATAAGCTTCAACGCGCGCGCCTCCGGCGACGCGAGCACCTCCGCCGTGTACTTGTCCGGACTGCAGAGCACGGCGTCGATGCCTTCGAGCAGCGGCATGAGTTCCGCAGCCGGATAGGGGCCGCGCTTGGGCGGGTGAATGAGTTTGCAGCCGGCGCGTTCCAGCAGTTTCGACGCAGCCGCGCCGACATCGGCGATGGCGCGGGCGGTGAGGAGGATGTTCCAGGGCATAGATGGGGTCTCGGAGTTTGGAGTTCATTTTTAACAGCAGATTTGTCATTTGTCATTTGGCAATTTGGCGTTTGGCGTCGGGCGGCGGGGTCGGTAAAGTTAACACGACGCAACGGACACCATGGCGCTGATAAATAGGGCCTATAGGGCCTATAAGCCCTATGGGGCCTATTTGGCTTTTCAGAGGCAATTATGAGCGAGGGCTTTCTCCCAGGGCGTGGCAACTACCGCGGGCTGATTTGTTATCAGAAGGCAGAGATCATTTACGACATGACATTCCATTTTTGCCAGCGCTTTCTTTCAAAGGGCGACCGCACCATCGACCAGATGGTACAGGCGGCGCGCTCCGGGAAGCAGAACATCGCCGAAGGCTCCAAGGCTTCGGTGACGTCCACTGAAACCGAAATTAAACTGACCAACGTTGCGCGGGCGAGTCTTGAGGAACTGCTGATCGATTATCAGGATTTTTTGCGTGCGCGGAAACTGCGGCTTTGGACAAAGGATTCCAAGGAGGCGCTGTATGTGCGGAAACTTGGGAGCCGGAACGATGCGACGTATGAGGCCTATCGCGAGATTTGTGAAACGCGGCCGGCGGAGGTGGTGGCTAATATAGCGGTATGCATCATTCACCAGACAAACTACCTGTTGGACAAATTGATCAAGCGGCTGGAGCAGGATTTTGTCAAAGAAGGCGGGATTCGAGAGCGGATGACGCGCGCGAGGCTGAAGCAGCGGGCGATGGAGCGGCAATAGGCGAATGGGGCTGATGGGGCTTATAGGGCTTATAGGGCTTATAGGGCCTATAAGCCCTATGCGTCACGCGTAGTTTTTCGGCAGTGCGTTGACGATCGCAACGGTATCCACGCTGACGCGGACGACTTGCCCAACGAGGCGGACGATGTAGTCGGGGTCGTCTTCGCGGTTGGGGTCGGATTTGATGCCGCTGCGTTTGTCTTCGGTGATTTGGTATTGGTCGATGACCCAATCGAGGGCGGAGCGGTTGCCGAGGCGGTAATTGTAGACTTCGGGCGGGATGCCGGCGAGGGTGAGGGAGTCGTTGACGATGATGTTCTTTTTGTCGGGGCTGAGGCGCATTTTTTGGACGCGGTAGGAGAGCGGAATGTCGTCGGCTTCGAGCCATTTGAGCGGGTAGGGCTCGAGTTTTTCGTAGTCGAGGTGGAGGGCGGCGAGTTTTTTGCCGGCGGCGGCGAATTCGTTAAATCGCTCATACCCCCCCCCCAGCAAACGGTATGCGCGGAAGCTCGCGTTTTAGATTTTCCGCAAACTTTTCGCGGTATCCGGCGTGATGAAGGATTGCATATACATAATGAAAAATATCCCATTTAGAGATTGTTGAATTCTTGTATTTTTTGCGGAATTTATCGAGCGCCCAATCGGTGATGTTTTCGCGACGGTTTGCGCCTTCTTCGTTGTAAATGTAAAACGGGAAGCACTGACCAGGCCGCCCTCCGATTGCGACATCGGGAATTACGGCTGTTGCCAATACTGAAAATGGAATTTGAGAGTGATTCGTGCAACATATCAAGGCATTTGATTTTTCTTTTCCGGCGGGAAACGCGCTGGGCATGATACCAAGCCTATGATTCAATGTTGAATCTAGGTACGTAGTCACTTTCGTAAAAGGCCGATATTCCGCCGACCGAATGTTCGCTCGCGAAAACTTCGAATGCACTCCGCGCCGAAGCATTTCTTTCAATTTACTACACCATTGCACAACCGATACGTCATTTGTTACGAATGAATCCAATGACGGTGGCCGCCCTCCGCGGTTATAGCGATCAACCTCCGAATTATAATTTTCCGTCAATCGTCGCGCCTTCACCTCCAGGTCTTGTGCGTCGAAACCATAGAGCCATTCGTCACGGGCTGTTTCTAATCCTCTGCTATAGGTCGAAAAAATTGCGTTCGCATCCATTCCACTTTTGGTGCGTTTGCTTCCCAGGTTCAGAAAACTTGAAAATTCATCGGCATTTTCAAGTAACAGCCAATTGTATTTTCCATCCGGCTCCAGCAGGGTCCATTCCACGCCCGCGACAGACGCCGCTTCTGCTAGATATTTACATTTTTCGTCGCGACGCCAGGTCTCTGGCACTCTATGGTACATTATTCGAGGGTCGCGATGCTTGGTGTCACGGACTGCTACAGTGATCCCGACTCCGACTTGGATCCCGAAAACGTTGTGAGTTGTACCGCTTAGCTTCGGATTTTTTCGAACGTTACCATGCAAATCAACGTGATATACTCTTGTGTAGCACTCGGCGATGCTCTTGCGCATGCCGTCAAAAGGAGCTTGATCAACGAAGCTGTTATTTGAAACGAAACAAACCACTCCGCTGCGTGGCACGAGCCGGTCCGTTGCCCAACGAAAGAACTTTACGTACATGTCTGAGAGCGCATTTTTGTTCGTCGCCAACGACTGCTTTGCGTATGTTAGCTTGACTCGATCATCGATGATTTTGTATTTGCGGTTCTGGTTGTTGTCATTTTGGTATTCTTGCCATGCGTTGTATGGCGGATTGCCGATGATGAGCGTAATTTTGGCGTCCTTCTCACGCTCGACGCGCTTAGTGTTTGATTCGGTCACGAATTCAAAATGGCCTTGCTGATGCTCCGCCATATCCAATGTATCCACAAAGCAAAGCCCTTCAAACGGCTCATACTCGCCGGTCAATTCATAGTACGCGTGTTCGATATTCAACGCGGCGATGTAGTACGGCATGAGCATGACTTCGTTGGCGAAGAGCTGCTCTTTGTAGACGCGCTTGAGATCCTTTTTGGGGATGCGGCGCATCAGGTTGACGATGAAATTGCCGGTGCCGGTGCAGGGGTCGAGGATGTTCACGCCGGGCGAGCCGAGGGTGAGGCCGAACTCCTTTTCAAGGACTTCGGCGACGCTAGCGCACATGAAATCGACGATGGGCTGGGGCGTGTAGACGATGCCGTGGGTGTCGGCGGTGCGGATGGAGTAGCCTTGGAAGAAGCGCTCGTAGACGGTGTTGAGGAAGTGCTGCTTTTCGGTGAAGTCGGCGGCGAAACGGGCGGCGTCTTCGATGGCGCGATAGAACGGGTTAAGGCCGCGCAGGTATTCCCCGCGGTTGAAGGCGCGGCTGGCGAGGGCGTCAATGACTTTTTCCACTTCGGCGGCGATGGCGTTTTTGCGGGTGAATTCGGCTTGATCGAAAATCGTGCGGAAGAGGCGCTCGGTGAGGATGTGCTGGATGAGCATTTCATCGACGGCGGCTTGGCTGATGTTGGGATTGAGCGAGGATTGGCAGAGCGTGAAGAAGGCGGTGAAGGCTTCCTGGAATTTGCGATTCGATGCGTGGGCGTCGGCGATGAGGTCTTGAAGGCCGCGCGCGAGTTCGGGGACGCGCGTGCCGAAATCTTCGACGGCGTGGGAGAACTCTTCGATTTCGGGTTCGGTGTGGCGGTAGAATTCGTTGAGCAGGTCGGCGAGCTTTTGCGGGTTTTGCAGATCGACGCGCAGGACTTCGTTTTTGTTTTGAATCAGGACGGCTTCGCGGGTGTCTTCGAAGATGATGTTGTTGAGCGGGTAGCCGCGCGATTTTTTCTTGGCGATTTCGGCGTCGAGGGAATCGGCGGAATCTTTGGCTTCCCAATAGCCGCGGGGGAGCGTGTTTTCGTCGCGGACGACGCCGTCGGGGCGGATGCTGGCGCGGCCGGGGACGGTGGAGTGCTTGGCGACTTCGGGGATGAAAGTCCAGCCGCGGGCGTGGGCGGTGTCGGTGAGGAGTTGCTGGAAGGCGGAGCGGACGGCCATTTCGTGATCGACGCGCTGGGCGGAGATGGATTTGAGGCGCTCGTATTAGTGTTGGATGGCGCGGTGGGTGGGTTTGATGGGGTCGGACATATTCAAGATTCAAGGTTCAAGGTTCAAGGGTTGGTATCGGTATTTTAGCGGACAAGGGGAAGGGGCAAGGATGAAAATCGGTGGGGAATGGGGTTCCAAACGAACGTGCGGGTGACGTGAAATTATCTGCGACCCCTGCCGGGGTCGAGGGAGAATTTGTGGGCGTGAACCGGGGGTGTCGGCCGGGTACGGCCTCAACCCCCGGCTACCTTCCGCGTCCCCTCCGGGGAAAACGGCGGCGAGTTGCTATGCGCGGTTGTTTTGGACAGCAGTGAAATCGCGTATAGAATGAGCGGCGGAGTTTGCAAGGAGCACGCCATGCATACGACGACAATGGATTGGTCGATCGAAGACGTTATCAAATCGCTGCCCAAAGACCCCGACAAATTGCTCGCCTGCAAATTGCCGCCTGAGCTTCAGCGGCGCGCGTCCGAGCTGCCTGCAATGAGCAAATCGGGCGAAATGGATGCGGATTCAAAGGAAGAACTGGAACGCATGCTGCGCTTGGAGTCGCGCGTGGTGGGGCTAAAAGCCAAAGCGCTGAGAGCGAAAAGGCTCGGCAAATGACGCGAATCGTGGCGGATAGTGTCGCCGATGCAGTGCGGCTTCGCGCAGGGGGGGTTGCGAATATTGCCGGGTGGGGCCAGGCATGACGATCGCCGAATTTGAAATCGATCACGTGATTGCCCGCAAGCACAATGGCTCCGACTCCTTCGAAAACCTCGCGTGGACTTGTTTCCGGTGCAACGCTCACAAGGGCACTGACCTGGCATCGGTCGATCCGCAATCCGGCAAAATTGCGACGCTGTTCAATCCGCGAAAGAACAAATGGCATCAGCATTCTGAGTTGAAGAAAGGGGTCGTTCACGGGTTTACTCCGAAGGCGCGCGCAACGATTGCGTTGCTTCGAATGAATGAGCAAGAGTACGTAAATTCGCGGCGCGAGTATTTCGAATTGCATCCAGACGAAATGTAGCAGGACAACCGCGATTTTGTCACGCTGCGCCGCCTACCCCATCTCCCCGCCCTCCCCCGGCATCAGCGTCTTCGTCACATGCATATTCAGCGCGCGTAGTTTCGCCCGCAGCGTCACGCGGCTGAGGCCCAGCAGTTCCGCGGCGCGGTTTTGCTGGCCTTCGCATTGGCGCAGCGCGCGGGCGAGCAGGAGGCGGTCGAATTTTTCCAGCGCGCGGCGGTACACGTCGCTTTGGCCGTTGGCGATGCATTTTTCCACGAAGTCGAACAGGTTTTGCCAGGTTGGCTCTTCAATGGGTGTGTGCGCAACTTGGCTGGCGCCGCCGTGGAAATGACGGATCGATTCGGGGAGGAAATCGGGCAGGAGTGACGGGCCGGCGGAGACAATCTGGGCTTCGCGGATCACGCTTTGCAACTGGCGCACGTTGCCGGGCCAGTCGTAGCGTTCGAGCAAGGCCAGCGCATCGGGATCGATGGATTGGACGAACGTTTCGAATTGGCGGTTGAAGCGGAACAGGAAATAGTGCGCCAATTCGGCGATGTCTTCGCGGCGCTGGCGCAGCGGCGGCAGATGGATGGTCACGCCGCACAGCCGGTAGTACAGGTCCGCGCGAAAGCGGCCTTGCTGCATCAGCGCGTCGAGATTCTGATTGGTCGCGGCGATGATGCGCACGTCGATGGGGATCGTTTCATTTCCGCCGATGCGTTCCACGCGGCGTTCCTGAAGCAAACGCAAAATTTTGGCTTGCGTGCCCGGTGCCATGTCGCCGATTTCGTCGAGCAGAATTGTGCCGCCGTTGCATTGCTCGAATTTTCCGATGCGGCGGCGGTCGGCTCCGGTGAAGGCGCCGCGTTCGTGGCCGAACAATTCGCTTTCGAGCAGCGTTTCCGGAATCGCGGCGCAGTTGATCGCCATGAGTTGCGCGTTCTTGCGCAAACTGTGCTGATAGATCGCGCGCGCGACCAGTTCCTTGCCGGTGCCGCTTTCGCCTAGAATGAGCACGTTGACTTCCTGCTGCGCGACGCGGCCGATCTGCTTGCAGACCGCCTGCATCAGCGGGCCGCTTCCGACGAGACGGTCGGCGCGGATTTTCGATTCGCCGAATTCTTCGACGATGGCGGGAGTGCGCATCAAGCGGCTGATGCTCAGCGCTTTCGTGACCGTTTGACGAAGCTGCGGGAGGTCCAGCGGCTTGACGAGGTAGTCGAAGGCGCCGCGTTCCATCGCTTCGATCGCGATTTCGGCGGAGCCATGTCCCGTGATAAAGACGACCAGCAAGCGCGGATTGAGCTTGCGCAGCGCGGTAAAGACATCCAGGCCGGAGTGCGCGCCCAAACGGATGTCCAACAGGATCACGTTCGGGGACTGCTCGCCGGCAAGACGCAGCCCGTCGTCGGCATTCGACGCGGTCAAGACCTCGATGCCGTCCCCTTCAAAGCACTGCCCGATGCTGTAGAGAATGCCGGGTTCGTCGTCGATGACAAGAAGTTTGTCCATGTGCCTTCCAAAACGTGCGCACGCGAAACGCGGCGGCGCTCCGATCAAGGCCCCTCATCGACATTATACCCCTTGGTGCGAAAGCTGAAGGCTTGAAATTGCGTCCGTCCGACTTTTGGAGAGAGTGATGGGCTGGCTTGCCGGCGCGCGAGTCTCAAGCGTGACGGTAAAGATCGCGCCGCCTTCGGCTCGATTGGCGGCCACGAGCGTCCCGCCATGCTCGCGGACAATGCGCTGGCTGATGGCCAGGCCCAAGCCGGTGCCGCGCTCTTTGCTGGTGACGAACGGTTCGAAGATGTGCGGCATCAGAGTCTGCGGAATCCCAGGGCCGGTATCGGCGAAGGAAATCCAGCACGAGCTTTCGTTCGATCCTGTCGCGATGGTCAATGTGCCGCCGTTGCTCATGGCTTCCAGCGCGTTGAGAATCAGGTTGATAAAGACGGCCTGCAACTGCGCCGCATCGCCGTCGATTTCGAGCGCTGTTTCAGCTTTGGACAATTGAATCGCGACGCCTTTGCTTTCAGCGCGGCATTGCATCAGATTTAAGGCCTGCTGCAGCGGAACGTGTACATCGTGGCGCACACGTTTCAGCTCCGCGGGCTTGGCAAAATCGAGCATGCCTTGGACGATTTCCTCCATGCGCAGAATCTCGCGCATGACAACCTCGAATTGCGTGCCGGTAAACGCGGCGCCGTGCTGCCGTTGCGCGGCGTTTTGAATCAGCAGTTTGACGGAGGTCAGCGGGTTGCGAATTTCATGCGCGATGCCGACGGCAAGCTCGCCAACGGCGGCAAGGCGCTCGGATTGAATCGCGCGCAGGCGCACATCTTTAAGTTCGGCCAGCACGTTTTGAACGCGGTCGCAAACGATTTGGATTTGCCGGTGCAACACGGGTAGATCGCCCAGGGCGGCAAGATCGACGGCGCCCACGTCACAGCCCAACTTGCCCGTCGCGTCGTGAAGGACGATCCGAATGCGCAGCAATTCGCGATTGATTTTGCGCGCGATGTACAAGCCGTAAAGCAGCCCGATCAACGGTCCCGCCAGGAGAAAACCGAATCGAAAGATCATCAGGCTGAACTGAATCCGGCCGTTCTGCTCTTTGGCCTGGCGAATCAAAGTATTGTTGATTGCCGCAATTTCGCGGCATTCGGACCGAATGGCCGCGAGAGACTCGTTGATGCGCTCCAGTTCCGCTTTTCGGAGAGGCTCGGCGGCCACGTTCCGGCGCAGGATTTCCTGCATGGCGGTTTTGTAGTCGGCAAATGCGCCGCGGATTTTTTTGGCCGCGGCCTGCTCCGGCGCCGTGGACAACGTTCTCTCAGCATCGCTCAACGCACGTTCAAAGGACTGCTCCAGCGATTCCAGCTCGGAGCGAAAATCCGTGGATGGCGAATTAACGCTCTCGCTGAGCAGCGTGCGGATGGCCCATGCGTCGCGGCGCATCCACCAAGCCGCGTCGATGGTGGTGAGATCCGTCAACGTGCGCGCCTGCGAATCGACGATCTGCTCGAAATAGTAGGTCGAGATGAAACTGACGGCAATCCATATCAAGCAGACGATAATGGTTGGTGCAATCACTCGTTTCCACATGTGCGCGGCTCCCATCGCGTAACGTGCTGCGCATAGCTGCCAAATCATGCTAACGAGAGTGACATAGGAAGCAAGCGCCGCGAGAGGAGTGTTCTGACGTCGGCGTTTGGACGCTCGGAGCGCCGGCTTCGAGCCGGCTGGAAGCAGGCGCTCCGGACTGTGCTGCGACTGTGCCTTGCCTGACGCGCCTACCGGGGGTCATTATACGCGCGGTTGTCGTCGTTGTCGCCGAAGCGAAGCGAGTGGTTTATCCAACGACTCTCGTCGCACTGGTAGCTGGGATGCGATGGGTAAATGTAGGCGGGCGCCGCTTCATAGGTAGTCACGACGGCGGGAGCATGTGTGCTTGAAGCGGTGGGCTCCGCGGCGCTGTAGCGATC
>DATGGK010000209.1:0-7156 GCA_035308565.1 Planctomycetota bacterium | reverse complement strand
CAGCAAAGACGTGTTATCCTGAACGCAAGGCGAAGTTCCTTGCGGCCGGGGGGATGCCAAGTTCGTCAACACGTTTTTCATCGTCAAATTTCCATTCTTCTCGGACCTGAAAATGAGGTCTGACTTGTGTAGATACCAATGCCGCTGGGGTGGGCCACCCAACGGCGTTTCACTTCGCGAAACACGTGCAAGCGGGACGCCTGCACCACGGGCCAGCGATTTTGGCGCGATGTGCCAAATCAATTCAGGACTTTCCTCCTCTCTCGTTTAGCGCGGCGCTGAGTGTCACCGCGCCGCGGCCTTTGACGAATTCTTCAAGGACTTCCATGAATTCGCTGACGTCTTTGAATTCTTTATACACGGAGGCGAAGCGGACGTAGGCGACTTGATTGGTTTTGCGCAATTCGCGCATGACCAGTTCGCCGAGGACCATGGAGGGGACTTCGCGGTCGTATTTTTCGAAGGCGTCGGTTTCGATGGCGGCAATCATGGCGTCGATTTGGGCGGCGGAAACGTTGAGTTTTTCGCAGGCTTTCTCGATGCCGCGGCGGATGTTTTCGCGCTCGTACGGGACGCGGCGGCCGTCTTTTTTGATCACGCGCAGGGGTGTATCTTCCACGCGTTCGTAGGTCGTAAAGCGGCGTTTGCATTCGAGGCATTCGCGGCGGCGGCGGATGGTGACGCCGTCCTCGCCGGAGCGGCTGTCCACGACGCGGTCGTTGTCGATGCGGCAGAAGGGGCAGCGCATGGTTAATCCTGAATTCAAAATTCAAAATTCAAAATTCAAAATTACATGCGGCGATTCCATGCAAGCTGAACTCTGCCGGTCAAATGCTCTGCATCTTCGGCGCAATTCAATTTTGCATCTTGAATTTTGAATTTTTAATTTTCATTTGTTTATCGCTTTGAGCGCCTTGGCGGCGGCGTCGCGGACGGGTTTGGATTTGCTCGTTTTGATGACGGTGTTGAGTTGGGCGGCGGCGGATTTGGCGGGCGGGCCGATTTTTTCGAGGGCTTCGCTGGCGCCTTCGGCGCTTTTGTCGTCTTTCAGCGCTTCAATTAATGTGGGGACGCCTTTGTCTTTAAGCGCGACGAAGATGTCCACGGCGGGGCCGCGAATGTCGGGTTCGCGAGCCAGAAATGGCGCAACGGGTTTCGCGCAGCTTTCGTCGGGGCCGATTTCGACGAGCACCATCATGGCTCGCGTTACGACCCAGGTGGTTTTGTCGTTGAGCATTTCGAGGATGGACGGAATCGCGGGCTTGGCTTTTTCGCCGAGTTTGCCGAGCGCGGTGATGCCTTGCTGGCGGACTTTGGGATTGGCGTCTTTGAATTTGGCGACTTCGGCGCTGACGTCGGCGGGCATATCCGCCGCGAGCGCGACTGTCGCCCAACTGATACACGCGACGAGCAGTATTCTTGCACGCATAAGCTTCCCTATTAATGGAGAGTAATCTTTGGTTCATTCTTTACTTTTTGGCCGAAATGTCAACGGAAAATCCGAATTCAACGGCGGCAAGAGTGCCGCCGCTCCAACAGCGAAAAAGCGTAGGCCAAATGGCCGCACAGAATTTGGTCGGCACGTTGTGCAGATTACAAATATTGTCAGTCCGAATATATCGTTTCGCACTCATTTTTATTGCTTTTCAGAATTATTTAACAATTGCAAAGCCATAACTTCTTGATCTTAAAGAGCGTGCTGCCGATTTTCGGACGAAAACGCGGAAATGGCTATGCACAATGCAGATATTGTACGCCGTTTGCACATGCACGGCCGGTGCGACTGTCACCAGTGGGAGGATGTCATTCAGAGCGCCATGTCATTGCCTACCTATTTCCCTCCCGCCACCAGCGTCGCGGCTGATGCTGGATCGCACATCGGCAAAGTCACGCTCAAGCGAGCCGAGACCGCGTTCATCGAAGGCTATGACGACGCGGTCGTGAAATCGAACATCCATTATCCGGCTGACGCTCAGCCGTTGCGCGCCAGTCATGTCTCCAATGTCAGCCAGCTCGAGTCGATCGCGGCGTTGATTCCGGCGTCGAAGCGCAGCGACCGGCTGACGGCCGTTCCGGATTCGCCGATGCTCAGCGAAAACACCGAGCGGATTTTCCAGCGCGCGATAACGGGCACGGAGAGCGACATCAAAGCGCTGGCGGAGTGGGCCAACGTTCACGAACTTGAAGCCAGCGCGGTGCGGCAGCGCTTGCGGCAGCAGCAGCATGAATTCGCGGCGCTGTTTGAAATGGTGAACGCGATGTCCGCGCGCGCGCTTGATCTGCTTTCGCTGCAATCGTACATGTTGCGCACGGTGTCGGGGCGGTTCGTGACGGCGCGCGTGATGATTGTGCGGCGCATGCGTCCGGAGGACCGCGACTTTTTTTGCGCGGCGTCGCAGGGCGTCAAGTCGGCGCAATTCCGGCTGACTCACGATTCGTTTTTGTGCCGATACGCGTTCGAACGCGGAACAAGTTTCGCGCTGGCCGATCTTCCGGACCCGCTGCCGGATGTCGCTGAAATCGCGACGCTGCGCGCGCTGGGCATCGACACGGCGGTGCCGCTGTTGCAGGAAGTCGATCGAACCGGCGCGGTGCTGGAAGGATTTCTGTTCATCGGGCCGAAACTGACGCGCAAGCCGCTGGCACGGCCGGATATCAGTTTTCTGGACGTGCTTTCGAAGATGTTCGCAATCTGCCTGCGCAACGAAAATCTGTACCGGCGATCGATCGTTGACACGCTCACGGGCGTTTTCTCGCGCGGGCATTTCGACGCGCAGCTTTCGCAGGAATTGGTGCGCGCGGCCAGCACGAAGAAAAGCATCTGCTTGATGATGATCGACATCGACCGCTTCAAATTGTTCAACGATTCGCACGGCCATCAGACCGGCGACATGGTGCTCAAGGAATTGGCGCGCGTGATCGTCGAGCAGGTGCGCAGCGTCGATCTGGTGGCGCGCTATGGCGGCGAGGAGTTCGCGATTGTGTGCGTGGAGATCGACAAAACGGTCGCGCGCGAAGTCGCCGAACGGCTGCGGCTGGCGATTCGCGGAATGGAATTGAGCGCGCCGGACGGGCAAAAATTGAATGTGACGGCGAGCTTCGGCATCGCCTGTTTTCCCGAAGACGCTCAGGATATGACCACGCTGGTGCAGATGGCGGACACGGCGCTTTACAAATCGAAGGACGAAGGACGCGACCGGATTACGATGGCTGATGGCAGCGCGAAAAAGTTCAAGCGTCCGTCTTCGAAAATCCGGCACAAGAATTTCATGTCGAGCGGATCGCATCGGGTGCCCATTAACTTGCAGATGCTGCGGCGCAAGCAGGATCAGACGGCGAAGCACGCGGGGGATGAGGAGCGGCGGGGGAAGTGAGTGGGGAACATTTGGCATTTGGCATTTGTGAATTGTGCGCTTAAGAACAGTGATTGTTGATTGTTGATTGTTGATTGTTGATTGTTGATTGTTGATTGTTGATTGTTGATTGTTGATTGTTGATTGTTGATTGTTGATTGTTGATTGTTGAACCCATCCATCGCGCGCCTCGATCGCATCGTAACCGCCGAGAGGAGCACGCTCCTTCGGCGAATTGGTGCATTAAGCGAGAGATGCTGCCGCCGTGCGAGACACCTGGAATCGGCAATGGTACTTTAATTATTCCTTCCCCTTCCCCCGCGCTTGCAACCGTTTCCAGGCCGCTTCGTTGGCGTAGACGCGGCGGTCTCCCGCGTCGGGCAGTTTCACTTCTTGGAGATTTTTTGACGGCAGGGTCGGCGGATCGGTTTCCCATTCGTCGGCGCTGCGTTTGAAATCGGTCACGTACAACACCGGTGTCGTGGAATTCCAAATGGCGTCAAGCTGCTTGCGGTCGATTAAAAAATGCAGCGGCGGGCCGGGATACTTTGGCGGGGGGCGGCTGGGGTCTTCGTCCATGATCAGAACTTGCGCGGCTTTATCGTTTGTGTATTGGCGCAGATAAAAAGCGGTGCCGCCGGCGGCGCCGACTTCGTCGGAGCCTTCTGAAATCCAGACGCAATCGTCGCCGACTTTCGGCGCGAGCTCTTTCACCATTTTCTTCGAGGAGGTGATGGAATCGAAAGTCGCGAACTCGTGGACGTTGAACAGCTCCAGGCCGCTCATCAGCAGCACCAGCCCGGCCAGGGCCGCGCGCGATTTCTTAAGAAAAATCAGCAGCCCGCACACAAGCAGGACCGTGCCGACGACGACGGCTTCGATCGGGATGACGCGCTGCAGCGCGGGAGTTTGCTGGAGTTCGGGGACTTCGGACAAAATCTTCGGCAGAAAAAACGTCATGGCGGCGGCGGCGAGGCCGAGTAACGCGACTGATCCCGCCGCGAGATTAAGCTTCCAGCCGCGCCATGAATCCGGGGCGCTCCAGAATCCCGAGCAGAGAATTATCGTTGGCGGGACGCACGGGAGGGCGTAATAAATCAGGCGCGACGGGAATGGAAGAAAGAATAGAATCGGAAGGACGGCGCCGAGCACGAGCAGCAGGATCGCGTCGTTCACGGTCGTGCGCTCGCCGTTGCGTTTGAACGCATTCGCAATCGAAAATGTGGCGACTTGCGGCAGGAACAGACACCACGGGCTGGTCCAGATTGCGGTGAACATTAGGAACGCCGCAACGGTAACCTGCACGCGGCCATAGTCGTGCGGCTCGCGCGTGTCGAGCGCGCGTTTGAAATGTTCGTTGACGATGATGTAGTTGAGCGCGCCCGGATTGTGTTTTTCATAAAGATAAGCCCACGGCCCGATCACGCAGGCCATGATGACGAGGCCCAGAAGCGGGCGCGAACGGCGCATCAAGGCCCAATCGCGGCGGATCAGCACGAACAATCCGGCGATGGCCAGCGGGAAGAACAGGCCGATCAGCGCTTTGGCCAGCACGGCCAGCCCGACGCAGATATAAAAGAGAATCACCGGCCATTTCGCGGCGGGTTTGCAGATGCCTTTCCACAAGAAATACAGGCTGGCCAGAATCAGCACCGAGACCAATTCGTCGATCATCAATTGATGCGCGAAAATGTACCAGCCTGAGACGACGGCGAGCATCAGCGCGGCGAAACGGCCGGCGCGCAGGTTCCAGATTTCGCGCGCCCACTGCCAAGCCAGAGCCATGCCGGTGAGCGCGATCAGCGCGGAGGGGAGACGCAGCACGAATTCGACGCGCAAGCCAAAACGCGCCAGCGCCCAGTAGCTCGTCGCGATCAGCCAATAGAAGAGCGGCGGTTTGTTAACTTCGCGTTCGCCGTTTAAGTATGGCGTGACCCAATCGCCGCGCTGGACCATTTCGGTCGCGCCGCCGCCGTATTGAGCTTCATGGGGTTCGTAGAGGCCATAGCTGCCGATGCCCCAGAGCATAAAAACGGCGGCGAGCACGAAAAGAGCGAGGTCGATCCAGGAGGCGCGCTCGCGCAAGTTTTGATCGTGCTCCGCGCCTGAATTCACCACCATCCGAAACTCCAGTTCCTATAAACAGCGCGCCCGCGGCAAAGCGTTGGATACGCGGATCGTGTTAGCGCGGCGGCATTGTAGCGCATCGCGCGCGAATTTTCACGGACCGTTTGTAGTTCCGCCTTCAGGCGGACGAACGCGAAGCGAAGCGCGGGTGCCACGGATTTGCAGCCGTTCGCAAATCCGTGCCGGTTGCAACCGACGCTTTCGCAATCATCCCTCACGATGGTTTCACGCCGAGCACCCCTCCGCGCGCAAAGAAAAAAAGGGGAAAGCGAAATTAGTCCAGCGGCACAATCACACGAAACCCGATGTTTAAGTAGCGATGGACGGGAGCGAGCCCGTACCGGATGGCCGAGCGGCAGAGCCTCGGATCGTTGTGCCAGGAGCCGCCGCGCACGACACGGGCCGCGTCTTCGTCCGCGTTCGTTTTGACATTAATCGAGTTGTCCTCACGGTATGCATTTTGGCACCATTGCCAGACATTCCCGTGCGTGTCGTAAAGGCCAAAAGCATTGGGCTTGAACGATCCGACTGGTGTGGTGGTGCGTCGAAAAACGCCGGTGCCGCGCAAATACGGGCTTGCCTCAGTGCCGTAAAAATTCGCTTCGTCCGTCGAAATCGTATCACCGGTATTGAAGGCGGTGGTTGTTCCCACGCGGCAGGCGAATTCCCATTGAGCTTCCGTTGGCAATTGAAAGGAAACATTCGCGCCGAGTTGCGATTTCGGTTTCGTCGAGAACTTCGCGCAGAAATCGGTCGCATCGTTCCAAGAAACTGCCTCGACCGGCAATTGCGGTCCTTTGAAGTCGCTCGGATTCGTGCCCGTCACTGCCTCGTATTGCGCTTGAGTCACGGTAAATTTACCCATGTAAAAAGGCGCCTCGATCGTTTCGAGATGCGCGTGCTTTTCGTTCTCCGGAATCTTCGCGTAAAGTTCCAGCGCCTTGGCGTATTCCGCGGCGTGCACGCGCGCCTGGCGAATCCGCACCACACCGCCGATGGACAGGCCGTAGGCCATGCTCATCGCCAGCAGCCAGCGCAGCGAAAAGGCGAAGCGGCGCGCGCGAATGCATTTCACGATCAACACCAGCAGCGCCGCGAGCGCGCCCGCGCCGCCGATGGCGAGCAGCGTCCACGCGCCGGCGGGCGTGACGGCGGGCGGCGGCGGCGCGGGCGTGCCCATCGTAAATTGCCCGGCGGGGATCAGGACCATGTCGAGCGTCACGCCGCCTCCCAGATCGAACGACTTCGCCGCCGGCAATTTCACGCGCGCCGCGTAGGACTCGACGGATTCGCGGCCATCCCAGAAGGGATAGCGCGGCGCTTCGGCGGCAACGGCGGAGGCGATGAGGAGCGCGGTGAGAAAGATGGGGCGCATGGGGGACTCAATACAGGATGAACACCAGAATGCAAAATTCAAAATGCAAAATGCAAAATTGAAGGCGGGGCGGAAGTTCGTTCTGAAATCTAACGGACGGTTCGCGTCCAAAACTTCAAATAATCCGCGCCAACAGCTTGTTCGCCGTTCGTGTGCCACATGTGCCATCTCTGAAAACCAAAGTCAAGACAACACCTCCCTTTTCCTTCCAAATCCGTCTTGGCTTTGGAGGGCTCTTTGCGTTCACCACGGGCGCGCGGCTGCAGAGAGTCCCGCGCCGGCCTGGGATCGGGCGCTCGTC
>DATGGK010000208.1:0-21510 GCA_035308565.1 Planctomycetota bacterium | reverse complement strand
CAGCAAAGACGTGTTATCCTGAACGCAAGGCGAAGTTCCTTGCGGCCGGGGGGATGCCAAGTTCGTCAACACGTTTTTCATCGTCAAATTTCCATTCTTCTCGGACCTGAAAATGAGGTCTGACTTGTGTAGATACCAATGGCTTACGCCCTGGGCTAAGTTGTATGGGCCTTTCAGGCCCGCTTGTGCGGACGAAGGGAATAGTGATGACGAATCCTCCCCGGCGCAAACGCTTTCAAGTGCATCTGAGCACGGCGGTGGTGCTGATGTTTGCGGCGGGGGGGATTATTTGGGGGAATCTATGCGCATACGAGGAATCCGTTGGGCCAAGCATGGAGATGCAACCGGGCGATATGTGCAGGTTTTATGGATGGCCCGCTAGAGCCTTTACTCTTAACATAACGCAAGGATTCTCGCATTACGACGCATTCGCGGCCACAATTGACGTCGTTACCGCCCTCGCCATTCTTTTCGCGGTGTGGTTCGTGTGCGAGAGGTGGATTGCGTGGCGGGCGGGGCGGAAGAAAGGGTGAGCGATGAGCGCGGGATGCTACTGCTGCGGCACGATGCTCTTCACGACCAGCAGCAATTCGGTCATGTCCACGGGCTTGGCCATGTGCATCTGGAAGCCGGCGCGGAGCGCGTTGAGGCGGTCTTCGCGGCTGGCGTAGGCGGTCAGGGCCAGCGCGGGCGTGCGCGCGCCGAGTTCGGGCGGGAGCGCGCGGATTTTTCGGATCATCGAGAAGCCGTCTTCGTGCGGCATGCCGATGTCGCAGACGATCAGGTCGAAGCGCTGCGCGCGCATCGCATCCAAGCCGGCTTGCGCGCGGCTCGCTTCGGTCACTTGCGCGCCGGCCTGCGCCAATGTCACGCGCACCAATTCGCGCGTGTCCGGCTCGTCCTCCACCAGCAAAATGCGCATCCCCCCCAGCGGCAGATTGGGATTCGCGGCGATGCGCACGCGGCCGGATTCGATGATGGATTCGTGCGGGCCGCCCCCTTGCGGCTGGCCGCTCCCTTGCGGCTGCGCCTCTTGCAAATGCGGCGCGCACAGCGGCAGCGTCACCGTGAACACGGAGCCTTTGTCGCGCCCCTCGCTATGAGCCTCGATCGTTCCGCCGTGCGCTTCGATCACATGCCGCGCGATGGACAAGCCGACGCCCAGGCCGGGATGCAGGCGAGTGGTGCCCTGGCTGGTCTGGCCAAACGACTCGAAGATGCGCGGGAGATGCCGCGCTTCGATGCCCATGCCCGTGTCGGCGACGCGCACAAAGGCGGAGGCGTTGTCGCTCGATATGTCGATCGAAACGCTGCCGCCGTTGGGGGTGAATTTGACCGAGTTCGAGAGCACGTTCCAAAACGCGCGCTGCAGCCACATCGCGTCCGCGCTCACCCACACCGGCGCGTCATCGGCGCCGCCAAACGACAGGCTGATCTTTTTCGACGCCGCCGGCATTTCAAACGCGCGCAGCGTCTGCCTTAAAAGAGAGCGCAACTCAATCGGCTGCGCCGCCAGATCGAGCTTGCCGGAATTGATGCGCGAAAGCTCGAGCAGATCGTTGACGATCTTGCCCTGCGCTTTGATGTTGTCTTCGAGCGAATTGAGCGCGCGTTCAACGTCCGCGGGCGACATCTGGTTTTCGCGCAGCAGATGCGTCCAGCCCAGCATCGCTTGCAGCGGCGTGCGCAGTTCGTGCGAGACGGTGCCGAGGAAGGCGTCTTTGTAATGCATCCCCGAACGAAGTTGGTCGCGCGCGTGGCGCAAGCGCTGTTCGGAGCGCACGCGTTCGATGGCGCCGCCCAGAACCGCCGCGGACTGCATGAGCTTTTGCGCGTCGGATTCGTCGAATGCGTGCGCCACCGAAATCAGCGTGACGATGCCGATGGCTTTGTCGAAATAAATGATCGGCGCGGAGAGCACGGATGCGGCCGTGAGCGAATCAAGTTGAGCTTTGTGCTCGGCGCTCATCACGCCAAGATAAGCGGCGAGATTGTGTCCGGGCGATTGCACTCTGGCGCTCCTGCTCTGCAGCACATTGCCGGCGGTCGCGCGATTGCTCGAAAAAATCGGCACATCGGATTTGAGCTGCTCCACGACGGCGAGCGCCGGGTGGCTCGCCACGCAGGCCATGCGCTCGATCACCTCTTCGTCGTTCTGCACGTCGATGACGCACGCCCCAGCCGTCGCCAGCAGTTTTGCGGCGCGGTTCAAGGCTTCGTCGAGCAGCACGCCGCTGTGCATCAGCGCCTGCAATTTGGACAATGTCTGCGCATGTGGCGCTTCAGTTTCACCTGCCGGAAGGGCCGAACAGACTTCCACCATGCCCACGACGGCGCCGTTTGTTTTCAGCGGTTTTCGCCGCGCGAAGACGCGCCGGATTTCGTTGTTCTTGGCACGGTACGAGACTTCGCCCGACCATTCGCCCGCGGATTCGACTGCGGCGTTGACTTCCGCGTCGCTGGGACCGCTGACCATCGTCAACAATTCGCCGCATTCCCGACCGAGCGCTTCGGCGTCTGTCCAACCGAAGAGCCGCTGCGCGCCCGCGTTCCACGCCGAAATCCTGTGATCGTCGCTTTGCGCCACGACCGCATCCTGAACCAGGCTCATCGCCGTCGCGCAATGGGAACCGGCGTCCTTCATCGACCACACGCGCGACGACTGCTTGAGCACGTTCTTGACCTGCGGGGCCAATTTCTCCGGCTGGCGCATGTTCAACAAATGCGCCGCCGCCTCGCGCAATTCCGGCGACAACAGGGTCTCATCGTTGCAGGCCAGAACCAAGATTGCGTTCGGGCAAAGGCGCTGAACGGCTTGCAGCACCTCGATATTGACGTGCGGGTCATGGGTAATGATCAATTGAGTGCGCGGCACATTGAGCGCCGCCATGAATTGGTCGCTGGTTTCGACCAGATTCAACTGGCCATCCTGCGTGTCCGCCCGCAGCATGTCGGCAAGAGAGTTCGCCTCCGCGGAGCGGTTATGCCAATAGATGATCTGGGGCGGGCTGGATGTCAGGGTTGTCATAAATCGATTCATCAGGGCAGCTTTTAGAGCCGCCCGGTTTTTTTTTAATTCAAACCCGGGATTAGATTTCAGCCCCAACCAATGCCGGTGTTTCGGCAAAACTGCCTGCATTTTCAGCCTCGTGCGCCGGTTTTTCGGCTGTGCGGTCCACCGTTTTCAATTTGCTTTGCAAGGTTGTCCGCGGAATCCCCAGTAATTCCGCAGCCTTGCCTTGATGCCCATTGGCTTTCTTCAGCGCCCATTGCAATAAGCCTTGCTCGAACTTGTCCATCTGTTCGCGCATGTCGATTCTGTCTGCGACATCAAGGTTCAAATGATTGAGATTCGCGACCGCGCCGGAATTTCCAACGGGATGGAGATTAGGCGGCAGATCCGCCGGCTGAATTTCATTACCCGTGGACATGGCCACCGCGAATTCCATCGCGTGCTGCAATTCGCGCACGTTCCCCGGCCACGAGTGCGCCAGCAGGGTTTCGCAGCAGCCGCTCGAGAGCGTCTTGGGCGTCGTGTTGCGCTGCGTGGCCAGCGCGTTCAGGAAATGCTTCGCCAGCAGCAGAATGTCCTCGCGCCGCTCGCGCAGCGCCGCAATCGGCAGCACCAGCACGCGCAGGCGGTACATCAAATCGTCGCGGAATTTTCCCTGCTGCACCAGCCCCTGCAGGCTCGTCTTCGACGCCGCGATGATTCGGCACTCCGAACTCAGCGTCTGCTCGCCGCCCACGCGCTCGAATTGATGTTCCTGAATCACCCGCAGCACTTTGCCCTGCATTTCGATCGGCATGTCGTCCACGTCGTCGAGGAACAGCGTCCCGCCGTGGGCCATCTCCACGCGCCCTTTGCGCCGCCGCGTCGCGCCGGTGAACGCGCCGGCTTCGTGGCCGAACAATTCGCTCTCCACCAGTTCGCGCGGCACGTTGGCGCAGCCCAGCGCCACGAACGGGCCCTTCGCGTTCGAACTGCGCGCATGCAGCGCGCGCGCGACCTGCTCCTTGCCGGTGCCGGTCTCGCCTTCGATCAGAATGTTCGACGGGTTGTCCGCGAAGCGTTCGACCAGTTCGAAGATGCGCCGCATCTGCGGCGACGCGCCCACCATCCCGCAATATTCCAACTGCGGCCCGACGCTTTTGCGCAGCACCACGACTTCCTGGCGCATCGCGCGGTTCGCGGCCAGATTCTCCAGCCGCACTTTCAGTTCGTCGAAGCTGAACGGCTTGGTCAGGTAATCCGCCGCGCCGCCTTGCATCGCGTCCACCGCGGATTTCACATTGCCAAACGCCGTCATGATGATCACCGACGTTTCCGGCGAGCGCGCTTTGATCTCTTTCATGAATTCCATGCCGTCGGTTTCCGGCATGCACAAATCGGTCAGGACAACATCCCAAGTTCCATTGTCGATCGCTTGAAGAGCGGACCGCGCGCTGTCGTGCGCTTCGGCCAAATGCCCGGCGGCGTTGAGCCGCTGCGCCAGTATGGTCCGGTTCACCTTCTCGTCATCGACCACCAGAATGCGCAGGTTCATGCGGATTTTTCCCCGGTTAAAATGAAGAAACTACCGAAGCGGAATCAGCGCGCGGAACGTCGTTCCTCGCGACGAGGTCTCGAAAAGTTCGATCGTGCCGCCGTGCGCTTCGATGTTCCTCCTAACAATTGCCATGCCCAACCCCGTCCCCTTCCCCGCCGGCTTGGTCGAAAAGAACATGTCAAAAATGCGGTCCCGCGCATTTGGGGGAATGCCGGTGCCCGTGTCCGACACGCGCAACTCCAGCATATCCGGCACGGTCGTGCAGCGCAGCGCCGACAACGTGATGCGCCCATTTTCCTGGCACGCGTCCAGCGCATTGCCCAGCAGATTCAAGAGCGCCTCGGAGAGGCGGTCCGGCATCATCGGCACCGGCGGCAGATTCGGTTCGATCTGCGTCTTCAATTCAATCTTGCCGTGCTGCGCGCGCGAACGCACAAACGCACACGTGCCTTCGATGCATTGCGCAATATCGTACGGGACTTTTTCGCTCTCCTGGCTGCGCGCCAATCTCAGCAGGCGTGCCGAAATTCGGTCCATGCGCTGCACGCCTTCCTCCAGCAATCCGACAGTGGTTGCCAAAGTTTCGTCTCCATCCATTTGGCTGCGCAACTCCTCGATACAACTGATCACGCCCTGCATCGGATTGCGGAATTCATGCGCCACGCTTGCCGAGAATTCGCCCAACACCGCCAAACGCTGCTGTTCCGCCGCCGCGCTTTCGATGCGCTTGGCATTCTCCTGCGCCTGCTTGAGCGCCGTGGTGTCCTGCGCGATGATCAGGCACTGCGTCGGCGTCCCGTCCGCCGCGCGCGTAAACACCACCGTACGGCAATTCAATACGCGCCAGTCTCCGCTGTTGTGCTTCATGCGGCATTCCAATTCAAGCGAATAGCCGTCCTTCAGCCCTCTCAGGCGCTCGCGCAAGTCCGCGAACTTGGGGAGATCGTCCGGATGCAGCAAGCGCAGGAACAATTCATCGCCGAACGCTGACAGTTCCTGTTTCGAATAACCCAAAATCGAACAGGCTTCGTCGTTGATGTAAACCTTGCGCAGCTTTTCCAACTCGCCAATGTAGACGATGTCCGGAATCGTGTCCGTGATGCGTTCGATAAACCGGTAGCTTTCGAACAATTCGTGTTCCGCTTGCTTGCGCGTGGTGACGTCGCACATCACGATGCTGAAACCCCGCGGTTCGCCGCGCGGGCTGAGCAGCGGCGTGATCGCCGTCAGCGCCAGGAAGCGCCGCCCGTCCTTCGATTGATACCACGCCTCTTCCTGATAGCGCCCGTCGCGCCGCGATTTCTCAAAGACCTCCGCGGAAAATTCCGTCTTTCCCGGTTCCGGCGCGCGCAGCATCGAGTACGGCTTTCCCAAAATCTCCCGCTCGGCATAGCCCGTCACGCGCTCAGCGCCCTGATTCCACGTGGTCACTTTGCCATCGGGCGCGACTCCGAAAATCGCGCAGTCCTGCACTTCGCTGATCAGCAGCCGCAAGCGCTCTTCGCTTTCGTGCAGCGACAACGCGGCTGCGCGCAAATCGCTGAACTGCTGATAGACCATGAGACAAATGAGGGCAAACGTGAAAATACAGGCGAAGATGACAAAAGGCGGACCGTTGCTGATCGACAACGCGAAGAAGGCGAGCGCCGCAACGCCCAAGATCAAGGCAAATCGTTCGCGCATCGAAAAGGACGGAACCGGTTCCGCGCGCCGTGACGGGGCCATAGCTCAAACCCTGTGTTTTGTTAAAATGCGCCGCACCTATACCAAGCACGACGAAAACTTGAGCAAGACCGTCACTCGATATGGTATGGCATTTCGACAATGCAGCAACAAGCATTTATATACGCGCGCAAAAATCGCGCCGAACGTGCGGCGAGTATCAATGAGAGTTCGTAGTCCCGCCTTTAGGCGGAAGGCGCTTCCGCCTAAAGGCGGGACTACGAACAATTCACCGCGCGCCCTATAGCCCGCGCGGCGGCCTTCGTGTGATCATCCCAACCAGAAATATCACCAGGAAGACCACAAAAAGTATCTTCGCAATTTCCGCCGCGGTCCCCGCCAGCGCGCCAAACCCCAGCAGCGCGGCAATGAGCGCAACGATCAAGAACCACAATGCCCAGTGTAACATGACTCGTTCCTTTCCAGGAGCCAAGCGAGAACGCGAAGCGTTCGCCGCCGTTCTCCTATCTCCTAGCTCTTAACTCCTACCTCCTGCCCCTCAAACCAGCACGCTCCGGCTCATCGCGTTCTCGTACAGCGCCGCTGTTTCCGCCGCCATCCGCTCACGCCCAAAGCTTTTCAGCACGTGCTTCCGTCCAGCCTCGCCCATCTTCCGCGCCAACTCCTTGTCGCGTAAGCAGGCCAGGCATCTCTCCGCCAGCGCTTTTTCGTCGCGCTTATCGACAATGAACCCCGTCTTCCCATCGAGCACCGATTCCACCAATCCGCCACTGCGCGTCACCACGACGGGCTTGCCGCACGCCATCGCCTGCACCGGCGCGATCCCAAACGGTTCTTCGCCGATCGTCGGATAAATCACGACCGACGCATTCGCGTAGACCGCCGGCAATTGCTTGTATTCGATCGAACGGCACACCGCGTTGTTCTCCAGCCCGCGGTAATTAATCTCGCCGCGCACTTCTTCCTTGTAGTTTTCAAGTTCACCCGCTCCGACAAGCACGTGCGGCGAGTCCGTAATGAGCAGCAGCGCGTCCGGAAATTCATTGCAGATCAATTCCAGCGCGCGCACGCTGTAGACGACCCCCTTCATCGGCAGCATGGCCGCCGGATGCATAATCATCGGGCGCCCTTTGAGCTTCAATTCCCTGGCCCAATGCGCTGCGCCTTTCCCGCCATTCTCCGGCGAGAACAACTCCGTGTTGACGCCCATATACAGCACGCGCAGATTTTCCAGATGCGGCGCCAGCAGCCGAATCCCGACCGCGACGTGCTTGCTGACCGTGATCACTTGGTCCCACGCGGTCTTTTGCAAGATTTCCTCGCACAACACATCGTTCCACAATTCGTGAATGGTCAGAAGCGTGGGCTGTCCCTCATCATGAAGCTGCGACAACGCCATCCCATATTCCGGAACGAAATGATGGAAGTTGTGCGCGTGAACCACGTCGATGCCGTGAATGCCGATAAAGCTCTGATAGTTTTCCCGGATTTCGTCCATCAATTCCGGCCACAGCACAGCCGGCGCATAACCAGCCTTCTTCTTCCGGTCGCGCACCTGATCCAAATTCAACCAATTCACGCGATGAACTTGAATGCCGTCGATCTCTTCAAACGCCGGGCTCCGTTCGCGCGACCCAACCAACGCGAGCACCTCATGGCCTTCGCGCACCAATGCGCCGCACAACTCCAGCAAATGCGACTCAACGTTGCCCGGTGTCGGGTAAAACGTAAAATGGGTCACGCAGATTCTCATGATGGTCTCCTGAATTAATCTCGTGGTGCAGGCGTCCCGCCTGCACGTTTCTGATCTGGCTCTCCAACAGGGAGGTTCGCAATTGGTCGTCCAATGAATGAAATAATCGGGGAATGAAATTCGCGTAATTTGCCCATATTTACCGAGCGAAAAACGCGATTTTGCTGATGCGAAGCGCCGCCGTTCTCCCTTTTCCCCTTGGGGGAGAGGAGCCGGGGGGTGAGGGGATGGCTTCCAATACGGCCGCCGATTTAATGCTTATCCTCGGCCCGCTTCCCGGCCACTTTCGCCACGGCGTCCTTGCTCTTCTCGTAAGCCGTCTTCGCCTCAAGCTTCGCTTCCTGATAAAGCTTGCGCAAATCCTCGGATTCGAGCTGCCCGCCGCTGGCGAAATATTGATTCGCGACTTTACCCACCGCCCACGTGGTGATGAACGACGACGCCGCGCCCACCGCGATGCCCATGAACGGAATCAAGTTCACTAAACTGTGCACCGCGATGCGGATTCCGGCCGCACCCAAAATGCTGGCGATGATCGAACGTGCCGCTTCGCGATCGACTTTGTGGCCCCAGTACTGCCCGATGTCGCGCACCAGTTTCACCTGAATCGAGACGACCAGCATGTCGGTGATCACCGACAACACCGGCACCGCTACCGCGCCGGCCAGCGCCGTCACGATCGACAGCCGCAAAATGCATTCGTTGACGGCCTGTTCTCGCTTCGACGGATCGGCAATCGGATTGATCGTCCCCGGCACCAGCCAATCCCGCGCGTCGGCGTAAATCCGCCCCGTGAGAGACGCGCGATCGGCATCGATGTGCAAGCCTTCGCGAATGTGGTCGAGCAGCTTCTCCTTTTCCGGAGGACACGGGCCTTCCGCGTACGCCAGGCTGTACGCCGCATTGTACGTGCGCTCACGGCCTTCGGTGGACGCGATCTTGCGCAGCTCTTCGTCCAGGTTGATCACCGGCGTGTACAAACTTTCGAACGTCACGCCCGCCGGCAGCGTCATCCCTTGAAAACTTTCCTGCAGCACTTCTTTTTCTTCGGGCGAAAACGATCCGTCCGCACGCGCGAAGTACATCAGCACCCGCGCACTCGCCGCGATTTCCTGCGGATTCAACGGTTTAACTTCGTCAAATTTCAAAACAGGCGGTTTTTCTTCTAGCGTAGTCATGATTTCAATTCTCCTTTCGGAGCCGCCAATCTTTATCAAACGTGATTGGCGGCTCTTTGAAAAACCGTAGGCGCGCGTTCGCGCTAATTCCCCGTGAAGAAGTTCTTGATCTTCCGGGCGCCGGTTTTCAATCCGTCGTACGTCTTATCGGTGCCGTCTTTCAAGCCGCGTTCAACCTGCCCTTCGTCGCGCACTTCCACACGGCTCACTTCGGCGGCGCCGGTGCTTTTCATCAGCAGCGTGTCAATGCCGTGCACGATCCCGTTCGACGCACTGATGGAATCGGTGATCTTTGCGTCGCCAATCATCGCGCCGTCTTTGGCCAGCGGCCACGTTTCACCGCCGCGCATCATCAATTTGTCGCGGTCGCCCAGATCGGCCAGCGAGAAGCGGCCTTCGACGATGTGGTTGTTAAGCGCCGCGCGCAAGCCTTCGCGGTCGTTCCGCAGCGCCTGCAAGTTGCCGAATTTCTGCATCGCCCGGTCGGTCGGTGCGAAGAGTGTAAACGGGCCGCGCCCGCGCAGGTCCTCCGTCAAGCGCGCTTCGTCGAGCATCCTCAACAAAGTCCCGTAATGACCATCTGCTTCAAGCACCGCAATGATGTCCCCGCCGGCCGGCTTCGTGGTTTTCTCCTCGACACCCAGTGCCGAATAGCTCAGAAGAGCGCAGGCAATGAGTGGAACTAAAAAAATTGCTTTCATGGTACTGCTCCTTTCATGTCACTTCGCGCGATGGCGAAGCATGGCGATGGCCCCTGCCCTTACCGCTCGTCCTTCTTCGGCTCCACGCGCGCCGGCGGCTGAACGCGCTCCTGCTCCGTCTGGCGCTGTTCCGTCGCCCGCTCCTGCTGCTGATTGCGCTGCGTATTCTGGCGCTCCTGCAACTGCTGCTGCTGCTCCGCCGCGCGCTGCTGCTGCAAGTTGCGCTGTTCCGTCTGGCGTTCCTGCAACTGGTTGCGCTGCTCGGACTCGCGCACCTGCGGATTGCGCGGCTCGTTCTGCCGCTCCTGCAACTGTTGGCGCTGTTCCGTCTCGCGCTGTTGCTGCAGCCGTTTCTGTTCGGCCTCACGCTGCTGCACGCTGCGCTGATCCGTCGGGCGCTCCTGCTCTTTTACCTTTTCAGGCGTGGTTTCCTTGAAGTCCTTGCGTTCGCCTTCCGCGCGGCGCTTCTCCTCGTCGGCTTTGCGCTGCGCGGCGTCGCGATCCGCGTTCAGGCTCTGATTGCGGCGCGTCTTGATCTCGTCCTGCAAGCGCTTCCGCGCATCCGCCTCGGACATCGTCGAAACATTCGCCCGTGGCTGCGTCCGCTCGCGGACGGATTGCTCCGCGCGTTCCGCCGTGCGCTCCCTCAAGCGCTGCATCACCGTCGGCGGATCGACCGGCGCGGTGTTGGCCAGTTTCGGACGGAACACCGCCAGCGTATTGCCCGTCCGCACTTCGCCTTTCACAGGCTTGCCCGCGGCAATGTTGGCATCGGCGATGCGCACCTGCTCCAGCTGCTTGCCGGTCCGCGCCGCCACGCGATCGCTGGGGATGCCGCTGTCAAACACGCGGTGATCCTGCGCCACGTAACTGTTCTTCACGACTGAGGTTTGGCGGAAAACCGTCGTGGCTTCCGCGCGCGGCACAATGCGCCGGCCAATGTCCACTTCCAAAAACGCCGCCGCCGGCACGAAGGCAAAATCGCGGTCCGTCAGCCCGAAATCAAAATCGAAGCCCACGTGCCGGTTGTGGAAACTAAAGCCCACGCCCGCCTCGAACGCCACACCATAGGGCAGCGGCGCCCAGCCGTAGAAATCGTCCGACGCGCGCCACGTTACCCAAGCCGGCCCCCACGTCGTATCCGGCGACCAAACCCAATGGTAACGATCGTCATACGACCAGCGCCCATAATGGAACGGCGCCCAGCCCCACGGATAGGACGATTCCCAGTACCAGCCGGAATCCGTCCATACCCAGTGCCCGCCGTTCGCGTATGGCCGCCAGTCCGTTTCGATGCTCACGCCCGTCGGATGCCAGCACCAGCCATAGTCCTGCGTTGAAACCCATTCGCCGTACGGCGCCAAGGCTTCGTAGAAAAAGCTCACGTTCTGATCGTCCGGCGCCGGCGCGACTACGCCGTCATCGGCGCTCACGTCCGTCACCGACGGATTCGTGGCCAGCACGTTGCTGCCGCTCGCCGCCGTACTCAACTCTTTGCCGCGTTCGATCATCGCCAAAATCACTTGAGGCGGTACGCCCGCGTCCTGAAGCTGCACAATCTCCTCGGCGCTCGGATCGTACATCGTCGTCGAATTCTGAACGTACGCCATCAGCACCGGCTGGCTGACGCCGTTCTGCTGCATTTTAATGATTGCGTCCACGCCCTCCGACGCGAATGCGGCAACGGCTACCGCGAAAAGCAGAATACTGAATTTGAAGAAACGCATCTTGACCTCCATCCGGATTAAGAATTCTCATTTGAAAAGCAATTGCGTCGCGACGAACAGCGAAACTTTGTACTAATGGAGGGGCAAGCGTTGTGCCGAAGCAGTTTTGGCGCGGTCATGGGCAATCATAAGTCCATGAAAATTCAAGATATACGGTATTACTTTCCGCCGTCATGCCGATTGATTTGCTGCACTTGAAGTGCACTCGTTTCGACGTACTTTCGGAATGTGCGACGGGACTCCGGCACACCATTTTCCCGCTACTCTTTGCGCCTCGCTCTGCGCCTCCGCGCCTTTGCGTGAGTCGTAATTGGCGCGGCGCTTCGCCGACCTTCTGGCCGCGAATTGACGAAATAAAATTCATTGCGAGCGCAAAAAAGAAAGGCGCCGGAAAGCGTTGCTTCCCGGCGCCGAGGAGGGAGAACTTCGAGGAAGAGGCTCGCGGGGGCCGAAGAACTCGGCGTGCGTTGAACCCCAGGTTAGGTCTTTCCAAACCGCAACGCTTAGGCCAATTATTCCGCCGCCCTCGTTTTGGATCGTCTTCGACCCGCATTTCCCGCGCGCATAGATTATCGGATCAAATATCACAGCGCTGATTTCCCTCTAAGACTTTCGACGCGATTTCGGCAAAGCCGACGACATTTCGTCTCGATTTCGCACTCATTAAGCCAACTCAAATTACAAAAGAGACTGTTTCCCCTCTGAAAACAATGTGTGTTCTAAAAGCACCATGCCGAGCAAGAGGCTGGTATGCCCGTTGCTTTCAACGTTTTGCTTTCGAACTGTTTACATGGTTTTCGTGAACATTCATTCGCCGCCCCGGCACAAATTTATGTCGCTATTTTCAGGAGGAAACGATGAAAACTCTGGACTCTGTCGCACGCATGAAAACCTCAAAACGCAATAAATCCAGCGGCGTGACGACCCCCCCGCCCACACCCTCAAACGGAAACAGCAGTTCGGAAATCCAAATCAGTGCCCTGCGGCGCGGCACGACTAACGGCGCCTCTCTCGAAAGTCCCTTGACCGACAGCAGCAAAAACTCCCTTGAACCGCTGCTGAATGCACTCGTCGAATTAAAGAAAGGCAACTTCTCCGTCCGTCTGCCCGTGTCCTGGACCGGCCTCGAAGGCAAAATCGCAGACACCTTCAACGAGGTCATCGAACTCAACCAGCGCATGGCCAACGAGCTTGAACGCATGAGCCGCGTGGTCGGAAAAGAAGGCAAAATCACCCAGCGCGCCTCCATCGGCCACGTCAGCGGCTCGTGGGCGGCGTCCATGCACTCCGTCAACGCGCTCGTCGGCGACTTGGTGCTGCCTACGCGCGAAACCGCGCGCGTGATCGGCGCCGTGGCCAAAGGCGACCTCTCGCAAACGATGGCGATCGAAGTCGAAGGCCGCCCGCTGGAAGGCGAATTCCTGCGCACTGCAAAGACAGTGAACACCATGGTGGACCAGCTTGGCTCGTTCGCCGCCGAAGTGACCCGCGTGGCGCGCGAAGTCGGCACCGACGGAAAACTCGGCGGGCAGGCGCGCGTCGAAGGCGTCGCCGGCACGTGGAAAGATTTGACCGACAACGTGAATTTGATGGCGTCGAACCTGACCAGCCAAGTCCGCAACATCGCCACGGTGACGACCGCCGTGGCCAACGGCGATTTGACCAAGAAGATCACCGAGGACGTGAAAGGCGAATTCCTCGATCTGAAATCCACCATCAACACCATGGTGGATCAGCTTCGCTCCTTCGCCTCCGAAGTGACCCGCGTGGCGCGCGAAGTCGGCACCGAAGGCAAGCTCGGCGGCCAGGCGCGCGTGGAAGGCGTCGCCGGCACGTGGAAAGATTTGACCGACAACGTGAACTTCATGGCCGGCAATTTGACCTCCCAAGTCCGCAACATCGCTCAAGTGACGACGGCCGTGGCGAATGGCGATTTGACCAAGAAAATCACCGTGGACGTGAAGGGCGAAATCCTCGATTTGAAAACCACCGTCAACACCATGGTGGACCAGCTTTCCTCGTTCTCCTCCGAAGTGACCCGCGTGGCCCGCGAAGTCGGCACCGAAGGCATCCTCGGCGGGCAGGCCGAAGTGAAAGGCGTCGCCGGCACGTGGAAAGACTTGACCGACTCCGTGAATTCCATGGCGCGCAATTTGACCGCGCAAGTCCGCAACATCGCCGACGTGACCACCGCCGTGGCCACGGGCGACTTGTCCAAGAAGATCACCGTGGACGTGAAAGGCGAAATCCTCGAGTTGAAGAACACCATCAACACCATGGTGGACCAATTGCGTTCGTTCGCGGCCGAAGTGACCCGCGTCGCCCGCGAAGTCGGCACCGAAGGAAAACTCGGCGGACAGGCCGACGTGAAAGGCGTCTCCGGCACGTGGAAAGATTTGACCGACAACGTGAACTTCATGGCCGGTAACTTGACCAGCCAGGTCCGCAACATCGCGCAAGTGACCACCGCCATCGCCAACGGCGACTTGTCCAAGAAGATCACCGTGGACGTGAAGGGCGAAATCCTCGAGATGAAGAACACGATCAACACGCTGGTCGATCAGCTTTCGTCGTTCGCTTCCGAAGTGACCCGCGTCGCGCGCGAAGTCGGGACCGAAGGCATCCTCGGCGGACAAGCCGAAGTGAAAGGCGTGGCCGGCACCTGGAAAGATTTGACCGACAACGTGAACTTCATGGCCGGTAATTTGACCAGCCAAGTCCGCAACATCGCGCAGGTGACCAAGGCCGTGGCGAACGGCGACTTGTCCAAGAAGATCTCCGTGGATGTCAAAGGCGAAATCCTCGAACTGAAGAACACCGTCAATACCATGGTGGACCAGCTTTCCTCCTTCGCATCGGAAGTGACGCGCGTGGCCCGCGAAGTGGGAACCGAAGGAAAGCTGGGCGGGCAGGCCGAAGTCGAAGGCGTCGCCGGAACGTGGAAGGACTTGACCGATTCGGTGAATTCGATGGCCGGCAATTTGACCGCGCAAGTCCGCAACATCGCCGACGTGACCACCGCCGTCGCCAATGGCGACTTGTCGAAAAAGATCACCGTAAACGTGAAGGGCGAAATCCTCGAATTGAAGAACACCATCAACACCATGGTGGACCAATTGAATTCGTTCGCCTCAGAAGTGACCCGCGTGGCCCGCGAAGTCGGCACCGAAGGAAAACTCGGTGGGCAGGCCGAAGTGCGCGGCGTCGCCGGCACGTGGAAAGATTTGACCGACAAAGTGAATTTCATGGCCGGAAATCTCACCGGCCAGGTCCGCAACATCGCGCAGGTGACCACCGCCATCGCCAACGGCGACTTGTCCAAGAAGATCACCGTGGACGTGAAGGGCGAAATCCTCGAGATGAAGAACACCATCAACACGCTCGTCGATCAGCTTGGCTCCTTCGCCGCCGAAGTGACGCGCGTGGCCCGCGAAGTCGGCACCGAAGGAAAACTCGGCGGGCAGGCCGACGTGAAAGGCGTCGCCGGCACGTGGAAAGATCTGACCGACAACGTGAACTTCATGGCCGGTAATTTGACCAGCCAAGTCCGTAACATCGCCGACGTGACCAAAGCCGTGGCCTCCGGCGACTTGTCCAAGAAGATCACCGTGGACGTGAAAGGCGAAATCCTGCAGCTCAAAGACACCATCAACACGATGGTGGACCAGTTGCGTTCCTTCGCCTCCGAAGTGACCCGCGTGGCGCGCGAAGTCGGCACCGAAGGAAAGCTCGGTGGACAGGCGACCGTGCAAGGCGTGGCCGGCACGTGGAAGGAACTCACCGACAATGTGAACTTCATGGCCGGAAACCTCACCGATCAGGTGCGTAACATCGCCCAAGTGACCACCGCCATCGCCAACGGCGATTTGTCCCGCAAGATCACCGTGGACGTGAAGGGCGAAATCCTCGAGATGAAGAACACGATCAACACGCTGGTCGATCAGTTGGGTTCGTTCGCATCGGAAGTGACTCGCGTCGCGCGCGAAGTCGGCACCGAGGGCATCCTCGGCGGCCAAGCCGAAGTGAAAGGCGTCTCCGGCACGTGGAAGGATTTGACCGACAACGTGAACTTCATGGCCGGTAATTTGACCTCGCAAGTCCGCGGCATCGCGCGCGTCGTGACCGCCGTGGCGCGCGGCGATTTGAAGCAGAAGCTGACCGTGGAAGCGAAAGGCGAAATCGCCGAACTGGCCGACACGATCAACGGCATGACCGAAACGCTGGCGACCTTCGCCGATCAAGTCACGACCGTGGCGCGCGAAGTCGGCGTCGAAGGAAAACTGGGTGGCCAGGCCTCCGTCCCCGGCGCATCCGGCACATGGAAGGACTTGACCGACAACGTCAATCAGCTTGCCGGAAACTTGACCACGCAAGTGCGCGCCATCGCCGACGTCGCCACCGCCGTGACCAAGGGCGATTTGACCCGCTCGATCAAAGTCGAAGCGCAGGGCGAAGTCGCCGCGCTCAAAGACAACATCAACGAAATGATCCGCAACCTGAAGGAGACCACGCTCACCAACAAAGAGCAGGACTGGCTCAAGACCAACCTCGCGAAATTCTCCCGCATGTTGCAAGGCCAGAAGGACCGCGTGGCCGTCGGCAATTTGATCCTCGGCGAACTGGCGCCCGTGGTCAGCGCGCAGCATGGCATGTTGTACACGCTGGAACACAGCAAAGACGACATCGATATGGAAATTTCATATCTGAAACTGCTCGCCAGCTATGCGACCGAAGACACCGACAACGTCGAAAAGCTCAATCTCGGCCAAGGTCTTGTCGGCCAGTGCGCGAAGGACAAACAGAAGACCGTCCTCTCGCATGTGCCTGACAATTACGTCAAAGTCTCGTCGAGCCTCGGAAAGACTTCCCCCGCCAACATCCTGATCCTGCCGGTGCTCTTCGAAGGCGAAGTCAAAGGCGTGATGGAACTGGCCTCGCTCGAACGCTTCAGCCCCACGCATCAAGTCTTCCTCGACCAGCTCATGGAATCTATCGGCATCGTGCTCAACACGATCGAAGCGAACATGCGCACCGAAGATTTGCTCGAACAGTCTCAGTCGCTCGCCAAACAGTTGCAAAGCCGCCAGGAAGAATTGCAGAAGACCAATCAGGAACTGGAAGTCAAAGCGCGCCTGCTGGCCGATCAAAATCAGGAAGTCGAACGCAAGAACATCGAAGTCGAGCAGGCCCGCTCCGCGCTCGAAGAAAAAGCCAAGCAGCTTGCGCTCACCTCGAAATACAAGTCCGAGTTCCTCGCGAACATGTCGCACGAACTGCGCACGCCGCTGAATTCGCTGCTGATCCTCTCCGATCAGCTTTACAAGAATCAGGACGGCAACCTCAGCGTTAAGCAGGTCGATTTCGCCAAAACCATTCACGCGTCCGGCAACGACTTGCTCGCGCTGATCAACGACATCCTCGATTTGTCCAAGATCGAATCTGGAACCGTGACCGTCGAACCGAGCGAACTGGCGCTGGGCGATTTGCAGGATTACGTGGACCGCACCTTCCGCCATGTCGCCGAAAACAAGGGCCTCACCTTCGCGTTGGCATTGCACAAAGGCCTGCCGCCCAACATGCACACGGACGCCAAGCGCTTGCAGCAAGTCCTCAAGAATCTGCTTTCGAACGCCTTCAAGTTCACCGAAGACGGCACGGTCGCGCTGGACATCAAGACCGTGCACGACGGCTGGAGCCCCGAAGTCGAGACGCTCAACCGCTCCAAGCAGGTCATCGCGTTCTCCGTCAGCGACACCGGCATCGGCATTCATCCCGACAAGCAACAGATCATCTTCGAAGCCTTCCAGCAAGCGGACGGTTCGACCAGCCGCAAGTACGGCGGCACCGGATTGGGCCTGGCGATCAGCCGCGAAATTTCGCGCATGCTCGGCGGCGAAATTAAACTCGCCAGCGTGCCGGGTCGCGGCAGCACCTTCACGCTGTACCTGCCTGTCTCCTACATCCCGCCGAAAGTTGCGCGCAAACAGGCCGCGCCCACGCTGATCATGGAGCAGCAGGAGGAAGCCGCGAAGAAATCGCAAACGCAATATGAAATCCCCGCCGTCGCGGAAGTGGCGCTGCCCACCGTTTTCACCAATGAGATCGGCGACGACCGCGGCAACATCAAGCCCGGCGACCGCGTGCTGCTGATCGTGGACAACGACCTCGGCTTCGCGCGAATCCTCCTGGATCTCGCCCGCGAAAGCGGCTTCAAGGGCATCGCCACCTCGCACGGCGCCGTCGCCGTGGCGCTGGCGCGCGAATACAAGCCCAACGCCGTCACGCTCGACATCCGCCTCCCCGACATGGACGGCTGGCGCGTGCTCGACCGCCTCAAGAACGACCTCGATACGCGCCACATCCCCGTCTACGTCATCTCAGCCTCCGACGAGCGCGTGCGCGGCCTGTCGCAGGGGGCGATGGGCTACTTGAACAAGCCCGTGAAGACGCGCGAGCCGCTCGAACAGGCGATCAACGCCATCAAGCGCTTCGTCAATCAGCCCGCACGCAACCTGTTGATCGTCGAAAAGGACGAAGGTTTCCGCAAGAGCATCGCGGACCTGATCCAATCGCTCGACGTGCGAATCGCCAGCGTCCCGTCGGGCAAAGAGGCTCTGGCCGCGCTCATGGACCGCTCCTTCGATTGCGTCATCGCCGGCCAGGAACTGACGGACATGAGCGGCGTGGATTGGCTGGACGCGGTCGCCGCCGAACCGCGCCTGCGCGAAATCCCGATCGTCTTCAACACCATCCGCCTGCTCAACGACGATGAACGCGGCCGCCTCGAACGCCTCTTCCGCATCGCCGCCGTGCGCCACGTCAACAACATGGAACGCCTGATCATGGAAGCGGCTTTGTTCCTGCATCTGGAGACATCCAAGCTGCCCGAAGCCGTGCGCGGCGTTTTCCAGAAGCATCAGCAATCCAACTCCGCCCTCGCCGGAAAACGCGTGCTGGTCGTGGACGACGACATCCGCAACATCTTCGCCATGATGAGCGTGCTCGAACGCCAGAAGATGACCGTGCTCACCGCCGAAACCGGCCGCGAAGCGATCGACATGATTGAGAAGTCGCCGGAGATCGACGTGGTCTTGATGGACATCATGATGCCGGCCATGGACGGCTACGACACGATCCGCGAAATCCGCAAGATGGACAAATTCAAATCCTTGCCGATCATCGCCGTCACCGCGAAAGCGATGAAGGGAGATCGCGAAAAGTGCATCGAGGCGGGCGCCACCGATTACCTGGCCAAACCGGTGGACACCGAACAGTTGTTCTCCCTGCTGCGCGTCTTGCTGTACCGCTGAAATAGATTCAAGGTTCAAAAATTCAAGGTTCAAGGAAAATCGACGTTGGAGCTTGAACTTTGAATCTTGAATGAGTACTAGCCGTCCGATAGAAATGGAGTGGAAGTTGAGGCACAGCATGGATTACAAAGACAGGGTCCGCATCCTGATCGTCGATGACAAGCCTGACAAGGCCAAATCGTTGGGCACGATCGTTGACGAGTTGGGCGACGTCGTGTGCGTCCATTCCGGGCGCGACGCGTTGCGCTGTCTGATGAATCAAAGCTTCGCCGTCATTCTGCTCGACGTCAACATGCCCGTGATGGACGGCTTCGAAACCGCCGAAATGATCCGCAAGCGCGAAACGTCCGAACGCACGCCGATCATTTTCATCACCTCTTACTACGACGCCGACACGCACCGCCAGCGCGCCTACACGCTCGGCGCCGTCGATTACATCCTCGCGCCGGTGATCCCCGAAATCCTGCGCGCCAAAGTCTCGGTCTTCGTCGATCTCTTCCGCAAATCCGAGGAAGTCAAACTGCGCGCCGACGAGCGCGTGCAGCTCATGCAGGAACAGATGGCGCGCGTGGCCGCCGAAGCCGCCCGTTCCGCCGCCGAAGACGGCGAACGCCGCGCGGCGTTTTTGTCCAACGCCAGCCAATTGCTTTCGTCGTCCTTTGAGTACGAAGACCGGGTCAAGCGCGTCGCCCAATTGACCGTGCCCGAACTGTGCGATTGGTGCACGGTCAACATCGTCAAGGAAGACGGCAGTTTGCAGTGCCTGGCCGTGGCGCCCATGCCCGAAGGCGCGGACATGTCGCAAGTAGGCACGCCCTATGCGGCTTCGGACCCCGTTTTCAAAGTCATCCGCACCGGCGTCTCCATGCTCATCCACGACGTCGCCGAAGACGAAACTGGCGCCGTGGCGGCGCTTGAACAGCGCCTGGGCAAACTGGGCATGCCGCGTGTGCGCTCCTACATGATTGTGCCGCTGCGCGCGCGCGAACGCACGCTGGGCGCGCTCAAGTTCATCATCACCGAATCCGGCCGGCACCTGACCCACCGCGACCTGACGCTCGGCGAAGACCTTGGCCGCCGCGCCGCCGTCGCCATCGACAACGCGCGCCTCTATAAGGAGGCGCAGCTTGCCAACCGCATGAAGGACGATTTCCTCGCGGTGCTCTCCCACGAATTGCGCACGCCGCTCACCCCGATCCTCGGCTGGACCCGCATGTTGCAAGACAACAACATGGAAGCCAAGGAGCGCAAGCACGCGATCGATATCATTGAACGCAACGCCAAAACGCAAGCCAAGCTGATCGAAGACTTGCTGGATGTGTCGCGCATCATCACGGGCAAATTGCGCTTGAACATTGCGCCCGTGAATCTCGGCGCGCTGATTAGTGCCAGCATCGAATCGCTCCGCCCCGCCGCCGCCGCAAAACGCATCAAAGTGGCTCCCAATGTGTCCTCCGAAAACATGATCCTGCCAGGGGACGCCGAACGGCTTCAGCAGGTGCTCTGGAATTTGCTCTCCAACGCGATCAAGTTCACTCCCGAAGAAGGCTGCATCGGCGTGCATGCCTTCCGTTCCGGTGGAAAAATCGTGGTCGAAGTCAGCGACACGGGACGCGGCATCGACTCCAAGTTCCTGCCCTTCGTCTTCGATCGCTTCCGGCAAGCCGACAGTTCCACGACTCGCGCCTACGGCGGCCTCGGCATCGGCCTGGCCATCGTCCGCCATCTCGTCGAACTGCACGGCGGCACCGTGCACGCCGACAGCCCCGGCCCGGAAAAAGGCTCTACCTTCACTGTCACGTTGCCCGTCTTCGAACGCCGCGGCACCGATGTGCTAAAAGTGGACAAAACCGGCGGTGCCGGAGACGACACGAGCCGCGACCCCAAGGAAGCCGGAGACGGAGACGACACGACGGCGGCGCAAAACGGAAATCTGGCCGCGGACGACAAACTCAAAGGCCTCACCATTCTAGTCGTTGACGACGAACCGGACACGCGCGATCTGCTCTCCAAACTCTTCGAGCGGCGCGGCGCGCAGGTGGTGGCCGCGGCTTCGGCGCACGAAGCATTGCAGCAGCTTGAGCGCGGCAATCCCGATTTGATGATCAGCGACATCGGCATGGCCGACGAGGACGGTTACGGCCTGATGCGTAAAATCCGCGGCAACCCCGGCCCCAACGCAAAAATTCCCGCCATCGCGCTCACCGCTTACGCGCGCGAAGAAGACTCCAGCGCCGCGCTCGCCGCGGGCTTCCAGGTCCATCTCCCCAAACCCATCGATCCCGAAACGCTGATTCTCTCCGCGGAGGGATTGATGCTCGCGGCGGTTGACGTGAAGTAGAGCGCGTCTCCGGCGATACGCTTAAGAGCGTATTTCAGTAGGACGGGCTTCCTAGCCCGTCCTACATTGCGCTTCGAATGCGGGACGGGCTGGGAAGCCCGTCCTGCGAAGTCTGCTGAAATAGGCTCTAAGAGGGTGTTTAAAAAGTGGGTGCGAGCGGAAAACGAGCGATTTTTGTTCGGATCGAGGCGCGAACTTCATGCGCTATCCGAAGGAGATAACGCTTGAAGTTCGCAACGAAGAGCCGGACAAAAAGCGCCGTTTTAC
>DATGGK010000207.1:0-89881 GCA_035308565.1 Planctomycetota bacterium | reverse complement strand
GAACAACTCTTCGATTACTACAACTACGGTCGCTACGGCCCCAGCGGCATTCAGAAAGCCGTGCAATCCACGCGTCCGCAGTACCTCCTGCTCGTCGGCCGCACGACCTACGATTACCACAATTATGAAGGCATGAACGTCGATCCGCTCTGCCCGACCTTCCTCGTCTCCACCACCTTCTGGTCGCAAGCCACAAGCGATTCGAAATTCGGCGATCTCGGCCGCGGCTATCCCGAAGTTGCCGTTGGCCGCTTGCCGGTGAACGACGCGAATGAACTCAGCGTCGCCGTCCAGCACATCCTCAATTACAAAGGCGCGCCAAGTTCCGGTGTGCGCGTTCACGCGGTAGCCGACGCAACCGACCCAACTGTCAGCAACTTCGCGAATGACGCCGATTCGCTCGCGCAAGCCAATCCCGATCTCGACTGGCAGCGGAATTATCTGCAATCCACCGTCGCAACTTCGCCCGAAGTCACCGCTGCGATGAACGACGCCGCAAACGGCGGCGCGGATTGGATTCTCTTCCTGGGCCACGGCAACGCCATCCGCCTCGGTAAAAACACGCCGGATATCCTGAACGTGAACACCGTCCAGGAATGGAGCGGCAGCGCCGTCTTCCTGCAAGGCACCTGCACCGCCCACTGGATGGCCAAGAATATCGCCGGCTACCACAGCATTGCGATTCAAGCGCTGACGCAGCCGCAAGGCGGCCTAAGCGCAAGCATTGGCACATCGACCTACATGAACCCGGACGCCACGACCGCGTTCATAGCTCAATTGTTGAAGAACGCGAATCACGGCGGGCAGCGTTGGGGCATCGCGTTGATGCAGGCGCAATCATCGGCGCTAAACAATGCCAGCACTCCGTTCAATGCCGATTTGGGACTTACTGAATCCCTCTTCGGCGACCCCGCCATGCCCGTGTTCTCGAAGACCACCGGCAAGGCCACTCCCGCCGCGAATCCCGTGAGCGGGACTTTCTAATCCTCGTCAAAGGGCCCTAACAATCGTTTCGGTCGAAAGTGGGCGCCTTCCGAAATCGCAGTGAACAGCAGTTCGTCCAATAGGCCCTATAGGGCCTATTGGCCCTATTACGCCGTTGATCGTTCTAAAAACGAAAATGCTTCACTTGAAGCGCCGGTGTATGAAACTGAGAAACCTTGAAACCTTGGAACCATTCTTATGCGTCGCCGCACCTTCTTCCAATCCGCCGCCCTCGCCACACTCTCCGCCGCCGCCATCCGCGCCGACGACAAATCCGCCGCGCGCGAATTTTACGAATTGCGCGCATACACGCTCAAAGACGAGGCACAGCGCAAACTCGTGGACGAGTATCTCGAAAAAGCTTTCATCCCCGCGATGAACCGTTTCGGCGCCAATCCAATCGGCGTCTTCGCCGATCCGCGCCCCAACACTCCGCTGTATGTGCTCGCGGCCTTCCCGTCGCTCGATGGCTGGCTGAAAGCCGCCGACGGCCTCATGTCCGACGCCGAGCACAACAAAGCCGGAGCCGCGCTGCTCACCGCCGACAAAGCCAACCCGCCGTACGAACGCATCGAAAGCTCGCTGCTGCAAGCTTTCGAAGGCTGGCCCAAACTCATTCCGCCGCCGCAAACCAAAGACAAAAAGCCGCGCATTTTTCAACTGCGCACATACGAAAGCCCCAGCGAAGCGACCGGCAAAAAGAAAATCGAAATGTTTCACAAAGGCGAAATGGACGCCTTCAAACGCGCCGGCTGCAACCCCGTTTTCTTCAGCGAATGCCTCATCGGCACGAAGCGGCCGAATCTGACGTACATGCTCGCTTTCGACGACGAACCGGCGCAAAAAAAGGCGTGGGGCGCCTTCGTCAAAGACCCCGACTTCCACAAAATGATTTCGATGCCGGAATACTCCGACAAATCCATCATCCGCGCGATCAACAACTCGATCCTCACGCCCACGGTGTACTCGCAACTCTAGCGCGACGAAGTTTCACACTCGTTTGTGGCAAAATCGGTTTAGACTCCTATGTTTGCCGAGGACGACGCCATGAAAGCCGCTTTTTGTTCGATTGTGTTGTTTGCGCTCTCCGTTATTGCACCCGCGCGCGGCGCCGATTTGCCGTTCGTCAAAGACGTGGACGCCCAACCGCTCTGGGCGCAGGCGCGGCGCGTGATGGAGGCGCTCGATTATTTGGGCAATCCCATCAGCGCCGAAACGAAAGCATCGCTGCAAACGGCGGCGGACAAAGGCGACGGCCCAGCGCTGGTCAAAGCGATTCAAGACGCCTTCGATTCGCTCTGTCTCGTCGGCGTCAACATCAATCCTGAATCGCGCGTGAAAGTTGCACCCGGACCCGCCGCGCCGCAATTGGTCGAACAGGGCTGGCGGCAGTTTCTGCTGAAAGTTCAAAACGATGCCGGCGTTACGGCTCAACTGCAAGTGAGCAGCCCAAATGCGAGGCCGATGGCCAACTCGCCGCAAAACCAACTCGCGGATCTCTGGTTCGACGGACAACTTTATTCAGCGCAGCCGCTGACGAAAAATCTCACTGGCCTGGCGCTCGAATACCGCATCATCCAATTGTACAGCCGCGACGCCGGCAAGCGCGAAGCGCGTTTGGGCTTCAACGTCGGGCAGGGCACGCAGGATTTGGGTTTCCGCGACACGATTGATATTCTCTTCACGAGCGTTCCCGCGCGCGACGTGACGCTGCATGTGCTCGATGAAATCGGCCAGCCCGCGACCGCGCGCTTCACGATCCGCGACAAGCAGAACCGCGTATATCCATCGCAGGCCAAGCGCCTCGCGCCGGATTTCGCGTTTCATCCGCAAATATACCGCGAGGACGGCGAAGTGCTGAAGCTTCCCGATGGCACGTACAGCGTCGAAATCACGCGCGGGCCCGAATACGTCGCGCACACGCGGACGCTCACCGTCAACGGCCCGCAAACGCTGACGGCGAAACTTGAACGCTGGATCGACCCGTCCAAGCTGGGCTGGTGGTCCGGCGATCACCACATCCACGCTGCCGGCTGCGCGCATTACACCAAGCCCAGCGAAGGCGTCCATGCGCCGGACATGATGCGGCATTGCCTCGGCGAGGACTTAAAGGTCGGCTGCAATCTGACGTGGGGGCCGTGCTTCGATTATCAGAAACAATTTTTCACCGGCGAAGACGACAAAGTTTCGAAGTACCCGTATCTGCTGCGCTACGACATTGAAGTCTCCGGCTTCGGCTCGCATCAGTCCGGGCATCTGTGCCTGCTGCGCTTGAAAAATCAAATGTATCCCGGCGGCACGTCCGACAAGCATTGGCCGACACTCTGCCTCAACACGCTGCGCTGGGCGAAGAAGCAAGGCGCGGTCGTCGGCCCCGCGCATTCGGGTTGGGGCTTGAAACAGGACGGCACGACGCTGCCGACTTATCAGATTCCACCTTACGATGGCATCGGCGCCAACGAGTACATCGTGGACGTGACGCATTTGGTTCCCGGCCCCGATGGCAATTTTATTCCCGCCGTGGATTTCATGTCCACCGTGGACACGCCGTACGTGTGGGAACTCAACATGTGGTACCACACGCTCAACTGCGGCTTCCGCACGCGCGCCAGCGGCGAAACCGATTTTCCGTGCATTTATGGCGAGCGCGTCGGCTTGGGGCGCTCGTATGTGAAGCTCGACGGCAAACTCACCTATGCCGATTGGTGTGAAGGCATCCGCAATGGGCGCAATTATGTCAGCGACGGATTCAGCCATCTGATCGATTTCAAAGCGGATTCAACGGCGGTAGGCGAAAACGAAAGCGAACTGAAACTCGCGCAGCCGGCCACAATCAAACTCAGCGCAAAAGTCGCCGCGCTGCTCAACGAAAAATCCGACGAGAGCATCCGCGCCAAGCCGTTTACGGAAAAACCGTATTGGAATTTAGAACGCGCGCGCATCGGCCAATCGCGCGAAGTGCCGGTCGAAGTCATCGTGAACGGCTATCCGGTCGCCAAGAAAACGATCGTGGCCGACGGCAAAATGCAGGAGATCGACTTCGACGTGAAGATCGAGCGCAGCAGTTGGGTGGCGCTGCGAATTTTGCCGTCGTCGCACACCAATCCAATCTTCGTGCTCGTCGGCGACAAACCCATCCGTGCCAGCAAGCGCAGCGCGGAATGGTGTTTGAAGGGCGTCGATCAATGCTGGTCGCAGAAGGAGAAATTCATTGCACCCGCGGAGCATGACGACGCCGTTAAAGCGTACGATCATGCGCGGGAAGTGTATCGGAAGATCGTGGCGGAGAGCGATGTGGAATGAATTCAAAATTCAAAATTCAAAATGAAAAATCAGGTTCGGGGATCAGGACTGCGAAGGGTAATCAATGGTTATCAAAGATTCTGAATACATAGATTTGGCCACGCCCAAAGGGGCGATGCGCACGCACATTTTCCGTCCGATTGCGCCAGGGAAATATCCGGGATTGGTGCTCTTCTCCGAAATCTTCCAAGTCACCGGTCCGATCCGGCGCACGGCGGCGATGCTGGCCGGGCACGGCTACGTCGTCGCGGTGCCGGAGATTTTTCATGAGCTTGAGCCTATCGGCTGTGTGATTCCCTACGATGCCGCCGGCGCCGACAAGGGCAACGCCGACAAAGTCGCGAAGGAACTTTCGTCGTACGACGCCGACGCGCGCGCGGTGCTCGCGCATTTGAAATCGCTGCCGTATTGCACCGGCAAACTCGGCTCAATTGGAATTTGCATCGGCGGGCATCTCTCGTTTCGATGCAGCATGAACCCCGAAGTGCTCGCCGGAGTGTGCTTCTACGCGACGGACATTCACAAGCGCAGCCTCGGGCTGGGCATGAAGGACAACACGCTCGATCGCGTGAGCGAACTCAAAGCCGAGATGCTGATGATCTGGGGCCGCCAGGACCCGCACGTTCCGCCCGAAGGCCGCGCGCTGATTTACAACGCGCTGCACGAAGCCAACGCGAGTTTCACCTGGCACGAGTTCAACGGCCAGCACGCGTTTCTGCGCGACGAAGGCTATCGCTACGATCCGGCCCTCGCGCATCTGTGCGTCACGCTGGTGCTTGAATTGTTTCACCGCAAGCTGGGCCAAGGCGATTTGCCAATCGCGCAAGCCAGCGCCAGTGGCGAGACGAAGCACTAGCCCCGTGGTGCAGGCGTCCCGCCTGAACGTTTGCGTTGCCGATATTGTCGCGCGCTAAAACGGAATGTTGATTTCGTCCGGTTCGTCGGGGCGCACGATCAGCTTGGCGGCGCGAAGCATCAAGGGCGATTCGGAATTGGAAACGAGGCCCAGGAAATGCGCGTCCAACGCGGCTCGATTTTCGAGTTTGCCGGCGCTCTCGAATTGATAAGCACCTTCATTGTATTCGCCGTATTCAATCGGATAACCTTTTGCCGGAATCAGAAAATCGGCCACGTCGCGCTCGAAGCTCGGCACATAGCATTCCTGCTTTTTCGAAGCTTTGTGCTCGACCACCAATTTGTAAATGGTTCCATCCGGGCGGTCGCTGCATTGAACGTCAAGAAAAAGCGCCTCCGCGGATGCGGCGGAAAGCGACTTGCCAACGGCCGCGACAAGTTCGCGCAGGTCGCCGTCGGCTTTTCTGAAGCGTTCCGTGGCGATGCGGAGTGAATCATTGAGGGGGGAATCGAAATCGATCATGGGCGAATCTCCTTTTAATTGAGTTCAACCGGAAACCGAAACATTCGACAAATGTTGATTGAGAGTGCAACGTAACGGTTTTGCGACAGTTTGCAATTGAAATGAAGTTTTTTTGTGCGGCGGCGCGAGCAAATTGCAAATGGTGTCGATAATTCTCATGGATAAATCGAACACCGAATGAAAAACATTTTCGAACGATTCTCCTCTAAAGAAACCCACCGCGTCATCGGCCTGATGTCCGGTACAAGCGTCGATGGCGTCGATGCGGCGCTGTGCGAAATCAGCGGGCAAGGGCGCGGAAAGTTGAGCGTCAAAATTCTCAGCGAATTCAGTTCGCCTTATCCCGCGCCGCTGCGCGAGCGGATTCTCGCGGCGTGCAAACCGGGCGGCGGAAGTTCCGCTGAAATCTGCGAACTCAATTTCGTCATCGGCGAAGAATTCGCGCACGCGGCGAAGAATGCGATTTATGCCGCGGGGTTGGAGGCGCACGACATCGATTTAATCGGCAGTCACGGCCAAACGATCTGGCACAGCCCGACCGGGCGGGCTTATGTTCCCGCTGGACTGGCCAAAGGTTCGACGCTTCAAATTGGCGAGGCTGCGGTGATCGCGGAACGGACGCGCGTGCCCGTCGTTTCTAATTTTCGCGCCCGCGACATGGCCGCGCACGGACAAGGCGCGCCGCTGGTGCCGTACGCGGATTGGATGCTGTTTTCGAGCAAGACGGTCAGCCGAGTCGCGCTGAATATTGGCGGGATCGCCAACGTGACGGTCATGCCGGCAGGTTGCGAGGCCGACGAGGTCGTCGCGTTCGACACGGGGCCGGGGAACATGATTCTCGATGCGCTGGCCGAGCGCTTCACCGGCGGAAAACTTTTGTACGACAAGGACGGCAAGCTGGCACAGGCGGGAAAAGTTGATGCGGTGCTGCTTGAGGAGTTGGCGCAACACAAATACTTTGAGCGCCAGCCGCCGAAGAGCACCGGCCGCGAAGAATTTGGGGCCGAATTCGCGCGTGAGCTGTACGAGAAGGGAATTGCGAGCGGCTTGAGCGGCAACGATATCCTGGCAACGGCGACGATGCTCACCGCGCGGACCATCGCGCGAATTCTACTGATGCTTCATGATCTTCAACTTCCCGAATTGATCGTCGCGGGCGGCGGCACGCGGAATCCGGTGCTGATGAAGATGCTGAGCGCTGAATTGTCCGGCTGGAAAGTCCGTTCGACGGACGAACTCGGAATTCCCGCGCATCTGCGCGAATGCGTGGCCTTTGCGATTCTGGCGCGCGAAACGATGCTGGGGCGGCCGTCGAATCTTCCAAGCGCGACGGGGGCGCGCGCGCCGCGCATGCTCGGCGACATCACGCCTTAAAAATTAAAAATGCAAAATTCAAAATGCAAAATTGGCGCTGAGTACTTGGTTCGCGATCCATTTGTCCTGTAAAAAAACAACCGTCGCACTAAATTATAACTAGGTGAATTTTGAATTTTGAGCTTTGAATTTTGAATTATGTCTTTTAAAGCCATCGTCTTCGACCTCGACGGCACGCTGCTGGATTCGCTGCACGACATCGCCAATTCGATGAACGCCGCGCTTGCGCGCAAAGGTTTTCCGCCGCACCCAGTTGTCGATTACAAAATTCATGTCGGCGATGGGCTGTCGATTCTGGCGCGGCGCGTGCTTCCGAAAAAAAAAATCAACGACGCCGTAATCGCGGAACTCGTCGCAATCATGCGCGAAGAATACGGGCGGCGCTGGGCCGTGACCACGCGGCCATACGCCGGCATTGCGGAAATGCTGGACGAATTGACGCACCGAGGATTGAAATTGTCGATCGTTTCGAACAAGCCGCACGATTTTTCGCAGCAAGTTACCGCGCGCCTGCTGTCGAGTTGGCGCTTCGATCCCGTGATCGGCGAACGCGCCGGGATTCCGCACAAGCCCGATCCGGCGAATGCGCTGGCCGCCGCCGCGGGCATGGGCGTCGCGCCGGCCGAATGCATTTTTCTGGGCGACACGCACGTGGACATTCATACGGCCGTAAACGCGGGGATGTTTCCCGCCGGCGCACTGTGGGGCTTTCGCGGCGAAAAAGAATTGCGCGACGCGGGCGCGAAGATTCTGTTGAAGCACCCCGCGGAATTGCTCGGCATTCTGTAGGACGGGCTGCCAGCCCGTCCGTTCGATTATGCATTTCAGACTGGACGGGCTGGCAGCCCGTCCTACCTTTAAGTTATGCCGCTGAACCCTGAGCTTCTCGAACACGCTTACCGCAACGCGTGTTTTCCCATGCCGGATTGGACCGGCCGCGTCGGCTGGTACCGTCCCGACCCGCGCGCGATTTTGCCGCTCGACCGGTTTCACGTGTCGCGCTCGCTCTTGAAAAAATTGAAGAGCAACTATTTCGACGTCACCTACGACACCGCTTTCACCAGCGTGATGACAGGTTGCGCGGACCGCGAAGACACCTGGATCACGGACGAATTTATTAGCGCGTACACGGACCTGCACAAGCTCGGCAAAGCGCATTCCGTCGAAGTCTGGCGCGCAGGGCGATTGGTCGGCGGGACATATGGCGTGCACCTGGGCGGCGCGTTTTTTGCGGAATCGAAATTTCACACGGAGACCGACGCATCGAAAGTTGCGCTGGCGAGACTCGTCGAACGATTGCGTGCTCGCGGATTCGCGCTGCTGGAAGTACAGTATCTGACGCCGCATCTGGCGCAGTTTGGCGTGATCGAAATTCCGGACGCCGAATACGTCTGCCGCCTCGACGCGGCGCTGCTTTTGGATTGCAAATTTTGATGACTCGCCGGAAACGGAGACGATAACATGCGCGCGCAGCTACTTAAATTTGCATTCGTTTTGATTCTGGGGCTGTCGTTTTCCACCCGCGCGGAAGCGCCGCTCGAACTTGCCATACCGGAATTTGCGGCGGCAAAACTTTCGGTCGCGAAGCTCGGCCCGTTTCTAGAGAAGGTCGGCGACTTTGCCAATCAAGTGGTTCCAAACGCCGGGCCGCTGACGAAGATCGTGCTCGCCAATTTGCTGTTCAAAGTTCCGGTGGACGAGTCGCTAGTGTATGAAGGGCCGACGCAGATTTATTTTACTGCGCCGTTCTCCGCGACCTCGCTGCAGGACACGGCGGTGGTGCTGCCCGTGGCAAAACCGGATTTGTTCAAGAAAAATCTCGCGTCGATTTCGTCGAACGGCGACGTTGCCGAAAAGGATGGCGTGCTGAGCTACACGCAAGCTCAGCCCATTCCGCTGCCCGACAAAACGATCTATTGCAAGCTCGTGAACGGCAAAGCGCTGATCGCGCCGAGCGTGGAATTGCTCGCGCAATTGGAAAAAGTGGCGAACGCGCCGGCGATGAGCGGCGCGGACGCAGAACTATTGGTGAGCGTGCCGGCGCTGAAGAAACTCTACGGCCCGCTGGCCGATTGGGCGCTTGAAGAGGGTGCCAAGCAGGCGGCGGAGAATCTCGATGCGCTGAAAAAAGTGGCCGGGCAACTCGACACGATCAAGAAAACAGTCTGGGAAATCGACACGCTGCAAGCGCGCGTGAGCTTCGACGCCGGCTCGAAAAACGTGAGCGCTGAAATGGCGCTTGCGCCGCAAAAAGGCACGAAACTCGAGCAGATGCTCGCGAATCCGCCGCCTGCGTTGGAAGGGAAGGATACGGCGCTGCTCCTCGCGGGGGCGCCGATCAATTTGGCGTACCGGATGAATGGCCAGCCCCTTTACGATCTGCTGGACAAACTGGGATTGGAGCCCGAGCGCGGCAGGGAGGTCGAATTGAAAGCCCTCGATTTTGCCAGCGGCGAAACGACACTGGCATTGGACATCGCGAAGAAGCGAATCTGGCAGACTCAGCGCGTCTCCACGGGAGATCCGCTGACGAAGAAAATCGAGACGCTGCAGCAGGCCGTGATCGATTATTTCAACAAGAGCGCAAAGGAAAACGGCGACCCCGAAGCGCCGGTGTATTCGGCGCAGAGTGATAAAAGCGACTATCGCGGCGCGGCCGTGGTCTTTCACAAGCTGCTGTCGAACAACAGAAACGCGGTCACTATTTTTTCGGAAGCGACGCTAAACGGCGCCAGCGTGCTCGCGAGCGGCAAAGACGCTGAAGCCGCGCAGCGCGAGATCATCGACGCCACTCAAGCCAACGCGCCCGTCGCCCCGGAACTCAAAGCCGCGTTCGACGCGCCGCCGCCGGGCACGCTGCTTTTGGTCTCTGCGAAACTGCTGGAGATTTTGCGCATCGTTGCGATTGAGCAGGCGAATCTCGATGGCGACAAGCTCATTGGCGGGCTGACCGACGCGCCAGTCTTCGCGTCGATTTTTATGACCGGCGGAAAGGCCGGTCTGCGCGCGACGCTGCCCGGCTCGACAACAAAATCGATTTACGTCATCCTCTCGCGTCTGAAACGGTCTGGCGTCAAGCTCGACGATCTTTTCGATCTCGGCGACAACACCGGCGACAAATTGCCCGGAAACGTCCCGCCGCCTCCGCCGCAGAAATAAGAATTCAAGATTCAATATTTAAAATGCAAAAATGAGCACCGGTATTGCGGTGAATTTTCATTTTGAATTTTGCATTTTTAATTTTGAATTGTCTAAGCGCGAATAATCTGCTCGTGGCTCGTCAAATCGCTCGGCACCAGCAATCCCGGCTTGATTTCGGCGATGGCCGCGGGAAGAGTTGTGGTTTTCAGCAGCAGCATGCCCGGGTGCATGCGTTCTTGAATAATCGCCGTGCGGCCGCGCGCGATAGCGGAACTCATCGCGCCACTGTGGGCGGCGTCGATGGGGAAACTCGCGTCCACTTCGCCTTCGAAGCTGGGAAGGCTCGCTTTCTCCGGGACGTTCCATTCCAATTTTACTTTCGCTCCCGGCGGAATGAATTTTTCCATATGCAGCTCAAGCTTCCACGGCGCCGCGCCGGCGCCGGCGAAAATCGTGATCACCACGCCGTTGGCGCGCGTTCCATCGGCGGCGATCAGCGTGCAGGGCAGGCATAGCAACAAATCCGACACATTCCAGCCCGCGGGTTCTTCCTTCTCGTTTTTCTCCGGCGGCGCAATAATTCCGCGCACCGAATAAATCGGCAGCCGCCCTTCTACATTTTTCGCGGGACAGTCCGGCATGCGGAAACCGAACGCGCGCGATTCCACTTCCTTCCACGTCGGCTCGCCCACAAATGTCTGCCCGCGCCCGGCCATCGCTTCGATCCGCGCGCTCAAATTCACCGCGTCGCCGATCACCGTGAATTCGATTTTGCGCTCCGAACCGATGTTTCCCGCGCAGATCATTCCCGTGTTCAAGCCTATGCCGTGGCCCAGCATCACCGGCGTGAAGCCTTCTTCTTTGCGCAGCGATTCGGCGCGGTTGAAGGTGAACAGCGCAATCTGCATTTCGACCGCCGCAGTGACGGCGCTCTCCGGGCAATAGGTCATATCGCCCAGCACGCCCCAGTGCGCCATGATGTTGTCGCCGGCGCATTTGTCGATCGATCCGCCGCGCTTGAAAATAATGTTCTGCATCACCGTAAAATAGCGGTTGAGCAGCGCGACGGCGTTTTGCGGGCTGATTTTGCTGGCGATGCGCGTGAAGCTCACGATGTCCGAGAAAAACACCGTGCCTTTTTTCTCGACGCCGCCCAGCGCGATGCTCAACCGCGCGTTCAAGACGTCTTCGACCAACTGCGGCGACAAAAAGCGCGAGAGGCTTTCGCGCTGCGCCGCAGCCGACGCCATGTTCACGGCCAGTTCCGCGTTGCGGATCACGACGGCGACCTGCCCGGCGACTGCGGAAAGAATATCGAGGTCCTGCTGATTGAATGGATTGAGCAGGTTCTTCGTTTCGATCTGAATAAATCCGATGTCGTCTTTTTCGGTGATCAGCGGCGCGCACATCAGCGACTTGATTTGAAACTTCGCGATCGACATGCCTTCGCCCGCGCCGCCGCCGTCGTTAAAAATAAACGCCTTGCGTTCCGCACTGACTTTGCGCAGCACCGTGCGCGAAAGTTTAATCTCGTTGTCTCGCATGGTGCCCGCGCTGAAGCGCACTTTCGTGATCGCGCCCTTGCGCCGGTCCAGCACGCCCGCCTGCTCCTGTTCCGAAGTCAGTTTCGACGGCACCGAACCGTCCGGCCCGTACAGCACGATGATACCGCGGTCGGTCTGCGGAAAAACTTCGAACAATTTTTCGAGACACTTGTCGAGCAGCTTGTGCGGATCGAGCGACGCGCCCATCGCCTGCCCGACGGCGACAAGCAACTCGAGGCGCTTTGTCACCTGCTTGAGCTGATTGACGTCGAAGCTCGACCGTTCTTCTTCGGTGAGCAGATTCTGATCGACGTCTTTGCTGTAATTGATCGCCGGCTGGCTCGACTCTTCCTGCTCATCGACCAGGCTGACGATGGTCACGTCCGCGCGCGCGCGGGGATGCTTGCCGCTGCTGCCGATGGGCGTTTCCACGCGCAGCACGATCAGCGTCGAACCAATTTGGACCGTATCGCCATTCTTGACGGCGATGCGTTCCTTTAGTGGCTGGCCGTTGAGCAGCGTGCCGTTGGCGGAGCCATTATCCTGGACTGAAATCTTGCCATCGGGCGTGCGGTCGATGCGGCAATGCCGCCGCGACGACATTGGATCGGTCAGCACCACCTGGCATTCCGGGTGCCGCCCAATCACGCACGCATCGCCCAGCGGATAACGATTCACGTGTCCGTCGGGACTGGTGACGATTAGCTCTGCGGGAAGGGCTGGCATTACGAGGCCTCAAGGCATACTAACGGGTGCGGCAGACAACGTTTTAACGAAAGAATGGAGCGATGTCAATCAAAGCGGCCAGTGCGGTCCGGTGCGGCCACGCAAATGATGGTAAGAGGATCAAGCCCCAGTCCGACTTCAAACTTCGGCGGAGTTAGCGAAATTCGTACGCGGAAGGCGAAGAGTGCTTTTGTGCGTGCCAAGCCTACTTCACTTTCGGCAGCGTCGCGCTGCCGCTCTTGCCTTTCTTTGAACTGTACACGATCGGCACCGTGTTCTTGTAATACGTGCCGTTGAAGAGCACGATCGCCAGCAGCGAACGATTGGGGAACGCCGGTGCTTTGATGTCGGCGCTGGCGTCGAGCGCGGCTTCGGCGAACTTGCTGGAAATCGCTTCGTTGATTTTTACGCTGAGCAACGCACCGGTTTTTCCGGATTTGATCGATGCCGATTCGGTTTTGACGGGCTGCGCCTTGCCCTTGTCGTCGAGCGTGAATTTGCGGTACACGCCGCTGACGAAAACCTGGACGAGCTGGCCTTTGAGCGTGAAATTGCTCGCCGGCAGCGGATCGAGTTGCGCGGTGAATTGCAAACTGTCCTTGCCCTTGCCGGAGAAATCGAGTTTCAACCCCAGCTTGCTCACATCCAGGGCCTGCGGCGGGAAGGTTCCGGCGCCCAGCGGCGTGCTGAGCGGGTTGAACGGATCGCTGCCCGCCGCGGTTTCCAATTCATCCGGAAACCCGTCGTTGTCCGTATCGCTTCCCAGCAGCGCAATCGTGTTGCTCCACGTGGGCGTGTCGATCGGCGAATTGGCGTCGAAGACGATCGTGGCTTTGTTGGAAATGACCGTGCCAGCGGCGAGGTTGGGTTTTTGCTGAAGGGTGTACATCACGCCTCCGTCGCCTTGCGGAGGCGTGACGTTGGGGTCGAGAAAGCCGAGCACGGGATCGGTCGTGGGCTGGTTCGTGGCGGGGTCGATCGAATCGAATTCCCAGCGCAGCGTGCCGCTTTGAAGGCCGACGGTGATGCGAACGATCAGGTTTTTGCCCGGGCGCAAATCCACATCCGTCGTGAAAGAACTCAATCCGGGCGGGGGCGTGATGACTTGATCGGCAAAGGTAATGATGCCGAGACTAAGTGTGGACATATCCAGATTGGTTGTGTCCAGCGGATCAGTGATGATCACCGTTTGCGCCGAAGCAGTGGCCTCCGGCTTATTTTCGAATTGAATGAAGTAGGTCATCGGCGTGCCGCGCGGAATATACTTCGCGTCGCCGGGGCCGTCGGGACCGCTCTTGTCGTTGGGGTCGCCGGAGACGATGGATTCCACATTTTTGTTGGCACTGTTGTCGGGATTGCCGCAAGCGATGGCCTTGGCGATGCCCTGCCCGCATTTGATCGCTGACGTGATCTTCAAAAGCTGGCTCAGCCCCGGAATGGAACTGCCGGCGCAGGAGAGCGCGGTCTGCACCGCGCTCGTTACCACGTCCTGGAAATTGCCGACCGCGTCGTCGCGCGTCGAGGTGGGATCGTTGAAGAGGATCACGAAATCGACGAAGGTCTTGGCGGCGAGCGTGTAGACTTTTTGCGCGCAGTCGAGCGGCAAAATCAAACCGGCGCACGTAAAGGAAGTGTTGATGATGTTGCGGAAGCAGGCGTCGGCGCTGAGGTCGCGGGCGATGGCGTCGCGCGCGGCGGTGCCCTGCGCGCGGACCATGGTTTGAATCGCAGACGGAAGCAGCGGCTGGCCCAGCGACGCGCCGATGTTGAAGTGAAGGTGTGCGAGATTGGACGTGTCGGCCGAAGTAAAGCGCATGGTGTACGCGCGCACGCCGCCGGCGGGAATCACCGGGATCAGCAGTTGAACGATATTCGTGTCTTTGGTGCTGATGACCAACGGCACTTGCGTGAAATCGAGCGCTGGTCCGCCATCAGGCTGGACGGTCGGATGCATGACCGGAAAGCCGGGCTGAAACGTGCAAAAAGTCGGGAACGTCACGACCAGCGGAATCATGTACTGGTCGGTGTCGCTGCCGTTGCTGCAGACGACTTCGTATGCCTGCTGTTTGCCGCCGCGGATTCTATCGTTGCCAATCACATCCACGCTCAGCAGCGTAGGGCCGCCGTTTTCGACGGTAAACGCGCCGGCAAGCGTGCGCGAGGCCATGCTCGGCAAGGTGACGATGACATCGTAAACGCCTGGGGAGACACCGTTGAGATTGAACGTGGCTTGGAGGCCGAGCCCAAAGCGGTTGCGCACCGGGCTGGCCGCAATATCCGTGGAACCGTTGCGGTGCAGCACGACGGTCGCGCCGTCCACAAAGCCTGAGCCGCTCACTGTCGGTGTGACCACGCCGGTGTTGCCGCCGTGGTTGGGCGAAATGCTGTTGACCGCGAAGGGGAGCGTTTGCGAGTTGCGCACGACGCGCCGCACGACGTTGTTAAGGTTATCCGAAATCAAATAGTTGCCATTCGCCTCGGCAAAAATTCCTGCCGGAAGATTCATGCTGGTGTTTTGAGCATCGACAAAATTGCCGCCGTAGCCGGGCATTCCGTTGCCGGCGATGGTGGTGACGATCTGCGTGGCGTCGTCGATGTAGCGGATGCGTTGGTTGATCGTATCGCACAGGAAGATGTTGCCGTTCGCATCCAACGACAGGTCGCCGCCGACCGTGGGCGATTGTCCAAATCCAAACGTGGCCGCGCTGGCCTGGCCATTGTCGCCTGAGAAGCCGAATTGGCCGGTTCCCGCGACGGTGCTGATCATACCGGTCGCCCGCGTGATCAGGCGCACGCGCTCATTCAGACAATCCACGATGCACAAATTGCCCGCCTTGTCGAAACGGATACCGGTGGGATTATTGAGGTGTGCGTTCACCGCGAGAATGTTGTCGCCGTTGTAATCGCTCGAGGTGCCGTTGCCGCAAATGGTCGTAATGTTATTTGTGGTCAAATCGACCCGCCGAATCGCGCTGGCATTAAGCTGCGAAATAACCAGCGAGCCGTCGATCGGATCGATCTGCACCTCCGACGGCGTATACACAGCGGCGCTGGTGGCCAGGCCGTTGTCGCCGCTGAATCCTGAATTGCCGTTGCCCGCGATCGTCGTAATTGTGCCGCCCGTGTCAACTTTTCGCACTCGGTTGTTGCCTTGATCGGCGATGTATAAATTGCCCGATTTGTCAAAGACGATGCCCGCTGGAGAATGCAGTTGCGCCGCGGTCGCCGGCCCAGTGTCGCCGGAAAATCCCTGCACGCCCGTGCCCGCGATGGTGCTGATGTTTCCGCTCGCCGCATCCACGCGCCGAATGCAGCCGTTGCCGCCGTCGCAAAAGTAAATGTTGCCTGAGCCGTCTTCGATCACGCCCAGCGGCCCATTGATCTTGGCCGAAGTGGCCGGCGCACCGTCCCCGGAATATCCGGGCGCGGCAATGCCCGCGACGTTTTCCATCACGTCCACGGCATGAACACACGATGCGGCAAGCGCCGTCGAAATCAATACGCGAAGAATTGGCCTGAGAGAATTGCGCATAGTATCCCCCGCCGATGGAATTTGTGTATTAGGGAAATTCGAAGCGCTTTTGTATTATCGAAAAGTGTCGCGTCTGTCAAGAAGACGAAACAAAACCCTCGCGTGACGATTTCATAAATGCACAGCAGTTCAGGGGCCCTTTGACAACACCGCGCTGCCGCTGACTCCCATCTTCGAGCCATAGCTCAGCGGCACTTTGTTTCCATAAAATCCCGTGCTGAACAGCACGTACACTTGCACGCTGCGGTTGGCGCTCTTCGGCGCTTTGAGGTCCGCCGAGCCGTCAAAACCCGTGTCGGCAAGCTTGCTCGCAAAGGGCATCGCGATCGTGCAGCCGAACGCGGACAGTCCCTTCGATTGCTTCACAATGAATTTCGCGGTCTTTCCCGACGCCGCCTGTCCTTTGTCGTTCAACATGAAGCGCTGATACACGCCGCCCACGAACACCTGCGCGGTTTTGCCGGTGAATATAAAGCCATTCGGAAGCCCCGCGAACGTCCCGCTCATTTGCAGCGAATCCTTGTGTTTGCTGGTGAAATCCAGCTTCATTTGCAGTTTCGAGACCGTCAAATTCTGCAGCGGAAACGTGCCCGGTCCCAATGGCGTACTGTTGGGATTGTTCGGATCGCTGCCGGCCGCAATTTCCAATTCGTCGGGGAATCCGTCGCCGTCCGTATCTAAGCCGAGCAGTGCGATGGTGTTCGACCACGTGGGTGTGTCGATGGGCGAATTCGTATCGAACGTAATCGACGCGAAGTTGTTGATCACCGTTCCCACAGATAGATTGGGCTTCTGTTTGATCGTGTACAGAAACGTTCCCACTCCTTGCGGCGGCGTCTTGTCCGGATCGAGGAAGCCCAGCGTGGGATCGGTGGTCGGCTGCATGGTGGCGGGATCGAGCGCCGTGCACGTCCACGTCAGCGTGTTTCCGCCCTGCAGACCCGCGACGATATGAACGATCAAGTTCTTCGTCGGCCGCAGGTCGAGGTCGGTCGTGAAACTGGCCTGCCCATTGGGGACTTCGACGACCTGGTCGGCCAGCGTGATAAAGCCCAAATTCAGCGACGACAAATCGAGCGTGGTAGTGTCCAGCGCGTCGCTGACCACCAGCTTCTGCACCGGCGCGGTTGCGCTGGCCGCATTCTCGCACTCGATGAGGTACGTCATCGGCGTGCCGCGGGCAATGTAATGCGCCGCGCCAAGACCGGACGGGCCGCTCTTGGCGTTGGGATCATTCGAGGTCCTTAAACTGCTGTTCAGGGGATCGGCTGAGGCTTGGCTATCGCCGCCCGGACACGAGCCTGTCGCGGCCACGCGCGCCAGCCCTGTGAGGCCAAATTTATTTTCGTCATAGGCCTCTTGCGTTGCAGCCTGCACGTCCTTTAGAAGTGGCGGCATATAGGAAGGGTCGCTATTGAAAACTTTGATGCTGGCTTGTTGAATGCGCGCAGCCTGTGCGGCGGAGTTATGGCACGGATCGCGGTCGTTCCCAGGCGGCAGATTCGTCACTCCCGGAAAGCCCTTGCCAATCTGCGCTTTTAGAAGCGCCGCGGAGTTTTTGTCGATCTTCTTTGCCTTTTGCAACAGATCGACGGCCAACTGTGCTTGCTTAACCGCACAGTCGTTCTGTGCCTGGGTTCGTCCTTCTTGCGCCTTGGCATGCGTCGTGAATACGGAACTGTCGAAGGCCACGCCCGTGTTGGCATAGTCCGTGGATGAGTAAAATGCAGTGGCGCCGAACAATCCATCGGTATTGGTAAAATTGGATGCATTCGAAGCGGTGACACGGAGCGGAATGACGCCGCTTCCGCCGGCCGGAATGCTGGGCAGAACCAGGTCCACCGCGAAACCGTCTTTCAGCGGGATCAACGGCCCATCGAGCGCGGATTGTGGAACTCCCGGTACGAGCAGGCTGTCAAGGCTGGGCCGGCTCGACGGATTGACCAGCGTCGCGCTCGTCACGTAGGCCGGCAGCGTGAACAACACTTCGACATTCTGCATATCCGTGTCGCTGAGATTCGAAACCACCGCGCAATAGAGTTCAGACAGGGAAGCGCGGATGATTCTCGGCCCTACCAGGCCGACGGAAAGCTTCGGCGGTGTAGCGGCGGCAATGGTGAAGGCATGCGGCAGTGTCGTCGAAGTGGTATCCGGATTGAGCACCGTCACGTCGTAGACGCCCAGCGCCGCTCCGGTCAAATCGAACGTCGCCAGTAATTCCAGGCCAAACCGGTTGACCGTGAAGCTGCTGGTCAGCGTCGGAAGTCCGGTGCTGCGAAGTTGAACCGTCGCGCCGTCTTTGAAACCGCTGCCGATCACGCTGAGCGTGACGATTCCGGCGTTGCCGCCTTTGGGCGGCTGCACGCCGGAGATCGACAATGGAAGCCCCTGAAAATTGCGCACGACGCGGCGCACCAGATTGTTGGAATTGTCGGCGATCAGGTAGTTGCCGTTGGATTCGACGAAAATCCCCGCCGGAATATTTAGCGTGGCCGACAGGGCGTTGACGTAATCGCCGTTGTAGCCGGCCGTTCCGTTCCCGGCGATCGTGGTGACGGTATTTGTCGCGGCATCGATGTAGCGCACACGTTCGTTTAAGCTGTCGAGCAGAAAAATATTGCCGCTCGCGTCGAGCGCCAAGTCGCCTCCGACCGTGGGCGACTGTCCCATTAGAAACTGTGCCGACAAAGCCGGTCCGTTGTCCCCGGAAAACCCGCTCGTGCCGGTGCCCGCGATGGTAGTGATTACTCCGGTCGAACGCGTGATCTTGCGAATGCGCTCGTTCAGCGCGTCGGCGACGTACAGATTCCCGGCCGAGTCAAAACGGATTCCTGTCGGATTGTTCACCAGCGCCGCTGCCGCCGGGCCGTTGTCGCCGCTGAAACCGCTGTTCCCATTGCCGCAGATCGACGTGATGATGTTGGTCGTCAGATCCACCCGCCGGATGACGCTCGTGTTGAGCTGTGAAAACACGACGCCGCTGTTGTTGCCGTTGCTGGTGACCGAATCGACGACGACGACCGAAGGCGTGAAGAGGCTGGCGTTGATCGCCAATCCGCCGTCGCCGCTATAGCCGCCCGAACCGTTCCCGGCAAAGGTCGTGATGATGCCGTTGGGCGCGACCTTTCGAATCCGGTTGTCTCCGGCGTCCACGATATACAAATTGCCTTTGAGATCGAACGTCAGACTTGCGGGGATGCGCAATTGAGCGCTGGTGGCGGGGCCGTTGTCGCCGGAGAACCCGGAAGTGCCGTTGCCTGCAATGGTGGTCACGACCTGAGTTTGAAAATCGATGCGGCGGACTACATGGTTCTGAGTGTCCGCGACGTAGATATTGCCAGCCGAGTCTTCAATGGCGGCGTGCGGTTGATTAAATTGAGCGGACGTCGCGGGGCCGCCGTCACCGGAATACCCCGCCGTTCCCGTACCGGCCACGTTGATCATCACGTCAATGGCGTGCACACGCGACGCGAAAAGCGCCAACAATGCGAAAGTGACCGTAACGCGAACCACCGGCTTGGAGCCCAAAATGGCGCGCATGGCATTCCCCCGTGCAAGAATTTGTGTGTATTAGGGAAGTTCGAAGCGCTCTTGTGTTATCGAAAAGTGCTGCGGCTGTCAAGAAGACATAACAAAACGCTCGCATGACGATTACATTAAAAAAACGCGCTGCCTTAAGCAGCGCGTTCGATGGGATTGTTCGTAGTCCCGCCTTTAGGCGGAAGGGCGTCTTGCCACCAAGCGTGCGTGCCGCCTAAGGACGGGACTACGAACGCGCGGCGCGTTACGCGATGGATGTAATCTTCACCACGCTGTACTGCGTGCGATGCCCTCGGCGGCGGCCCAGGCTGTTGGTACGGACGCGGTGGTGCGCGATGGTCTTTTCGCCTTTGATGTGTTCCACCACTTCGCCGCTCACTTTCGCGCCGGCGACGCTGGGGCTGCCGACTTTGAGGCTCCCGCCGTCGCCGCCCACCAGCAGCACGTTGTCGAACGAGATTGCCGCGCCTGGCTCCGCCTGGAGCCGATCCATCTGGACTAGTTCGCCTTCGGTCACTTTGTACTGCCGGCCGCGGTCGTTAAGAATTGCGTACATAATCATCCACCTCGCTTACTTTCTTTAGAATCCACTCGCCGCCTTCTTTGGCGATCGACACCTGCATCTGGCTCAACGAAACACCCGGGTCCCCACAGACCTCAATTGTGATGCCGTTGGCTTCCTCCATTCGCACCAGTTCTTTGCGGAACTGGTTGAGTATCGCATACGCAACAATCGCATTCAAGAGCACCTTGACGCGGCGCACGGTTTTGTCGCGCAACTGCGCTTTGATTTCGCGCAGCATCTCCAGCCCGACCGATTCCGGCGATTTGACGTGGCCCGAACCCGAGCAGTGCGGGCAGCGGTCGAAGAGCGTTTTGCGCAGGCTGTGCCGGATGCGCTGGCGGGTCATCTCGACCACGCCCAGCGAACTGACCGGCAGCACATTGATCTTCGCTTTGTCGCGCGCCAGATGCGCCTTCAATTCGCGTTCGACGCGGCGGCGATGCTCGTAGATTTCCATGTCGATGAAATCGATCATCACCAGCCCGCCAATGTCGCGCAGGCGCAACTGCCGCGCAATTTCGCGCGCAGCTTCCAAATTCGTCTGCAGAATCGTGTCGTCCTGATTGCGCTTCTCGCGGAAGCCTCCCGTGTTCACGTCGATCGCGACCAGCGCTTCGGTCTGTTCGATCACAATCGAGCCGCGGTTCTTCAAATTCACTTTGCGGTTGAACAGCCGCTGCATCTGCTGCTCAACGTTGTAGCGATGGAAGAGCGGCTCGGCGTCGGAGTAAAGCTTGAGCTTCTTCTCCGAACCGGGCGACGTTTCGCGCAGGAATTCGCGCGCGCGCTCCATCACGATCGGATCGTCAATGATGATTTCAGTGACGTCCTCAGTGAGCACGTCGCGGAAGACGCGCGTGACCACGTCGCCTTCCTGATAAATCAGCGCCGGCGTTTTGGTCGTCTTCGTCTTGTCCTTCAAACCATTCCACGCGCGCATCAGGTATTCCATGTCGCGCTGCAATTCATCTTTGGAGCGGCCCATTCCCGCCGTGCGAACGATCACGCCCATTTCATCCGGCGGGTTAAGCTGGTTCAGCGCGTCCTTCAACGCGCGGCGCTGCTCTTCGCTGTCGATGCGCTTTGAAACGCCCAGCCGGCTGACCGCGGGCATCAACACCAGGTAGCGGCCGGGCAAACTGATGTACGTCGTCAGCGCCGGGCCTTTCTGCCCGATGCCTTCCTTCGCGACCTGCACCAGCACTTCCTGTCCTTCGCGCAGCATTTCCTGAATCGTGTAGCGCCGGTCGTAAACGCGCTCTTTGCGTCCGTTGCCGAATTTGCGCTGCTGCGGCGCGACCGGCTGAACAACCGGCGGCGCCGTTTCCGCTCCAACTGTTTCCGTCCCGCTCACTGGCGGAACGGCGACCGGCGCGACCGGTTCGAACGATCTGGTCACGATGTCGGAAATCGACGCCGTCGCAGTCGAATCCGAATCAAGTTGCGCGCGCGCTTCGTCGCTCACTTCGACCGCGTCGTGCGAACGGGTCTGTGCCACAGGTCCGCTTTCGGACGCATCGGGCGTCGTCGGCGGCTGATGCGCGTCGTCTTCTTCAAGTTGATCGGCAAGTTCGTCGGCGCGGTCCATGCGCTCAACCATCTCGTCGCGCGGGCGATTCGCGTCCGCTTGCGTCGCTTCAGTTTCCGTTTCGCTCGTAACCGCGCCGCTCTGTGGCGCGCCGGTTTCCGCACGGTCGTCGTCTTCGAAGCTGTCGTCATCCTCAAAGTCGTCGTTCTCATCGACCGACTGCGCCGGCGCTGAAGGCGTTGCATCCGCATCGCTCGTCCCGCTAGTAGGGCGCGTCTCCTGCGCGCCCGATTCTGACGCCGATGTTTGCGCGTCAGCCGCTACTGGCGGCGCGTCAGGATCGCGCGGAAACTTTTCTTCTGTACCCGGCTCAACCGCTGTCGGCGCGCTCGGATCAACCGACGGAGCGACGACCGGATGCACCGGCTGCGTCGAACCCGGCTGCCCCGGATGCGGCATCAAATTGCGATTCGGCGCCAGCATCGGCGCAGCCCCCGGCGGGCGCGCGCGATTGGCTCGGCCACGGCCCCCGCGGCGGCGGCGTCTTCGTTTGCCGTCGCGATTCTGGAAGCCCCCGCCCTGCGGCTGCGGAGGTACAAACGGCGCGGCGCCCTGCATCGGATAAGGCTGCCCAGGCACGATCGGCATCGGTTCGATGTCCGACCCGCCTTCCGAAAGCGGCGGCACTTCAACCGGCGCAGCCGGCGTCGCAGGAAGTGCAGGCGCATTCAACGCCAGCGGCTCCCCGTACGAACTGGGCGTCTGAGCCGCAGCAACAGGTTCGTCGGCGGCCTGGAAACTCTGTGGCGCGTGCGGCGCGCGATAATCCGGTCGCGGCGTCGGGCGCGCGGGGCGGTTAAGCAGCAGCGGACCATCCGCCCCCATTGCAAACTGACTCGACGGCGGTTTCAACGCCTGCGCCGCACCTTGCTGCGCGGCCTGTTGAGCGGCGATCACGGACGGCGGCGTGGCGCCTCTTTCGCGCTGGCCGCTCCCCTGTCCGCGCGGGCCGCTCCCATGCGATCGCGGTTCGTGTTGCGGTCGCAGCTCGTGTTGCTGCCGTGCTTCGTTTTGCGGCCGCGGCTCGTTGCGCTGTTCCTGTTTTCCGCGGTTTTTGTCGAACGGTTTCTTTTCAAGAATATCGCCGTAACCGCCATCCGGCGGAATCACGTCCGAGGCGTGCAGGAATCCGTTGCGTTCCGAACCCAAGTCGATAAACGCCGCTTGCAGCGACGGCTCGACATTTACCACGCGGCCTTTGTAAATGTTGCCGGCCTGATGGTAATGGCTCTTGCGCTCCATGAAGATTTCGGCGAGTTCGCCGTTCTCCAGAATCGCCACGCGAATTTCGCCGGGTTCCGTCGAATTAAGCAGCACCACTTTGCGGATGTTCGAAGGCGCCTGCTGCGGCGCGACGGATGAACTTTCGTACGTCGATTCGCGCCAGTTGCGCGAAAGTTTCTGAAAGCGCGGTTGCTGCGGAGCTAACGGCGCGGCGGCAATCGCTTCGCCTTCGACCGGCGCCGTTGTCGGCTCGTAGATGCCCGTCGATTCATCCGCCATTGCGTCGGCGTAGTTTGAAGCAGGTTCGTCGGCCACTGGCACGGGCGCCGCGGGAATCTCTGGAGCAACCGCCGCGGGCGGAACGATCGGCGATGGCGCGGCTTCAACAATTGGTTTCTGCAAGACAGGCGCAACGGGAGCCACAAAACTGGCTGGCGCCGGCGCACTCTGAACCGCCGCGTGGATGGACGCTACCGTTGCTGCCGGCGCGACTGCGGGTTTGTCACGCAGCATTTTTGGATCAGGCGTGTACTTTGGCGCGCCGCCATGCGGCGCATTCGGCACATTCGGGCGTTGCGGATAACGTTCGCCGCCTTGGCGCGGCGGAAATCCCTGCTTGGGTCCTTGCCCGCCTCCATGCTGCATTCCATATTGCTGCCCGCGGTCGCGGTCGCGATCCCGTCCACGCCGCCGCTTGCGCCGCCGGCCGCCGCCTCCGCCCCCCCCGCCACCGTGGTTTTGGTAGAGAGGCTTTGGCGGTGGAACGAAGCCGCGGTTCTGATTCTGCAAAATGTTTTCGACGATCTGCCCCGCGCGCCGAGCCGCGATTTCGTCGGCTTCCCAATCGTCGGGCGTCAGCGGCGGACCCGGCGCCGGCTGCACGGGCGGCGCAATTTCCTGATGCGGAGCACCGGCCACGCGCGCGCGCGTCGGATCGCTTTCCGGCTGCGCGGATTCGTCGCCTTCGTCTTCGTAATCGCCCTCCTCGTCGGCGCCTTCGCCTTGATCCGAATCCTGAACCGGCTCTAATCCAGCCGGTTCGGCATCGTCTCCCCTGTCTCCTGACTCCTGTCCCCTGTCTCCTGGCTCCTGTCCGTCGTCTCCGTCGTCGGCGTACTCTCCGCTGTCTTCGGCGGAAAGGTCAGCTCCATGAGCGTCTTCGTCACGCGCACCCTCTTCAGTTCCTCCACGCTCATCCCCGTCAGCAGGCTTAACACTTCGAGTGGTCTTGCCGTGCCGCTTTGACTTGGGCGTACCTCGAGTTCCAGGTCGCCCTCCGGAAGCAGCTTTGCCCCCAGCAACGCGGATCTTAGTTCCACGTTTTGTACCCGCTTTTCCCTTTGTCTCTGAAATGGAAGCGTCGTCGCCATCAGCAGCGTCTGAATCGCCGCCTCCGTCACCTGAATCCCCGCTTCCCGCAGATGAATCAAGTACCGTATCCGCGCCGGAATCCGCCCCGCCCTGAGCAGCGGCATCTCCTGAACCGCCGTCAACGCCAGACCCGGGGGCAAGACGCACGCCAGCCGGGAAAAAACTTCCTCTGTCTTCAACCATGTATGGAATTCGATTTCCGCGACTTCATCCAGCGAGGCCACTCCCACTTCGAGCGCTACAGGGAACACGATACGTGGCCGAGGGTTATACCCCTCGGTCAAGCGCACCGGCAATTCGGCCCGGCGCACCGCCCGCGCAAACGCGCGCATCAAATCGTGGTGGGAAATGAAGCGTACGGCCTCACTTTTTTGGAAGCGGATTTCTACCTTTTGTTGGATCATCGCAGCGTCATCTTTGGCCTCAATCAACTCAATTATTGAGAGGCATCACGCGCAAAAGACCCGTTTAATCTAAATGGAGCGCCGCTAGGGAAAGCCCGGGACAGCCCCAAGCTAAAACCATGCCCATGCGTGCTTTACACCAATAAACTCGCAGGCCGCGCGACTTTATATGCGCAGCGGAATTTCGAGCAGGAGTATAGCCGCGCGTTTCAAAGATTGCAAATGCTAAATCAGAATTCGGATTTCGGAGCGCCGGCTACCAGCCGGCCCGCACAATCCAGACGCAGCGCTCGCGCATTGCGCCGCGCTTGCACAGTGAGGCTTAACTTGGCTGGAGCCGTTCAATGAGCACGGTGAGTATGGCCAGCGCCTCGGAATACCGCAGTTGCAGCACCGGCGCATGCACGCGTTCGAATTCGGATTCAAATTCTGTGCCGCGCACGCTGGCGGCGATGGTGCGCGCGAGGCTGCCGGCGCTCATGTCCTGATTGGCGAGCATGGCCTTCAATATATCGAGTTGCGCCGCCAAAGGAAGCGCCCCCGCGCCCGTGGCGACATCGTCCTGAAGTACAGGCGGCGGCACCGCGCGCTCGCCGTGCGGAGTTGCGTCGTGCGGGAAGGCCGCTTCGAGTTGCCCGCGCGAACGAATGAACAGCGCGTAAAACGCCGCGCTTTCAGCGCCGTCGGATTCGCTGGCTTTGACGCGCGCTTCCCAAAGTCTGGCAGCGCGGCTGAGCGCGTTGAAACCGAGGTTCGCGGCGACGCCTTTAACCGTATGCAACAGACGGGCAGCATCGTCGCGGGCGTGGCGTTGAAGCGCCGCACTGACCTCGGCGGCGGCGTGTTCGTATTTCTCAAAGAATTGATGGGCCAGACGGCGATAGAGCGTGCGGTTGCCGCTCACGCGCGCAAGGGCCGCGTCGCAATCCCAATCGGGTTCGGCGGATTTGAGCGGCGGAGCCGGGTATTGCGCCGTGCGCGCGGATGCGATCCAGCGCGCAAGCGTAGCGTAAAGATCGTTGGGCTTGAAGGGCTTGGTGAGGTAATCGTTCATGCCGGCGTCGAGGCACTTTTCGCGCACGCCGGGAACGGCGTCGGCGGTCATCGCGATGATCGGCAGCGCCACGAAACGGCGGTCGGCGCGGATGCGCCGCGTGGCGCGGTAGCCGTCCATGCCCGGCATCTGCAAGTCCATCAACACGGCGTCAAAGCCGCCCGCTGCCGCACTGCGCGGCGCGCCCGCGCCGGCGCTTCCGCTCTGAGCCGCCCCCATGTTTTTGACGATCACGGCGGAATCGGCGCTGAGCAGCGCGCTCAACGCTTCGAGCCCGTTGCCGGCCAGCGTGACGTCGCAGCCGGCGAGGCGCAGAATCTCGGCGGCGATCTGCTGATTGACTTCGTTGTCTTCGACCAACAAGATGCGCGCGCCGCGCAGGATCGGCTCGGAAACTGGCAGTGTGTCGGGTTCCGTCGGTTCGCTTTCAGTATGGCTGGGCAATCCGCCGCGCGCGACGGCGTTGACAATGATGTTGTAGAGCGACGAATGCGTGATGGGGCGCGGGAGCAGGCCGTCGAGGCCCGCATTGTCCGCGCCGAGATCGTGCACGCTGGCGTTGCTGGAGACGATGAGCACCAGAGCCGCCTGCGGCGAACCGGCTTGTTCGCGGCGCATGCGCTGCACGGCTTCAGGCCATTCGATGTCGGGGAGCGCGCTGTCGAGCAGCAGCAGGTCGAAGCCTTGCACGGATTCAGAGCGCGCGCGGCGCAACTCCTCGATGCCGGCTGAACCGGTCTCGACGCTGCACACGTCGAAGCTGAATTCGGAAAGCAATTTGGTGAGCCATGCGCGCGATTCGGGATCGTTATCGACGACCAGTGCGCGCCGGCCGGCTTTGAGCGAACGGTATTTTCCGCTGGCGGTGACTTGCGTGGACGGACGGCCGAATTTTGCGGAGAAAGAGACAAGCGTGCCGCGGCCCGGCGCGCTTTCGATGTTGATCGTCCCGTCCATTAACTTGACGAAGCGTTTGACCAGCGCCAAGCCCAAGCCCGTGCCGCCGTAGCGCCGCGCGGACGACGTGTCGGCCTGGCTGAACGGTTCGAAGATGCGCTTCAATTGCGTTTCGGCAATACCGATGCCCGTATCTTTAACCGTGAAACGCAGGCGGATACCGCTGCTCTCGGCTGGAACAGGTTCGATGGACACAAGCACCTGTCCGCCATGCGTGAATTTAATCGCGTTGTCGATCAGATTAAGCAGCACTTGCGCGGTGCGCACGGGATCGCCCACAAGCGAGCGCGGCGTTTCAGAACTGACATCGAGCCGCAGGTCGAGACCTTTTTGGCGTGCTTGAAGCGAGGTGAGACGCAGCAGGTTGGCTAGCACGTCGTCGAGATTGAATTCCACATTTTCGAGCGCGATCACGCCCGCATCGGCTTTGGAATAATCGAGGATGTCGTTGACGATGCGCAGGAGATGATTGGCGGCGGAGTCAATTTTGTTGACGTATTCGGATTGCTTTCCATCCGTGAGCGTTTGCTTGAGCAGAAAACTCATGCCGACGATGGCGTTGAGCGGCGTGCGAATTTCGTGGCTCATGTTGGCCAGAAACGAGGTCTTGGCATGGCTGGCTTGTTCGGCGGCGCGCCACGCTTGCAGCAGTTCGCGCTCGGCGCTCTTTTCAAACGTGGTGTCGCGCCGCACGACCAGCGCGTGCGTGACGTGGTCGCCACCGCCGTTGGTGCCGCGATACGGAAACATGGAGACGTTGAAATGGCGTTTGCCGTGCGCGTCAGTGCCCAGCCAGGCGTCGTAAATGGCGGTCTGGCCTGCGAAGCAGGCGTCCAAATGTGGACGGATCAATTCGCTGTAGCTGTCGGCGCCCCAGATTTCGTCGATGCGTTTGCCGATGACGCGCGGGCGTTCGATTTGTGTCGCGTGCACCCAGGCGTCGTTGACGGCTTCGTAGCGATGCTGGGCGTTGACAAGGCACGCAATTTCGCTCATCGAATTGAAAAGACAATCGTAGCGTTTGGCAAGGTCCTGTGCGAGCTTGCGCGCGTGTATGTCGATTTGCACGCCGAAGAGTGTTTCGGGACTGCCGTTGGCAAGCCAGCGGGTCACTCGACCGCGGTACAGCACCCAATGCCACTCGCCGGATTTGTGGCGCAAACGAAATTCGAGCTCAACGCGCGGCGAGATGCCGCCGCGGGATTGCCCCGCTGCACTTCTGATGAACTTGCGCACCGCGCGATACACACGCATGCGATCCGCGGGATGGACCAGCGCCAGACCTTGGCGAATGTTCGAGGGAACCTCATCGGGCCGATAGCCGAGCATGGCGCCCCAAGCCCCGTTGTACGAGACTTGACCGTTGGGGACGTGCCATTCCCAATACGCGTCGCTGCCGTCTTCAAGCATGCGGAGCAGACTCGGGTCCATGCATCCACGCCTCCACGCTTCGCGGCACAAGAATGGCTAAAGAGCCGTCCGTCCGATAATCGAAGCGATTTCAAAACGTTATTCGTTTTTATAGGCGCCAGCAAAAACTACTCACGTACTTGCAATTGGGCTGCGCGGCGAAAAAACAATCCGGCCACCAAGCGCAAAACGTTGCCCGATGTCCAGAAATGCGCAACCATAATGAATGGCGAGAAAATTAGCCAAAAAGCGCCGCGCCGTCAACACATTTTTAAGCGCATCTTGATGAAAATTTTGCAAAAAAAGCGAAATTTATGCAGCAAATAAGTTTCAATAGCTGTTTTCTATTGTCAAAATCATCGAATTCCGAGATCCCGCCTTTTTTCGCAGATTCCGCATCTTTCGTGAAAATACCCCGCATTGCGATGCCAATCGGGCTCAATTCCGATATTTTTGTTCGAATCTTTCGGCTTTATGGTAGTCTTATTTTCAGCAGCGGACGAAACTCCCTTCGTCAGGCTCGCCGAAGGTCGAAGGTATGCTCTGGAAAGCGTCGCACGTCACCCCCGTCTCGATTCGCATCCTTGGGCTGGCCGTGCGGATTTCAGTGCTCGCCGCCACTGCTATCGTCGGTCTGCGCTATTTTCCATGGAATTCCGCGCCTTACTCGACTCCTTATTGGAGCATTTGGCTGTGCAGCGCGATGTACATGGTCCTCGGCCCGATTGTGCGCGCGCTGATGGAACGGCATCGCTTTCAACGGCTGGTTAAAAATGCATTCTCCGACGTGAAAAACGATCGCTACGCGCTGATGTCGGCGACGGCTTCGATTGCGCGCGGCGACGAATTGCGCGCGCTGGATATTCTCAAGCGGCTGCCGGTCTGTCCGCCAAAAAGTGCCGAGGCGTCCGCGCGGCGCTGGCTGACCGCGCTGGCCGGCGTGCACTGGATCAAGCGCCAGTCGCCCTTTGATCCGCTCCCACCGGATTACGAGCGCTTCCCGCATTTGCACGCGCTGATGCATTGCCATGCGATCCTGCGCGCGCCGCTGCGCATGAAAGCGCTCAACACCGAATTGGACCGCGTCACCAGCGAGGAACTCGACGAGTACGCGCGCTCCTACATCGCGCTGATCGACGCGCTGATTGCATCGCTGAACGATCCGAGTTCAGTCTTCGCCGCCGACGCGCACGAAACGCTGGCTGTGTTGACGGGGCGTTCGCACACGCTCAGCGCGCACGAGAATTTCAGCGCGTGGTGGAAAAAGATGCGTCCGTTGTATGTGCGCGGCGGCGGCGCGCTGCTTGCGGCCGTGCGGCTGATGCAGCGCGGCGCATACGCCGAGACGGCGCGGCTGCTCGAACGCCTGGCGCGCGACGGCATGCTGTCGTACGAAACCGACACGCTCCGGCGCGCGGCGCAATTCCTGGCATTTTTTGGAATGGCGACGTGGCACATCACGCCCGCCGACGTGCCACGCTACTTCTCGGAAGGCCTGTATCACCAATGGGCGGAGATGGGCATCTTCCGCTACCCGACCGCGGACGTGGGCGAAGTCTCTTCGTGCTGCCGGCGCGGGCGCGTGTACCGCGAAGCGAAGCGGCGCCTGATTGAGGATGCGCTCGACGTGTGGGAGCGCTTTGGCGACGATGTGGGCGAACCGCTCTCGCTGCTGCTGCGGCTGCTGTTGGAAGAGCGCGGACGCCACGCCACGACAGCGGATGCCTGGCGCGAGAAATGGGAGATGCGAAAACCCACCTTCGACCGCATGGTTCAACTGTTAATGGACGGCATCGTCTGCTTCTCGAAAGACAATTGGATCGGCGCGCTGAAAGCATTTAAGGACGCAGCGATGTTCGACACCACGTCGAGCCTGCCGCTGATCAATTGCGTTTGCACCCTGATCAAAGCTGGAAAAAAGACGGAAGCGCTGGCGCTGATCCGGCACATCCAAACGCTCTTCCCCAAGGACGGCCAGGCGCTGATCGCGCTGGGCCGCGTACTCGAACTATACGCCGAAGACGTGGGCGAAGCGGAGAAGCTTTTCCTGAAAGCGCTGAATCTTGTGCCGCCCGCTGCCGAAGCCGAAGCGTACAATTACCTGGGCGAAATCAAACTGCTCACCGGCAACTTCCGCGAAAGCCAGGCGTATTACGAGCAGGCGCGGCAGCTCGATCCCGTGCAGCCGGCGCCAAAGCTGGGCCTCGCGCGCGTCTTCGCCGAAACGCAGCGCTTCAAGGAAGCGATCGACATTTTGAAAGAAGTCGCGCGTGACGGCCCGGGCGACGCGCGGGACGTGGCTTATTTTTATCTCTACCGCACCTGCCGCGAAGCAGGCGACGACCGCGCCTCGCTCCAATACTTGGAAATGCTCCCCGCGCGATTCTTCACCGACCCTGATACGATCGACGACATCGCCGTGCATCTGGAAAGCGAAAAAATGTACGCGAAGGCACGCGAATTCGCCGAACGCGCGATGCTCCTGCGCGCCTACGGCCGCGGAAGCAACGACGACGCGGACGGGAATTTGGTGTAACGGCTAAGTCGAAAGTCGAAGAATTCGAACGGCCCACGCTAGCGCATGAGCATACCGATCACCTACAAAATCGGCGACGCCACCAGCCCGCAGGGCGCGGGCGCGAAAATCATTGTCCACGTCTGCAACGACATCGGCGGATGGGGCCGCGGATTTGTGCTTGCCCTTTCTCGCAAATGGCCGCAGCCGGAAGCGCGCTACCGCGCGTGGCATCGCGGCGAGGAGACGGACGTGCCGTTTGAATTGGGGCAGGTCCAATTCGTGCAGGTCGAATCGACAATCTGGGTCGCGAATCTGATCGGCCAGCGCGACATCCGCAGCCGTGGCAAGGTTCCTCCCATTCGCTACGAGGCCGTGCGCGAAGGACTCAAGCGCGTCGCGCCAAAGGCCGCGAGTTTAAAAGCCTCGGTCCACATGCCGCGCATCGGTTGCGGTCTGGCGGGTGGAAAATGGGAAGCGATGGAACCGGTCATCCGCGAGGAATTGGCGGAGAAGGGAATCAGCGTGACGGTTTACGATCTGGCGCCGTGAGTCAGGAATCAGGGGTCAGGGGTCAGGAGTCAGCGGCGGCCCTTTCCATGCCAGCGCGAAAACCCAAAGCAGGTACGCCGCGAAGACTGGCCCCGCGAATATCTCCGGCAGATGCGCGTCGCTGCCGAACCCAACCGCCGATAATGCCAATCCTGTCACGAGGGTGGCCCAACCCAAAACGAGCGAGAACCGTGAAATTTGTTCGCGCAACGCACACGTCAGCAGCGCAACAGAAATCGAATACAATCCATTGGCCACCACGATTCCACCGACGGACGCAAAACGCGCCAGCGCCAGAAACACTTGTGTACCGCGCCCGCTGGCCGCGAATTCGGGAAGCACAATAATTTGCAGCGCATCAAAGACACAATCCAGCGATGCCGCCGCCACGCCGATGCACACGCCCAACCGCGCGCAAACGCCGCTCAGTTTCCACGACTTCTCGACAGCCGCATTGAAGACTACAAAAGACACCGCGCCAAACAGCCACACCAGCCAGCCGATTTTCCAAGCCCAGGACGCACCCACATGGGCGATGCGTTGCGCGTCGGGGAACACAGCGGTGCCCGGGCGGATGGCGGCGACGGCGGCGATGAGGCCGAGCACGTGCACGCCAATCGTCAACGCTGCGGCGAGGCGAAGCCATTTGAGAGAGATGGGAGGCATGGATGATGTATAGAGTGAGTGCTTCGGAATGCAAGCAGCCGCCATAAATCTGGGGTACAATGCCCGCGAGTTGGATTGAGGATTGCGCATGGCCCTGAATACGTTGAAACTCGTCACCGGCGATTTGGAGGAGAATTGCTATATTGCGTGGAATGAGGGTTCGCGCGAGGCGGTGATTTTCGATCCAGGCTGGAACGCGGATGAAATTCGCGCGGAATTGAACGCGCGCGGTCTGTCGATCGTCGCATTTTTACAGACACATTGTCATGGCGACCACATCGGCGCGCTCACGCCGCTCAAGCAAGTCTTTCCGGCCGCGCCGCTGTACGTGCCCGAAGCTGAGAAGACATGGCTCGCGCGCCCGACGCTGAATTTGAGTTTCTTCTACGGCTATTCGCTCACGGGTCCCGCGCCGGATGTGCTTGTGCGCGACGGCGATGTGATCGATGCGGCAGGCTTGAGTTTCAAAGCGATCCACGTCCCGGGCCATTCGCCCGGCGGGACGGCATATTTCATCGCGCCCAAAAATGAAACCCCGCACCTCTATTGCGGCGACATTCTATTTCAAGGCAGCATTGGCCGCACCGATTTGCCGGGCGGCGCGGGCGAAGAAGTTCTCGTCGAAGGCATTCGCTCCAAGCTTTTCGTCTTGCCGGAAGAAACGATTGTTCACCCGGGGCACGGCGACGACACAACCATCGGCGCGGAGAAAAAGCAGAATCCGTTTTGCGGGACGGGGCGTTGAACGCGCGCGGCGCTTTGGGTAAAGTGAGCGCGACTGCGCCTCTCTATTTCCGTTCCAATACACACACACCACCCCACGGCTGCCGACTCGGTTTTCCCTGGGAATCGGGCAATCGCGCCACCAGTCGCATGAACCAATTGACGCGCTTGTGTTTCGCGGCCACGCGCAGCAGCGAGCGCGCCGATGCGACGCGCCAGCCGTGCTGTTCGAAAAACGCCGGACCCTCCGCGGGCGCAAAATAAACCGGCGGCATGCCGATATCGAGCTTCGCAAACGTGCGCTTGAGCATCCTCAACAAGACAGGCGAAACCATATCGAACACCCAATGCCGAAATGTCTGCACCGCCGCCAAATCGTCAGCCAGCGCGGCGACGTGCTCTTCAGTAAGATAGCCGAGCAGCCCTTCGCTCATCACAACCGCCTCGCGCGCGTTCTCGCCGATGCGCGCGAATGTTGCGCGCCGCGCGCCAACATCCGCCAAATCCAGCGGCACGCGCTCCAACGCGCAGATGGGTAATTCACTCGCCAGCGCCTGGTCTTTCTCCGCGAAAATCGCGGGCAGATCGATTTCAATCCAACGCATCGACGTAGGCAATTTCAGCCGATACGGCCGTGTGTCCAACCCAGCCGCCAGATTCACGACCGCGTCCGCTCCCGCCGCGACGAAGCGCGTAATCGCCTCGTCAAACTCCAGCGTCCGCGCCGTGAACGGCCACGCATCGCGCCCCTTCATGCGCTGCGCAATCGCGCGCCCGCGTTCACCGGCCAGCCGCCCCGCCAGCGGATCGCGAAACAGCGCATCCGGCCGTGATGTCTCCTGCTCACGGTACGCCGCCATCCAGCGCGCTGTGTCCGAAATGTCGCGAATGAGTGGTGAGTCAGCCATCGTCGCCCTTTATTGTCGCCTTTCGCTCCGCGAAAGCACGTCTTTCGCGAAGCGAAACGCGACTATAGCGCATCCCTCAATCGCGCGCAGGTGTATGTTGAAACGAGGAATCAAAATCATGAAAAACTATCTGACCGCACGCGCTTTAGCGCTCACACTATCGCTGTTTTTTTCTTATCCGCTGCTCGGCGCCGAATCGGCGCTGATCGAATTTGGAGCCAATTTCGACCGCGCGAATCTCACTTTTGTCGATTCCACCGCGACCGCCGGATCGAATCTTTTGCGTATTGAAACACATCATAAAGAAGCATGGCCCGGCGTGACGCTCAAAGCGCCGCACGAAAAGTGGGATTTGTCCGGCGTGAATTGGATTCGCGCCGCCGTCAAAAACACCGGCAGCAGCGACGTCACCGTGTATTGGCGCCTCGACAATCCCGGCGCCGACGGAACCAAACATTGCATCACAAAATCGATCGCGCTGAAAGCCGCGCAAAGCGGCGCAATCGAAGTCACATTCAAACACCCCGTCGCCAATTTCGTGCCCGTTAAACTTTTCGGCATGCGCGGATATCCGGCTGAAATGCCCGCCGACAACGCCGCGTTCGATTCCGCAGCCGTCACGCAGATGCTCTTCTTCGTCACGCGGCCGAAAGAAATTCACAGCTTTGAAATCGGCAGCATCGTTACTGGCGGTTCAGCGCCAAAGCTCGATACTTCCTCTCCAGCAAAACCCTTTCTCCCCTTTATCGACACCTTCGGCCAGTACATCCACCGCGATTGGCCCGGCAAAACGCACTCGCTGGCCGAACTCGAAAAAAATCGCGATTCCGAAACAAAAGACCTTGCCGCTCACGCCGGCCCAGCCTCGTGGGACCAATACGGCGGATACAAAGACGGTCCGGCGCTCGAGGCCGCCGGCTTTTTTCGCACGCAAAAAATCGATGGAAAATGGTGGCTCGTCGATCCCGAAGGCCGCCTCTTCTGGTCGCACGGCATCGACTGCGTCAATACGCACGCGGCGACGCCGACCGAAGACCGCGAGGGGTGGTTCCAGAATTTTCCGGGCGACTTGCCGGAGTTCAAAGCGTTCATCGAAAAAGGCCAGTACGCTCTGCACGGCTATTACAAGGGCCGCCACGTCACCGCGTTTAATTTTTATTCTGCAAATTTGAAACGCAAATTCGGCGACAATTGGCTCGTCGCGTTCCGCGACGAAGCGCACGCGCGCCTGCGAAGCTGGAACATGAACACGATCGGAAATTGGTCCGATCCCGCCGTCTGCAAACTCCGCCGCACGCCTTATGTCGGCACAATTCATTCCGGCGGCAAATTTCTCGAAGGCAGCGAAGGCTACTGGGGCCAGTTTCACGATGTCTTCGACCCAAGCTTCCGCGAATCAATCGCCAAAAATGTGGCGCAGCAGAAAAGCGATTCCGCGCAGGGGCTTGGCGCCATCGGCGACCCGTGGTGCCTCGGATTTTTCATCGACAATGAAATCGCGTGGGGCGACGACATCTCTCTCGCTGTCGCCACGCTGCGTTCGCCCGCGACGCAGGCCGCAAAAAAAGTTTTTGTGGACGATCTCACCGCCGAATACACGGACATCGCCAAACTCAACGCCGCGTGGGGCAGCCACTATGAATCGTGGCAGGCCTTGCTCGCCGAGCGCACGCCGCCCGACGCGAAAAACAAAGCCGTACGCGCGGACCTCGAAGTCTTTTACACGAAATTCGCCGAGCAGTATTTCAAAATCTGCCGCGACGAACTGAAAGCCGCCGCGCCCAAACAGCTTTACCTCGGCTGCCGCTTCGCGTGGGTCAACGACCGCGCCGCGAAGGCCGCGGCCAAATACTGCGACGTGATCAGCTACAATCTGTACCGCCGCTCCATCGCCGATTTCAAATTTCCCGGCGGCACCGAGGTCCCGCTAATGGTCGGTGAATGGCATCTCGGCGCGCTCGACCGCGGCATGTTTCACGAAGGGCTTGTGCCGGTCAAAGATCAGAACGAGCGCGCGAAAATCTACCGCGACTACGTCAGCGGCGCGCTGCGGCACCCACAGTTCGTCGGCTGTCATTGGTTTCAATTCGCCGACGAAGCGACAACTGGCCGCACGTACGACGAGGAGAATTACCAGATCGGTTTTGTTGACACCGTGGACACGCCGTACGCCGAAACCATCGCCGCCGCGCGCGACGTGGGCGCACAGATGTACTCAATTCGTTTGGGAAAGTAATACGAGCCGCAAACCGCAGTACGAGCCGCGACCGCAAGGGAGTGGGCTACGCGCAACAAAAAGGAGACCCCACGTGCGGACAATTCTTTTCGCGTTATCCATCTTTGCGCTAACTATCTGCGCCGAAGACACGCTGCTTCCGTGGTCCGCGAACACTCAGCCCGGCGACGCGCCCAAACAGCATGTCGAATCCATCGCCGACGGAAAACACGCGTACATCGTCACGCAAGGCGGCACGATGGACGGCCAGAATTGCCGCTCGCCGCTGGGCGTCGGCATGAACCGCGAAGGGGTGGTGGATCAAAGTTGGGAATCGAACCGCTCCGTGCGTTTGGAAAATGTGGGCGACACGGACGTCATCAATCCGTGGCTTTCGAATGGCCGCAACACGTTCCGCAATTTCAGCGAACTGCTCGACGCCGCCGTCAAACCCGGCATGAGCGACAAGGAAAAGGCCGTCGCGCTCTGGTTCCAGGAAATTCAATACCGCTATCACGCCGGCGGCGACAACAATGAACTTGGCGATCCCATCAAAGTGTTCAATTCCTACGGCCACAACACGTGCGGCAACGATTCGATCTGCCTCGCCGGTCTCTGGCAGAAAGCAGGATTGAAAGCCGCGCCCGCGCGCGGCGTGGGCCATTGCATCACGCAAGTCTTCTATGAAAACCGCTGGCATCTGCTCGACGGCGATCAGGACGTGCTCTATCTGCTGCGCGACAACGAGACCATCGCCGGCGAGCAGGACATTGTGCGCGATCACGATTTGATTCGCCGCACGCACACGTCGGGCATCACGCTCGACGACAACCGTGCGCACGACGAATGGGAAGCCGCGCTCTACGGCTACGAAGGCGAAGTCAAAGGCCAACGCAACTGCGGCGACAAAACGACGATGAACATGACGCTGCGCCCGGGCGAAGCGATCATCTGGCGCTGGGGGCATTTGAATCCGATTAAATTTCACGGCGATAAGCCGATTTATCCGGACACCATTTGCAATGGGCTTTGGGAATATCGCCCGGATTTTTCCAAAGCGCTTTGGCGCAAAGGCGCGGCAACTGTTGAAGGAGTTCAAGAAAAAGAAGGCGAGATTTCCGCTGAAACGGGCAAAACGGGGACGGTTGTTTGGACAATCAAAACGCCCTATGTAATCGTCGGTGGAAAAATCGATGCTGAAGGCAGCGGCGCGAAATTCGCCATCTCCGCCGATGGAAAAAAGTGGGACGACGTACAGGACAGCCTCGACAAATTCTTCGCGCCGAATTCTCCCGCGCGCTACGAATACCGGGTCAAATGCGAGCTTCCCGACGGCGCGCGGCTTAAGCGCCTGAGCATCGTCAACGATTTGCAAATGGCGCCGCTGCTGCTGCCGTCGATGATCGTCGGGAAGAATGAGTTCGTTTACACCGACCAGACGCCCGGCAACCGCAAAGTTTCATTGACTCACCACTGGATCGAGCGTTCCAGTTCCACGCCGCCCGACGCGCCGCCGAACGCGATTTATCCGCCCGACGGCGGTGAGGCGACGGGCACAGACGTTGTTTTTCAGTGGGCGGCGCCAAACGGAACGATCAAGGATTATCATTTTGAATTGTCGAATCGCGAAGACATGGCCTGGCCGCTTTCGACGAATTTTTACAAACTGATTTCGCGCACCGCCGACCGCGGCAAAGCGCAGTACACGCTGCCCAGCGCCGGATTGCTTTCGCCCCAGCAGAAATATTTCTGGCGCGTGCGCGCGAAGAACGACAAAGGCGTGTGGGGTGCGTGGAGCAAAACGTGGAGCTTCACGCCCAGCGCGCCGTATTATCCCGAGGTGACGTTTACCTTCGATGAAGTCAAAAACGAAGGCACGCTGCATTGGAAGCCGTATTGCATTGGAAACGCGCCGGTCCGTTTTCGCATTTACGGCAGCGACGAGAAAGGGTTTTCGATCAGCGACACGCCGTACAAAAGCGACGTGGGGACGACGAAGGGACTTGCCTCGCAATTTCCCGCAAATTTCATCGCCGAAATTGCGGGCACGGAATTGGCCGTGCTGGGCCCGCACGTCGAACTGCCGAATGCGAACAAGACGTACTACCGCGTTGTCGCCGTGGACGATCAGGGCAAGCGCAGTGGTTCGTCGGATTACGCCGCCGCGCCGAGGCCGGTGATCTTCAGCGCGCCGGTCACGACTGCGCGTGTCGGCGCTGACTACTTGTACAAGCCGGCGGCCAATCGCTCATTGGGCGATTTGAAAGCGCGCTATGTCGATGGGAAGGAGGTCCGCGCGTTCTTTGAAATGGAAACGCCGAAGTTCGCGCTCGAGAAAGGACCGGCGTGGCTCAAGCTCGATGCCGCGACAGGAACGCTCAGCGGCAAACCGGACGCGGCGGGAAAATTTGAGGTGAGCGTTCGCGCGACAATCGAGCGCGAAATTCAAAAAGTCGATGAAGCCGCGTTGGTCTGGGGGAATTACAAAGTGCTCTCGACGTCCACGGAAAAACTGAGCAGCGCGCCGCAGACGTTCACCATTGAAGTCGCCCCATAGTCGTCTTTCGCTCCGCGAAAGAACGTGCTTTCGCGGAGCGAAAGGCGACTATGAAAGCAACTATGTCAACTGCGGCAGCGGCCCATCGCCGCAGAAATTCGGGTTGCCGAATTTCGAGATGCGGTGGCCGAAGGCGTGCGCGATCGAGAGCAGTAGCCGGTTGTGCGGCACCTTCTCGTACTTCACCGAGCGGCCCATCTTGAAGCCCAGCCCGCCGCCGATCATCACGAACGGAATGTTGTCGAGCGTGTGCGACTTGCCTTCGCCCAATTCGTTGGCCCAGACGATCGTGGTGTTGTCGAGCAGAGTGCCTTCGCCGCCCGGTTCCGGCGTTTCGGAGAGGCGCTTCGCGAGGTATGCAAGCTGTTCGCAGAACCAATGATTGATCTTGGTCAAATCCACATCGACTTTCGCGTCGCCGGACTGGTGCGAGAGCGCGTGATGGCCTTCGTTCACTCCCAGCCATTTCATACGCGCGCCACCGACTGAATTCGTAAATTGCAGCGAGGCCACGCGCATAAAATCCGCGGCGAAGGCGTTGACCATCAGGTCGATCTGCGCCTTGGTGATCTGCGGCATGTTGTCGTTGTCGCGGCGCACGCCCGGTTCGACCGTGGGAACCGGATGCCCCGCCGCCGCGGCCTGCTCCTTCAATTCCGTTTCCATTTCGCGCACGAACGTGGCGTGTTCATCGAGCAATTTGCGGTCGGCCGGGCCGACGTTGGCGCTGATTTTTTTCAAATCGTCTGTCAGATCGTCGAGCACGCTCGTGAGCGCCTTCTGGTCTTTCGCGCGGCCGTACAGTTTGTTGAACATCTGGTACGGATCGTCGATCGGCGCGACGGGTTTGTTCGCGCCCGCGTACGACCAGCGCGTCCACGGGTCGGCGCGCTCCGGCACCATCACGCCGAATTCCAGCGAGCCGAAGCGCGTGCGCGTGGCCGGATCGTTCTGCAGAAAATTCTTCAACTCCTGATCGATCGACGGCCCTTTCGCCCAGCCGGCCGGCGTGTCCGATCCGCCTTGAATGTTGCCTGGAAACAATTCGATGCCCGTCAGCAGACAGCTCATCCCGCGCATGTGCCCGTCGCCATCGCCGCGCACGCGGTCGCACACGCCTTTGAGCAGCAGCGTCTTGTCCTTGAACGGTTCCAGCGGTGCGAGGATTTCTTTAAGTTTGAAATCCGCGCCTATTTCATCGGGCCAGAAATTCTTCGGGACCGTCCCGTTCGGGCTGAACATGAAGATCACGCGCTGCTTGCGCCGCTGCGGGTCGGCGTGCGCGAGGCTGGGCAAATTCAGCACGAACGGCACGGCAGCGGCGCCGATGCCAAGGCGGCGGATGAATTCGCGGCGGGTTCGAGTCATGGTTTGCTCCTAAACATTAACTGCACTCAACGCATTGCTTCCGCGAACACCTCTTCGCAATTTGCGAGCACTTCACAATCACAAAAACCGCCGTTGTCGTTCAACCAAGCACACAACGGCGCGAAATCAGCATCAGTTCGACGGCACCATTCTTGAACAAATCGCAAAGTATGATCGCATCCTCGCTTTGGCAATTCGATGTCGAGCGCGTCGAATAACGCCTTCAATCGCTCGGCAGCCAGCGGAAGCTTTTCCCTCGCATGAACACGCTGCTGTGCCTTCCAAGCATGGGCGGCCGACTTTCGCGCCAGCTTATCCGTCATCACTCATTCCTTGCTGTTTTTCGCGCCTTGCGTGGCGATTGTAGCAATTTCCACAATCAACTTGCGTACATTGTACCCCGATTTTACGAAGCTTTGCTGCAATTCTTTCGGCATTGTCAAGCCATACGCGCGCACCGGCTGTTTGAGCATGTGCTGGAAAAGCTGCTGCGTAAACGCGCCCTGAACTTGTTCGTCGCGCGCCAACAGTGCAGCGAGCTGTTTCGCGCCGTTGAAAGCGGCCATCTCACCGGCCTGCGTTTCGAATTGGCCGCTCACGTCAATGGGCTTCCCTTTCTCTTCCTCGCGGAACCGGCCCGTTGCATCGAAATTTTCGAGCGCAAATCCCAACGGGTTGATCAATGCATGGCATTGGACGCACGCCTGCGGTTTGGTTTGCAGCATCACGCGTTCGCGCGTGGTCAAATTCGGATGCAAATCAGGCGCGAGCGGCACGACCGCATCGGGCGGCGGCTGGAGCGTCAGGCCCAGCAGGCCGCGCACGACGAAGACGCCGCGATGAATCGGCGAACTTTCAGCGGGATACGCGAGTCCACTGAGCATGTACGGATGCGTCAGCACGCCGGCGCGCTTTTCGGGCTGCCATTTCACTTTGATGAACGGCGCGTCGGCTGACAGTTCCGCGCCATAGAATTTCGACAGCCGTCCGTTCAAATACATCTCGTCGGAGAGCAGCAATTGGCGGAAATCCGACGTGTCGCTCCACACTACGTCATCGAGAAATAAGCTCAACGACGTGCGCAGATCGGCGGCAAGCGCCGCGTCGAATCCCGGGAATCGTTTCGCGTCTTTGCTCAACTCTGGAAAGCGATCGGTGCGCAGCCACGTCAGCAAAAACTCGCGCACTTTCGCGTGCGCACGCGGCGACGCGAGCATGCGTTCGGCTTGAGCGGCGATTTCTTCGCGCGTGGAGAGTTTCTTCGCGGCGGCGGCATCGAGCAGCGGCTGATCCGGCGGCGAATCCCAGAGCGCAAACGAAAGCCGCGACGCGGCGGCGTAGGCGTCGTCGTTCATCACGCCGGGATAAAGGAAACGCGGCGATTTCAACACGAGCAATACGACGCGTTTGATGGCCAGTTCCAAATCCGGCTGTTGTGGTGCAGGCATCTTGCCTGCAATTTGTGGTGCGGGCGGGCCGCCTGCGCTGGCTTCAAACTGCCGTTCAATGAATTGCTTTTTCTCGTCGTCGCTCAGCGGCCGGCGAAAGGCGCGTTCCGCGAAGGAAAGCGCAAACGCGCGCAGTTTTGTTTTCGCGTCGGGCGCATCGACGGCGACGCCCGCGAGCGCCTGAAGGCGCGTGGCGACATACGCGGCTGCTTCAAGCGCGGCGTCGGTCGTGGCGGAGTTCCATTCTTTTGAGACGGACGTGCCGCGTTCCCAGCCGTAGCTGCGGTCGTCGGGCGGGAAGGGCGTGTTGATCACCAGCGACTCCGGCGCGCGCACTGGCGACAGATAGCGCGCGGGAATCACCTCCTCGTTTCCGTTCGGCGTCTTCCACAGCAGCTCGATCGAGGCGCGCTTCGATTCTTTCTTCGGATCGTCGAGGCCCTTTTTATCGAGTTCCTTGCCTTTGCTGAATTCGAGGCGGATGGAATATGAGCGCCCGCCGAGCAGCAGCATCGATGCGCGCAGCGGCTGCGAATCGAGCGAGCGGACGGCGGCGTCGATCAGCGGGCGCTTGTTGTTGAGGTCGTTGACCCACAGCAGAATCGCGTGTTCGGATTTGACGATGAATTCGTAGTTGCCAGTTTCGGGCGCGAAGACGGAGCCATCCCAACTGATGCTGAACTGCTTCGGATTGAATTTTCGAGGCTCAGCCGGCTTCGAATCAGCCGCCGCTGGAGATTTGTTGTCAGCGGGTTTCTTTTCGTCGGCTTTTTTTGAATCAACCGCAGGGGGCGCAGAGTTCGCAGAGGGAGTTGGAGGAGTGGATTTGGTGTCGGCTTGTTTCTTCTCGTCCGCGGGCTTTTTGTTCTTATCGTCAGCGGATGAGTTGTCTGTTTTCTTTGAATCGGCCGCGGGCGGTGGGGAGGTTTTGTTTTCAGCGGCCTTCTTGTCGTCAGCCACTTTCGGCGCATCTTTCTTGGATTTATCGGCGTCGGTCTTCTTCGGCTCTGGCGGCGGGGGCGGCGGAGCAGGAGTTCCATCGGGCGCGGATGTGCCCCAATCGAAACGCACTTCGGCGTCGATGCGGTCGATTAGCGGTTTTTTCTGGCCGCGGCCACCTTCAAAGCTGAACGCGCCACGGCCGTCTACATACTCGCCGTGAAGACCATGCCGCTCGTCGCTCTTTGCTGATGTGCCGAAACTGGCGGTGAGGTCCGCGACGGAATTTTTGTATTGGCGGACAGTCAGCCGCGAGAGTTCCACGCGTGGCGGATTCACGCGGGCGCGCGCGTCGGGCGAATAAAAAGCATCGTGAACGTAGGCGGCGACTTTTTTGTTTTCGACAGCCGGGAGCGACCCCGGATCGTCGTCGGGCATCGTTTTACCGATGACGTTGGCGAGCTGCGCGGGCGATTTTTCGCCGACCAGCGGGCGCGGAGCGTCCTTCGTGCCCTGGCCGGCCGGACCGTGGCATTGGGCGCATTCCTGTTTGAAAATGAGTTCGCCGGAGCGTTCCTGAGCGGCAGCCGTTCCCAGAGCCGCGCATGCCAGTAAGTGGCCGCAAAAGAGCGCATATTTAGACGACGTTTTCAGCACAGGCCTCATAGTGTTTTAATTACCCCGGACAAGTGCGAAGCGTGGGGCAAAATTCAATGCGGATAACGCGGGAAACGCGAATGGCGCAGATAAATTTCATTCAAAGCAACCCGCGTTCATCCGCGCGCATCAGCGTTCATCTGCGATGAATTTCGCCCGCTGAATAGTAGCGTCACTTCGCCGCGTCGTATTTCAGCTTGTCAAAATCCACGACCTCTTTGACCAAATCGCCTTCGGCGCTTTTGCCGGTGAGGACGTCCCGGACTTTGACGTGGTACGCGCCCGCCGGATCGTTGATCGCCAGCGCGATGGTGTGTGTGCAGGCGCCGTTTTCGGCGATGACGTTCGCTGAATAATATGGCAACACGCCGCCGAGCGCGTCGGTGACTTCGACGTGAAACACGTGGCGCGCTGGCGTTCCACCCGCGACCGTCAGTTCCGCGTTGACTTTGAAAATGTTGCCCGGTTCGAGGCGACGCACACTCAGCGTGAGCTTCTCGGCTTTATAGGGCAGCGCGGCGAGCAGCGCGGGGCGGTTGGGTTCGAGTTTGACGGTCGCGGCGGCGCTGCCGCCAAGGAATTCGCCTTTGCGCATGTCGTACCAGGCGTACGCGTTGCTGTCGCCGGCGGTGATGGTCAGGCTTTCGGTCAGCGGCGCGCCTTTGAGTTCGGGCTTGAGTTCATCGCCGCCGGCGTCGGCCAGCGGCATGATGGCGAAAAACGCGGCGTTGTTGCCGAGATCGAAGCGCATGCGCTTCAGCCCGCGCGCGGGAAGGCCGCTGTCGCGCTTGACGCGCAGCGGATTTTCGCCGACGGATTCGTCGAGCATATCGGAGATGGCCAGGCGCAGCGCTTCGCCACCGGTCGGCGTGCCGTATTTTTCGGCGTATTCTTTTTCGGTCATGCCATTGTATTTGAATCCAGGCGCGGTCTGTTCGGCGCGCAGGCGCACGTAATCCTGCAGGCAGAGATTCAAATAAAAGAAGCGCCCCGCGCCGAGCATTTTGCTGAAAAAAGCTTTGCCGTTGCTTGAGGTTGAGGCATGCGCCAACGCGCCGGCGGCGGTGACGCCGGGTTCCAGCACGCGCAGTTCCGGCGATTCAGCGCCAATCGCTTTGCCCGCGCGGTTGTACATGACCAGGCGCGACGCGGCGGGATCGCCGGTGAATTTGCCGTCGATTTCCTGCGTGATGAAATTTTTGCGCGCGATGCCGAAATCGTTGTCGAGCATTCCGGGCTGCTTGCCTTCGGGGCCGGGCGCGTCGCGGCGTTTGCCGAGGCCATCGAAGGTGCCGCATTCACCGTCGGCGATGACCCAGCCGCCGGATTTGACGAAGCGGCGCATCGCTTCCGCTTCGCTTTTGCTCAGCGAAAGGAGCTTGGGCAGGATCAGCACTTTCATCTGCGGAAAATGCGCGTCGCCGGAGACCAGATCGTCGGGTGTAATAAAATACGGCGCGTAGCCCAAATCTTCGAGCAACAGCAGCCACGATTTGAGTTGCAAATGCGTGGTGCCGTGGGCGGCGTCGGCGCGGCCGTCGCGGTTGAGCCAGGTCGAACCGTCGGCTTCGCTGTCGAACATCCAATGCAGGTAGGTGGAACGCGGCGAATAATAAATCGCGATCGGATCGACGTGTGCGCGGGCTTGATTGCGCAGCAGCGTCAGGCCGTTAGCCAGCTCGCGAATATCGTTGAGCGGCGGCTGCGCGGGGTCGCCGGCGGGCGGGAGCACGCAGCCGATGTCGCCGCGCAGCCAGCGGTCCCAGAGGCGGTGAACGGCGGCGGCGCTTTGGTCGCCGCTGGCGGTGAGCAGGTGCACGTTCGGCGCAAAGCTGCGCAGCAATTCGCGGCTGACGAAACTGCGGTGTTCCTCGGCCCAATCGACGGACTTTCCGAAATTCATGTACTCCCAGCCGCCCCACGCCGACGGCGGCTGAATGTTGAGCACGCCGGTTTGAACGCGCGCGTCGATCTTGCCGGCTTGCTTGCGGAATTCGCGCAGCAGGCGCGAGAAGGCGTAGTCGTTGAAGGCGCGGAAATCGGCCCACGCGGTGAAATTTTCGTTCTCGAGTTTGTGAAAATCCTTCGGCTGCAGCGTGAAGACCACGTCGTCGCCGCGGCGTTCGAGCTTGCCTTCGGGATCGCCGCTTTTCAACACGGTCATGCGCGCGGAATAGGCCGGATTCGTGCGCGCTTTGATGCTGTCCGTCGATTGCGGAAAGACTTCGCTCCATTCTTTGAACGTGGTCTTGCATTCCGTGTTGAGGGCTTTGAGCGCCGTGTAACGGTCTTGCAGCCAGAGCCGGTAGACGTCCAGCGTCACCGGCGAGGTGTCGTAATCGAACGGAGCCGATTGGTTCGACAAATCCGCGCCGTCGCCCAATGACCAGATGCTCAGCCCGCTGGTGCGCGCTGCGATGTTTTTGGCCATGCTCACGGTTGCGTTCTGGATCGCTTGTTCATCGAAGAGCGGCGGTTTGCGCAGAAACTCTTTCGGGTCACGCGTCTTGGCGTATTTGCGCGAGGTCATTTCGAATTCGGGCAAATACAGCGGGTTCTCACTGCGCTGCAGCGCCAACTCAAGCCGCACCGCACGCGTGGGAAAAATCTTGCGCGCGGAATCGTCGGTGCTGAGCACGCAATAGTCGTCCCAATTAGGCGATTCAGTCACGCGGAAGGGTTCGACGGCTTCGACTTTGGCCTCGCCTTTTTTAGGCACGCGGACCAGCACCAACTTGTGCTTGTGACCGAACGCGCCGGCGGGCATATCGAAGGAAAACGTCGGTGCGGCCGCAGGCAAATCCAGTGCTGCGATCACGCGGTTGGCTTCGTCGATCCACAACAGCACGAGGCGGTCGCCGTTGGCGTCGAGCGTTACTGAGCCGCTGACTTTGGTGCCCGCGGCGATTTCGTACGAATCCAATTTCAGCGGGCCTGTTGCGGCGAGGTATTGGCCGTTTTTGGCGCCGCCTTCGGCGACATAAGTCAGGCGCGTGCGTTCGTCGTTATCTTTATCGAGGTAATAGGCCGGCAGGACGCGCTCGGGAATTTTGGACGCTTTAGGTTTGGTGCTTTTCTTTTCGGCGGCAGGGACGGGGACGATTTCGACCAGCAGTTCGTCCGGCTCGTCGATGATGATGGGCTTGCCGGGCGCGCTGGGCGTTTTGGGCGCGGAAGCGACGGGCGGCGACTGGGCGGGTTTTTGCGCGGCGCTGCGTTTGACTGTGGCTGCGTTGACAGAGCGTTTATCGTTGTCTACGGAGCAACCGTGAGCGAAAAGGAGGATTATGGCCAGAATCGCAACGGCGCTCAACAAGGGGCGCGCTGGGGGATGAGATAACAGTGTGGACACGATCGTTTCTGAGCGGCAAAACAACCCACTCGAATGGCCCCAAGCGCTTATTGCGCGGCTACTTTGCAAAACGCAGCCGACGGTTCCGGTGTTAAATCGTTACACCTTTATACGGTCAAAACGTAACCTGAAAACTCGAATGATGAGCTAAACATCTTACGAAATCCGCAGCATTTATGCAACCAATTTAGATTACGCGCTGCAAAGTTCCACTGCTTGCCGACACGCATCCTTTTTCGTAAAGTACAGATTGATGGGCACTTCGGTCACAATGTGAGGAATGTGCGAATGGCGGTTGACGGCGTGGGGCTCTTCGAAACGGACTTAGCGCGGACGCTGCGCCGCGAGTTCGAGGCCGCGATCGCTTCCGGCGCCAGTGCCTACGTGGCTGGAGACCGCGCGATGCAGGCGCACGCAGATCTGGTCAACGATCCGGAATGGGGACCGGTGATTTTTTACGCGCTGGCCGCGTTGCAGATGGAGCACGGCGTGATTGGTTCGGCGATTCGAAAACGGGCGCTGACGTACATTAATTCCGGCGAAGGGCTGGACGTTTGGCGCGGGCGCGAGGAGGAGATCGTTGCCGCGCGGAAAAAGATCGAGCAGCAATTGAGAGCGAAATTGATTGCAATGGGATGAGGCTCATTCCAAACCGACTTTTTTCAATGCGCGAATTGTGCCCGGATCGAGTTTCAATTCCGGAAAAAAGCGCGGTTCGAACCAGCCGGCCTCCCGCACTTCGTTCGGATTCACCTGCCCTTCTTCGGCGATCAAAAACATGCGCAGATCGAAGTGCTCATGCGCGGGTTCGTCTTTGCGCGCGGGAATAACGTGCACGTCCACATCCAGCAGTACGGGTTCTGCGCCTGGCCATCGCGTGGGCATGCCAGTTTCTTCGTGAACTTCACGCGCGGCGGCGACGCTCGGATCGTTTTCGCCGGGTTCAAAATGCCCGCCGGGCTGAAGCCAGCGCTGTAATTTGGTATGAAAGATCAGGAGCGTTTTTGTGCGCTGCGGGTTGAGCACGATGCCGCTTGCGGTCAAGTGTCCTGGAACGTAATGGGCGCGCGAAAAAGGGTTACCGCCGCCGGCGACGAGTTCGCCGATGCGGCGAAGTGAACCTGATTCCGCGGTATCGACGGGATTGTGCGACGAAAGAAATGTGCGGACGATGTCCAGAGAGGGTATCATGCGATCTCCAGTCCTGAATCCCGAGTCCTGAGTTGCGAAATCTCAGCACTCAGGACTCAGCACTGTAGCGGTTCCGCGTTTACGCTCAACTTCATCCGCACGCGCGCGAAGCGGTGTAGTCAGCAGCGGAACAGTTTTCCACTAACCAATATATGGAGCATCTCATGAAACGAGTACCGATGGCGTTGTTCGCGGTGTTGTGTGTTTCTCTTTCGCTGCTGGCCGGAGAAAAGGTGGACGTCAATAAAGATTTGGCGCTGGACCCGGCGCAGGCGGGACCAGACTACAAGATTCAAGGCGAATACTCCGGTGAAATCACCACGGCCGACGGCAAGAAAAAATACGGCGCGCAGATCATGGCGCTGGGCGGAGGTAATTTCCGCGCCGTTTACTACATGGGCGGGCTTCCCGGCGACGGCTGGGACGGCGACACGAAATTGCGCGTGATGACGCCGAAGGAATGGGTAGCCGATGGCAAAACAGACGGCGACAAAACCGTGTTTGAAAAACCGTACGCCGCGACACTCAGCGGCGATACGCTCAGCGGCAAGACGGACAAAGGCGAGGCGTTTGAATGCAAAAAAGTGATGCGCGTCAGCCCAACGATGGGCGCCAAGCCGCCGGCAGGCGCGATCGTGCTTTTCGATGGCACAAGCCTTGACAAGTGGACCGGCGGCGGGCAGATCGACGAGCGGAAATTCATTTCGACGGCGCACGGCAACTCGTACACGAAACAGAAATTCCAGAATTACACGCTGCACGTCGAATACATGGAGCCGTTTAAGCCGTACGGGCGCGAACAGGATCGCGGCAACAGCGGCGTGTACCAGCAGAACCGCTACGAAGTCCAAGTGCTCGATTCTTTCGGACGCATGGGCAAGAACAACGAAGCCGGCGGCATCTACACGAAAGCCGCGCCGAAGCTGAACATGTGCTACCCGCCGCTCTCGTTTCAGACCTACGATATCGATTTCACTGCCGCGAAATTCGACGGCGACAAAAAAGTGAAGAACGCCGTCGTCACGATCAAACACAACGGCGTCTTGATCCACGAGAATCAGGAAATCACCGGCTCGACCGGCGGCGGCGAAAAGGAGACGCCCGAAGGCGGATCGATTCAATTACAGGGGCACGGCAATCCGGTGTTTTTTCGGAATATTTGGATTGTGGAGAATAAGTAAGCACACGGGCATTGCCCATTGAAAGAAGTTGGGTTAGCATGTTGGCATGGCGCTTCAAGCGCCGTGCTTTTACAACCGGGCAGCATGCCATGATTGCGGATCCTATTCGAAAACCGCGCGTCGTTTACCCGACAGGGGATGGAAAGCCCGTGGCCGAAACTGAGCTGCATTTCCGTGAAATCCTCGCGATTGTCCAGGTGCTCGACCGCCTGTTTGCAGCCCGGCCCGACGTGTACGTGGCGGCAAATAATTTTGTTTATTTCGAAAAAGGCAACCCATCCGCGTGCTTTTCACCGGACGTTTACGTGGTCCTTGGCGTGCAGAAGAAATTGCGCGACACATATATGACCTGGAAAGAAGGCGGCCGCGTTCCGTCGTTTGTGCTTGAGATGACTTCAGCAAGCACGAAAGACGAGGACCTGGGAGCGAAGAAGAAAAAATGCGAGCGGCTGGGCGTGCGCGAGTATTTTATGTTCGATCCATACTGCGAATACCTGTCCCCGCAGATACAGGGATTTCGATTGGAACACGGGCAATATGTTCAAATTCCGCCGGACGATCACGGCCGTGTGTTCAGCGATGTGTTGAATTACGCGCTTGGCGCCAACGACGAACTGCGGATCACCGTGTACGATCCTCGCACTGGCGAAGCCTTGCCGCGCATGGACGAACTTTTCAGGCGCGAAGCCGAACGCGCGGAGCGCGAAGCAGAACGCGCGCAACATCAAGCAGAACGCGCTCAGCGCGCAGAGAATGAAATTGAGCGGTTGAAAGCCGAAGTTGAACGATTGAAGAACCGAAATTAACCGCGTGTTTTCGTCGCAATCAGGCGGTAAATCCCTCGCCCTGCTTTCATGTATTTCACCTCGAAATTCGTGCGCCCCTGCGGCGCGTCTTCCCACGGTTCCGGATGCTCCGTGACGTGAAGGTACTCGCGCAGCAGCGGCAGAATTTCGGCGTAATAATCGGCGTGATCGGTTGCGAAGAAAAGAGTGCCGCCCGGTTCGAGCGTGCGCTTCACGCCGGCGCAAAAGTCAGGATTGAACAGGCGCCGCTTGAGGTGCTTCTTCTTCGGCCAAGGGTCTGGGAAATAAATGTGATACTGATGAACGCTTGCGCCCGCGAAATAGTGTTGAATCAAATACGCGGCGTCGATGCGCGCGCAGCGGAAATTGGCGAACTTCCGCCGCGCCGCGCGCTCACGCATGATGCGGTAATATTCGCCGCAGCGTTCGATACCCAGGCAATTCCACTCCGGATGCTGCTCGGCCAGCGTCATGATCGTGCGCCCGCCGCCGCTGCCGATTTCCACAACCAGCGGCGCGGCGCGTCCAAAGATTTCTTTCCAATCGGCAGGTTCGGGCAGCACGTCCAGCGGAAGTTCCCATTCGCTCTCCGCCTTCGGTAGCAGCACGCGCCCAAACGGGCCGCCGATGGCGAGCACTTTGCCGAAGCCTTCGATTTCAGTGGCAACGTCTTGATTCATTCTTCGATTCCCGGCGTACACGATCAGGAGAGATGTTAGTGAATCGCCCGCATCGCACAAGGAATTCCCTCATGCCACGAGTGTTCGCGCTCTGCTTATTTTCAATTCTCACGCCCGCAGTTTTCGCCGCGGACGGCGCCAATCTGAAAATCGTGTGGGACAAAGATTGGCTGACCATCACCGGTGCCAACGTCACCGGCGGTGAAGTGCGCGTGCATTACCTCGAAGCCTATTGCCGCCCCGGCTCGACGGACCGCGAATGGGCGCAGACGACCATCGGTCACAAAACATCGCTCGTGGAGGCATCGTCCGACGGCAAAGTCATCAAACTCCGCTGCGCCGTGAAGGACGGCATCGTCGTCGATCACGTGATCACGGCGGGCGCGGATGAAATCGATTTTAAAGTGATTGCGCACAATCCGACGGACAAGGCATCGGACGCGCACTGGGCTCAGCCCTGCATTCAGGTGCCGAAGTTCACCGCGGCGGACCAGAATTCGTACGTGAAAAAATGTTTCATCTTCATCGATGGCAAACCGACGCACATGCCGTTCGAACCGTGGGCAATGAAGGCGCGCTACATTCCAGGGCAGGTGTGGTGCCCGAAAAATGTGAATCGCGACGATGTCAACCCGCGGCCGCTCAGTTCCGTCGTGCCGAGCAACGGTCTGATCGGCGTGTATTCATCCGACGACAAGAAAATCCTCGCCACCGCGTGGGAACCCTACCAAGAATTATTCCAAGGCGTCGGCGTGTGCATCCACTCCGATTTCCGCATCGGCGGTTTGAAGCCCGGCGAGACGAAGACGATTCGCGGGAAAATTTACATCGTCGATGCGGACATGGGCGCGCTGGTGAAGCGGTACGAGAAGGATTTTCCGGAGCAGGCGGCGAATGCGAAGTGAGGGCGAACAATTGCACTTACGCGTCTGGCAGATTTTCAGAAAGCCAGTGGAGCACAAACAGACAGTGACCAATCGTCAGCATTAAGTACGTCAACGGAAGTCCTGCACTTTTCCAGTCCTTACCGATGAAACACATGACAAGATAAACCACTCCCGCGACAGCACTCAAAGCAAGGCAAGCAAGAATTTCCAAAAAGAGGAGCGGGCACAACTTGACCCAAACACTCCAGAAATCCATCGCTGCGTTGTCGCCGACATTCATCTGCAGCGTTGCGGAGACGCCCGACGATCGCATCCAGAGCAAAATGCAACCCGGGATCAATGCCAAAACATTTACGACCACGGCAAGTATCATCGACTTGGATTTCTTGGATAAGCGTACTGCTGGATAAGACAGTCCGATCAGTGCAACGAGGAGACAGATATACGCAGGGAAATCCATGACGAACCGATTCCAACATTCGTTGCTCTCATTCAAACCTGCCCAACCGCATTCTCCGGCACAATCCGCCGCGCCATCTCCAACAGCCGTTGCGCCATTTTTGGCCGCTTCCCCGCCTCCGCCATCGACACCGCCGCTTGCGTCACGCCGAGTTTTCGCGCGAGTTCAAGCTGCTGCATTTTCAAGCCGCGCCGCACCTGTTTCAGCAATTCGCCCGCGCCCGGCGGTCGGCCGCCCGGTTCGAAGCCGGGCAGTAGCGGGAAGGAGCGCGGGCCGCGCGCGAAACTCGTGCGCGCCATCTCGTCGAGCTCCGCCTGCACCTGCCCGTTGTCCGCGCCCAGCAGCATGTCGCGCAAAAACTCCGGCGGCTCCACGCGCCAGGTTTCTTCGAGCGGCTCGCCGGGATGCTGCGTCTCGCTCGATTTCAATTCGTGCTGCGCGCGCTGGCGCCGCCGGCCCGTGCCGTCGTCGGTGGCGGTCTCCGCGCAGGCGTAGCGGTAGCGTTCCGTCTCGAACGCGCTGATGTAACCCTGCTCGACCATGTAGCGCAGCGAATTCTCCAGCCGGTCGAGGTGCTCGTAAGCCGTGTATTCCTCCTCGACGATGCCGGCCATGCGCAGAAACGAGCGCGCCGAAAGTTCCAGCGGCCGCCCGCCGTTGATGCGGAATTTGATCGGCAGATGCACGCCCAGCGTCAGCGTCAAGCTGTGCGTACGCGCATTTTCGCGCGCGAGTTTCTGCAATTGCAGCGTGTACATGTAGCGGATTTGCTGCGTGCCTTCGACTGCCGCCAGAAACAAATGCGGATTGAAGCGCAGGAATATTTTTTCGTTGGTGACGATCCGCTCTTTGATCCGTTCTCCGTCGGCGATGGTTTCTTCCCACGCCTCGGCGGACGCTTCGTCGTGCAGCAATCTGATCTTCACCGTCGTGCCGCGCCGTGAACCGAGCCTGATTTCCTGGACGATCGTCAGCGAGCAGAGCAGCGTCGTGATTTCGCGGGCCTCTTTCAAATGCCGCGCGGTGTGGTAGCCCTTTCCGTTGACGCGATTCGAGCGTTTGTAGCCGAGAATGTCGAGGTGCCGGCTGGCGTCGAAGATAAACCCGCCGTACGGCGAGCCGGTCTGCGCCGATTGTTCTTCGGCCGCAATCAGCACGCCCAGCAGATGCTTCAATCCGCTCGGACCGAACTGGCGCTTGATCAGCGTGCTCAGTTCGCCTTCGCTCCACAACGGGTCGTTGTCGAAGAGGCTCAAGCTCGTGCGCGCCTGGCTTTCGCGGCCCGAATAAATGATGTACGTGCGGATTTTTGGCGCGCGCCCTTCCTCCGTGCCGTTGCCGCTTTCTTTCTCCCTCGAATGATCGTCGCTGAGGATCGAAGCCAGATCGGAGCGGCGCGAGAGTCCCGAAAAGACCGGCATCAATCCCAGGAACAGCGCCGTGGACGGCAAGCGAAACGTCCCGCTCGGCGCTGCCGCATCCGCGGCGGCGCTCGCATCGTTCTCAGTCGGCAGACTCATGTTGTCCACCGTAAGAAAGCGTTTTCAAAAGGCAACTTCAAATTGCAAATTCCAATCGTGGAGGCGGTTTCCGCCCGATGTTACCGCCAGTTTTTCGCGCGAAGCGCGTGGCGCACCTCATCCGGCATTCAACGCGCTTCATTTTACTTCACGTTTCGAGGTTAAATGTTTTCCGCTCCAAATATCCAAAGTCCCTAAAAATGTAGAAGCGTTCAAAAAAACAAGTGCAAGTTGAAAGCTTATAAACAAAGAAAAAGCGCCTATTTCAGTCGGCCGATGGTGCGCGAGGTAATCAAGCCGCAAGTGAAGTGTAACATGGCGATGTAAGTGTCAGCTCTTTTTTGAGCAATAAGTTCAATGAAACCGTAATGCCTCTTTTATTTCCTTTGCACCTTCGCGCCTTTACGTAAACCATCCGCCGGCGCGTTGTGCCCGACAATGTCCGCAATGATCTTCATGTGATGTAGAATATGAATCTCCAGATAGCGCAGCCACTGCATCTTCGTCAATCCGCCCAGCACCGGGTGCGCGTAGAGCGAACAGTCGGAGGCAATTTGGTTGTGGATCACGATGGTGCTTTCGAGCAGGTTGGCGTTGCGCTCGACGTCGGCGGTCAGATCGACGAAATTGTTCATCTTCGGCTGAACGGCTTCCGGCGCCGTCGCGGCGCCGCGCGGGATGGTGCCGGATTCCAGCATGGCCAGCGTTTCAAGGCTGGCGGGCGAGATTTGTTTTTCGTTTTCGGCGTCGCGCGAGAGAATCAGCACCGCGTGCGCGTTCACGGCCAGCACGTGTTCGATGTGCTGGCCCACGGACCACGCCGAGACTTTCTCGAATTTCGCGTTCGCGTATTTGCAGCGCGCTTTGAGCTGCGAGGTCAGCAAAAAAACGCGGCGGCAGGCGTCGTACGCGTCGATGCTTTTCTTGCCGTGCAGGTCAGCGAACATGGACGCATCATAAATGAGCGGCGTCCGATAACAAGAGTGTAAGGACCCGTCATCGCAGTTGCCGCTGCGACCAGGTACGCGTCAGCCCGAGTTTGCGAAAGATGCCTTTGGGCAGCGCGCAAATCGCTCGCACTTCATCGCCTGTCGAATCCAGACATTTGAGCTTGAACCAGAACGAATAGCGGCGCTGCTTGTGTTTTTCCGTGCTCCAAAGCTGCTCGCCGCTCAGCGAATTCAGCAGCCATTCTCGGCGCGCGCGCGCGGGTTCAATGCTCTTCAAGAATTCCGCGTTGACCGGCGCGTTCAATAAACTGCGCGCGAGTTCCAACCCCAGCCACAATCCCGTGCGCACGTGCCAGCGTGTCGCGCGCTCGCGCACCGCGTCCCATTTCAAGTTCATCCGCGCCATGCGCGCGAAATCGACGACCAGCATCAGCGGCTGCGCCGCTTTGCGCGGCATGTTTCCCGCGGCGAGCAGCAGCGTGTCCTCGTCGCTTGGCACGCGAATGCCGTTTACGATTTTCGTGCGCGAAAGAATCTCGCCGATCGGCACGCGCGCGGGCGCCTGCAAGCCGTCGTCGCCCGTGTACGACCAGTGCAAGTCGATGTGGATCGGAAAGCCCGGCAACTTTTCGCGCATGTAACTGCATTCGATTGGATTCTTCAAACTCTTCGCGACCAGCGCAATTCCTTGCTCGCGCAACACCGCATCCGCGCGTTTCAACGACAGCGGCTCGATCAGCACGTCGATATCGACGAACGGCCGCAGCGCGGGCTTTTCATAAACGGTCAGCGCCAGCGCCAAGCCTTTGGCGAAAACGGCATCGACTTTTGCAACCTCGAACGCCGCACTCAATTCCGTCGCGGCTTTCACATGCACGCTGGCATTCAACGCCAGCTCGGCGGCAGTCTCATTCCATTCGTCCGAGATTTCAGCGCCCTGTTTTTGCAGCGCATCGTGAACCAGCGCAATCAAGCCGTGGTCGCCGGCGAGATCCAACAGCGGGTCCAGCCGCTGCGCAATCCACTCTTCGGCACGGCGGCCGTTGAATACATCGAAGAGAAGCGAGCCGTCGGGCATAAGAAAAGTCCAAGGTCCAAGGTCCAAAGTCCGAAGAATTCCGCAGCAAGAGTCCTTTGACCTTGGACTATTTTCCGCGGACCTTGGACTTTGAGCGCGTTCCATTATAATGCCGCACCTGCGATCTGCACACGCGAGGAGTGTTGTCGTGACGCCCGATCTGGAAACGTTTTTAAAAGTGGCCGCCGCGCAACCGGGGAAGCTCATTCCCGTCTCGCGCAGCTTTCTCGCCGACGGCATCACGCCCGTCGCCGCGTTTCGGCGCATGCCGTCGAGCGATTACGCGTTTCTGCTTGAATCGGTCGAACGCGGCGAACGCATCGGCCGCTACAGTTTCGTCGGCAGCAAGCCCGACGTGATTTTTCGCGGCGGCGTTTTTCCGCGCCCGCATTATTCGATTGAAACCGCGACGGGCACCTACGTCAGCCGCGACGGCGACCCGCTCAAAGCGCTCGAAACTTTTCTCGCCGACAACCGCGCCGCCGAAATCGATTCATCGATTCCGATTCCGCCCTTTGCCGGCGGCGCAGTTGGATACCTTGGCTACGATGTCGTACGGCTGGTCGAGCCGCGTTTGATGGCGCATCCGCCCGCGCGCGCGGGATTGGAAGACGTGCCCGAAGTGATCGTGCCGATTTACAAAACGATTCTGGCGTTCGATCACGTTTCGAAAATCGCGACGATCGTGCATCACGTGGACGCGCGCGATTCGGGCGATTTGAAAGCCGCCTACCGCAACGCCGGCGAGATCATCGAGCGCATGGTCGCGCGCCTGCGCGAACCGCACGAAGAACCGATGGACGAATTGCCCGCCTCACCGCCGAACACCATCGCGCCATTCACGAGCAACGTCGATCGCGACGGATTCTGCAATGCCGTCGAGAAAGCGAAGCAGTACATTTCCGCCGGCGACATCATTCAAGTCGTGCTTTCGCAACGCCTCTCGTGCCAGACCCAAGCGCGCCCGTTCGAAGTTTACCGCAGCCTGCGCACGATCAATCCCTCTCCCTACATGTTCTATTTGCGCATGGGCGGGCTGCATCTCGTCGGCAGTTCGCCGGAAGTGATGGTGCGCGTCGAGCAGGGCGCAATCACGCTGCGCCCCATCGCCGGCACGCGCCGCCGCGGGAAAGATGCGGACGAAGACGCGCGCCTCGCCGCGGAGTTGCTCGCCGATCCGAAGGAGCGAGCCGAGCACGTCATGCTGCTCGATCTCGGCCGCAACGACGTTGGCCGCGTGGCGGAGTACGGCAGCGTGAACGTCGGCGAAAAGATGATCATCGAAAACTATTCGCACGTGATGCATATCGTCTCGAACGTGTCCGGAAAAATGCGCAAAGGTTTGAGCGCCTTCGATGTCTTCAACGCCTGCATGCCCGCGGGAACAGTCTCCGGCGCTCCGAAGATTCGCGCAATGGAAATCATCGACGAAGTCGAGCCTGACCGCCGTGGCCCGTACGCGGGCGCCGTCGGCGTGATGGATTTTCTCGGAAACTTGAACACCGCCATCGCGATCCGCACCTTCGTGATGCAGGCGCAAGCCGACGGCACCTTCAAAGCGCACATCCAGGCCGGCGCGGGAATCGTCGCCGATTCCGTCCCGCAAAACGAGTATGAGGAGACGCTGAACAAAGCACGCGCGCTGTTGCGGGCGTTGTCGGCGGCGGAAGCGCGGCTGGCCAATTCAAAATAAAAAATTCAAAATTCAAAATGAACGGCATTCAGCGAGAGCGCACATTTTTCTGTTTTTCATATGTCAAATTTTCAAATCTATCGCACAATACGCGCATCCGATGAAGCCTTTTTGTTGCTTGGATTCGAAACAAACCCAATGAGTGCCGTCACGCATTCGTGAAGGAATTGAGATGAAAAAAATCAGTCTTCTGTGCATTGCTTTTTTTACGGCGATTGTCGGATTCGTATTTGTCGGCTGCGGCGACAGCGGCGGGGCAAAGCCGGGCGAGGATACGCTGGCGAAGATCAAGCGCGAAGGCGTTCTGAAGTGGGGCGCGGATTACAGCGGCGGCGCGCCGTTTGTGTTCAAAGATCCAAAAGACAACAAAACCGTGATTGGTTTTGAAATGGACATCATGGAGAAATTCGCGAAGCACATGGGCGTCAAAGCCGTTCAAACGCAAGCCGAATGGGATTCGCTCATCGAGGACATGGTCAGCAGACACAGCACCGATATGGTGATGAACGGCATTGAGATTAATGAGGAGCGCGAAAAAGCCGTTGGGCTCTCCGAACCGTATTACATATACGAGCAGCAAATCACGATTCGAGCCGAGGACAAGGATAAATACAAGTCTCTGGACGACCTGAAGGGCAAAAAAATCGCAACGCTTACCGGCGCGGAGGCCAACAACGTTCTCCTCAAAGCCGGCTTTGACAAGAGCCTTCTCGTGCCGTTCAAAGATTCGTCGCAGCCATACGAGGAACTTGAGAACAAACGCGCGGAGGCCGTGCTGCAGGAATCGATCATCGCCGCGTACTACGCGGGGCCCAATTCAAAGCTTTACAATATTCCCAAAACATTCAGCGAGGGGAAGTACGCGGTGGCTGTGCGCAAGGAGGACAAGACGCTGCTGGCGGAAGTGAACCGCATCCTCAAATTGATGAAAGAGAACGGCGAACTTGCCGAAATCTACAAAGACAAGAAGTGGAACATTTGGAATGAGAAACAGAAAGAGATCGGAGTTCAGGAGAAGAAGTAGCCATCGAATACCTGATCAAAGATCTGGCGCTGCCTGAACTGCTGGCGGCGTCGCGATACACCATTTATCTCACCGCGCTGAGCATGCCGCTGGCGCTCATCGTCGGATTGATTCTGGCGCTGATGCGCATGTCGCGGCATCGTTGGTTGTCGTGGCCCGCAGCGATCTACATCGAAGCTGTGCGCGGCACACCGCTGATTGTGCAAGTGTTTCTGGTGTATTTCTCGCTGCCCGTAGTGGGCCGCTGGCTGAACACCGATTTTTTTACGCTCGAGAAATTCACGGTCGGTGTAATCTGCCTCGCTGGAAATTACGCTGCGTACGAAGCGGAAATTCACCGCGCGGGGTTGCAGGCCATCGACAAGGGCCAGCGCGAAGCAGCGCTTTCGATTGGATTGAGCGACGCGCAAGCGTTTCGATTTGTGGTTCTGCCGCAGGCCTTTCGCATCGTGGTTCCACCGGTCATCAACGATCTGATCGCGATGCTGAAAGACAGCTCGATCGTAAGCGTGATTGGACTTGAGGATTTGCTCAACGAAGCGCAATCGATCGGGCGCAGCCATTTCACCGTTCCGCGAATGTTGGTCATGGCAGCAGTGATCTACCTGATTTTATCGCTGATTTGCTTTGCATTTGGCCGCTGGGTCGAGAAGAAATTGAAAGTCCGCGGCGGCCCGGAACTTCACATCGACAACGTTCACGGGCATTGAAGATATGACGACCGCTCCCGCTAATTCAGTGTCCGCCGCGTCGCCTTCCATTGCCAACGGGACCGTGATCGAAGCGCAGGGAATCAAGAAAAACTTTGGGCCTAAGCAGGTGCTCAAAGGCATCGATCTCGCCGTCGGTGATGCGGAAGTGGTGTGCATCCTGGGACCGAATGGCTGCGGCAAATCCACTTTTCTGCGCTGCTTGAATCTGCTCGAACAATATCAGGAAGGGCACGTGCTGCTCAACGGCAAAGTCGTCAGCGAGGGGCTTGCCGATGGGCTGCATCCGACCGGCGCACAGCGCGATCAGGCTCGAATTCTGCGTCGGCATGTGGGGATGGTTTTTCAACGTTTCAATTTGTTTCCGCACATGAGCGTGCTGAAAAATGTGATGATTGGGCCGCGCCAGGTTCTTGGAAAATCCGACAGCGAGTGCCGCGAAATCGCCGAACGCATGCTCAGGAAAGTCGGCCTCTGGGAAAAACACCCGTGCGATCCGCTCACGCTTTCCGGCGGGCAGCAGCAGCGCGTAGCGATTGCGCGCGCGCTGGCGATGAATCCGGATGTGATGCTTTTCGACGAAGCGACGTCGGCGCTCGATCCTGTGTTGACGAAAGAAGTGTTCAAAGTTGTGCGCGCGCTTGCGGCGGAAGGCATGACCATGATCCTCGTCACGCACGACATGGATTTTGCGCGAGACATTGCCGACCGCGTGGTGTTTATGGACGGCGGCGTGATCGCGGCTCAGGGTTCGCCGGAGTATATTTTCGATCAACAGCCGACGGAAGGGATTCGGAAGTTTCTGGAGAAAGGCTGAACGAAGATTCTCACGCAAAGGCGCAAAGAAGAAAGAACGAGGTAAGGTTTGAAGCGCATTCTTTTGCTCGGCGCTGCGATCGTGGCGTTCGTATTCACAGCTCGTTCCTCGTGCGGCGAGAACGTTCCGCCGAAACCGGCTGCTTTCGATATTCTAAAGCAAACGCGTTTATTTTTCTCGACACTCGCCAGCGCCGCGTGTGAAATCGATTATTTGCGTGTGATGCGCAAGGGCAACAATGTCATCGAGCGCGAATCTCATTTCGATGTCGCGATTCAGCGGCCGAATCTGCTTTCGATCCTGTTGAAAAACGACGGCAACGTGACGTATGCGTGGATCAGCGACGGCATGGCGGTATCCACTTATTTGGCCGGCGCGGAGAAATACATGCGCTTCAGAGCGCCGGCGACGCTGGAAGAATTGTTCTCGGGCGATGAGATGCGGGTGGTGTCCGGCGCGCTGGATCACGCATTTTTGCTCGACGAACTGCTGCGTAGGGATCAAACGGGTGTGCCTCTCGGCGCGCAGTCAGCGGAGTACTTCGCGCTCGAAGAATTGAATGGTGAAAAGGCACATCGGCTGCGTTTATCGGTGCCGCCGAATAAATGGGACCTGTGGATTTCGGCGGGGCCTGTGCCGCTGCCGCTGAAAATTCATGCGGACATTTCAAGCGCGGATGAAAAAATCGAATTCACGGTTGAATTCAAAAAGTGGCTGCCGGACGTAAAGCTCGATCCGCGCGCGTTTCAATTCGACAAAGAATCGAAAGCCAAACGCGTGAGCGGATTTCTTCCCGACGAGCCGCCGCATCCGTTGCTGAATCAAGCGGCGCCGGCAGCGGCGCTGGAATTGATCGACGGCACGCGCACGTCGCTTGCGGCGCACAAAGGCCGCGATGTCGTGGTGCTGGATTTCTGGTCGATGAGCTGTGTGCCGTGCATCGGGATTCTGCCGAAGGTCGATGCCGTCGCGAAGAAATTCAAAGACAAAGGCGTGGTCTTTTACGCGATGAATGAAAGCGATGCCGCCGACGACGTGCGCGCGTTCTTGGCGAAGAAGGGGATTGTGCTGAGCGCGACGCTGCATAATAAGGAGGCAAATTTCGCGGCGTTCAAAGTCGATTCGATTCCGAAGATGTTTTTGATCGACAAAGCCGGCGTGATTCGGGCCGTTCACGGCGTACTGACGGACGATTTGGTGAGCGAGTTGAGCGCGCAGATCGAAGCGCTGCTGGCGGGGCGGGAAATTCCCGCGCGAAAGTAATCCACGTTCTTCCTGCATGCGCGATGAATCTTGACTCGCGCAGCCAATTGGCCTCCCTGGAACGTATTCCGAATGCGCAAGGACGCCTCGTGATGCCGTCCGGCACCCTTACAGTGTGCAGTGAATCGCGGGGTCTGCTGTCCGGGGGTGTCGCGCTGCGGCCACGCCGCAGGCGAAAATTCGGAATCCGCTCTAAAGCCACGCGACGCGTACCCTCACTTTACCGCCCGAATCTCCACGACGCCAAACCCGCCGTTGCAGATCACGCGCTGAATCCGAAAATCCGTCTTCCCCGCGGGCGTCGAGTTGGGCAGCCAGGGCCGCGCCGAGCGCAGCGGCGCCAGGTGTTTCACAATCGTCGCATCGTCCACGCCGCCTTTGTCCTCGAGCGGCCCCGAACCGAATTTCGATTTCGCCGGGTCCGGGTTGTCACCGATGTTGTGAAGAAATTCGAAGCCCTTCGGCGCCGCATCCTTGTTGCTCGTGTTAATATTCGATCCAATCAACCCGCCATGCGCGGGCGGCTGTGCTTTGTTGAGCCAGATTGTTTCCGCAGTGCTGCCGGGCTTCTGCACCCAGAATTGATTGTTCAATGCTAATACGCTCGCATGGCTGCCGTCGCCGCGCAATTCAAAGCGGCACGTCTCCTTGCTGTCCACTGGCATCAACATGCAAGTGCCCAGCGTAAACATCCCGCGAAAATCGTCCGCGGCGACTGTCGGCGCTTTTTCGCTCGTTGCGTACGAAAATCGCGTCGCGTCGATTGAAAGAATTCCGCTATCGGTGAGATGCAATCCATTCAGCGCGTCCGCGCTCTTCTCGTGATAAACTGCGCGCACCACCAGCCGCCCATTCTGCTTCACGTCATACTGCCCCGCCGCCGATCCGGTCGCACCAGTAAACACAGTGACGAACGGCCGCTGTTCTCCCCTCTCCCCTTGGGGGAGAGGAGCAGGGGGTGAGAGGTCGGCCTGCCCTGCATTTCCGCTGCCCAACACCTCCACCCAGGCTCCGCCGTTGCCACTCCCCTGCAACGCGCGAAATTCAACCGGCGTGTGCTCAAATCCGCTCACGCGCAGCGCCGCCGTCCGCCCCGCCTTTTGATTCGCCGGCCCATTCGTGTTGAGCTGATCCGCAAAAATCCGCCCGCCGTCCTGATCGGGATCTTCGACCAACAACGCCCGCGCTCCGCCGCCCTGAATCTGAAAATCGCGCAGCGCCGCCTTGCTCGGTCCTTCTATTTTCAGCACGACGCCATCGCCCGCGCCACGCCATACCAGACGCGTGGAGACTTCGCTCGCGCCGTCGCCGACAAGCTGCACGTCGCTGCCCTTCGCGATGACCAGCGTGCGATTAATTTTGTACTCGCCCATCGGCAGATGCACGACCGGCCGCTGCCCGCTCAACTTCGCGGCCTCATCCAATGCTTGTTGAATCGCCGCCGCATCCGCCGTCGTTGGAAGATCGAAAACTTTTCGGTCGCGATGCGGCGGCACGGAAGGCATCGCCGGCAACGCATCGGGAATCTCTTTCGCCGAGACAACTTTTTCGTCAATGCGCCGAAAACGCCCGCGCTCCTCTACTGCTTTTTCTTTCGAATACACATTCCCCACAAAAGTCTGATCCGCCCACGTCATCCGAATCCCGCGCGATTTTTCGCCCAGCCGCATCGTGTTGTCCACAACCAGATACGGTCCCGCATTGTCGAGCACCATCGCCCAATCGCCCGTGTTGTCGAGCACGCGGTTGCCCGTGATGCTCGTCGGCGCGCCCCACGTGTGCCCGCTCGAAAAATCGAGAAAGCGATTCGATCCCACGCTGGTATTATTCACCACCGAGAACGCCATCAGATTATTGATGCTTACATCGCTCTTCTTTGAGCGCAAAAACAAATTCTCCCACGCATGCCAGTTGCCCATGACATTGTGAATCCCGCGCGTGCAATCTTCGAAGCGGCAGTACCACACCCAGATGTCCATCGAATTCCAATTCACCGTCATGACGCCCGTCTCGCAGCGCAAAAACTGGCAGCGCAATACTTCATTCTCCGCCTGCCCCGCCGTCCCCGGTCCGCCCAACAAAATCCCCGTCTTGCCGTCCTTGCACACGATGTCGCTCGTTTCGTTGTAAGTGGAAAACTTTGGACCATATTGCAAACACACGTCCGCCTTGCCCGTGCCGTCCAGCGTCAGGCGCGAAAGCTTCGCGTACCACGCATCCCATTGCAGTACCGTCCCCTTCTCCGGCCCGTCCCATTTAATGGTGGTCGTCGCCGGATCTTCGCCGATTACCGAAACCATATTGTCCGTGTGCGCCTTGCGCGCGGTCTTGATCGTCTCCGTAATCCGATACGTCCCCGCCGGAATAAAAAGCACGCTCGCTTTCTTGTGCTCGCGCATTTCGTCAAATGCGCGTTGCAGCGCAGTCGTATCGTCCGCCTTACCGTCGCCGGCCGCACCAAAATCGCGCTTCGCATCCAGCCAGCTTGGAAAGGGGCCGACGAATTCTTCGTCGGACGGTTCGGCGGCGATGAGCGGGAAGTTTCCGAAAAAAAGCAACGCGGCGACGAATTTGAATTTCATAATGCCGGCTCCGATGAGGCTCATTGAAAATGTACCCCATCTGCCGCATCAAAAAAATCTTGAATCTTAAACCGCCGTTATTCCACCCACTCCGGCCGCACGCCCGTCGTGATCAATCCCAACCGCCGTCCCTCATCCAAAAACCGCCGCACGGCCGCGCGGCCATTTTCGCCGTAATCGAGCGTGTAGTCGTTGACGTACATACCGACAAATTTGTCGGCCTTCTCTTTGCCCATGTCGCGCGCGTAACGCAGCGCGTACGCCAGCGCTTCGTCGCGATGCTCCAGCCCCCACTTGATCGAATCGTGCAGATGTTTGCTGATACGCTTGATGCGTTCCGGCCCGAGGTCGCGCCGAATGCCGTTTCCGCCCAGCGGCAGCGGCAGGCCACCGGTTCGCGCGTGCCACCATTCGCCCAAATCCACGACTTTCTTCAGCGCGCCGCTCGCTTGCTCGTGATACGTGAGCTGGCCTTCATGAATAATCAGTCCGCCCTCGAATTCACCTGCCGCGACGCGCGCGATGATTTGATCGAACGGGACAACTGCTGTTTTGAAAGCCGGCCGCTCGCTCAATTCCTTGTCGCGCCCGCTGACTACGTCGCTGGCCGATGGGCGCGGCTGCTGTTCGCCGGCTGCGAAAAGCTGCAAGGCGAGAAACGCGCTCGTGCGCGTCCCCGGCACCGCGATCGTTTTTCCGTTCAGCCATTCGCGCGCGCGCTCGAATTTCCCATCATGAGCCGGCGCTGACTTCGCTACGATCATCGGCCCATAATTGTCGCCGAAACTCGCCCCATGTGGCAGCAAAATGTATTTATCGGCGACATATGCATACGCATGAAAACTCAGCGCCGTCACTTCGTACTTGCCCGCCTCCGCGTCGCGGTTGAGCGTTTCGATGTCGATGAGGTGATGCTCGTACACTTCAGGCGCCGTATCGAATTGCGGGTACGTCAGCGCGTAGAACATGAACGCATCGTCGGGGTCCGGCGAGTGGCCAACGCGGACAGTGGGAGTTTTATCTGGAGGATTCATGGTTTCGTTTCCAAAAGGACTTCGAGTTTCCCAATTGTATCCGAACTATCCACAAATGAAGAAAATCAATCCGTAAAACGCTTTCGCAAAGCTTGCGCCAAATTTACTCCGAATCGGCAACCACCGCTGCTTCCTGCGCCACAAAACTCGATTGGCTGATCCACGGTTCCAATTCAGTGCCGCGCATGATCCGCAGCAGCAGGGGCACGGTCATCACGGTCGTGACGATGGCCATGAGCACCAGCATGCAGAAAATGTTCTTCGGGATCACGCCCAACTCGTAGCCGGCGTTGATCACGATCAATTCCATCAAGCCGCGTGTGTTCATCATCGCGCCAATGCAGCTCGATTCGCGCCAGTTGAATCCACTGACGCGCGCGGCTGCCGTGCAGCCGCCGAATTTGCCGAGAATCGCGCACGCGCTGATCATCGCAGCGGACAGCCACAGCACGCTGGAATTCAGCGCGCCGATTTCCGTGCGCAATCCCGTGTACGCAAAAAAAATCGGCAGGAACAGCGCTGTCACCAGATCGCGGATTCGCTCGGCGATGGCTTCGTTGAAATCGTGTTCCGTCGAAAGCGCCGCACCGAACAAAAACGCGCCGAAGATTGCGAAGATGCCGATCAGGTTCGTGGCGATGGCGCACAGGAAAAGAATCACGAAAATCGCCGCCAGCCAGTTGACGCTCAGCTTTCTATTTCTCTGCAACGAGCGCCGCAGCAAGCGCGCCAGCGGCGGTTTGAGCACAAAGATCACGAACGCGGCGAAGGCGATCGTTTCCAGCGCCATCAGCGCGGTTTTCATCGGCGCGAAGGACGAATTCACGACGGCGCTCACCGACGCCAGCATGATCCAGCCGGTCGCGTCGTCGATCGCCGCGGCTGTGATGGTGATCGCGCCAAGACGAGTGGGCGTGATGTTGAGTTCCATCATGATCCGCGCCAGCACCGGAATGGCGGTGATCGACATCGCCGTGCCCATGAACAGCGCGAAGCCCGTCAGCGGCACGTCGAGCGCCAGACTTGCGTGCAGGCGACGCGCCAGCAGCCAGCCCAGCCCGAACGGCAGCGCAATTCCCGCCAGCGAAATCAGCAGCGACGAACGCCCATGTTTCTTCAGATGCGAAAAATCGAATTCGAGGCCGACCATGAACAGCAGCAGAATCAGGCCCAACTGGCTGAACATTTTGAAGACTTGATCGATGCTCGGGTCGAAAATCGCCGTCGATGCGCTCGGAAAGAAATGCCCGAAGAGCGACGGCCCCAGCGCCAGCCCCGCCGCCGTCTCGCCCACCACGCTGGGCTGGCCCAGTTTGCGAAAGGCAATCGCGAACACGCGCGCGCACGCCAGAATCAGCGCGAATTGGATCAGCACTTTCAGCAGCGTGCGCTCCACATCGGGCGCGTGCGCGACCGCGGCAACCAATGGCGAAAATCCAAGCGGCTCAAATGGCATCGGCGATCCACCTTGATCTACTTGCTCAACTCGAATATCTCCCCGTCAATCAACACCGACAGCGGCGGGTCTTTATAAACTTCGAACGGCTTGATTGCCAACTCGCGGCTCTCGCCGTTATTGAATTTCAGCGACAGTGTATTGCCTTCGATGCGATACGTTCCGTCCGAATCGTTCGTGCGTGGATTGGAATTCTTCAATCCGACATCGCCCGTGACAACGAACGCGCCGTTCGGCTGAAATTTCAAACTTAGCGGAGCGCCTTTTATAAAACCGCGGCAGGTTGCGTCGAGCGTGTAGCCCGCGGGAAATTTGCCGCCGGGAAAAAGCGTGTTCGGCGCAAGCGGCGGCGCGTCGTTCTGTTCTCTGTCAAAACTTCGGGATGGCGAGTCGCCGCGCCTCGCGTTGCTTTCCTTCTCGGCCTTCTCCGAATAACCCAATTCGATGCGTTGATCTTTAACCGGCTTGCGCTGCTGCGTTGGCGCCGACGCGCTGGGCGTTTGTTTGTGGCGCAACGCGGACCAGAGCAGCGCGCCGATGCCGCAGCCGCCGCAGGCCAGAAAGAACAATGCGGCCAGCGCAATCAGCAGCGGTTTTTTGGATTCGCGCGCGCCCGGCATGTCGCGCATTATACAACGCTTTTCATAAATGGCGTGAGTGTCAATTGTCGTCCTGCTGAAAGAAGCGTGGCACGCGCGCGTTTTGCTGGCCGAAGTCGATGCGGATGGTTTTGTCGCCGCCCCAATTGCCGGCTTGATCGCACGCGCGCACGTGCGCGTACCACACACCCGTCCGCCCGACCATGCGCTCGCCGGTGTCGCGGTGTGTCACCTCCGGCTTGGGAATTGTCGTGGGAATTTGATCGACCACGACGGCGTAGCCGCCGATTTCGTTTTGCGCTTTCGCCGCCGACCATTTCAACATCGGTTCGACGTTGCGCCAATATCCGCCGGCCGGCGGCGTCATGTCGAAATTGTCGATGCTCAGCGTTGCGCCGCGCACGTTGCCGTCTTCGCCGTTGGCGCTGAATACAATCTTGTCCACGATGCGTTCCGGCATGCGCACGCCGGCCGCGTCCAGCAGCGCGCGCAAATCGACGCTCGCGTGCCGCCACGTGCCGTCGGGAATCACGCCCGGAATCGCGCCGATGTTTTTGCCTTCGTTCGGCGCGTGCCCCGTGCCCGTAAAGCGGATCGAGTACCAGACGCCGAACGATTCAATCTGCAAATCGACTTTGAATCCCGGGTCGCATTTGTATTCGAAATTCAGCAGCGGCAGCCTGTCGATGAACCACGGATTTTTGTGCATCATGATCTGCGGGTCGCCGTCGTCCTGCACGCACGTAAAACGCAGCGCGCGGTTGCCCTCGGCGGCCAGCGCGGGTTCGTTGAGCCACTCCATTTTGCAATCGCGCATCGCGTGCACATGCCCGACGTATTCTTCAAAACTCAATCCAAAGCTCAATTCCATGTCGTACTGCCGGTAGTATCCGGCGTGCTCGGTTGCGGCCGCATACGCCACCGCTTTCATCTCCGGGCCTTTCGCGCCGCCGGGTTTGTTGTCGCAATCGAAGCTGAACGTGTACGGCGCCGTTTGTTTGTTGCCGAGCTTGTCGGCAAGGCCATTAATCTCGACTTTCGATTTCGTCCCCGGCGTAAATTGCAAGCCCGCACTCAGCGCGTTGAACGTCAGCACGCCCGTTTCCGAATCGAAATTCATGAACTGCTGCACGGCTTGTCCGTCGATCGTCACCGTCACAGCGCTGAAATCGATGCTGTGCGGTTCGTCGAGGAAAATACGGACGGTCTGGCCGGAGAGTTTGCCGCCGTCGGGCGGTTCGGTTTTGACGATGCGCGGCGGCGTTGTGTCGAGATAAAATTTCGCGTGCTCGGATTGCGACCACACGCCCGCGTTGTTTTTCGCGCGCAGATGAACGTAGTTCCAGCCATCCTTGAGCGTCTTGCCGCTCTTCGCGAGCGACTGCGCCAGCGTCTTCGAAAACTCAAGTTCATGTTTGCCACTCGGATCGCCCGTCGGCGAATCGTCCACACTCGTCTCGACGTCGGCGATGCCGGTGATGTCCGACGGCGCCCACGAAACCATGATGTCCGCGGGCCGCCCCGCTGGAATCGGACGAATGCGATGAATCCAATAATGCAGCCCGCGCCGCCCGCCGCGCCAGCCGTTGTCGTGCAGGCTCATGCCGATGATGTTCGTCGAAAATCCGCGGTTCGGTCCGCCGTTGGCATCGGTGAACAGTTTTAGCAGCGGCACCGTCGAACGCCGCCATGTGCCGTCCGCAACAAAATCCGCCGGCGGGCCAAAGCGGCTTTGAATATCGCCGGATGTGCTGTCGCGCCCGTCTTCCAGATCGACCAACAGCAGCGCGTGCATCGCGCCGTTCTCGTCGCTCAAATGCAGATTGAACGGCGTCTCGCGCGGCACTTTGTATTCGATGTCGAGGTATGGATAGTTCTGCAAATCGTAGCGCACGCCGCGCAAATCGAAACCCATCGCCGGCAATTCACCGGTCGCGACCACTTCCACGCTGCGCGTCTGCCCCGGCGGCGCCCAGGGCGGCGCGTCGTCCGACGCTTGGACGCGCGTCGTGATTTGCTCGCCCGTGCGCAGCGTCGTGTCCGAAAGATTCAACGCGCCGCTGCCGGGAAGGAAATCCGTTGAGCCCGCGCGCTTCAAAACAAGCGGGGGCGCAATGACCGGCTTGTTCGCTTTGCGCGCAAGCTCCGCGTTGAAAATCCATTCCGAAGTGAATCCAGGCGTGTTCGAATTGCCCGCGCGGTCGCTGTAATTCGGCTCGATTTTCAGAGCAAATTTGTCGCCGTCCTTCATCGCCGGAGGAAACGGCACGCCCGCGTCACGCAGTTTTAGCAGATCGATCCGCAGGCAGCGCGCCATCGCACCGTACGACAATGCGCTGTTGGGCTGCTGCAACTCGTTTGGCACAAGCGCTCCATTAATGGAAACGCGCACGGTCTCCGGCAGAATGCCTGACCCGCCCGGATCGTCGAAATAAACCGCGACCGAATGGCCGTCGCCGTCCGCGTCGAACGGCCACACCGCGCGCGCGATTTTCGGCAAATCGGTGACACTCTCCTGCGGCGTCATCGGCTTTACTTCAGTTGCCGAATACGTCGCGCCTGCGTGATTGCCGTTCATGCCCGCGAGCAAATAGCCTTGATTGCACAAATTGCCAAACATGGGCCGCAGCGCCAGGCGTATAGGGAACGCGCGGCCCCGGCTTTTCCAAAAATCGCGCCACGACGGTTCGAGATCAACTTGAACCGTGTGCCATTTGCCGTCGGCGACGACGCCGGGAATTTCGCCGACCATCGGCGCAAATTCCTCGGAGAGCGTTCCGGAATTATCGTCCTTCGGGCCGCTCATGCGCCAGCGGAAGCTATTCTGATGGCGCGGATTGAAATCTCCTTGGCCCGCGGGAACCAGATAAAAATCGATCAGCGTCCCCGGATCGATGCGGTACGCGAATCGCACCACGCCCTCGCGCTCGACGTCAATCATCCGCGACTTGAATTGCAGCGCGAACGGCCCCCCGCCGATGCCGTTGGTAACGTGGTAGGCATGCGCCACCGCCGGCGCTTTTGGATCGGCTTCGTCGGCTGGCCACTGCTTCTCCGGCACCAGCGGAATCGGTTCGGCCGTGGCGCTGCGAAAGACATTTGCTGGCGTGGTGAGCGAATCGGCGATCGCTTTCGGCAGTTCCTCGCGCGCCATCGCCGTCGGCGTTTCGCCGTCGAACATGTTGATCGCTTTGCTGTCTTCAAACAGGGCGCTACGCCCATCTTCAAACGGCGCGGGGCGCGCGCCGCCGTGAGCAATGCGCAGGCGCGAGAGCAGGAAACTGTTGTCAAAAGTCCAGAACGCCACGCGGCCGTCGGGCAGCGGATCGGGATCGGTGAAGGTGAACGCTTTCAGGCCGTCGCGGTAAAACGAAATCGCGCTGCCAATTTTTTCAAGCTTCAAATGAAACCAGCGCTGATGCAGTTGCGGCTTGTCCGGATGTCGAATGCGGTCGCTGAAGATGCGATAGTCTTCGTGCGTTGCTTCAGCAACGAGTTTTCCTTTGCGATACAGGCGCGTCCAACTGTTGATGTCACCGCCGAAAATCAGCGTGTAGCCGGAATCCAAATTTACGCCGTCGCCGCAGATGGTGATGTTGTGATCGCCGGGCCGCTCGTACGGCGGATCGTCGCGGACCATCAGCAGCGCCACGTGCGCGTCCACGCTGATGTCGCCGGAGAAGATGTGCTTGTTCCAAATCGCCGCGACTGTTTTCGTGCGCCCGCCGAACCACGACCAGCGCGGATCGCAAATCCATTTGTTGAGCAGACCCCATCGCCCGCTCAACACTTTCCAATCGCTGGGCGCGTTGTCGAAGGTGTACTCCATCGTGCCCGTCGAAGTCACGCGCACGGCGGAGGGTTCGCCGAGATTTTTCAGGCCGCGAATCGCGACGCGTTCGCCGCTCATTTTTACGCCGGGCATGCCGAAGTGCGGCTTGATCGGGTCCCACTCGGTTTCGAGTTTCTTGCCGTCGATGGTCGCGCGCGCGCCGAAACTGCCAGCGTTAACGCCGACGTGCTGGAACGGTCCCGCGCCCACGCTGAGGCTTCGACGAACCAAACCATTTCCAGAAATCTCCGCGACGCCGTTGCGAATCGTGAGGCGCGGGCAATTCGGCGCTTCGGGATCGTCGCCGCAGAAGAGCGCGACTTCCAAATCTTTGAAACGCGGCTTCGAAATCGAAATGCCTTGATCGCCGGGGAAGCGCTGGTTGTGAATCGACCAGCCGGTTTTGATATCGCGTTCCCATTCGAGCGCGGGATTGGCCCAGATTTCCATGTCGTCTTCGAACGCGAAGATTTCGTTCAGCGAGCGCTCCGCCAAATGCCACGCCGCGGTCACGCTGCGATCGCCGGTGACGTGCACGTCATCGAAAAACACCGGATCGCCTTTGAGCGCGTACAGCGCGACTTTGCCGCGCTTCGCGTCGGGCACGGATGCGCTCAGCATTTCGTTTTTGTCGATGAGACAACTGATTTTATCGCCGCTCCAATTGACGCCGACGCGATAAAATTCATAGGGGCGATAGTGCGCGGGCTTTTCGGCGAGCACGGTTTCTTTGCCGTCTTTGACGCGGACCAATTGCAGCACGTTGGTTTTGCCGGTGCCGGTTTCGCCACGCGCAAGCGGGCCACGCCAGCGGAAGAGCACGTAATCTTTCTCCGAGAGCGCCGCGACCGCGAGGCCAAATCCGCCGCCGCCGAGCGGCTTGACGGCAACTTCGGCTTCGTAATCGCTCCAGCCCTGCTCGCCGGCCATGATCAGCGCGTATTCGTCGCCACTATTAATAGAGGGCGGCAGGACCGGGGCAATCGGCTCGCCTTCGATCACCACGCCCCACTTGTACGCCTCGCGCGTGATTGTGTATTCGTGGAACGATTTGTCGCCGGGGCGGTACATCTTCAGCCGCAGATCGCCGGCGCCCATCATGAGCTGCTGGTATAGGCTCATCGTGTTTCCCGAGCCGACGGCGCGGCCGTTGACTTCGACAAAAATATCGTCCTCCGCCAAACCCGCATGAGCCGCGGGCGAACCGCCGGTGATGCGCACGATATGCGGCGTGCCTTCGGCGAACGAAAGCTGCACGCCAATGCCGTATTCCTCGCCGCGTTCGCGCTTGCCTTTGCCGAATATCTCGTCGTCGTCGAACGGCTTTTTTCCATCGAAGGCGCAACGCAGCGAGAATGGGTTGGCGCTGCGTTCGGCGAAGGCCATCGCGGTCATTTCCCAACGCCCGGCGGCGGGCTTCCAAACATCGTTGGGTGCGGTGCGCATGAAATTATCGTCGAAGCGAATGGTGTTGAATGCGACTGCATGGCGCGGGCCGAGGTTCACGTTTTCGCTGAGAACTTGCGCGGCACTGTCGAGTTTCAAAATCGATTCGGCCGCTGGGCGGTCGGGCGGGCAATATTCCAACACTTCCGCGGGTCCGATCCACGCGCTTAATTCACCGCTGCGCCAAAGCACGCCCAGATCGTATTTGCCGGCGGGAAATTTCGGGAGTTTGGCGCGCGCCAGTTCTTTCTTCGCGCCTTCTTTTCCTTCGTCGAGCGTCAGCACCGCTTCCCAGCCGGAGACGGTTACGCTGATGCTGCGCAGCGTTTTTTCGTCGAGGCCGGCGAAGAGTTTCACGAACGTTTTGCCGTCGCGGTTTGCGTCGCCGACGAGTTCGAATTCCTGTTCCAGCCAAAAATCGCTTTTCTTATACGCGGCGTCGTCGGCAAAATGAATCTCGCCGATTTTGGCTTTTGGGACATCGGGCGGGTTGACTCCGATGTGCGGCTCATCGGCTTTTGTATCGCCGCCGGCTTTTGGCGGCTGAGGATATTGAATGCCGTTGTTGGGCCGCCGCGCTTCGCGAATCACGTCGGGCGGCGCGACGGGGCGGAGCGCGGGTTTGAAAAATTGTATGGCGTAGCGGGTGCCGAAAAATGCGAACACGCTGAGCGCGAGCACCGGCACGAGCACGAAAAACAACACGCGAATCGATTTCAAATCAGGACCTCGCCGCCAACAACGTATTCGCAACTTAACCTGAATTCGCCGCAGAGCAACCAAGAACGGCGGCGAGAGTGCCGCCGCTCCAATTGCTCCTTACGCAATCTTAATTCTTGAACCGCGGCAACTTGCCTTTTTATAGACGTTTAATTCCGAAAAATAAGACGCGCTTTTTGTAAATTGGTTACGGTTATTTGACGATAGAGCTTCGACAGCCCTTTGATAAATCGCAGTGGCCCCGGCATCGCCGGGGAATTCGATTTTTCAACGGGCTGTTTGCTTTTTCCGCCAGCGATAACACTTTTTGCGCCTTCTACTGAGGATTCTCTTTTCAACACGCATCATGCCTCCGGTCCCCGCAACTGAATCGACACGCGCAAGCCTTTCGTGCGCCACAACCGCTGAGAAAAAAACATTATCGCTCGCTCTGGAAATCCGGGCTGTCGAAGCAGCGCAATGGCCGGGCATGGCGGTGCAAATACACGCGCGCACGCCGCACTCGCGCGTGCCGCTCGACAAGCTTCAAACAGCCGACGGCGCGTTGCGTCATGGAAATTCGACGTTCTCCGCGGATCCGCTTGATGCGCTACTGCTGTGCACGGTCAGACAATTGCCGCAGGACGCCAACGGCGCGTACGCGGCGGGCGCGCGCGAATTTGGGCGCGTGCTGGCGCTGTTGCGGCAGGCGTCGTCGAATTGCGAATTGATTGAAGAAGGGCGCGTGCGCCGGATGGAGGTGCTCGACGAGCCGCCGCGGCCGACGCTGAACATTGCGCTGGTTTCGAATTCTGCAACGGAATGCAGGCAGGATGCCTGCGCCACAAATGGGGATTCACGCAACGATGCTGCACTGCGGGTTACTGCACGCGTGGGATTTCGATGCGCGGAAACGGGCCGCGCGCTCGGGCAGCCGGCCGCGCGCGACGCGGCGTATTGGACGTTCGAAAGCGCGGTGACGCCGCCGCCGAATTTGCCGGACGATCCGCTGCTGCGCGGGCTTTTCGAAAAATCCTGCGCGGACGCGGCGGAGTTCGTGGGGATTGTTGCGCTCGATCTCCTGTGCCGCGCGCGCGCGAATGCGAATCGCATTTCGGTGCACGTCGATCCCGCCATTGCGGCGCTGAGCATTAATTTTGAGCCGCTCCGCGAGAAAATCTGTGTCGGGTTCGACGAGAATGACGAGATCGAACTCGTGCGCGAGCTGTTCACGCAAACCGGCAAGCCGGTGCCATATCCCGTGGCGCCGGCGTCCCGCCTGCACGATTCAAATGAAGATTCGTGCAGACGAGACGCCTGCACCACGGGTTTGGAGTGGCTCGAAATTAATGGCGTGCGCCATCGGCTGCCCATTAAATTTAGCGGGCACGCGCTTGTGGAATCGCTGCCGCCGGAATTGCCGCGCGTCAATCCGAATCAGTCGCGACACAAAATTGCCGACGATGACATCCCGGCGTTTGTATTAAATGTGCTGCCGAAGCTTAAAAATCTTGGCGCGAAAGTGGACGGCGAGATTGAGAACATTGGCATCTGCCTGACACTCAAACCCGCGTTGCACATCGAAGCCGATGACGAAGACGGCGTTGAAAGCGTGCGCGCGAGTTTTCATTTTGAACCGGCGGCGCCGTTTCGCAAATCGGATAGCATTTCCTCTCCGCGCCTCTGCGTCTCCGCGAAAGAAAAAATCGAAATCACCCCCATCGAAATCCTCGCCGCCGCCGCGGAGGGAAGGAAGTATATCCGCCGCGGAAACGATTTCTTCCGCGTGGACCGGGAACTTGTCGCCAGCAGCCGGAAGAAATTGGAAGATGCAGGTTCAGCGACGGCCGGCGAGTTCGATGCGCGCGGCGAGCAGATTCCAAAACTGCTGGCGTGGGCGCGCGATGCCGCGCACGACGAACACACGCCGTGGAATTGTTACATCGCCGAACACGTTGCCGGCGCTCACAAGATCAAAGACGAACCCGCCGCGATCCGCGTGAAACTGGACGTAGACGAAGAAGACGGCAAGGACGCGTGGTTCACGCTCAGCGCCGAATTCGATCACGGCGGCGTGACGCTGAGCGAGGAAGAATTGCGCAAACTGGCCGAAGAAGGCCGTGAATGGTTCCTCAAAAACGGCACGTGGATTCGCATCGACAAAAACGCGCTCAAAAAATTCGACGCCAGCCTAAGCAGGACGGCTCTCCGAGCCGTCGAGGATGAGCGTTCGCTTTTTAATCGGCACGCGCGGCGACGCGCTTTTTATCGCTTCCGGCCGGCTGAGCGAGAACGCGTCATCAGCGTTTTCTCGATCGCCGGATCGGTGGAACACAACGAACGCTACCGCAAATTCCTCGATCAGCTCATGGGCTTCGAAGCGATTCAAGCGCTGCCGCTGCCGAAAGCGCTGACACTCACGCCGCGACCGTATCAGCAGAAGGGATTCGAGTGGCTCGCGTTTTTGGCGCGCTACGGATTAAACGGCGTGCTCGCCGACGACATGGGACTTGGCAAAACCGCACAGACCATTGCGCAGCTTACGCGCATGAAGGAAGAGTTTGGTTCAATGCCGTCGCTGATCGTGACGCCGACGTCGCTGGCCGACAACTGGCGCGCTGAGTTCGAAAAATTCAGCCCGCAGATGCGCGTGATGATTTATCGCGGGTCGCCAAGCCGTCGCGACAAGTTGCGCAGTGAAATCCTTGTCTCGTCCCTTGGGCGAGACGCCGCCGTTCACCCCTCTCCCCTTGGGGGAGAGGGGCCGGGGGTGAGGGGCGGTTTTGACGTCGTCATCGCCACCCTCGGCACCGTGCGCAACGATGCCTCGTTGCTGCGCGAAATCGCGTGGCGATACGTGATTGTGGACGAAGCGCATTTCATCAAGAATTCCGCCGCGGGAGTGGCGAAAGCGATCAAGACGATTCCGGCGCAGCACCGTTTGGCGCTCACGGGCACGCCGATCCAAAACCGGCTTGGCGAATTGTGGTCGCTCTTCGATTTCCTGATGCCGGGCTTTCTCGGACGGCAGGCGCATTTCGCGCAGCAGTTTGAAGAGCCGATTTTGCGCATGCAATCGGGCCGCGCGGAGTCCGATGAAGAATACGAAACCGGCAAAAATGCGGCGGACAGACTTCGCGAAAAGATTTTTCCGTTCGTTTTGCGGCGCTTGAAAACGGATGTCGCCACCGATCTGCCGCCGAAAATCGAGAGCGATATTTTCTGTCCGCTCACGCCGGAGCAAACTTCGCTCTACACAAATTTCGGCGAATCCGACGAAGCCAAACGCGCCGTCAGCGAAATCGTCGAAAAAGGCGACGGGTCGTCGCCGGCGATTCTGGCCGCGCTGATGGGACTGCGCAAAATCTGCAATCATCCGGATTTGCTTTATCTGCCGAAGGACGGCCGGCGGCAGCATGTCGCCGAACCGATTCCCGGCTACGAATCGCGCTCCGGGAAACTCGAGGTGCTTGGCGAATTGCTTGAAGAATGCCGCGAGGGCGGGCACCGCGCGCTGATCTTCTGTCAACTGGTGAGCATGCTCGACATCCTCGCGCATTTTGTGACGAAGAATGGTTTCAAATTTATGCGCATCGACGGCGAAACGCCCGGCCAATCGCGGCAGAAACTCGTCGAACAATTCAACGCCGATGCGACAATCGACACGTTCCTGATTTCAACGCGCGCGGGCGGCGCCGGATTGAATCTCACCGGCGCGGACACCGTGATTTTCTACGATCACGATTGGAATCCCGCCAACGACCAGCAGGCTCAAGACCGCGCCTACCGCATCGGCCAGACGCGCACGGTCAACGTCTATCGTCTGATTTGCAAAGGCACGCTGGAAGAGAAAATTCTGCGGCGGCAGGCGCTCAAGAGAGCGCTGGCGAATTCAATCGTGACACACGACGTTGCGGGCGTGAAGGATTTGAGCCGCGAGGAATTGTTGAGCTTGTTTACATTGGGCCGGTGAGCTGAAAAAATTGAACACATCATTCCGCGATCGTTCTTGCCACGATCGAGGAATACGCGCCGGTGTTTTGGCGCTCTTTGATCGCGCTGACCATCGCTTTGGCTTCGTCCATTTTGCGCATGCCTTCCAGCAGCAGCGACATGGTGTTGCCTTCGACGGTGCGGCGCGGCGTGGGCGGGCCGACTTCGAATTGGAAGGAACCCTTTTTGATATGAAAAAGAAGGAAGAGCGCTTCGGAACCTTCGATTTCGTTGAGTTCGGCGTGATAAACGCTGCCATCGACAAAATGCACGCTGCCGGTGCGCACGCCGTCGAAGAGTTTCAAGACGCCGGTCAGGTTCAACGGTTCGATCAGGCCCAGAATCTGCGAGAAATGCAGCGTGCCCAGTTTGCCGGAGAAGAGCGCGTTGACGGGATTGGCTGCGTTGACCGCTGGGAGATAGGTGCCGGAGCCGAATGCTTTGCCGCTGACAGCGGCCAGCGTGGATGCCGAATTGGTTGTGGAAGAAATTCCCGGTTGCGAGGCGCTGCCGGAGGGCGCTTGCCCGGAGAACGGCAGCGGCGCAACGCCGGAAGCGGGCTGGTTGGCGGCGATCAGGCTGCGAATCGCGGACAGGAATTGGTGCGCCGGACAGGGCAGGGGAAGCCAGTTGTCGCGCGCGGTTTCAGGCCAGACGCCTTCGAATTTCGGCGCGATGAAATCGGCCGTGGAGAGAAACAGAAAAGGAGTGCCAAACGTATTTCGCGACGAGCGGCAGGAGCGGAAAAAGAGGAAGCTGTCGTGCGTGACGTTGGTCAAATCCTGAACCACGCAGGCGACGGGGCCGCTGCGCATGATCTCCCACGCGTCGGCGGCGTGCTGAGCGGTGAGCGCGACGGCGCCGGCTTTGTTCAAAATCGAAGCCAGCGCGCCAAGGGTGTTGGCGCTGCGACAGATTAACAGCACGCGCTTATTGGCGCTGTTGTTTTCAAATAAATTTTCGCTCACAGACCCCGCCCCACGCATAGCAGACGCGCGACAAGGAACCACGCGATGTGCATATTATAACCTATTTCGAAGCGGAAGGATAGAAAAAACTGTCAAGACGACTAGGCAATGGGTGCGCGTGTGCGCGTAAAGGGTTCAAGGGTTCAAGGTTCAAGCGTTTAAGGATTTCTCACTTTCCGCCGACGCGTTGGAAATGAGCGGGATTCGCGGGAGATTCGACGACCGTGATGCCGCTGAATCCATCCGCGCGTTGCGGGTCGGTGCGCAGGGTAAAGGTGCGGATTCCCTTTTGAACCGCAATTTTGCCTTGTTCAATGGGGATTCCGTCCAGCCAAAGTTTCACGTCGCCAGCCGGTGAATTTATGACCACGTCGCCGGGCGCGGTTACGTTCAGTTCAAACTGTACGAGCGCGGCCGTCGACTTTTCATTGATTCGAAGCTCCTCTTTTGAGAGGCCGCCCGCAAGATTCGCGTACGCGGGAATCCAACTGGCCGCGTCCATTTCGGCGAGCAGCTTTGGCACGCCGGCTGAATCTGTTTTTGCCAGCGCCTCTGAAACCGGATGCACTCTGAATTTCCTCACTGCCACGCTCTGCGCCGTCGAGAACGGTCCGGGTTTTCCAAGCTCTGACAGGAAGCGGATCAAATCCACGAATTCGCCGCGCGTGAGCGAATCGGCGAGGCCGTTGGGCATCAGCGAACCGGCGGGGCGCATTTTGTTGCGGTCGATATCGGATAGCGGGATCAGAATTTCGTCGTGCGTGCCGTCGCGCAGAATCAGGTGCGTCGCGGTTTCGCGGACGATGTTGCCGGCGAAGTGCTCCTTGTTTTTCGTGATGATGTTCCACGAATTGTAGCCTTCCTTCACGGTCTTGTTCGGCGAGAGCACCGAGTCGATGATGTAATCGAGCTGCGAAGCCGCGCCGACATTGGACAAATCGGGGCCGACCTGCCCGCCCGCGCCGCCGATGGCGTGGCAACTGAAGCAACTCAGCGTCGAGCGGCGGAAGACTTTTTCGCCGCGCGCGGGATCTCCTTTGGTCTGCACTTCGGCGATGAGCGCTTTCATGTCGTCGGGATTGAGGATTTTCTTTTCGTCTGCGTTTTGCTGCGCGGCCATTTCGGCGGGCTTTTTACCGGCGATTTCAGGCGAGGTCGATGTGACGGCGGCTTGCGCTTCGACAGATTTTTTGAGCAGCGCGATCAACTGCGGTTCGTTCTGTCCGGACGCATTGAAGTAGCGCAGCCCCGCCGAGGCGTTTTCGGGCGCGAGCTTTCCGGCTTCGAGTGCGTTGGCCAATTTCGCACCGGCGCCTTCCTTGCGCGCGAAGGCGGCGAAGAGTTCTTCGACCGCCGATGCGTCGAGCGGTTCAGCCAGCAGCGCGGCGGCAGGCGGCACGGCAGTTGGGGCTTCGAGCGGAACAAGATTCGCCGCGGCATGCGCCCGCAACGTTTTGCGTGCGTTCGAGTTCGCAAATTCGGCCAGCACGGCAATCGACTTAGGCCCGCCAAGTGCCGCGATCGCATCCAGCGCCGCAAGTTTTAACGGCGGCCCCGCGTTGGCGAGCACCACACGGATTGTGTCGCGCAACCCCTCCTCTTTCCACGCCCCTGCCAGTCGAATCGCCGCGCTCGCCTCAACGTCTCCGCCCTCGAATAATTTCTTGATCGCGGCCAGATCGCCATCCGGTTTGGCGTGGCGTTCGTTGGCCGCGCGCAGGAGCGCGTTCAGAATTTTGGCGCGCGTTGCGGCGTCGGATTTTTCCTGCAATTTGAACAGCTCCGTCAATTCCCCCGGCCCGCCCAGCCCGCCAATAATCCCCAGCACACTCTCCTGATTCTCCGCCGCGATTTTGCCGTCCTTCAGCAGCGCCAGCAGCGGCGCGACACCCGCGCGCGAACCGGCCGCTTGCAGCGCGTAGGCCAGCGCGCGCATGTTGCCGCCGAACGCATACGAACCGTTCTCGACGCCCGGCAGCCAGTATTGCTTGAGCGCGTTGCAGGCGTGGAAGAGCGCGAAGTCGATGTTGGCGTCCATCGGCTTGTCGAGCGCGCGCAGCGCGATTTCAAGCGAGCGCTGTTCGGGGATGGCTTCGAGCGTGCAGATGGCTTCGAGGCGCACGCGCGGGCTTTCGTCGGCGATGAGATTCGTGAGGAGGTCGAGCGCGTCGGGAATTCGAGCGTGGCAGTCGCGAAGCACGCGCGTGGCTGCGGCGCGAGCATGCGGATCGGAAGAGGCAAGTAGCCCCCGGAGCAGGGACGCATGAGGAGTATTGAAAGCCTGATAAAGCCAAAGCGCTTCGAGTTTCAGATGGTCCCACTCAGTGGGAGGTGCCTCGCCCATCGCCCCCTCTCGCCAATGAACTATCCCCGGAATTACTTTGGCAGCGCCTTTTTCAATCAGCACGCGCCGAGCCTGCGCGCGCGTGTATTGTTCGGGCGCTTCGAATTGTTTCAGTAACTCCGCGACAGACGCATCGATCAACTTCGGCCGCTCCACCAACGGCCTCCCCTTCGCCGTCAGCCGCCAAATCCGCCCGTGCGTGTGATCGCGGCGCGGGTCGCGGAAATCGACTTCGCCGTGTTGGATGATCGGGTTGAACCAGTCGGCGATGTAGAGCGCGCCGTCGGGGCCCATCTTCACGTCGATCGGACGGAAGACGCGCTCGTTGCCGTTGCCGCTGCCGCCCGCGCCGACGTGGATCACGTCCGGCATCAGCTTCGCGCTGTAGCCGCTGCCTTCTTCGCTGAGCTTGAAGCGCACGATCCGGCTGGCGCGGAAATCGTTGGTGATCACGTCGCCCTGCCAGTCGTCCGGAAAATGCCGGCCGCTGATGAGTTCGATGCTCGCGTATTTCGGCTGCCCGACGCTCATGCCGCGCAAAATGCGCTGCGGGTCGCGCTGGTTGAGGTCCTTCGCCCAGAAAAATGTCGCGCCGGGAAAAGCAAAGTTCACGCCTTCGCCGTATGCGCCGTCGGTCATCAGCGACTCGCCCCATTTGGTGAAGACGTGCCCCCAATGATTGACCATGCCTTGCGAAAAGACTTCGGCTTTGAGCGTTGTGGGATTGAAACGCCACGTGCCGCCCGCATTGAGGCGCTGCACGCCATAGGGCGTTTCCATGTTCGTGTGAATGTACACGGACTGATTGAAGTACAAACAGCCGTCCATGCCCCAGCGGAACGTGTGGATGATGTGGTGCGTGTCCTCGGTGCCGAAACCGTCGAGGACGATGCGCTTGACGTCGGCCTTGCCGTCGCCGTCGGTGTCTTTGAGATGCAGAATCTGCGTGCTGTTGGCGACGTACACGCCGCCGTCGCCGGGGACGATGCCCGTTGGAATAAAAAGATGATCGGCGAAGACGGTGACTTTGTCGGCGCGGCCAGCGCCTTTTGTGTCTTCAAGCACGATGATCTTGTCGTTGGGCACTTCGCCCGGCTTGACTTGCGGATACGTTTCGGACGACGCGACCCAGAGGCGCCCCTGCGGATCGAAATTCATGTTGATCGGCTTGGCCATCTGCGGGTCGGAGGCGAAGAGATTGACTTCGAAGCCGTCGGCGACGACAAAGGACCTGCGTTCTTCTTCGGGATCGGGGACGGCATCGGCGGCGTGGAGCAGGGGAACCGCCAACAGAGATGAGAGGAGAATGAAGCGGAGAATTTGCATTGAATGAACGCCTCGTTTGAATGCCCTTTTTGATCTGTATCGCCGGCGTCCCGCCGGCCAGAATCTTGCCGGCGGGACTCCGGCGGTACAAATCAAAGCCCCATTTGCTTCGCCACTTCATCCGCCATTTTCGCGATCTCCGCTTCTTTCGCGGCGATGATGGGATCGAACTCGGGAATTTCCTTCGCGTTCTTGCCCTGCTCGTGTTTGCGGAAGAGGAAGAGGTAGGTTTCGTTCTGCGGGCGCCATTTGTTGAAGAATTGGAGGTTTTTTTCGCGGATAAGGGCACGGACTTGCTCCTGCGGATGGACTCGTAATTCCTGAGGGTCAGTTGTTATTTTGTCGTATTTGCCTTCTGCTGGAGCGAACATGTTGAGATGTTCGAGGCCGGTCATTATTTTCAGATCAACCAGCAGATGAACGGCATACGTTTCATAACCATCCGCAGTTAGATGCATCCCGTCGCTCGTCAGAGAAAACTGTTTTTCCATTTTGCGGTCGCCGCCTGTCTCTGAAAACATGTTAACAAAAATTGCGGCATGCTTCGCCGCCACTCTTTCGATCGCTGCCGTGTACGCTTTTAAATTCTCATTCACCTTCGGATTTCGCGCGGCCTCAGGCGCTTCGTCCATCTGAAACGCAATCGGTGAAATCAGCACAACGCGCACGCCCGGCGAGGCTTTGTTGAGATCGTCCAACAGCGTGTTGTACTGCTCTTCGAAGCGCGCTAGGCCATCCGGGCCGGCGAAGGATTCGTTCATGCCGTAATTGAGGAAGGCGACGGTCGGCTTGGTCTCGCCGATGATGCGCACCAGCGCGGTGTAGCCGTCTTTTTGCGTGCCGAAGACGCTGCGCGATTCGCCCCAGACGGTGTCGCCGCTCCAGCCGGCGTTGCGGAAGGTCACGCCTTTGCCGTGCAGGCGTACGGTCAGCATCGTTTCGAGATAATTGTATTGGATGTCGCGCTCGATCAACGCGTCGCCGATGAAGACGACGCGGTCGTTGGGCTTGAATTCGAACGGAGCGTCCGCGGTGCGCGCGGCGAATGCGAGCAGCAGCGCGGCGGAAAGCAGCGGGATGTGTGATTTGGTCATGGTTTTGAAAACTACACCAAAGCGCTTGATTGCAAGGGCGGAAATGCGGAATTGAATGCACTGAGTACGGCTGGACGAGGCACACGGCGTATGGTAATCTTTTTTGCATAAGGAGTCCCGCCATGGCCAGCGCTCGAACCAAGGACACGTCATCCGTTGAACACGCACTAATCGCAATTGTTCGGAAACTGCCGGCCCATCGCACGCGCAAGATTCTGACGTTTGCCCGGCAAGTTCAGCGCGAGACTGAAAGCCCTGAAAATGAAGCAGATATCGTGGCGGATGAAAAGCAATGGGATAAACAATTCCGCGCCACTAAAAGCGGATTGAAAAAAATGGCGGAAAAGGTACGGGCGGAGATTCGGGACGGCAAAAGCCGCCCAATGATATTCACCGATGACGGAAGGATTGCGCCCGATGAAATCCCGCACCGTTCCTGATTTCTGGGTTCAATTTAGACAATTGCCGCCGGAGATTCAGCGAAAGGCGCACAAAGCCTATTTACTCTGGCGCGCGAATCCGTCGGCGACCGGCTTGCGGTTCAAGCGCGTGAACGACGAAGAGCCGATTTATTCGGTAAGAATTAATCGGGGGTATCGGGCGTTGGGGCTGCTCGAAGGCGACACCATCTACTGGTATTTCATCGGCAATCATGGCGATTACGAACGGGAGTTGAAGAAGCTGTAGTCATTCAGGCTTTTTTCCAAATTTTTCCATCCAATACTGCTCGCGCGCCGCCTTGCGCTCAGCCATCGACGCCAGCGTTGGAATTTCGCCGGGCTTTTCCTGTCCGTGCGTTTCCCAGATTTTCACAATCAGCGGCCGGCACCAGCCGCAGCCGGTGCCCGCGCCGAGGCATTCGCTCATTAAGGAGGGGACGGAGGGCTTGTGGTGCTTCGCGTAGTTGCGCAGTTTGCGGTAGGTGACGTGGAAGCAGAAGCAGACGGTGTCGTCGGGGTTCATTCGAATGGCCTGTCTGCATTATTCCCGGGGGTGCGGTCGGCGTCAAGAAGGCCGCGCATGCGTCGGGCGCGCAGCCCCTCACCCCGCGAGCGCAAACGGCCGCGCTCGTCGGCCCTCTCCCGGAGGGAGAGGGGAACGGCGGCGCTCGCTGCGCTCGCAGGTATCGCGCGTCACATGCGTCCGCCGAGCGTCTTTCCGGTGATTTCGAGATAGCCTTCGCCGCTGATTTTTCGCTCGCCAAGCGTTCCATCGATCCGCGCGGCGCCTTCGTAGTAATTCATGCCAGCGCTTTTTTCGGAATGGAATTCCTGATCGTCCTGCGCGGCGCGAAGATGAAGCACGGCGTGGTGCGACGGGATTTTGAGGGTCCATTCCACTGTGTAATCCGCGCCGCTGCGCAGGCTTTTCCAGACGCGGCCGGGCGCGAGCTCGAAATCGCTAAGGGCGAGATGCGCGGCTTTGCCGTCGGCACCGATCCACGTGCCGGACGAGCGCGGTTCGATGCTGCCGTCTTTGTTGCGCAGGACGTACAGCATGAGCGATTCGCCGTTGTCGAGATGTATCGAGAACCATTCCCAGCCGGCTTGGTCCGGCGAAAGTTGGTTCGAGCCGAATTCGTGATCCATCCATGAGAGGCCGCTGACGATTTTGAATGTCTTGCCGTCGATGCTGAGCGAGCCATATGTGTTCAAGCGCGGCACGGAATAGTAGTAAGACGCCTGTCCTGGATTTGGGCCTTTGCGGCTCAAGCCTTCTTCGCCGGGCAAGCCGTGCAGCACGGGCGGCAGCGTTTCGATCAATTCGAGATCGACCGCGATTTTTTCGGCGGAAGCTTTGAGCGTCCAGCCATTTTTTGTGCGTGTGAATTCAGAATCTTTCGTCCACACGCGCACGGGCGGCGCGTCCGCGGCGACACTTGCGGCGTCGGTTGCTCCGGCCAAACCGAGCACGCCGCGTTCGAGCGATTCGGCGGATTCGTAGTGCTGGCCATCGACGTCGCTGATGGCCAGATGCAACAGAAAATGATCGTCCGCGGCCCAGTCGCTGGTGCGGCCGCGTACCATCGCGCTTTGCGGCGCCACGGCGCGGCGGAAGATGGTGAATTGGTAACCGAAGGCGCGGTTGTGTTCGTCCTTGATATTGCCGGTGACGTACCACCATTCGGTTTGATAGCCGGCGTGGCTGGCGTGATCGGCGGGGAAAGAAAATGGGCGCGGAGCGAGAGCCTGTTTGAAGTCTTCGCCGTTGATGCGCACGGCGAATGCGAGAAGTACGGCGAAGACGAGACGCCATTTAGCGCTGCTGAATTCCTCGATGTCAGATCCGATCAAGCAGCTTCCCCTCACCCTGCGGGCGGGTACGCCCGTCGGCCCTCTCCCGGAGGGAGAGGGGATTGACGCGCGGATTTCAACAGGGTCTTTTGATTTGCAGTTTGTCATTTTCTCAGCGGAGAACGGCTCACTTCATTTTCCCCGCGAGCTTCTTGCGGTCCTGCAGGATATGCGTGACCTGGTCGAGGATGACCGCGCCCAGAATTACCGCGCCGATGACGATGTCGTGCTTGTTCTTGTCCAGGCGCCATTCGTTGCCTTCCGGCCCCAGCTTAAACATGTTGATGCCGTTTTCCATCACGCGCATGATCGCCGCGCCGATGAACACACCGAAGATCGTGCCTTCTCCGCCGCGCAGCGACACACCGCCAAGCACCGCCGCGGCGATGGCGTACAACTCGTAACTGACGCCCACCGAGTGGCTCATCTGACTGATGTACGACGCAACTGGAATCCCCGCGACACCGGCCAGCCCAGCGGAGATGACATACGTGGCCACCTCCACGCGCTTGACCGGCACGCCGGAATAACGCGCGGCGTCACGATTTCCGCCTATGGCAAAAACATGGCGGCCGAAGACTGTGAAATGCAAAACGTAGGTGGCGACGAGCGCCACGCCGAGAAATATGAACACGGGGTACGTGAGCGTCAGGCTGGGACCCAGATGGATGCCTTCGTTGGCGAGGTCGGGAAAACTGGTCGCGCCGAAACTGATGTTGCCGCCTTGGGTGATCGTTTGCGATACACCGCGAATGATCAACATGCCGGCGAGTGTGACGATGAACGGCTGCAAATTCAGCCGCGTGATCAGCAGGCCTTGAATCAAGCCAATGCTCAGCGCGACGGCCAGCGCGACGCAGATGCCGATGCCGATGGGGTAGCCCATGCCGGCGACTTTACCTTCGATGGCCGGGGTGGAAATTCGCGCGATGATCACGCCGGTGAGGCCAATGATGCTGCCGATGGACAGATCGATGCCGCCGGTGACGATCACGAAGCTCACGCCGATGGCGTAGATGCCCAGCATCGCGATCTGGCGCGAGGTGTCGCTGATGTTGCCGGTGCCGAAGAATTCGCGGTTCGACAAGCCGACGAGCGCGCACATGACGACCAGTGCGATGGACATCCCCAGTTCTTTTCTCAACGCCGTTCCTTTCTTGGGCAGAATGTGGAATTTGGGATATTGAATTTGGAATAAAATGCAATTGCTATTCCCAATTCCATATTCTTAAATTTGAATTACTTGGCGTAACGGATGCTGATGGAGACGGATGGGGCGGCAAATTCGACGTTGACGGGGCGGGTTTTGAAATCGACGAGCGGGCCGAAACCGGTGCCGCCGCCGGCTCGGAGAATGCCGGAATCCAGATTGTGCTGGCCACCCTTCGTCACGGGGCAGACGAGCGCGTTGATCACGCCGATGCTGCCGGTGCTTCTGGCTTTGAAGGCAGCGGTATCGGGCAAGTCGGTGATTTTAAAGCGGAATGACGAGTCGTTGGTCTTGTGCCAGCCGGGAACGAGAGCGCTGGAATGAGCCGGGACAATCCAGTGCGTGTAGAGGTTGTCGCCTTTGTTGTTGTGAATGTAGCTGAATTGAAAGACGTTTAAGCCATCGACAGAGAGCGCGATAGCGGCGTCGTAATCGGCATTGTTGATCAAGCGGATGGCATAGATGTCGTCGCGATTGAGCGCGACGAAGGGGCGTTTGTCAGGCAGCGGCATGGGCGTGCGCGGCTCGAACTTGCCGGCGGTGTTGACGGTGCCGATTTCGAGGCCGAATTGGCCGACGTGAACTTCGGTTTTGTCGAGCACGGCGTCTGATTCATCGAGGCTTTTCACGATTTTTGCGATGCGCTTGTCGGCGCTTTCGGGCGGAATGACAGCGTTGGCTCCGGCGGCGGCGGCGATGACGTTGGGATCGAAAAGTTGGCGCGCGAAACGCTGAGCGACGCGGTTGTTCTGCTGATCGACGATTTCAAATTCTATTTTCAAGCCGGGCACGCCGGCATTGTTCGGCGCCTCGGGCGTTTCGTCCTTGGCAAGATAGTATTTGCCACTGATGGCATAGAGCGCGCTGACGCTGACCGTGATTTTCTTCGCTTCGAGCGCGTCCTGAAAGGTTCGGCGGAGTTCGTTGCCGTAATTGGACTGAAGAATCGGCGGCGCGACAAAATCGCCGATGGCGATGTCGGTGCGCTTGTCTTCGGTCAGAAAGGTGGACACTTTCTCGGCGGCTGCGGCGAGTTCGGTGTTGAGGCGATCCAAGTCGCCGGCGCGAAGGGCGGAGGCGGCGAGCGCAAGGAGCGAGGCGGTGAGGATGAGCGCGGTGAGTTTCATGGCGATTGTCCTTTTGCGGATGGCGCGATGACAGAGTTTGGGATGGTGGGGCAGACATTCTTGTCCGCCGGCGCAGGCCGACAAGAATGTCTGCTCCGCCAATGCCCCGTGTTACTTTCCGTAGCGGACGGTGATGGAGGTGCGCATGGCGCCGAATTTGACGGCGACTTCTTTCGAGGCGGCGTCGATCGGCGGGCCTTTGCCGGTGGCGAGGTCGGCGCCGCGGGTTTTGCCTTCGTCGGTGGCGTTGTGCGCGCCGCCGACGATGACCGCGTGGAACTGCGCGTTGATCACGCCGATGCTGCCGACGCTTTTCAATTGGCCGGCGGCTGAGTTGGGGACATCGGTGATGAAGAACGAATACATCTGCTTGAGGTCCTTGTGCCAGCCTTTGATCAGCGAGTTGCTGTGCGCGCCAACGATCCAGTGCGAATAGCGCGGCTCGCCTTTGTCGTTGCGGATTTCGCTGAAGTGGAAGGTGTTGATGCCGTCCACGGTGAGCAGCACGGCCACGTCGTAATCGGAGTTGTTGATCAGTTTGATGGCATACTGATCGTTGTGGTTGAGTTCGACATAGGGCGAATGGTTTTTCTCAAAGATTGCGCGCGGCGTGAAATTGTGTCCGTCAAAGATGCCGACTTCGACGCCGAATTGACCGACGATGACTTCGCTGTTGGAGACGCTGTATTCGGGATGCTCGGATTTGTTGTACAGGTCCGTGTTGCGTTTTTCGAGCGAGTCGTTGGGTTTGACGGAACCATTGATGCCGGCCACGCTGCTCATCAGGGAGTTGTCGAAGACCTGGTGGGCGAATTTGCCGAGGCTCTTGTTGTTTTTCTGGTCCTTGAGTTCGAACTGGATGAGCAGGCCGTGCAAGTCGGATTTTTTGGCGGGGTCCGTTTCGTCTTGTGCGATGCGGTATTCGCCGGAAATTTCATAGGTGGCCTGAGCGTCCACGTTAACCTTTTTTTCCTTAAGGGAACAGGTCAGTTCGTCCTTGAGCGCGTTGCTGAAGTTGGCCTGCATGAAACTCGGGGACGTGAAGTCGCGGATGGCGATTCTGTCCTGGCCTTCCTCTTTGAGCGTGAGGAAGACTTTGTCGGCGACGGAGTCCATTTCCTGCTTGAGGCCGGTGAAATCCGAGGCGGCGGCGCTCAGGGTGAGCAGGGCGAGCAGTGGGATAAGGGGCGATGTCTTGGTCACGGTCGGGATCCTCCTTTAATGCGGGCTGTTGGATTCGAAAATCAATTTGCCACGGAGAACACAGAGGGCGCTGAGGGGGTCTTCTGAATTCGGCGGCGCTGAATTTTTTTGAACTCCACTGAGAAGCTGCGAATTGTGCAGGCGGGCCGCCCGCACCACAAGAATCGTGCAGGCGAGACGCCTGCACCACGGGGTTAAGGGTCAGTTGTTGCTGTCGAGCGGGGTGCCTTCGCCCAGCGAGTAGGCGGCCTTCTGGTACAGGGAACGGGTCGAGGAACTGCGGTCCTGCCAGAGTTCGCGGTTGATCGAGCCGGCTTTTTCGGTCATGCCGGAGAGGGCGCTGAGGCGGGTTTCGACCTGGATGAGCGCTTCGAGCTTTTCGGGCTTGCACTGCAATTCGTTGCAGATGTCGGCGAAGGTCATCACGGCGGAGTAGCGCTGCGCCACGATCAGGATTGGTTCGGGGAATTCGGAGAGCTTTTTGCCCGCGTCGCTGCCGGCGCTGAGGAACTGCAACGTGGCTTCTTCGACGGCGGTGAGGAAGCGCTTGCGGTCTTTTTCGAGGTACTTGTCCATCGTCGAGACCGGCGGGTAGAGGCGCTGGACTTTGGTCAAGGCGGCGCCTTGCAGCGCGGACGAGGCGCGGATTTCATCGACGACCGGCTTCATGCCGAGGTTGTGGCAGGCCATGCAGGAGATGCCGTTGAAGATGGTGGTGTAGCCGAGGGTACGTTGTGAATCGCTGACTACATCCGCCGGGCCGGCGTCGATGCGGTCGCCTTTGCCGTTGGCCAGCATGTAGCCTTGCAGGCCGTTGGGCAGGTTGAAGACGATTTCGCCGCCGTCGTGCTGGAATTCCATCTGAGCGTATTTGCCGTGCGTGATGCCTTGCGGGCCGAGCGGGGATTGGGCGAGGCTGTGTTCGCGGCCGGAGACGTTTTTGAAATCGTAGCTGATCCAGTACGCGCCGTAGAGCGAGGTGTGGCGTTCGACGAGCCGGTTGTGGAAGCCGACTTTGGTGGCGTTGAAGCCGGCGCGGGCGAGGCGGTCGCGGTCGAAATTGGCCTGGCGGTCAACGCCGAGTTTGTGTTCGAGCGAGTGAATGTTTTCAGGGATCGCGAGCAACTGGTGGTAGGGGCCGTCGTATTTGCCCTGCGGATCCGTGGGGGATTTCACGGGCTCGCCGTTGGTGGCGACGGTGCAGAACCAGTCGGCGCGAATCCAGAAGAGTTCGGTGCCCATGTCGCCTTTGACGCGGATGGCGAGGTTGCGCATGTTGGCGTCGTTGCTGTCGGTGTAGCTCAGGCCATAGGGGTAGATGCTGGCGACGGCGCTCCATTTGTAATGGCCGTTGCCTTTGTCGTCCCAATCGAGGTCGCGCAGATCGACGGCGTAGACGGTTTCGTAGGTGCCATCGACGGGCTTGGGCAGAACGATGTCGGGCATCCAGGACATGGAATTGATGGCTTTGGAGAGCGCGGCGCGGGTGATGCGCAGGTCGCGGGCGGTGACTCTGTCGGGCGGGCAATTGTGCAGATTGACCAGCGAGAAGAAGCGCTGGTAGTGGCGGATATCGGCGTCGAGGCCTTGCAGGTAACCGTCAACGGCTTTCAGGACCGCGAAGTCGGTGAGGATGGGGCGCGCGGGTTCGGTTTCTTTCGGCACTTCGGGGCAATTTTGAACGATCCAGTCGCCGAGCAGTTTGATTTGTTCGGGGTTGTATTGTGCCTCTTTCTTTTTGGGCGGCATGTCGCGGTCAACGCAGGCGCGTTGGTAGATGAGGGACTTGTCGGGCTTGCCTGGAGTGACGTAGGGGATTTCGTTGCCGCTGCCTTTGACGAGCATGGATTTGAGATCGAGGACGTCGAAGTACCCGCCCTTTGCGTCGGGGTTGCTATTGTGGCATTCGTAGCAGGTGGTTTTCAAGAGTTGGTAGGCCTGCTTGGCCACTTCGCCGGCGTCGCCTGCGGAGGCGCTGCCGAGGCTGAGCATGGCGAGAGAGACAAGAGCAACAACGGATACGTAACGCATGAAAATCCTCCGCTCAAAGATGGTGCTGACAGCGAATACGCGCCGGCGCGTTGCCGGCGCTCGGAGATTTTAACGACTGGAACGCAATCGGATGATGCTAATTTTAAAATTAAGGGGCGGACGAATTATGGGTGATAGAGTAATGCGTTTTTCACGGGCGGCAAGGGAGAAGTTCGCGAAGTGCTGAGTGCTGCAGGGCTGAGTCCTGAGTCCTGAGTGAACGGCGGCGTCTCGCTTCGCGAGACTATCACGGGCTAAAAGCTCGTGTTACTCAGGACTCAGCACTCAGCACTCAGGACTTTTATGAATTGAACCAGTTCCCAAAACTCTAACTCATTTTTCGAGCGCAACTTGCCGATGCTTTACCAGGAGGAAACCACGGGGAGCT
>DATGGK010000206.1:0-1915 GCA_035308565.1 Planctomycetota bacterium | reverse complement strand
TATAACCGGACTCGTCTTTTGCCATCCAATTTCCTGTGCAAGTGCACTGCACAAAAACCGAATGACCGGTCCAGTTCTGAACCGAGTCGGTGTCCAAAATGACGTTGTTCGCGCTGCCCAAATGCAGCGCGTTGCCGTGGCCTATGTACACAATCCAGTCGGCGCCGCCGGTCCCGGAGCTGGCCGCGGCAGTCATCGCAGTGGTAACTTCGGAATCCGTCTGATACGTCACGCCGAGGTAATTGGGCTGCCAGGTCAGGTCCGGGAACGCTTGGGCCAGTGCCGCCGCCTGCGCGGGAAAATCGGCGACGGCTGGATCCGCTCGATCAGTCGCGGCATGAACGCGCACGCCCGAAATCGGCGCGCCAGTGTTGGACAAAACGTGCCGCACCGCGCTGCTGAGTTCGCTCGCGTCATTGACCGGCAATCGCCCGACCGCAACTTCGGGATAGCCGCGCCCCAAATCGCCGAACAGCGAATCGCTCGTCGCCTGCGCCCAGAACGTCGTGGACACGAGGAACGCTGGGCAAAGTGGATCGACATTCGCGCCGGAGTAATTGCGATAATCGTAGGTGGTTCGGCCCACGAGTAACAGGAACTGCGGCCGCACGGAGCGCACGGCGTTTTGAATGCCGATCGGGCCGTAGCGGCCGTAGTTGTAGTAATCGAAAATCTGCTCTTGATCGACGAACGCGGGGCGCAAACCTTCTTTCGAACGCTGCGTCAGCAACGGTTGCACGGCAGCGCTGAATGGGTTCGGCCCAACCGCGAGATACGGCGCAGCCTTCAGCGGCTTGACTTCGCGCTTCATGACCGAAATCGGAAGATGCTCCTGGCCCGCTGGCACAACCAGAAACTGCCCCGTGCCGCCGGCGCTGGCGGCGAAGCGGAGTTTGAACGTGCCGTCGAGTTGAGCTTGCGTTTCGTACGGAATAAGCGCCGCGCGATCCGGGAAGCGCGCGTCAACAACCCACGCGCTCGCGCTCGGCAAATTGCCAACTTCGTACAGTGCAGCTTGACCGCCGAGGTTGTTGATCGTGAGCGGTTCTGAGCTGTCGAGCGTCTGAGAGTATGACAACGTCATCGAATGCAGGAACGCAATCTCTTCCGCGCCATCGCTCGCCGCCGGCGTGATCAAGTCGATTTGATTTGCGCCCGCGGTCAATACGCCGGATGGAATTTGGAACGTGAGTTGAATCATTTGGCCCACACCGCTCCACTGCGCCTGCCCGATGGGCTGTCCATTCACGGCGACTTGCAGCGTGTGGTCCTGCGTCAAGCTCCACAGGTTGACGATCAGCGATCCCGCGCCGCTGGTTGCATTCGGCGCGCTGATCGAGAAACTTTGTTCGGTGCCGTCGGTGAGATACTGGCTCGAAAACCACGGCGGGTAATTGTACGGCCGCAGGTTAAAATCGAAGTACACGTCGTGAAACTCAGCGGTCGCGGTCGTCGGCGATTGCGTGTTCACCGGTCGCGCACTCGCGAATAAACCGCTGGCCTGAGTCGCCGCACCGGCCGCCGTCGCGCCATTAATGGTACGCAGGAAGAGCGCGTCTTTGTCCGTGTAATCGTCTTGATAGCCGTCTCCGAAAACGATCAGTCCTTCCGGCGTCTTCGCCAGCGCCGTGAGCGCGCGGCCTTCGCGCTGAATCGCCACGTGATTGATGTCGAATCCCGCCGGCAACATCGCCTGAGGAATCAACAGCACGCCGGGAATGCTGTAGATGACTTTGGCCGCTGTGTAACTCGAACCCGCCGATGTCGTTTTCGCGGAAAACCAGCGCGCGGCGATTTGCGGCGCAGGCGTCGAGCAAAGTTGTGGTGCGGGCGGCCCGCCTGCACCGGGCTTGATCGCGCGCGCTTGTACGGTCGCTTTAATCGGTCGCGGATCGTCGATTGCAACCGCGCTCAC
>DATGGK010000205.1:0-1745 GCA_035308565.1 Planctomycetota bacterium | reverse complement strand
GATCGCCGATTCTCCCGGCGGGCGAGTCTTCCAGCGCTTATGAACCCAGAGCCACTGGTCGGGATGCTCGCGCACGTAGGCTTCAATCACAGCCATGAAACGAGCGGTGTTCTCGCGAACGTCGGCATCTTCATCGCCGGTGCGCACGAGGTCGAGCGCGCGTCCGAACTGCAGGCGATATTTCTTGTCGGCGGCGTACCACGCTAGAAATCCAGGAACAACGGCGGCATCTGTGCGTAGGGCGATTCTGGCAATGCCTGACGTGGTGCATGCCAGTCTGCCGAAAAAATCCACGAAGACTCCTTCGTCGAGGGACGTGTTGGTGTCAGCCAATATGCCCACCGTGCCGCCTTCGCCGAGCACTTTCAGAATAGCGCGCGCGGAGCGATTTTTTTCGATCGGCTGATTCCCGGAAAGGCAGCGATAGCGATTGATGAGCGCGTCGACGCGAGGATTGGCGACGGGGCGCACAAGGAAATGCAGCGGGTGGCCGTAGAGGGCATGCGCGAAGGGAGCGAGTTCCCAGGCGCTCATGTGGCCGGTGAGAAACAAGACACCTTTCCCGCGGCGCTGAGCGCATTCGAAATTCTTGGCGCCGTCGATAGTCACGATCTGCGAAATATTCGCGGCCGTGTATTTTGGGAATTGCGAGAACTCGCCCGCCATCCAGCCGATCTGGCGGACCATTCCGCGAACGATTCTTTTGCGTTCCGCCTCGCTCATATCGGGAAATGCGAGTTGAAGATTGAACATCGCTGCGCGCCGGAGGGGCGTGCGCACTTGATATGCGAGCGCGGCAAACGCGGCGCCCACCTGACGGGCTGTGCTGCGTGGAAGCAGGCCAAGCGCTTTGAGTCCCGTCCATGCAGCTGCGTATTCGAGCCATTGTCGCATCGCGCGTCATTATGCAAGAGGCTGGAGAGCCGATGCCAGCGATGTGTGATGAAAGAGTGTTTGCCCGGATGTTAGACTCGGCGGGCTTACTAGAGCGAAGCGCGATGGCCATACGATGACCATACAATGAGCGAACAGTCGCTATCCCGGCAACGCGCCAATTTCATTGCCTATGCGAGTGCGGGACTCATCGTGGTGGTGTGCGTCTTCAGCCATTTGGGTGCGATTGGATTAGTTGGGCCGGACGAACCGCGCTATGCGTGGATCGCGCGGGCGATGGCGACGAGCGGCGATTGGGTGACGCCGCGTCTTTACGGCGAGCCGTGGTTTGAAAAGCCGGTGCTTTACTACTGGGCGGCAGCGCTGGGATTTTCGGCTCACTTGCCCGCCGAATGGGCGGCGCGGCTGCCCTCTGCTTTTGCGGCGCTGGTGGCAGCGATTGCGATCGGTTGGCTCGGTCGGAAATTCTACAACGCGAAATCTTGGCCGTTCGCGTCTCCTTTCTTGCTTGCTCCTCTTATTTTCTCGACGAGCGTTGCAGCGATAGGGTTCGCGCGCGCGGCGGGTCCCGATATGTTGTTCAGCGCCGCTCTCACCGTCGCGATGGCAAGCGGCGCGATTGTGCTAAGTCGTCGCGGGGATTTGCGTTTTGAAAATGACGAGCGGGCCAGCACCGGCCCGTCTGATCATTTTGCGCTAGCCCTATTCGGCGCGTCGCTCGGGCTTGCGGTTCTCGCAAAAGGTCCAGCGGGCGTCTTACTGACTGCCGGCGCGATTGCTATTTGGGCTCTCGCTACCTCGCGGTGGCGTGCCGTTGTTCGGCTGGCCCATCCAATCGCCATCGCCGCACT
>DATGGK010000204.1:0-1745 GCA_035308565.1 Planctomycetota bacterium | reverse complement strand
AAGCGCTCCTCGAGCGTAAAGAAGTCCGACAGCGCCTGGCACGGGTGGAAGCGATCGGAGAGTGCGTTGATCACGGGAATGCGGCCGTGCTCCGCCAGGCCATCGAGGGACTCTTGCGAAAATACGCGCGCGACGATTCCGTGAACCATTCGCTCGAGATTTTTCGCTACGTCGCGAATGGATTCGCGCGCCCCAAGCCGTGTTGCCGTATGGTCGAGAAACACCGACGCACCGCCGAGGCTCGCAATACCCACTTCAAAGGTCACACGGGTGCGCAGCGACGGTTTTTCGAAAATCATCGCCAGAAATTTTCCTTCGAGAGCGCCGCGATAGCGATCCGGCCGCGCTTTGATGTCCGCCGCCAAGTGGAAGAGTTCGCGCACCTGCGCGGGTCCCCATTCCATTCCGGTCAGGAGATCGTTAGTGAGTGTTAGCGTTGTTGCAGTTGCGTTCATTTTTACCTCGCTGCAGCCACTGTTATCGGCCGCGCATGCGTTTCGGTTTTCTGTATTTTTGATCGAGACTTCTCCAACGACTTCACTGTTCGGGTCAGCACCGCTTCGAATTTCGCGAGAAATTCGGCGGCATCACGCGGCTTGATAGTAAACGCGGGAAGCAGCCGCAAAATATGCTCGTGCGTGCAATTCATAATCAGCCCGCTTCGTAACGCCTCCGCGATGAACGGCGCGCCATCGACGGACAGGTCAACGCCAAGCATCAAGCCCTCGCCACGGACTTCACGGATGAAATCGAATTTGCTGGCAAGCTTTTCAATTCCCGCGCGCAGTTCCGTCCCGCGCTCGCGAATATTCGCCAGCAGTTTTTCCTCCTCGACTATCGTGAGGAATTCGAGCGCTGTAGCACAAACAAGCGGGCCACCACCGAAGGTGGTGCCGTGCATCCCCGGCGTAAAAGCTGCCGCAAACTTTTCGTTGGCTATAAACGCGCCCAGCGGCAATCCGCCTGCCAGCGGCTTCGCTACGGCGACCACGTCGGGAAGCGACCCTAGCGCCTGATACGCGAAGTATCGGCCGGTCCTGCCGAGGCCGCATTGAATCTCGTCGGCGATCAACGCAGCATCGTGCTGAGTAGCGAGTTCACGTGCGCGCTGCCAAAATTTCTGGCTGACTGGAAAAATTCCGCCCTCGCCCTGGATTGTTTCCACGAAAAGCGCGCAAACTGAATCATCAAACTTGCGCTCAAGGTCAGCTACATCGTTGAATTTTACGAATTCCGCGCCGGGAACGAGCGGAGCGAACGGATCACGATATTTTGCGGGATACGTGATGGAAACCGCGCCGAACGTGCGGCCGTGAAACGAATTCTCGAGCGCGAGAATCCGTGTCTTTTTCGCGGCTATGCCATTGCCACCGCCGCCAGTGCTGGTCTTTGCGTTCGCATACGCGCGCGCGAGCTTGAGAGCTCCGTCAATGGCTTCCGTACCGCTGTTTGTGAAGAAAACGCGGTCGAGGCCTGACCACTTCGCAAGCTTTTTCGCGAGCGGCCCTTGAAAAGGATTGTGGAACAGGTTCGAAGTATGAATCGCCCGCCCCGCTTCGCGCCGAATCGTGCGCACCAGCCGAGGATGTGCATGCCCGAGCGCATTCACCGCGATACCGCCAAGAAAATCCAGATACTCGCGCCCAGTCGAGTCGTACACTCGGCAACCGCGGCCTCGCGTGAACACGATCGGCGGCCGCTTATAGGTATTCATCAAGTGGCGCGCTTCGTCCGCACGCGCGCGC
>DATGGK010000203.1:0-1548 GCA_035308565.1 Planctomycetota bacterium | reverse complement strand
TCGTGAGTTTTCATAGGAGAAATGGCAACGCGAGCGAACACTTCGATTGAGAAAAACGGCTCCCTATGAAAATCAGAAATGAAACGCCGTCGTAAAGTGCATCTCCCTATGAAAGTGAAAATCGACTTTTGAAAGGCCCTGCGAGTTAGCCCTGAAATGGATTATTAAAATTGCAGAATTGGAATATGACATACGGGATCAAGTATTGTTCGCGACTGTAAGGGCGGATATGTGATGCTATTTTTGAACTCGCTCACATGTGGAACCGAATCGTCATGAAACTCTCCATTGCCCCTGCGTTGTTCGCCGCCCTATGCCTCGCCCATTTCGCCCGCGCCGAAGACAACCCCGACGAGCGCATCAAAAAAGCCCTCTCGCGCAAAGTCTCTTTCGAATTTGTCGATACGCCGCTGGCCGACGGCATCGAATTCATCCGCCATCTGGCCAACGTCGCGATCATCATGGACCCGCGCGTCGTGGCGGCGGGAAAGGACAAGACGCCCATTTCGCTGCGCGTCGCCGACATGGACATGGATAAGGCGCTGCAATGGATTTTGAAGCTCGCGGAACTTGAGTACAAAGTTCAGGACCAGGCGATTTACATCGCGGCGCCGAATGTTGCGGACGCAGCGGACGTCGAGAAAAAAGCGCGCGGCGACGCGGGCGACGGTTCGCTGCGCGTGCGCTTTACCGGCGGAGACATGCTCGAAGCCGACGCGGCGCTGTTGCGCGCCAATCCGCAGTTTGCTCAGGAACTCGTCAGCCTCGCCTACGATCCGGCGCGGGACGGCATCCTGGTGCTGGTGCCCGGCCGCGATTTTCCGCAGGGCGTGCGCGTGCCGGCGTTCATGGATTCCGCGATGAAAATCGCGCCGGACGCAAAGCTCGAATTCGACGACAACCTGCGCCTGCTCTACGTCCGCTCCGACAACGCCGGCGATTTGCGCCGCGTCAACACGCTGGCGCGCGCGCTGCGCCGAGCCGCCCTGCCTCCGCCCGCTCCGCCGCCGCCGGCGCCGCTGCGCCTCGCGCAGAAACTCACGCTGAAATTCGACGACACCAAAGCGATTCAGGTGCTGGACGTGCTCGCGCGCACCATCGGCGCCAACCCGCGCCCGCTCGACGAAAGCGTTCCGAAAACGCTGCAACAGACGACCGTCTCGCTGGACGTGCGCGACGCCGAGGCAAGAGAGGTGCTCGACACGCTCTCAAAGCTGACGCATTTGCGCTTTCAAATTCAAGGCAACGAAATCCTGATTTCGCCGCTGCCGACGGCGGAGGCCGTGAAGCCGCCGAAAGCGCCGGAGGAGCCACCGCCGAAAGGAAAAGCGAAGACAGGCGAGAATGCGGAGCCGCAGTTTTGAGGGCGATAGGGAGGAGTGGAAGAGAAATGGGTGGCCCACCCCGGCGGCATTGGTATCTACACATCTATCCGCTTTCGTCAGTTCCATTTGGCAGGAAGTCGGGGAGGAGTTGGTGGACCAGAGATTTCAGTTCGTCGAGGCTTGTTTCTTCGAGCAGATTCAGCATCGACAACAACACGCCCAA
>DATGGK010000202.1:0-20999 GCA_035308565.1 Planctomycetota bacterium | reverse complement strand
TCGTGAGTTTTCATAGGAGAAATGGCAACGCGAGCGAACACTTCGATTGAGAAAAACGGCTCCCTATGAAAATCAGAAATGAAACGCCGTCGTAAAGTGCATCTCCCTATGAAAGTGAAAATCGACTTTTGAAAGGCCCTGGACGTAAGCGGCATTCGTCATTTAAGGAATTGCAAATGTCAAATGATCTGAAATGTCAGCGGTGCGGTGGCTTGAAATTCGAGAGAGGCACGATCATCCAGCAGTCACTGGACTGGTCGATTGTATTCCGACCAAGTGATTGCAGATTTCTCACGTTGAAGCGGGGCGCCTCTGTTAGCGCGGCAGCGTGCCTTGCCTGTGGAGCGCTGGAATTTTCAGTGAACCTTCGTGAACTCTCGAAAATCACAAAGAAGCGTGTATCCTAATCACCTTTAGTTCGCCCCGTTGGGGCTTTGAATTCCTAAGCGGCGCCAAACCCAGGGCTACGCTTCGCTCCGCCCTGGGCTTTAATAGTTCGGCCCGTTGGGCCTGAAAGTCATCGCATGACCTCACCTCGCTATGTGGTCGGCATCGATCTGGGCACGACGCACACGGCGCTGGCTTATGCCGACTTGTCGGATGCGTCGCCGCAGCCGCGAATTCACATTCTCGAAATTTCTCAGACAGTGCGCGCGGGCGCGGCGGAAGGACGCGCGCTGCTGCCGTCGTGCATTTATTTGCCCGCGGAAAATGAATTGCCGCAGGGCAGTTTGGCGCTGCCGTGGAGCGACGGCGATCCGCGCACCGACGCGGGCGCCGCGTACACAGTCGGCGAATTTGCGCGGGCGCGTGGGTTGGAATCGCCGGGGCGCCTGATTGCGTCGGCGAAATCGTGGCTGGCGCTTCCGGTGGGAAACCGCCGCGCGGCGCTGCTGCCGTGGAACGCGCCGGCGGGCGTGCCGCAGATTTCGCCGGTCGAAGCGACGGCGCTGATTTTGAAACACCTGTGCAGCGCGTGGGATTTCGCGATGCGCCGAGAGGCGGGCGCGGGCGCACTCAAAGATCAAAAGATCGTGCTGTGCGTGCCGGCGAGTTTCGACGCCTCGGCGCGCGAATTGACGCTCGACGCCGCGCGCCGCGCGGGCTTGAGCGACGTGACTTTTCTCGAAGAACCGCAAGCGGCGTTTTACGCGTGGATCGCTCAAGCTGGCGACGCGTGGCGCGAGCAGGTGCTGGCCGGAGACTTAGTGCTGGTTATAGACATCGGCGGCGGGACGACGGACTTCACATTGATTTCAGTCGAAGATGAGAATGGCACGCTGGCGCTGCGGCGCATTGCGGTTGGCGAACACATTCTGCTGGGCGGCGACAACATGGATATCGCGCTTGCGCACGCTTTCGCCGCGCGACTCGCAGACAACGGCGTGAAGTTGGACGCGTGGCAGATGCGCGGGTTGGCGCTTGCGTGCCGGGAGGCGAAGGAGCGGCTGCTTGATTCTCGCGATTTGGAGGAGAACCGTGCAGGCGGGACGCCTGCACCACGGGACGCCGCGCAGATTGCGATTCTTGGGCGTGGCGGCGAGGTGATTGGTAAGAGTGTGACGACGATGCTTTCACGCGCGGACGCGCAAGCATTGATTCTCGACGGATTTTTCCCCTATTGCGAACCATCCGACCGGCCCAAGCGCGCGGTGCGTTCCGGGCTGCGCGAATTGGGACTGAATTACGCCAGCGACACGGCGATCACCAAGCATTTGGCGAAATTCTTGTCGCGCGAAAATTCGGAGGCGGATGGCGGATTGCTCGCCGATGGATCGGAAAGCGACGCGCGCATCAACCGCCCGACCGCGATTCTCTATAATGGTGGCGTGCTCAAAGCCGGCGCGCTGCGCGAGCGCATTTCGAGCGTGGTGGGTGAGTGGGCGAAACGCTCGGACGGCGAGCCGCCGCGCGCGCTGCTGGGTGCGGATTTGGAATTGGCGGTTGCGCGCGGCGCGGCGTTTTACGGATTGGTGCAGCAGGGAAGAGGCGTGCGCATCCGCGGCGGCGTGCCGCGCAGCTATTACATCGGCATCGACGCGTCCGCGCCCGCGGTTCCCGGCGAAACGCCGCCGCTCAAAGCGCTCTGCGTTGTGCCGTTTGGCATGGAGGAAGGCGAGGAGCTGGAAGTGCCCGGCGCGGTCTTCGGCTTGGTGATTGGCGAGGAGACTCATTTTCGATTCTTCACATCCACGACGCGGCGCAACGACGTTGCCGGCGCGACGGTCGCGAGCGCCAACGAGCTGCTGAGCGAATTGAACGCGATTGAAACGCTGCTGCCCGCGACGCTCTTTGACGAAGCGGGGACGATTGTCTCGGTGCGCTTAAAAAGCAAAATCACCGCGGCGGGAATGTTGGAATTGTGGTGCCAGGAAGTGGAGGGCGCGGGGAAATGGAAGTTGGAGTTGGACGTGAAGGCGTAGGACGCTGGGAGGAGGGAAGAGGGAAGAGGGCGGAGATAGACGGCACGAGCGGAATGATCTCGAGTCTTATACCACTTCCCACGTCCCCCCTCCCAGGTCCCTCCTCCCCTCTTTTTCGCGCGATTTGTGTAGATGATTGTCGCGGACGCGCTTCAAGAACGCGTCGTAGATCCCGCTTTTAAAATCTGGAAACGTAAATTGATGGCTCAGCCATTTGCCGGCGCGGAAGGAGAGCGTGATTTCGGCGAAGATGCCGTCGCGCAGATAAATGCGGTGCGCGAAATCCTTGGTTGACGCCAGCAAAAATTTCGCGCTAGTGATGTAACCGGGGTCGATATTAATGGGGCGCGGCGGAACTCCGCTTGGCGCGAGGATCGGGCGCAGGCGTTCTTCCAGTGCGTTGGTTTCCAACTTCCAATCGGCGAGTCCTGCCGGGTCGGCGAAATTTTGAAACGCGAAGAAGCAGCGCTTCAAATTCGCGCCCATCGTGGGCGTGTAATACTCCGTCGGATTGAATGGGAACAATTCGCTTTGAAGTTCGACCGTGCCGAGCAGTCCCTCCAACGGCGCGCGCGCGGCTTCGAAGTGGTCCGGATCGGCGGCGAGCATGGCCACAATTGGTGTTACGCGTGGAGTTGTTTTCGGTTGGCCCATGATCTTCAATTTGTAGATTCGGCTGAATCCAGTATCCTTGGCATACTAGGAGGTTTGTGCTTTGCAACACAGGAAAAATCCGGTGCGCGTCTGGTTTTGCGTGTTGGCGGCGGCGCTGGCCTGCGCAGTGCGAGCTGAGAACGCGGCGAACGACGATGTCTTGATCCGTCTTGCCGCGACGCTCGATTCTGAACCGCTGGCGCTGATTGCCTGCCGCGATGCGCGCGGACTGCCGGACAAATTCAGCGCCACAACGCTAGCCAAAATGATCACCGATCCCGCGTACGCTCAAGGCGAATCGACGTTGGAAAGTCTCATTACGCAATGGCTCGGCATCGATCCGCGAAAAATCTGGCCAACGGTGGATCGAAGTATAAGCGGGCCGATGGCGCTGGCGCTACTGCCTGGAAAAGCGGAGGCAGGCGCCAAAGAGACGCCGATGCGGTTGGTAATTCTAATTGAAGTGCCGATGGCGGATGTAGGTGAAGCGTTGAAGCAGCAGTTGCCCAAACCTGCCGTCGGCGTGCTGTGCGCGGCGGAAATCAAAACGATCGCGCCGGACCAATTGCCGGCCTTGAATAAATTACCGGCGTGGGCGGCGAACGCGGATTGGCCGAAGAGCGATTTGGTTGTGTGGGTGCAGCCGCGAAAATTGTGTGAGCTCGCACGCCCACTGGCCGCTCAACGCAAACCGACTGTGGCGAAAATGTCCGTGGACCCATCGGCGCTGATCAAGGCGATCGAAGGCTCGGGGATCGAAGCGCTGGCGTGGGGCGTCTCGTTCAACGGCGAAGCAGTGGGCGAGCGGCTGGTGGTGAAGCTTGCTGATGAGGCTTCGGATTTCAAGACACTGGTGAGTGCGGTGCGCGAGAAGCCGGCAGGATGGGACTCGCTGATGGCGGCGACAGCCGGCGACGTCGATGCCGCGGTGCTGATTCAAAGTGATCGCAACGCGATGGGCGACGACAAAACGCACGCATTTCAGGCGCTGGAACGCTACTTTCGCGGGCGAAATTGGGCGCGGGCATTTGGCGGCAAACCGGACGCGCTCGATCCGTCGCGCTTTCGGTTTTTGTCGGAGAAGATGCTCGGCTCCTACAGCATCACCGCGAAGGCGGCGATCACAGGCGAGATTCGGCTGATCGTGGCGTCGTCGTTCAAAACAGGCGACATTGAGGATTTTCGCAGCGAGTTGGTGAGGGGCTTGGAGAACGCGGGCGGGACGTTCAACACTCTCAAAGGCGCGCGCAAGATTGGAGGCGCGCTGCCGCTGGGTTCGACGGTCAAGGGGCGCGGGCAGTTTTCATCGCCGGTGATCGGCTTAAGCAACGGATGGGCGTGGCTGTGCTCGTCGCCGATCGCATATCAGGAATTAACGGACGCGTTCAAGTCCGGCAAGACGCTGGCCGCGCGCGAGAAGAAGCATACGACAGCTGATAAGAAGCCTGACGGCGGAGATGCGACGGCGGCCAATGGCGCGGAGAACTCGGCACCGGCGGGGCAAAGCGACGATTGGAGCGCCGACGACGCGATTCGCGCGGAAGTGAATCTGGACCGCGTGGTGAAGATCGGCTACGCGGCATGGATGTTGTCGAATGGAAACGAGCCGCCAATCATTGCTGGAGAGAGAATTCCGGCGGAGCTGCTGCCGTCGCCCAAAGTATTCGAGCGCAACCTGGGGCGCTTGCGCGGATCGATCAACCGCACGGGCACGCGGCTGGAGTGCCGCGCGACGAGCACGATTCCTGGCATGACGCTGGGCTTGCTGGCGCTGCTGCAGGACACATCCGAATCGATGGCAGAGGCCCGCAAACTTGCGGAGGACGCGCAGAATAAAACCGTACCGGAGCCGAAGGACGGCGCGGGCAAAGGCGAATCGCCCGCCCCCACACCTCCATCGCGCAAACCGGACGCGCCACCCAATGAATTGAAAAATTGAAATGAGGCGCGGATGCGGGCACGTTTTTTTATTCCGTTAATACTGCTGATGGTGATTTGGATCGCCATCAACTCGTTCGACCCGATGTCTGAAACGTATATCGGCATGCAGGTGCGCAGCGTGGCCGGAAAGCCGTATCTGATTTTGCAGGAATACGATTCGTTCAGCGTGTACGAGCCAGCCGAGAAAGAGATCGAGGGCTGGCGATCGGTTTACGAAAACCGCAAGGGTATGGTGCTGGGAACATTTGAATTTCCCGAATCGTACCAGCCTCCGGCCACGGAAACGAAGACGAAGAAAGAAGACGCCAAAACCGATCCTGAAAAGCCCGTCGTCCAAAATCCGAGCGAAGCGCCGGAGATTAGTGCGCCTCCAACGAAGCAGCCGGACAAAACGCCGGAGAGGCGGCCGTCGGGGTTGGGCTTTTTTTTCAGGCAGCGCTGCGCTGTGTTCGATGTCGCCAAACGCCCAAACGATTCCGTTTCGTTTCCGCTGCAATTTGACTGGATTCCAGAAGCGTCGGCGGAACTGAACGGAAAGATCTACGCGTTCGGCGCGGAAGACCCGGAGCGGGAAACGAACCTGACACTGCATGCGGCGGTCTTTGACGGCCAGAATTGGGCTGAGCTTACGGACACAAAAGGGCCGGCGGTCCGTCACACTGGTTTCTGGCTGCAGGCGGTGACTTTGAACGGCCGCATTGCGCTGCTCTGGCGCGAAGCGAAATTTGATCAGACAATTGGCCAGCGCATTGAAGGCCCCCGAGTTTCAACGGACGGCGAAATCAAGCTCGCCTTTTTTGATGGCACGAATTTCAAAATGCAAACGGCCGGAGTAAACGACATTCCGAAGGGCAACACCTGCGTATGGGCCGAAAACGGCGCGATCAAATGCCTGGTGCAGACGCGCATAAAAGGGGTCGATGCGGCGGGCAAAAAAGGGCGCATGGAAATCTGGAAGATCGCTCCGGACAGCGGCAAAGCGGAGTTGTCCGAAACGATCGAACCGGAGCGAAACACGCTGGGCTTGTTTTCGTTTTTGACGGCGGAACGGTTCGTGTATGGTCAGCGCGAATACATTTTGCGCTCCACGTGGCAGAAATTCGAATTGTGGCGGCGTAACGACAGCGGCAAATGGGAAGTGGTGCCGAAGGGCGCGTCCGGATTGCCGGCTCACGAATTGGAGCAGCGGCTGTATACGGCGGTGGGTTTCTGCGTGGGAGTGGTTCTGCTCGGAGCGTGGATGGCGTACATGCGGCGGCGGCAGGCACTGACGCTGCTCACTAAGCTCACGCCGCGCGATTTGTATGCGCCGCTGGGCACGCGGGCGCTGGCATTTATTGCGGACATTATTCTGGTCTTCGCGCTGGCGCTGGCCACGAAGCGCTTTTACCCGGAGCCGTTCGTCGATCTCTTTCCGTTTCCCAGCGATTTCCTGGTGCTCCAGCCGGCATGGCCGTTCGCTGCGGCGTACGGTGTGTATTTCATCGGCAGCGAATGGCTTTTTGGCGCGACGCTTGGAAAATTCCTGATGGGATTGCGCGTGGTCGGCGACAGCGGGCGCAAGGCGTCCTTGTGGTCGGTGATCGTGCGGAACATGGTGGGACTTTATGAGCGGCAGCCGTACATGCTGTTGGTCGCCGCGCCGATGATTGTGTTCAGCCCGCGCCGGCAGCGGCTCGGCGATTTGTTGTCGCAGACATTTGTGGTGCAAAAGCAGGGGCTGGATTTGTTCATGGCTCAGCAGGCGGCGCTGGGTGAAGGCAAGGAAATGGAGCGGCTGCCGGACGATCCGGTGGTGAAGATTGAGAAGAAGACAAATCCGCGAGAATAAGGCTGCCGATCGCAGTATGAACATAGACGGGTTTCGATTGATTTTGGCTTCAGCTTCGCCGCGAAGGCGGCAAATATTTGCGGATGCGGGCTATCGTTTTGAGATTGCGGAGCCAGGAGATGCAGAGGATCTGATCGATTCAGCGGCAACGCCGGAACATCTGGCAATCGAAAAAGCGCGTGCGAAAGCAATGACCGTGGCCGCCGCTTTGGATCCGCCGTTTCCCGCACTGGTTGTGGGCGCGGATACGCTGGTGGCGTCGGCTCATGGGAAGATCATTGGAAAGCCATTGGACCGCGCGGACGCGGTTGCTATTCTATCGAGTCTTTCGGGGACGCGGCACTGCGTGATTTCGGGCATTTGTGCGATTCCGATTTTTGAACGGGCTCAGAGGCCCGTTTGTCACGCGCTTGAATTCGCCGAAAGCACGTGGGTGACGATGCGCAAAATGAGCGCGGCCGAGATTGCGGAGTACGTCAAATCGGGCGAGGCGGATGGGAAGGCCGGCGCGTACGCGATTCAGGAAGAGGGCGACAAGTTTGTTGCGAAGGTTGAGGGGAGTTTTTTGAACGTGGTGGGATTTCCGCTGGAACGATTTCAGGCGGAAATGGCGCGGTGGAATTTTGAGCGATGAGCCGTTCGAATTTTCGCAAATTAATTGCGGAGATCCCCACCGAAACGACAGATGAAGAATCCAAACCAACGGGAGCAGAGATGAGCAATACGGGAATGAGCGGGCCGCAACTTCTGAAGAATCCGGCGCTGGGCGCGCGGGCGCTATACTTGATTGTGTTCGTGTCGGGCGCAGTGTTGATGGGGCTTGAAATCGCGGGCGCGAAGACGCTGGCGCCAAGTTTCGGGACATCGACGTTCGTGTGGGGCGCGATCATCGGGATGTTCATGGGCGCGCTGGCTGCGGGGTACTATGTGGGCGGCTGGGCAGCCGATAAGAGGCCGTCATTTCAGATGCTGGCGGCGATTGTCAGCGCGTCGTCAGTTTGGATTATCATTCTGCCCTACATTGGCCCGAAGCTGGCCGAGCAGATTGCGCGCGCCGATATGGGCCGCATGGCGGGGCCGCTGCTGGGGTCGATGATTTTGTTTTTTATTCCCAGCTTCCTGATGGGCATGGTTTCGCCGTACTCCGTAAAATTGAACGCGAGTTCGCTGGCGGGCGTCGGCGGCGTGGCGGGACGGCTGTACGCGCTCTCGACGTTCGGCTCTATCTGCGGCACTGTGCTCACGACGTTTTATCTAATTCCGTATTTCAACCTGAGCCACGTCGAGCAGGGACTGGGAGTCGTTCTGCTCGGCACGGCGATTGGATGTCTGGTGATGTTTTTGATTGCGCGCGGGAATGTCAATTCCAGCCAGGCCAATTATGTGATGACGCTGATCATTTTGCTGCTCGCGGGATTTGAATTTTGTGTGGTGGTGCCGGTGACGCCATCCATTCAAAAAGGCAACCGGCTCCTTTATTATGAGGATTCGCCGTACCATGAGATTCTGGTGACGGAAGATGTCGTGCGCTACAACGAATCGTCGCCGGAGGACAAGGATGGCGGCGTGCTGGTGCCGTGCAAATACTGGTCGATGGACGACGATCCCAATTCACTGTATTGGTACCAAATTCATCGCTGGCTGAAGTTCAACGAAAACATCGAGAGCGGCATTTACCCCTATTGGCCGGAGCACAAAAATGCAGTGACGTATACGGATTTGCTGCATCTTCCAGTGCTGTGGGTCAAGCAGCCGAAACGAATTCTGGTCGTAGGGGGCGGCGGCGGAATTGTGCCCACGCAATATTATAAGTGGTACGGAACGCAAGTGGACGTGGCCGAGATTGATCAAGCGGTGGAGGACGTCGCCAAGACTTATTTCGATATGCCACTGAAGAACGATTCGAAGAGCGGCAAGCCGGAACTGGTCGATGGGATCAAATTTTATATCGGCGACGGGCGGCAGACCATCCGCCACGAGCTTCAAGGGCCGTACGACGTGATCGTGCTGGATGCGTATTCGTCGGGCGGGCAGATTCCGTTTCATTTGATGACGTGGGAATTCTTGAAGGAAGTCAAATCGAAGCTGGCGCCGAATGGCGTGCTGGTGACGAACATCATTTCGGGTCTGCAGAACGGAACGACGTCGGAGTCGGCGCACAACGCTGATTTGTTTCTCGCCGAATACAAGACGCTGAGCTCGACGTGGGCGCAGGCGACAGGCCACGCCAGTTCCGCGCCGGAAGACAACGTGCCGCTTTTTACGGAGAAACAGCTTTATGTGTTTCCGAAATTTTATGCGGAAGACGAGAACTTAAACGCCAGCAAATTGGAGGAATACCGCAACGTCATCGTTGTTGCCACGCAGGAGAAGGAGCGCGTGGATACGGACACGCTTGAAACGCTGGCCAAAGACATGTCGCTGAAGGCGGAGGAGTTTAAGAGCGATACCGAGCGCGAGGAGGCGATGAAAGCGGCGAAGATCAAATGCGATTTGCAGCCGCACATCGTCAGCTATCGAAAGCTGAAAACATTCAATGTCACGGCGCCGAAAAAGTTGGAATCGATTCCAACTTTGAGCGACGACTACGCGCCGGTGGATTTGATGTACCGGCCGGTGAAGCGCGATGAGATTATGCGGCGCGTGCGGTAATCTGAGCGACGCGCTCACGGCTAAAGGCCCGTGTTACTTTACGCCGCCCTTTCCTCGCGGTTGTTCTTCTCGCGGTCCTCTTTGAGGCGCAGTTTTTCCTGCAAGAGACGCTTGCGCAGGCGGATTGATTTCGGCGTGACTTCGACCAATTCGTCATCCTCAATGTATTCCAGCGCTTCTTCGAGCGAGAAGACGCGCTTGGATTTCAAGGTGTCGAGATTCTCCTTGTTGGCGTTGCGCATGTTGGTGAGGTGTTTCGCTTTCGCGACGTTCACCGCGATGTCGTTGTCTTTGCAATGCTCGCCGATGACCTCACCTTCGTAAACCTGCTCGCCGGGATTGACAAAGAACTCGCCGCGGTCCTGCAAATTCTGCAGCGCAAAGCCGGTGACCTGGCCGGACTCGCTGGCGACTTGCACGCCCGTGCCGCGCCCGCCGAGCGGGCCGCGGTACTCGCCAAACTCGCTGAAGCTGTGATGCAAGACGGCTTCGCCTTTCGTCGCGGTGAGCAATTTGTTGCGCAGGCCGATCAAGCCGCGGCTGGGACCTTTAAAGGAAAGGTGGCAGTGGCCCTGATGCTGCATCATGTTTTCCATCACGCAGCGGCGCGAGCCAAGCAACTCGATGACTTTGCCCATGAAATTTTCGGGCACGTCCACGGCAATCGACTCGATCGGCTCAAGCGTGAGGCCGTTTTCTTCCTTCATGATCACGTGCGGTTTGCTGATCTGCAATTCGTAGCCTTCGCGGCGCATGTTTTCGATGAGCACACCCAAATGCAGCAGGCCGCGGCCGGAGACTTTGAAGACGTCGGGGGCGGCGGTCGGCTCGAATTTCATTGCGACATTGCGGAGCGCTTCCTTTTCGAGGCGGTCGCGAACCTGGCGGCTGGTGACGTATTTGCCGTCCTGGCCGCTGAAGGGGCTGTTGTTGGACATGAACATCATCGCGAGCGTCGGCTCGTCGATGGGCACGGGCGGAAGCGGTTCCGGGTTTTCGCCCTCGGCGAGCGTGTCGCCGATGTGGACTTCTTCGAAGCCGGACAGGGCGATGATTTCGCCGCATTCGGCGGTCGGCACTTCCTTGCGGCCGAGGCCTTCGTAGATTTCGAGCTTGGTGACGCGCTCGGTGCGGCGCCGGCCGTCCTGGCTGATCATCGTGTAGGTCTGACCGACTTTGACCGCGCCCTGCGAAATGCGGCCGATGGCGATGCGGCCTACGTAGTCGTTGTAGTCGATGTTGGCGACCTGCACGCGCAACTCGGCTTTTTCGTCGCCAGACGGCGGCGGCACGTGTGACATGATCAGATCGAAGAGTGGGCGCAGGTCCTTGCTTTCGTCTTCGAGTTCGCGCTTGGCGATGCCTTCGCGGCCAATTGAAAAGACGTGAGGAAAATCGAGTTGGCGGTCGTGCGCGCCGACTTCGATGAACAAATCGAAAACCTGATTCAAGACTTCGTGCGGGCGCGCGTCGCCGCGGTCGATTTTGTTGATCACGACGATGGGACGCAGGTCGTGGCTGAAGGCTTTGCGCAGCACGAATTTTGTCTGCGGCAGAACGCCTTCGGCGGCATCGACCAGCAGGCAGCAGCCGTCGGCCATCGAGAGCACACGTTCGACTTCGCCGCCGAAATCGCTGTGGCCGGGCGTGTCGATGATGTTGATGCGCGTGCCCATGTAATTGATCGCGCAATTCTTGGCGAGAATGGTGATGCCGCGTTCGCGTTCGAGGTCGTTGGAATCCATCACGCAGTCGGTGACCTCCTGATTGGCGCGAAACGTGCCGGCCTGGCGCAGGAGATGATCGACGAGCGTGCTCTTGCCATGATCGACGTGGGCGATGATGGCGATGTTGCGAATCTTGCGGTCATTCTGTGCGGACATAGTTCTTTTATCGTCTCGTCTCGCTGTGAGACTTGACGTGCTCCCTGTATGAAAAGATTCTGTGAGAATCCAACTGTGTAAACAACAAAAGAGGGGCGCTCGCATGGAGGCCCCCCTTTGCGCTCGGCATATTAAACGATAAAGTTCAAAAATCCAGAGTAATCTTGCGAGTCGGATGTGAAGAGGCGGCGCTGAATTGACGATTCAATTCAATGTCGCATGTCCGACTGCACGGAGGGGGTAAGGATTGCGGGGTTGAGCGCTCGGCGAAAGCCGGGATGCTCGCCCCGCGTCCTGTATTTGTAACCGGCTTACCGATGCTCCACCGGCGCGACCGTTCCAGACGCATTCGCCAGCGCGGTCTTCGGCACATCCATGCCCAGCGCCGTGGACAGGTCGATCTGGTGTTCCTGCTCCTGCGAAAGAATGTGACGGATCGCTTCAGCCAGCGCGTATTCGCCCAGCGACTCCGCCTGGCGCACTCGTTCGCGATAATTCCGTATCGTCTCCGTCTCGTTGTCGAGATCGAACTGCAGCATCTCGCGCGGCTTCTCCGACAGCTTCACGTGCTTCGGCGTCGCCGTCGGCTGCGCGCCCAGGTAATCGACCTGCTTGGCGATGGTCAGCGCATGCTGCAACTCTTGCGCCGCATGCAATTCCAACTCCGCCGCGATCGTCATGTACTCCGCGCCCTTCAGAACCTGGCTGTAAACCACGTATGCAATGATCGCCTGGTACTCGCGCGCCAAATCTTCGTTGAGCAGGCGGACCAGCCCCTCGCGCGTGATTTCCGCTTCTCCATGATTTCCGCTTGCCATGATCTTTACTCCAATGGAGTCTATGTAGGACGGCTCTCCGAGCAGTCAGAATCTCATTAGCGTTCCCGACGCTATCGGCGTCTACGCAAAATCAAGACCGCGCCGAAACCATCGTTTTAGCAGTTAGATGAATTCGCCCCTTGCCGATTTGTCGTCTGATATGTCCAACGTCGCATTAGAATTCGGCACCGTTAATCAATTGAAACGCGCCCTACGGCGGTGTCTCGCTCACGCGAATCCCCTGCATTGGCCCGCGTCCATCGGCTTCCACGAATTCCAGAAAAAATCCCCAGTCGCCGGATTTGTTGTCCACTTTGATCAGTACTTCATTCACTCCGGCATTGAAAAATACGCGCGTTTTGAAACCGCCCGGCGATGCCACGCCGAAACTGCGGTGCGCATGGACCAGCTTTTGATTGATCCACACTTTGCACCCGTCATCCGCGCCGATCTCCATCATGCCGCTGCGCGCTTTCTCGCATTGCACGTAACACGCCGCAAATGCAACGACGTGTTCGGACGGCTTCAGCGCTCTGCTCAGATCGATGTAATCGCGCGCCGACTTCAACGCCTTCCATTCCAAAACGAAATCGCCCATCTGCAATTTTGCCGCGAGATCCGCCGCTTTCCCTTCCGGCGGCAGCACAATGTTGCGCCCGGCATCCGACGGGTCAGGAAACGGCCCCAGAACCTGCACGTTTCGCACAAACTGATGCGCCGCCGGCGCGAATTTTCGCCGGTAATCGTAAGCCGTTTGAGGCGGAAGCTTCGCGGCTTTGATTGCCGCCTCCACTTCTTCCTCAGGCTTATCCATGCGCGATGCTTTCAACCTCTGCAACAATTCTACAAGCAATTCCGCATCCGCCGGATTCCGCGGCAGCGCACTCAAAAACCAATTCAACCGCGCGCGCATTTTCTCAGGCGCTTTTTCGTCCAGCTCCTGCATCTCGCGAAAAAATGCCAGCGCCTCATCGCTCCCGCCCAATTTCGGAACCTCGCGCTCCAACAACGCCAGCATCTCCGCGCGCGCATTTTGTGGCGCAGGCATTTTGCCTGCATCTTGTGGCGCAGGCGGCCCGCCTGCACTCTTCTTTAAATCCAAAACAGAATGCGCCAGCGCTTCGCCATCATCCAACGCCTCGCGATTCGCGTGCACGCGCGCCTTCCCGTGAATCGGTGCGTCAAACCATTCCCAATCGCCTTCGAGCTTCCCCTCGGGCGCGGCACCATCGATCAGCACAGTCTCCTTTCCATCCACAACGAGCGCCGCCCGCTCCCAACTCACTCGTCCGCCGCCCTGCTGCCCAAACGAGAGCCCGCAAATCGGTGTATCCTGCATCTCGACCCAAAGCAACGGCACGCGCAACTCCTGCCAACTCCCCGCCGCGGGCAGCGAACCGCCCAACCGCCGCGACGCCGTGCCCGCCTCGCCCACCAGCGGCCATTCAAGTTCGCCCCACGACATGCGGTGTTCCCAACTCGTCCCGTCGTTCAACTGCAGCATGATCATCCCCGGGGGGTGCACGGCATCCATGTAAACCCACTGTGACAAATACGCCGACGCCCGCGCTGCAAACTTCGCGCGCACACCCGCGTCCACGCCCGCCGCTTCGGCGATTTTCAGCGCATCGCCACCCGCACTGTGAATCCGGAAATCGAATGCCTCGAGCAGCGCCTTAATCGACGTCTCATGCGCATGTGTCCGCAAAATCTCCTGTAATTCCGCCGCGCCGCGTGTCGCGGCCATTTTTCGAATGAAAGTTTTCGATGCATTCAAATCCGGGAAGAGATCCACAATCCGCCAGGCCGCCTGTTCCTCTTCCGTAGTCAACGAATCCAAAAAAATCGTTAAGTGCCCGTCCGTCTCCGCGTCGCCGCGTCCTTGAGTGCCCGCTTCACTCCCAGCTCCCCACTCCGCAACTTTGCGCGGCCCCATCGCCGTCTGCGTCCAAACCGATACCGACAACTCCAAGGTCCCCGCGTCTTCGTGTCTCCGCGTCCCCGTGTCTCCCTGCTTTGCGTCCCCCCGAAAAATCGCCCGCATCGGAATCGCCGCTTCAAAAATTTGCGTCCCCCGCACCAAATCCCCGCGCACGCCCGTTTGAATATCGCCGCACAGCGCCTCTCCGTCCGCCGCGTCCTCCCAAAAACTTTGCCCTCGTGCATCGATTGCTACGCAGCCGTGCAAGCGTCCCGAATCGCTCGTGAGTTCAACCTCGAACCAATCCCCTGTGGCCAATTCTCCCGTTCCAAATCGCGGATGAATTCGGTCCGCGCTGATCTCCGCCGCGAGGTAGAGATTCTCGGCGTCATGCGCCACACGCAAGCCGCCTGCATTTTGAAGCAACGGCTTTCCGGCGGCCGTTGAATCCGCCGCAATCGATGGAATCTTCGCCCACTCCTGCACCGCCCCGCCCGCCACAAGCGGCACCGCCTGGCGATGCGCAACAACCAACTCGCGAGATTCCGTCGCCTTATCGTCAACCGTCGATGCAAACGCGTGAACGCCCTGCGCGTCGGTCACGATCACTGTCGCGCCGTGCGCGCAAACTTGCGTCTCCCGCCACGGCCGCACGCTCTCCTCGCGCTCATCGTTGAAATTCCGCAGCGCCGCCTTCCAATACGTCACGTCCGGCAAAACCTGCCCGCCGCGATGCGCGCACCTCGCCGCGTCATACGCATTGATGCGCAGCGGGTTGCGCACTCCCGCGTTGTCATCTCCCGAAACCACATACATCGTCTCGCCATCTTTCCAGAAATCGGCCACGCGCACGATCGCATCCGCCTGAGCCGGCGAAGGAATGACGAAGCGTGCGATTTCGTGCGTCGAAGGCAGATCGATCACCGTCAGCGCTCCGCCGCTCGTATCGAATAATTGGTCGCCGCGAATCACTCCATCCGTGCGCCGCCGAAACAGATAATCCGGATTGGTCCGATCAAAAATAAAAGGAATTGCGCGCTGCGCGTGATGCCCCAGATAATCTTCGATGTCCATCCAGCGCCCGCCCGCCGACGCCGATTTGAAATGCGAATCCCAACTGAACAGCCGGTTCAAATCTCCGTGCGGATCGACGCGCCGCACCGCTTCGCGAAAATCCGCGTGAAAGTTGATCGTCATCTTGTCGTCGCGTAAATCAATCGTGTGAACTGTCAGTCCCTCCGATAGAAAGAATCCCTCCGTGCCGCTCACCCACACGCCGCGCGGCTGCTGAACGTCGCGCGGCAGAAAAAACCGCGTGCCTGCGTCCAATCCATCCTCCGCATTCAAAAGCTGCACGCCCGTCTCAGCGCCCATGCGTGTCCCAAACAAATACAGGCGTTTTCCATCGAACGCCATCGGCACGTCCTTCCGATGAAAATTGTCGATGCGCCGCGTCCACAGCAGTTTTCCCGACGCCAGCTCAATCGCGCCGAATTGAGGCGAGCGTTCCGTCTCCGAAAAAAATAAATACGGCGCCGCAATTTCGTAGAACGGAGCTCCCGCTCCGTTTAGCCGGCGGTTGAGCAGCCAATGTTCAGGCACAAACGGAATCGCGCAGCGCCATTTCAATTCGCCGCTGTTTCCATCGCGCGCCTCCACATGCCGCGCGTACAGCAACAGCAGTATGTCCTTGTCCCATGCAAATTCCGGCAGCCCCGGCGCAACAAATCGCCGCCAGATTATTTTCTCCGCGGGGGAATCCTCAACGCATTCAAGCAACCCTTCCGACGACACAATTACCCGCCCCGGCATTCCCGCCTCGTCCGGCGGCAAGATTAGTTCTGGATTCGCGCGCGAAAGACTCCAAACCTGCTTCAATGGAAATTCAATTTTCCCCGCCGATTTCGTCTTTGTCGGCGCAGTTACATTTTGCGCATTCGGAAAGTCACGCGGATTCTGCATGCTCGCAACAAGGAGTTCGCCGCCGCGCAGCGCAATCTGCGCCGGCGTCTCGTTCTTATCCAGCGGCGTCTCTTCCACGCTCGCGCCCGTTGCCGTCAAAATGCGTTGCAACCTGCCGCCGCTCGCCACAATGACACTCGACCCGTCGCTCACTGGCCGGCACGCGATTCCGTTTGCAAACGACCGAAACCAAATCGCCCGCCCCGTCGCCGGATCAAGCGCCGCCACGTTGTCGCGGTCCGACGTCAGCAGCGCATCGTTCAGCAGCGCGATCTTCGACTGCGACGGCGCAAACGGATTTTCCCACTCAAGCTGGCCCGTCTCTTTGTTCAGCGCAAACACGCCTTCGTAATCCCGCGTCAAAAAAATCGCGTGCTCGCCGCTGATCATTGGCGCGGTGCCTTCGCGCCGAAGATACCCCAGCGGCGCGGCGTTCGGCGTCGATCGCGCGTAGCTTACCAGCCACTCGATCACGCCGTCGCGCGCATCCACGCGAGCGGCGACGCCGCAATTCGTGCTGCAATAAACCGCACCGCCATCGACCGTCACCGCATTGCCATAATGAAACATATCCGCGTAGCGCGCGCCGCGCTGAGATTCCCAATCCCACGCGCGTTCGCGCTCGCCAATCTGCGGCAGTGTCGTCAATTGATGACTGGCCAATTGCCGCTGCCACAAGAACGCGCCGTTCCTCGCATCCAGACACACCAGCGAAATAGCCAGCGGCGCCGCCGAACGCGACGATCCGTTTTCGATCGCCATCGCAAACAACTTCTGGTCGGAAACAACTGGATCGCCAATGGGCGAAATCTGCCGCCACGCCTGGTCGCGCGCCGTGCTCCACAGCATTTCGCCGCTCGCCAGATCCACCGCCGCCAGATGCGACGGAAAGCAATGCGTCGCATCCAGCCCCCAGCGCGTGTACACGACGCCGTCCGCCACCGCCGGCCGCACCGGCGCCGGCGCGTGAAAAAATGTCGCCTGCGTCACGTCGATTTGCCCGTTGACTCCGCGCGGCGCATTCGGCGCGAGCACCCAGCGCGGCGAACTCAAATCCGCACCAAAACAAATCAGCAGATTCGGCCCGCTCAGCAGCGTCGCGTCCTTTAACGCCGTGATTTCAATTCCCGGCCACGCCAGATACGGCCGAATCTCCGGTGGAATGTCTTCGGCCATTTCGTGTGGCCACGGAAAAATCGCCGGCAGTGGGAGTGCGATTTTTTTCAGTTGACGCGGCGCCTCGGCTGTTCTTGTCGCCGCAGCGTGTTTGTCCTGCTCCAGAGCCAGCCGCAGCTCGCTTCGAGCCTGAGCCTCCGCCGCCTTTGCATTCGAATGGCTCAGCACATCCTGAAACGCGCGCGCCGCCAACTCCGCGCGCCCGGCGAAAAGTTGCCGCTCGCCATACTCCAGCAGCGCCGCATGCCCCGCCTCGCTCCACGGATATTTTCGAAACACGCTCATCAATTCATCGACGCGCCCCGTCCTTCGCGCCGCCGCCAGCAGCGCCGACGCTTCATCCGCATGAGCCTGCCGCAGACTCGCAATCTTCTCCGGCATCGCGCGCAATTGCGCGTCAATCACGCTCCACGCCGAAGCGAATTGCGCGCCCGCGCCGATCACGTTCTTGCCATCCTCGTCTTCTTGAATCAAGCCCTCGACGCTCGGCAGATTCTCCTCGATCTTCGCCTCGAGAACGTTGCGCCATTTCTTGTCCAGTTCAGGCGCAAACGCGTACTGCTGCTGCGCAATCGAACTCCAGCGATGCGACGACAGCAGCGCAATCCGCTGCGGCACCGAACGGTCCTGCTTCGCGTACGTCATTTCCTGATAACATTCGAGCGCCTTTTCGATGTGCCCCAGTTTGAAATAAAGTTCCGCCTCCTGCACTTTGATCCGCTCGTCCGACCGATTCTGCGATTTCAGCGAATCCAGAATCTGCGCCGCTTCCAAAAATCGCCCCTGTGCGCTGCGCACCGCCAGCAAACATTCCATCGCCTCCATTAATGTTGGATTCGTGCTCGAAATGTGGCCGACGCGATAAAGCGCCATAAGCCGGCGCCCCGCATATTCCTGCCACTGCCGCGCCTCCGGCGTTTCGTAATAACGCGGATACACCTTCAGAATCGCTTGCAGCTCGGCGAGCGCCGAATCCGGCTTGCCGCGCGATTCGTCGATGATCTTTTTGTGATACTCGCAGCTTCGCCCGCGCGCTTCGATTTTGGCCAGTTGATCCGCAAGCTCCGCGTATGCGCCAAGCTTGTGCGCCTGATCGTCCGGATATTTTTTCAACAGCGTTTCCAGCAACCCAATCATGTGCGTCGGCAATTCAGCGTTCTGCCGCTTGTTCCCGCGCGGATTGGTTTTGAATTCCTTCTCCCACTTGTCGCGATTGAACGCATACGTCGCGTCCCAATTCTCCTTCCACTCAACGGCGTCCTCGCCGCGGCACGGCGATGCCGACAGGAATGCCGCAGCGCCCAACAAAAATAAAATCAAAATTCGTTTCACGCGCCCATTCCTGTACCGCCGGCGTCCCGCTGGCCCGTCTCGGAAACTCGCCGGCAAGACGCCGGCGATACATCAAACTACTTCTGCACGCTCTCCACCGCCGCCCCATTCTTATCCACAAACCGAATCTTGCAATTCGGGCGAGCGCCATCAATGCGCACCACTTTCACAAAAATCCGGTTCGCACCGCCGTTCAGTTCCACATCGACGCTCAGTTTCTTCTCCTTCGCGTCCGCGAGCTTCTTTCCATTCAAAAGAACCGTCACGTCACCGTCCAGCGAAACCAACGCGCGCGCCGTTTGCGCCGCCGCTTTGAAATTCGCAATCGCAAATCCGCGCGACAAGCGCTCGTCACTCAACACTGTTTGCAATTCAATCCCGCCATCGGTCCGGTCCACGTCGTACGTGCCCCAACTCAATTCCGATTCGTCGCCGGCTCTGATTTTTTTCGCCGAATCGAATTCCTTCTCCGTACCCGCCAATTCTTCCACTGCGCTCTCGTCGTCCTTCTCGCGAAACGGCCCGACCACATGCCAGCGCGTCACAAAGCCCTGCGTTTCCGCGACCTGCCGCGCACCTTCCGGATCGGCCGCCAGCGCCAGCGCGCTGATTCCAATCTCGCGCAATTCGTCGCTGCTCCCTGCAAGCGAGGGCCTCAACAGCGCCAGCGCCTTCGGAAATTCCTGCGCTGAAAGGCGATCACGCAAGAGTCCGGTAGCGTTGCGAAAAATCGCTTTGTCCGAGCTGCGCAGCGCCTTATCAAGGTATCCGACAAACCCTTCCTCCGGCGACCAGCGCGTCGCCACGCGCAGCGCCGTAAACACAGCTTCGCTTACGCGCGCGTCCGAATCCATCAGCATCGGTTTGAGCAGCGCAAAACGGTCGCTCTTCTTGCAGCGCCCCAGCGCCTCGATCGCGGCCAGCCGGACTTCAGGCGTCGCGCTCTGCAATCGCGACGTAAACGCCGCCGCGTAGCGGTCCGCATCGCGCGACGCCAGAAAACGCAAGAGCCGCGGCGCCGCACTTGGGATCTCTTTTTCAATGCGAGGCAGAATTTTCTCAAGCCGGTCGCTGATCTCAACGCCGCGCGTCGCCGCGACTAAATCCAGCACAGTTTCAACCTGCTGCGTCTCGCCCGCCTCAAGCATTTCCAGCAAAATCGGATTGCGCGCTTGCGCATCGACGGCGCCTAGGGCCGCCACAATAGCCTCCTGCATACTTCGATCCACACCCTTGTTCAATTCCAGCATCAGCGGCTTGACCATCGCCGGTTGCCGCGCCTCTTTCAACGCCGACAACAGCGCCATCCGCGCGAGTCGATCCTTTCCCCCCAGCAGCGCGAGCAGTTTCAGTTTCGCTTCAGGTAAACCAACGTAAGGGAGCGCCCGAATCGCAACCAGCGCATCGTCGCCCGCCAGCGCCTGATTCACCGCCGGCCACGCGCGCTCGCCCGAAATCTTCGCCAGCGCGACGAGCGCCTCCCCGCGCACGCTCGCGTCCGTGTCCTTCAGCGCACTATTAAGGGCAGGCAGCGCCGCTTCGCCGCCGGCCAACCCCAGAGCCTTCAGCGCGCTCGCCCGCAATACCGCGTTGGAATCCTTCGCAAAATCGCCTGCCTTCGCAATCGCGATCTCCTTGCGAATCCCCGCCAGCGCCACCAGCGCTTCCGCGCGCAGCCACGCCTCATTTTTGTCGCTGAGCAATTCTTCGAGTTTCGGCGCCGCCTGCTCCGCGCGCCGTTCGGCGAGATCGTGCACCGCCTCCCATTGCAGCACCCAATCGCCGCTACCCAAATCGGCAAGCGCACGCTCAACCAATGCCGCATCCGACGCCGGCGCCTTCGGCGCATCTGCGCACAGTGCCGCGCACGATAGAGCCGCGCACGTGAGTAAGCGGCCCGCGCGCGTCAAAATGCGGCTGTAATCAATCGCACACATCATCGTTGGTAAATCGGCAGGAAGCGGTAGGGAACTCCGAGCACGAGGATGGAGAGCGCCGTCGAAAGCTGCGCGCTGCCGCCGCTGTTTCCAGCGGGCCAGCCACCGTCGGGCTTCTCGCGCGCCAGCAGCGCGTCGCGCACGCGCGCGTACCAGGGTTGGTACAGCGCGTCGCCGGCTTGGTACATGCATTGAATCGCATAGTAATGCGCGTAATTGTAGTACTCAACTTCGCGGAATTTACCCTCGTTGTATTTGGTCAGATATTCCAGTCCGCGCGCCACGCTTTGCGATCCCTTCTGTCCGCTCATCATCAAGCTCATCACGCCCGCCGCAGTGCGCGCAAATCCCGGCGCGCCGCCCGGCTGATAGGCGAAACCGCCGCCGTTCGTTGTCTGGCAGCGCTTCACATATTGCACAGCCTTTTGCAGCACTTGATCCGGCACCAGAATCCCCGCTTCCTTTGCTG
>DATGGK010000201.1:0-66021 GCA_035308565.1 Planctomycetota bacterium | reverse complement strand
TCGTGAGTTTTCATAGGAGAAATGGCAACGCGAGCGAACACTTCGATTGAGAAAAACGGCTCCCTATGAAAATCAGAAATGAAACGCCGTCGTAAAGTGCATCTCCCTATGAAAGTGAAAATCGACTTTTGAAAGGCCCTGTGGCGCTATCAGCTCTCGCGCGAAGGGCAAGCCGACATGTCGGTGACGGCGAACGTGCTGTGGGTGCTGCGCGCCGCGAAGAAAAGCGGTTTCACCGTCTCCGCCGATTCTATTTCGAAGGGCGTTCAGTACGTCGAAAAATGCGCGATGCCGGACGGCAGGTTTCGCTATCGCTATTGGGGCCTGCAAGCCGAACCGAGCCTCGGCGGCTTGGGCATCATCGCGCTCGCGAATCAAGGCAAGCTCGATCACCCTCTTATCCCCGCCGCGCGCGAGCGCATCGCTTACCAATACCGCCGCCTCACGATTGACGACCTGAAAAAGCAACGCTACGCGGTCTACGGCTGTTTCTACGCAAGCTTGGCGATGTACGTTTCAGGCGACGACTACTGGGTGCCCTTCTACAAAAAAGCGGTGCAGATGCTGGCTGAAATGCAGCGCAAAGACGGCGAATTTGCGGACGAAGCGGACAACACGATTTATCCGACAGCGATGGCGCTGATGGTGCTGCAAGCTCCGCTGGGTTATTTGCCGATTTACGAACGGTGAGCGCCATGAATTTTGGAATTCTTAATCTGCTGACCAGGCATTCTCTCGCGGCGCTGCTTGCGCCGCTTGCGGTGGGGCTGTGCGCTTTCGCTGCTGAAAATGAAGAATTGAAAGTTAAGCGTCAGGAAATTTTCGAATTCACTCAAAAGCCTGTGATCGTTCGCCACGGCGACCGCGTTGAGATTTCATTCGCCAGCAAATCGTTTTGCGATGCCACCGTTGCAATTGAAAATGCAGCGGGAAAAATCGTGCGCCATCTCGCCAGTGGAGTGCTGGGCGCCAATGCGCCCGCGCCGCTGCAAAAGGACAGCCTCGCGCAAACACTGATTTGGGACGGAAAGGACGATCAGGACCGTTACATCGACGACAAAGACAGCATCACGGTCCGCGTGTCGCTGGGATTACGGCCGCAATTTGAGCGCGTTCTATTCTGGGAGCCGAAGAAACGCTACTCCGAAGAGACACCGTTAATGGTGGCGGCGCCCGAAGGCGTTTATGTCTACGACGGCGGCGGCGCGCTCGATTTCCTCAAACTCTTCGATCACAACGGAAATTATGTTCGCACACTTTATCCGTTCCCCGCAACTCAAATTGAGAGAATCGATGGTTTGTTCTGGCACAAAGCTGCAGAATTCAATTGGCCGATTAAACCGAATTTCCTGCAGAACACGATGCTGACGAGTGGCTCAAATGCGTTCGAGTATCTCACCTACAAAAATGAAAAGTACGATTCGGTGATCGGCACCGGCGAAGCGCATTTCGGAATGTACGGCAAAGCCGCGACGGCGATGGCGATTGCTTACGGCCGCGTTGCGCTTGCAGAAAAATCGCTTAACCGATTTGCGACCGACGGCTCGTCCGGCGGCATGGCGCTGTACGGTCCGCGCGTCGCGCGTCCGACCAAAAGCGAGGGTTTCGACAGCCGTGGCCAGACAATTTTAATTCCGCCGCGCAGCGCTGCATTCAGCCCCGATGGCAAGACACTGTACCTTACCGGCTACAATTTCTGTCACTATGGCCACGCATCGAACGACATCGTCACCAGCGGAAAATGGGATTGCTTTCATTGCGTGTTGAAAATGGATACAGCCGGCGATCAAGAACCGCAGCTCTTTGCCGGCGAAATCGCCGCGGGCAAGGACGGCGCCGACAATCGCCACTTCCGCGTGCCGAGTTCCGTTGCGACGGATCGACAGGGCCGCGTCTACGTCGCCGACTACATGAACGACCGCGTGCAGATTTTCGCTGCCGCCGGAAAATTTATTCAGAGCGTCAACACGCACCGCCCGGCCAAAGTCGTCATCACCGAACAACAGGAACTCTACGTTTTCTCGTGGCTGATCCACAACGGATTCATGGTCAAGTCGCCGGAGGAAATCAAACCCTCTCTCACGCGTTTCGCCCCGCTCGACAAGCCAAAACAGCTCGCCGCTTGGCCGCTGCCCGCCGAATTCGGCGCCGGGAAAACCACCTTCCTTTATAGCGGCTCCGGCGTGCCGGTGGATGGCGCCATCGACACCGCTGTCAACCCGCCGACCGTCTGGCTGGCTGCTGAATGGCCGCGCGAAAACGTCATGACGCGCGGCAAAATCAAGTACTCGAATATCCGCCTGTTTGCGCTGAAAGATAACAGGCTCGAAGAGCGCGGAGATTTTTACAAAACCGTCAGCGCTTCCGTGCAGCGCATTCGGCCTGCTGCGTACGGCCGGCAGCGCCTTTATGTGAATCCGAAAAGCGGCAAGCTCTACGCCGCGGAAGGCGATTCGTTCGATCAGAAAGCGTTTAAACAACTCGTCGAACTTGATCCCGAAACCGGCGCGGTGCGCCTCGTCGATCTTCCCTTCGATGCCGAAGACATGTGTTTCGATCATCTCGGCCAGGCATATCTGCGCACGATTTCGGTCGTTGCGCGATATGACGCGGACACATGGCGCGAAATTCCGTGGGACTACGGCGAAGAGCGCGCCGCGGTTTGCACCAGTTCCGGCTCGGACCGCAAAACCGCGTCCGTTCTTTCAGGGCTGATCATCCCGGCGAACGCAATCTGGCATCACGGCGGAATGAGCGTCTCGCTCAAAGGCCACCTCGCGATCGGCTGCCAGATTCACACGCATGCTGCTGAGCGCGCTGAGGAAAAGCAAATCGTTCAAACGCTGGCATGGACACCGCGCCTGTATCCAGGTCGCTTGCTTTCGGGCCGCGTGGGCGCGTTTATTCACGTCTGGGATGAACGCGGTAAACTGATGCAGGAGGACGCGGTGCCAGGCCTCGGCGATATATACGGAGTCGGCATCGATCGCGACGACGACTTGTATTGCATGTCCGGCGCCACGCGCATCTTTAACGGCGAGCGTTATTACAACGATTTGTCAGGGACGCTCCTGAAATTTTCCCACAACAATGTCAAGCCGCGCATCGTCTCCGATTCGAAAGACGTTCCAAATCCGCTGGAGAGAAACGAATTCCCGCGGCGCGCGCCGGATCTTGGCAGCGCGCTGCAAGGCCGTGCGTGGATCGAAGGCGCGGACTGGTTCTTCGGCGGCGTGGGCTACGACGGCAAGAATCGTGGCGTGGGATGCGCGTGCTGGAATGCGCGTTTTGCGCTCGATTATTTCAACCGATCGTTCGCGCCGGAAGTGGACCGCTACAGCGTCGCAGTGCTCGATTCGAACGGCAATTTGATTCTGCGCGTCGGCCGCTATGGAAACGCCGACAGCGCCGGGCCGAAGAGCCTCGTGCCCCTCGGCGGCGACGAAGTGGGTTTGATGCACGGCGCGTACGTCGCGACGCACACCGACAATCGCCTCTTCATCGCCGACCCGGCCAACGCGCGCATTGTAAGTGTAAAATTGGATTACCACGCAACGGAGCGCGTGGCGTTGAAGGACATTGTTGACCAAAAGTAGTCGCTGAATGAGTGCACGGATAGTGACAAAAGATCCCGAGTTGATTGGAATGAACAGACTCGAAATCATCTGCGCGCAATTTCGCGCAAAGCTGCGCGCCCTTCTGCTCCAAGCAGGGCTCGCGCGCTTAGTCGTGCTCGCACTTGGGCTGATGCTGCCGGCCGTGGCGTTGGATTGGTGGTTTCACCTCGGCACTCTGTGGCGTTTGCTCGTACTGATTGCATACATTTTCGCGATCGGTGCGGCGCTGTTTTGGACGCTGTTAATGCCACTCACGCGAAAATGGAGCGACGTTGAAATTCTGAGATTCCTGGATCACGCCGCGTCGTCGCGGGGCGAGCGTGGAATGCTCTTGGATTTCTTTGAATTGCAGCGCGCGGCGGGAATTCAGGAACTCGCTAGCGCAACGGGCAAAACGCTGGCTGAATCCGCGCTCGTTTCGCTCGAACCTCTTGCTCAGCAAATGCAAATCGGCTCGGCATTCCAACGCAAAAATGTTGTTCGCCCAATTGCGCTCGCTGCGATTTTGGTTTTGGCGTTGGTTCTCGTCACGCTTTTCATGCGTCAATATATTTTCATTGGTTGCGAACGATTTTTTAATCCGTTCTCAACACGCCATTGGCCTAGCCGCACGCTGATTGCGGTGGCCGAACCGGCTGGCGGATTTCAAATTCCGCAGATGGAGGCGTTTACGCTGCACGCAACGGTAAGCGGAGCGATCCCGCCGGAAATTCAGATTGCTTACAAGAGCGCGAGCACCGGCTATTTCATCAAAGAGAAAATTCCTGTGTGCAACGGCGGGCAGGTGTCCTACACTCTTCCCGAAGTGCGCGAACCGCTGCGCCTTTATCTTTCTGGCGGCGATTTCATGACTGACCCGATTGAACTTGCGATCGTTGAGCGGCCGTATTTAAAAAGCATCACCGCGCATTATAAATATCCGGATTACGCGGGACTGCCCGATAAGTCGTCAGCCGGCGGGCAGCTCGCCGGACTCGAAGGCACGCAAGTGCGGCTGGTCTTTGAAACGTCGATGCCCGTCAGCCGCGCGGTCTTCGCTCTCGACAAATCGGCGCCCGAAGAAATGGGAACGCCGGCTTCCAGCCGGCAGTCGTTCGAACACGCGCTGATGCTGCGCGAAGACGGTGCGTATTCCGTGGAGTTGTACGACGCTCACGGCTTTCGCGAATCGCGGCCTGAACGCTACGAAATCCGCGTCACCCCGGACAATCCGCCTGAAGTCGAGTTGCTCGCACCGGGGCGCGATTTGGTGGCGACGCGCAATTTCTCGGTCGAAGTCGCGTTTAAAGCGCGCGATGATTTCGGACTGAAACGTGTTGAGCTCTTTTACCAATTGAACGACGGCGCACCTTTGCCGATTTCCGATCGCGTCACCGGCCCGATCACGCAAAGCGGCCGGGTCAGCGAATCGCGTTTCACTTGGGATTTGCGCAAGATGGAGGAGCTTCCCGACACCGCCACCATTAATTATTTTGTGCGCGTGCAGGACATCAATCCGACTGGGCGCGGCAAGGCGGAGACCGCGCATCGACAGATCAAGCTCGTCAAGCCCAGTGATTTTCATCTCGAGACGCTGGAGAACGGCAAGGGCCTGCTGACCGAAGCGCTGATTGCGTGGCGCAATCAGCTTGACGCCTGGAAGCTCGGTGCTCAATGGCAAAAGAGCGGCACGGGCAAGGAGGATGACGCGGCGTGGCGCGAGATGATTGAAAAACAGGAGAATGCGATTCGCGCCGCAAGGGCCATGAGCAGCCAACTCGCGATCATCGCAGAAGCGTATGAGAACAATCACATGCAGCGCGAATTCATGGCCGCGCGGCTAAACGAAATCGCGGAACTGCTTAAGCGGCTGAATGAAAAAGAGCATCTCGAAATCAGCACGCGATTGCGCGAGGCGCGGCCGCAAACCGATGCCGACAGCGCGCCGGAGCGGCTGAAGTCGCTGCGCTCAACCGCGCTGAGCCGATGCGCGGCAGACCAGAAAATAGCTGTGCTCATACTCGAACGCCTGCTGCGAAAAACGTACGACTGGCGCGATCTTCAAACGACGACGATTACATCGTCGCTGCTGCACGAGCGGCAAGACGAAATCGGAACGACGACTGAAAAAGTTTCGCCAAATTACATCGGAAAAGAATTCGAAGATTTGTCCGATCCGGAGCAGGAGCAACTATTGACGCTCGGCAAGCAGCAGCGCGCGATCTTCGATACGGAAACGCAGCTTGAAACGCAGCTTGCGATGCAAATTTTCAAAGCGGAAAAACAGAGGCGCAAGAGCATTCACATTCCGCTCAAAGCCGCGTTTGAAGGCTTGCGGGCGAATCGCGTCAACGACAACCTGAAGGAAGCGGCGGCGAAGATCGAAAACAATCAGCCAAGTGTGATCATCAAAAATCAAAGGGCCGCGCTGCGCGCGCTTGAAGCGGTGAAGACAGGGCTTGTGTTTGCGGGCCAAAAACTCGATCCGGACGAGCCGTTGAATGGGAACATGGAAATCAGCGAAGCTGCGAAATTTGAAGAAGTCGAAGCGGCGAAGGAAGAAAAGAAAGACGAAAAGCCGAGTGAAAGTGCGCAGGCCGGCGCGATGTCCGTGCAACAACTTGAAAGCGTTTTGCCCGAGGGCGGCGACGCGCTTTCGATGGCGCTGCGGCTGGCGATTGAGAAGCAGGACGATGTGCTTGCACGTACGCGATATCTCGCCGAAAAAAATCCGGCGCAGGAAATGCCGCGTTTCATGCACTTAAAGTTTGGAATGCTGAGCGAGCGGCAGGCGATTGCCATCAAGGCGCTGGAACGCGCGACGCAGGAGGCGGAGAAGACGAGCCGTGCGCCGCTGAAGCAAATGCTGGCCTTGGTGCGCGAGGAATTCGCGCAATCGGCGGCGCTGCTCGCCGAGAAAAATGTATCGCCGTGCACTCAGCAAATTCAAGACGATGCGATAAGCATGCTCAGGGATTTGTTGCAATTTATTGCGTTTGAAAAAGCGGTGGGCGAAAGCGCAATCGAAATCAGACGCCGCAATGGTGTCGATGCATTTCAGCGCAAGTTTTTGCTGCGCGGAAAAAATCTCGATACGATCATCATGATTTTAGCGGATGCAAATCATGCGCGCCTGCTTCAACACGATGTAGCGCGCAAATTGGCGCGCTTTGTAAAAAAGCCCATGCAAAACGAAATCGAAACAACAAATCGAAAGCGCGCGGCGAATGCACAGAAGAAGGTGGCGGCGCTGTTCGACGCGATTCGCGCGAACGCATCAGAACTAAGCAAAGACGTGGCGTCTCGCGTGCGCGAATCGAGTCTCGATGCGATGCTCGCAATCATTCTTCCTTCGGACGCCGAGCTGGCTGCGGGCGGCAAGGACAAAGAGCTTTTAGCCATTGCGGACGACGCGGCAAAAATGCTTGGCACTTGTCTGCAAAATCTCCGCGACCTTCTTGAGGAACGCGTTCAGCCAAAACCGGAGGCGGTTGCGTTGAAGAAACTGGAAGAACCGAAGAAAATCAGTGCGGAAGAATACGAGAAGATGAACAGTCGCGAGGCGTTGATTGCAGGGCTAAAGAGCGATGCGGCGCTGTCGCCTGAAATTCGCGAGACGATGATCAACGCGCTGTCGAAAGTATTTCCGGCGAAGTTCAAGGCACTGCTAACCGCATATTACGCATCGTTCGGCGCGGAGCAGAGCGAGAAGGAGAAGAAGCCGTGAGCTCAATTCGACTGACAATTCGAACGGCGCTTGCGACAGGCATTCTGATTGTGCTGGCGGCGCTGTGTATGTTCTCGCTTCGCGCGGAAGAAATCTGGCTGTACGACAACTCGCGCGTATTCGGATTTGTGCGCGGCGTCAGTCAGGATGGAAAATTGGGAGTGTTGTTGCACACGGGCGAGGAGCGCCAAATTGCGCTCGAAGAAATTATCGCGATTCGATTTTTGGGACGCAATCCGCTGCTGGTGCAAAGCGGCGTGCAGGAATTTCATTTCATTCGGGGCGGGAAATTGCGCGGTCAGATTTTACAGAACGATGGCGACCGGCTGAAAATTCAAACTGCGCTCGCGGGAGCAATTGAGCTTGATTTGAGCGCGCTCATGGGTTTTGTCGCGCTGCCCATGTCCGGTTTTATCGGTCGTAAGGCGGAGGAGCTTGCGGACACTCCGCCGGCGTTGAATGGCAATTTTATTTTGAACAGCCCGAATCTCGACATGGTTCTGGATCGACGCGCTTCAAGTTATGCGTGCGTGTTGAGCAAGCTCGAACGGACTACGGTACAGCTTGATTTTGAAGAAACGCTCGCGTCGCGGCCGCTGAATCTCTTTTATCTCGCGGGCGTGCGCCTCGCCGATGCGACGCGCCAGAAGGATCAACCGTGGCGCGGCGAAGTTCAACTGCGCGTGTCAGCGCGCGATGGCAGCGTGATCGAAGGGACACTCGAACGCGTGCATCTCGGCAAATGGCAACTGCGGCCGGCGTGGGATTCAAAGGCACTCCTGGCGCTGGATGTCGATGAAATTTCGCTCGCACAGGTTCAAGGCGGGCGCGTGCAGTATTTGTCGCAGCTTGCGCCGGTCGAGGTGAGGGAGAAAACAATTCTTTCGGCGCCGCAACCGTATCAGATGGATCACGGCTGCCAGGGAGAGGATTTGTCGATTGCGGGAAAGCGATATCCGTGGGGCATCGGCGCGCATGCGGATTGCGAAATCACGTTTGAACTCGATGGGCGATTCAAGGAATTTCACAGCGATGCGGGTATTGCAACGAGAATGGGAAAGCGCGGCAGCGTGGTCTTCGCGGTGTACGGCGATAAGAAGGAATTGTTCCGTAGCGGCGTTCGAACCGGCGCAGACGCGAAGCCGCTGGAGATTTCGATTCCCGTCGGCGGCGTGAAACGGCTGACGCTTCAAGTCACGAACGGCGGCGATTTGGATTTGGGCGACGCGGCGAATTGGGGTTCGGCGAGGTTGGTGCGATGAAGAAATGCAATCATTTTGCGCACGCCGCCCTATTGATTACGATCGCGCTGTCGCTAAGTGGCTGCATGCAGCTTGACACGCATGTGAAGCTCAACGAAGACGGCACCGCGACCATCACGGAGCGGTTGCGCTTTTCGCGGCGCTTGCTGGACCTTAGCGGCAAGGAAGGTTCGGAGAACGATATCGCGTCGCTGCTAAAGAAGGAGGCGGCGGAAGAGCGCGCGAAGCATTTTGGAAAAAGTTGCGTGCTGGCCAGTCATGAAATCAAAGATGCCGAAGGCGGCGCGCGTGAGTCGGTGGCGGTCTACAAAATCGACGACTTGAATGAGTTGCATTATGTGTCGCCGTTCGCGGCGTACAAAGACTATGCGAAGAACAATACGGTAAAGTTTCATCTGTATCCGATTGTTGAAACGTCGTGGACCGGATGCGATGCGGGCGATGTGGCCGTGGCGCTGCGACCTCTAGCTCCGCCCAAAGGTGAGCAGAGATCGAACGAAAATGAGCCGTTGCCGAGCGGACCACTGCCGGTGGATTCGCAAATTTTGCGCGATTTGCAGCCGGTGCTGCGCGACATGCTCAAGGATTTCAAAGTGCGGCTAACGTTTGAAAGCTACGCGCCGATCCGTTTCTCGCAGATTGGTTTGCGCGGCAAGGGCGCGGGAACGGCGAGCATCGACTTCATTCATTTTTCGGACAAAGACCTCGACAAATTAGGCGGGAGCTTTTTGGAGAATGAAGAACTGATGCTGGATTTGTCGCGCGGCGAATTTGCATCGAAGGAAATTGCCGATCACGTGCGCGACTGGCAGCACAATTTGACGCTTCCGGTGTTTCAAAATTGGGGCTCGATGTTCGCGACGTACCGAAACGGCGACGCGATTTATTTCAAACCGTCGCCGGCGCTGTTTGAAAAGATTTTCGAAGGCAAAACGCTGAATTTCGGCGAGCGCAACGGCGGAAAGCGCGCGGCAAATTTTGACGAAATTGGATTCAAGCCGAAAAATTGAGGTTGCAATGAGCGACGCGGTTCCTTTCGATGCCAAACGCTTCAACTCGACTTTTCGCCAGGTACTGGACGAAGCCGCGCGCATTGTCGTCGGACAGGAACATGTCGAGGAGCAATTACTATTGGCGATTTTTGGCGGCGGACACGTGCTGCTCACCGGAATGCCCGGGCTGGGGCGCACGCTGCTGGTAAAGTCGTTGGCTCAGATCATGGGGCTCGATTACCGCCGCATTCAATTCACTCCTGATTTGCTGCCGACGGATATTGTCGGGACGGAAGTGTTGGAGCACAAGGCGGGCGACAGCGAGCGGCGTTTTCATTTCTTCAAAGGGCCGGTGTTTGCGAATCTGGTTTTGGCGGACGAAATTAATCGCAGCCCGCCACGCACGCAATCGGCGTTGCTGGAGTTGATGCAGGAGCGGCAAGTCACGACCGGCGGGCAGACGCGATTTTTGCCGAAGCCGTTTATTTTGATCGCGACGCAGAACAGTCTCGACAATGAGGGAATCTGGTCGCTCGGAGAAGCGCAGGCGGATCGATTTATGATGTGTATCGAGCAAAAATATCCGGGCGAAGACGCTGAAGCGCGGATGCTGGCGCAGACGACCGGCGCGGAAAAACTTTTGCCGCGGCAAGTCACGGACGCGGAAACTGTGCTGGTGATGCAGGCGTTCGCTCGCGACGTGCCAGTCGTGCCGTCGGTGAAAGCATTCGCGCTGGCATTGGCGCGGGCGAGCAGGCCTGGCAAAGTAAATTCCGCGAAAGTCAATGCGGATGTGCGGCTGGGTGCGTCGCCGCGCGCGGCGCAGGCGATGCTGGCCGCAGGGAAAGTGCTGGCGTTGGCGCGAGGGAGGCAGCATGTGACGCGGCAGGACATTGTCGAAGTTGCGCGTCCGGTGTTGAATCATCGCGTGCTGATGAACGCGCGTGCGCAGGCGCAAGGGCGAGATTCGAGCGCAATTGTGGAAGCGGTGTTGGCGGAAGTGGAAAGGCGCGCGGTGCCGAGCGTGTCGACGTGGACGCGCGCGCTGTTGAAGCAGCGCGATGAAGCGGGAGCGAATTCATAAGGTGACAACGTGAGCAACGAAAATTGGACGGACGCGGACCAGGCGAAGATCGAGCACCTCAAAAAGGCGCACGACGACATTGTCGAGCAACTGCGCAAGGCCGTCGTTGGCCAGGACGCGGTGGTGCGGCTCACCATGCTCGGCCTTTTCTCCCAAGGGCACTGCCTCTTAATGGGAGTCCCCGGCCTGGGCAAAACGCTGTTGGTGCGAACGATCGCCGCGTGTCTGTCGTTGAAATTCAAGCGCGTGCAATTCACGCCGGATTTGATGCCGTCCGACATTACCGGCACGGAAGTGATTCAAGAAAACAAGGCGACAGGCGAGCGACATTTTCGATTTCTTGAAGGGCCGATCTTCACCAACATTCTGCTGGCCGACGAAATCAATCGCACGCCGCCGAAGACGCAGGCTGCCCTTCTTGAAGCGATGCAGGAGCGGCAGGTAACCGTGGGCGGGCAGCGGCGCGATCTCGACGCGCCGTTTTTTGTGCTCGCGACGCAGAATCCGATTGAGCAGGAAGGCACATATCCACTGCCCGAAGCGCAGTTGGATCGTTTCATGTTTCAAATCAACGTTGGGTATCCGAGCGAAGAAGAGGAACTGAAAATTCTGGACATGACAACGTCTGGCTACAAGTCCGACGTGAAGGCTGTGCTGAGCCAGATTGAAATCCTCGATCTTCAACAGATTGTGCGGAAAGTGCGGATTAGCGAACCAATCACGCGCTACATTTTGCGGTTAGTGCGAACGTCGCGCAGTGGTGAAAAGGACGCGCCGGAGTTCATCAAGAAATGGGTGACGTGGGGTGCGAGTCCGCGCGCGAGCCAGAATCTGGTGTTGGGCGCAAAGGCGGCGGCGATACTTGATGGGCGCAGCGAAGTGAAATCCAGCGACGTGCGCGAAGTGGCGCATGCAGTGCTTGGCCACCGTATCCTTCCGAATTTTGCGGCGGAAGCTGAAGGCGTCACGCGGCATCGCATCGTGGACGAATTGTTGAAGAGCGTGCGCGAATAATCATGGCGAACATTTTCGATCCTCATGTCATCGGGCGCGTGAAAGGCCTGGAACTGCGCAGCATGCGGCTGGTCGAGAGTTTTCTCGTCGGCATGCACAAAAGCCGGCTTCGCGGAATCAGCACGGACTTCGCGCAGCACCGGCAGTACGTGACCGGCGACGACACGCGCCATCTCGATTGGAAAGTTTTTGCGAAGACGGACCGCTTTTACGTGAAGGAGTACGAAGTCGAAACGAACATGCCGGTGTTTTTTCTGCTCGACGCGAGCCCGTCGATGTTCTTCAAAAGCGACGACGCGGCGATGAGCAAGTTTGAGTACGCGGCGACGATTGTCGCGACGCTTGCGCATTTGCTGATGCAGCAGAAGGACGCGTTCGGGCTGGCGATTTTCGACGAGAAGATGCGCAGCCTGCTTCCGGCGCGAAGCTCGGGCGCGCATTACCGGCACGTGTTGAACGCGCTGGAATCGGCGGCGCCCGGCGGGACGACAAATCTTGGCAACGCGCTGTTGACGCTCGGCCCGCAGCTCAAGCAGGCGGGGCTCGTGCTGATTGTGAGCGATTGCGTGGATGACACGGATCGCCTGGGATTGGGTTTTGGTCAGATGAGTTTCGCGGGGCAGGACGTGGTTTTGTTTCACATTGAGGATCCGGCCGAGCGCGATTTTCCGTTCAGCGGCCAGACGATTTTGCTGGGGCTTGAAGGCGAAGGCAAACTGCTGTGCGATCCGCGCGATCTGCGAATCACGTATCTCGCGGAACGCGCGCGGCATATTAATGCGATACGTTCGGCGGCGCTGCGGTTTGGTTATTCAATGGAGGAAATGCCGACGGACGCTCGGCTTGACGCGATGTTGGCGGGGATGTTGTCGCTGCGGCTCGACAGGAGGAAGCAGCGATGAACCTTCCGGTCGTCCGATGTCTTTTGATCTGCTGCGCGTCGCTTGCCGCGGCCTGGCTTATCGCTGGCGAGACGAAGGACCCCAAGCCAAAAAGCGCCGATCCGTACAAGGACCTTTATGCCGGGTATGTTCCACCGTTTCTGAAAGCCCTGCCGAAGAAAAAGGACGACGGCTACGGCACGGTTTTTTATCATTGGGCGAAATCGGACGAGGAGATGAAGCTCTCGACCGAATCGTCGTTTTACACGCTCAATGTTGTCGAAGAGTCGGACCGCGCTAATGCATTGGTCGAAGCCGGACTTAAGAAGGAAGCCGACGGGCAATATCGTGAAGCGCTGAAGTTGTATCAGACGGTGATCGAGAGATTTCCCAACGAATTGTATCGCGTGTCGGAGTACGGCGTGTTTGTGCCGGTGTCGCAGTATTGCCAGCGTCGCATTCTAAATTTCCCTGCGTCCGACCTCGCGTTTTACCGCACGCTTTACGACGCGCGCGCGAAGGAGGCGTTCGAGCAGGCGCGGCGCAAGAATTCGCTGAGTGGCCTTGCCGAAATCGCGGATACGATGCTCGCCACTTCTTACGGCGACAATGCGCTGCTTGAATTGGGCAATGCGGCGCTGGACGCAGGCAATTTTCTCGAAGCGCTCGAGTATTTCACGACTCTGCGCGATTGCTATCACGATTCGGAGTGCCGCACGCCGGAGCTTGAAATCAAAATTGCCTATTGCGAAAAATTGTTGAACGACAAGCCGCGCGCATCAGCGATCTTGCCGACCAAAAACAAAAGTGCGTTATCGCCGGACGAATTGGAGCGGCTGCAGAAAATCGTGGCGACTGCGGCGCCAGAAAAAGCGAAGCTGCATTCGCAGCAAGCAAGCGCGCCGCAGATTTCAGCCGACGATTACACGGCGTTTCCGCCGCCGGAAGATTCGATGGCGCTAAAGGAGCCGGTGTGGAGCGCGTTGCTGCCGGGGTCGCGCCGCGATTTCTTTGTGTTCACCCAGCCGGTGGTGGCGGAAAACAATCTGCTCTATCGGCACAAGAATATCGTTTACTGCCGCTCGCTGCTGAACGGCGAATTGCGCTGGAGCAACGATCTGGGCGGGCGCGTGGCGTGGCAGAATTGGCAGGAGCGGCAATATTCGGAGGAGGACATACTCGTACAGGACGGGATGGTGTTCACGCCGATTTACAAAGTCGGACCGTCGCTGGCGGCGCTCGACGGCGTCACCGGACAATTGCGCTGGGCGTATGGGCCGCTGGCGGCGTCGAGCGACGAGGAATCGCACATGCGTTTCGAAGCGGCGCCGGCGGGCGGAAATCGCAGCGTGTTTTCGGGCTATGTGCTCGACAACATCGAGGGCGACACGCACACGGATTCGGAATACGGCGTGATGGCGTTTGAGAGTGCGACGGGGCGCGTGCGCTGGCGCGCGTCATTGTGCCGGCTTGCGCCGGGCAAATTCATGGGTGGATTTGTCGAGAACCGGCGCAACCGCATCCGCAGTTTTTCCTCGCCGCCGCTGTATCACGAAGGCACGCTTTATTACAACACGAACGCCGGCGCGCTCGCGGCGCTCGACAGCCGTTCTGGCCGAATCAAGTGGCTGATGCGCTATCCTTATTTTCCCGACGTTCACGACGCCACGCGTGTGTTTGGGCGGCTCACGCCGCTCCACGGCGGACTCGAATTTGTGCAGCCGCACGATCCGATGTTCTGGCTGAATCAGCGCCCATTAATGGTGGGCGAGAAGCTGTACATCGCGCCGGTGGACACGCCGTTTTTGTTTTGCCTGGACCGGCGCACGGGGAAAGTGCTGTGGAGCAAGCCGAAGCTCGGACCTGGATTCACCTATCTGCTGGGACCGATCAGCACGGGCGAATTGGTGGTCGTCTCCAATGGCCGCAACAAATCGATTTTTGGCTGGGGAGGGACTGGACCGCCGGGGCCAATTTTTCTGCTCAACCCTGACACGGGTGAAACAGTCTGGAATTCGCCGGACGTAATTCTTCACGACGATCAGCCGGTGATGAAATACTACGTGTACGAGCAGGCGCCGTGGTTCAGCATCAACACGCGCTGGTTTGAAAACGCGGCGCGGCCATTTTTGACGAGCGACGACAGGTTGTATTTGTCGAGCTGGACGGATACGAGCATCTACTGGCGGCCAGGCATGCACACGTACCATCTCGCGAGCGTGTCGCTGAAGGACCGCGCGATACTGGAGCAGAGGCGCTACTACACGGGTGAGTTGCTCGCGCATGCGGCGTTCATCATCAACGAGTCGGGGCCGAAGGAATTGAAGGACCTGGAGAATCTGCCGGCGAAGGATGCAAAGATCGAGCAGCACATCGCGATGGACCGCGAGATCGTCGCGGACAAAGTGCCGGAGAATGCGCACGGGCTGTTCATGCCGTTTTCGCGAATGACGTTCAACCGCTACGGTGCGCAATTCGATTTGCGCATTTCGGCGCGCAGCATCGAGATGGTGTACGACCGCGAGGCTGTGCGAAAAGCAGTCGAGAAGCGCGAAGACCCGGAGAGTTTTTTTGCGCGCGCGGAACTGGCGGCGGCGGAGAGCCGTCTCGACGAAGCCGCGGAGCTGCTCAACAAATGCCTCGCGACGGTGTCCACCGAGGATTTGGATTTTCGCGCGCTAATCAATCAGCAGTTGTTTCAAACGCATCAGCGTATGGCGCGGCGCGCGATTTTGCGCGCGAATCCAGAAGAAGAATTGCAAAGCTGCCTTGGCATGACGCGCACGGCGAGCACGCTGGCCGAAGAAATCGAGACTCTGTTTGCGTTGTCCGATGCGTACGAACGCAAAGCTGATTTGCCTTCGGCCGCGCGCTGTTTGCGAAATGTCATCACGACATATGGGAAACATGAATATCCACTCGCGTCGGTGGCGGTGGCCGACCCGGCGCCGGTGTTGAGCGCGGCGGAAGGCGTGATATCGCGCGCGCAGTCGATCGTGAATCAGGATTTTTATGGGCGAGAAATGAAGGGAAGTCTTGCGCTGATGAGGCAGGGGCTGCCGCTTTATTTCAGCACCGTATCGCCGCTGCCAAAGACGCTGACGGTGCGCGCGGGTGAATTGGCGGCGCGGCGGCTGATCGCTTTGCAGCGGCGCGATGTGGAATTTGCCAAACGCTTTGAGGAATCTGCCGAGCACGAGCTCGCGAACGGCGGCACGGCGGATGAGCAACTGCAAAAGCTGCTCGAATTTCCCGGCACGCAAACGGCGCAAAAAGTCGCCGATGGATTATTTCAAGCGGCTGGCGACGCGAAGGAGGAAGCGTTGCCGCAGCGCTTGCGCGCGCTGTCCGACGCCGCGCGAATTTGTGGATTGAAAATTCCGGATGCGGCGCGCGCGAAAGTGCTTGCGCCCACATTCGTGGAGCGGTATGCGGCAATTTCCGCGGGTGCGGCGCGCGAATTCACGAGCGCGGATGCCGAAGGCACCGCGCGCATCGTGTTGGCGCGGCGTGACGATTTGCAGCAGAATCCGAATTTGCTTTTTCTTGGCGGCCGGACAAAGAAGCGCAGCGACAACAAATTTGTGCTGACGTGTTTCGAACTTGATTCGGGCAAGCAGCGCTGGGAGACGCCGGAGTTGCGCTTGAAAGGGAAGGGCGACGAGGCGGGTTTCTTCGAGGCGTTTGTGCAAGGCGATCTTGTCGTTGTGCACGGGCTTTATGACGTGCTGACGTTTTTCGTTGCCGACGGAAAACTCGCATGGCGTTATCTCGTGCCGTTTGATTTTGAAATTAAAAACGCCGTGCAAAGCGGCGACATGCTGGTACTCAGCGGCCAGTCCGAAACATTGGCGCTTTATATTCCAACGAACAGTCCAGCCGGTGAAGTTGCGTGGCAGGAAAAGGAGACGGGCGACATTTATATTCCGCCGTATTTTCACGGCGATCGTTTGATCAGCGTGCGAAAGCTGCCGTTCAATGTGACGGCGCGCTATCGTGCAACTGGGAGAATGATCGCGCGCTTATCGCTTCCCGATTTATCGCTAAACGAAAAGCACCCGCTGATTGAAAACGGTGCGGAGGAACTTCCCGCGGCGCACGACGGCGCGCTACTGATGGTGACGGACAATTGGTATTACATCGCGATCGACGTTAAGCGCATGGCGGTGGCGTGGAAGCGGCTGATCGATCAGCGCGACGCGGGACGCGAACCGGCGATGCGTTTTTATTTAAAGGGGGATTATTTCGCGGCGCTCAAGGAAAATTTCGATCAGAAAGCGATCTACATGTTTTCAAGCAGGACCGGCGAGGTGCTGTGGAACACCGATCCGAAGAATGCCAACTCACCGCAACCAACATATTCGCTTCTTATAAATGGAGACAAAACCTACGGCATTCAGCCGCATGCAGGACAGGGGTTTTATCTTGTGTGCATCGATTCAAAAACCGGCAAGCGCCTGTATTCGCGCGAAACAAAGGGCTATCAAGGCAAGCCGCAGGTGACTCTTTTTCCGTACATTTATGAAAATCAAATCGTGGCGCAGATTCAGGACAATCAGGATTTTGAGTTGCGCGCTTTCGATATCGGCACTGGCAAAGAAACGACGAAGTTGAGCAAAAAGGGGGTCGGCCCATTCGGCGTGCATGGGCGAATGTCCGCGGCGGCGCAGGATGGGCGGCTGATTTTGTTGAGCAAAGATCAGTTGAGCTATTGACGGACACTATTTTGTGGTGAGCAATTCGTCGCTCTTCGGATTGATTTCAATTTCGACGTCCTTGAATTCGTCGAACAATCCGGCGTTATGCATCTGCCACGCGATCGGTCCTTTCTGCCCCGCTTCGGGAACTTTGAATTGCAGCACTTCAACAGCTTTGCTGCCGACAGGCTGCGCGACGGCCATGCGCGCCGTGCCGGTTGCGGAATCGACTAGAATTTCAATGCGGCTCCATTCGTGAACGTTGAACTTCGGATGCGGCAGCGATGTGAATTCAGTGCCGCCGCCGTTGTTGTGCCCTTTGCGATAATCCCAATGGCCGCCATTTGGAACTTGGAACTGAATGCCGCCCAGCGCATCGAGTCCTTTCTCGCCTTCCGGCGGACGCGTGCAGAAAATCAAAATGCAGGCTTGATGGTCCTTGTTGCCGGAGACGTGACGCATCGTAAACGTGAGGCGATAGCGCGAGTAATCCTCCTTCGTGCAAATCACACCGCGCGCCGCGCCGGTGCTTGCCATCGCGCCGTCTATGACAACCCACGAATTTTCCGGAATCTGAATCCAGCCATTGAGCGTCTTCCCGTCGAAGAGCGAGATGGGTTTCGCGCGCGCGTCGTCGGCGGGTTTCGGCGGAGTTTCAGTTTCTCCGCAATACGATCTGAGCGCGAGCGCGAACGCCGCTTCGACGACCAACCAAAAAAAACGTTGATTATTTTTCATGAGCATGATTCCGAGTGGATTATGAAAAGCTACACCGCGGCGCCGTGCAATGATCGGTGATCGAGAGATCACAGAATTTATAATGAGCAAACTTTAGCGCCTTTATCCGCCGCGAAAAAAACGGAACGGCGCGGTGAGTGATTGAAGCAGTTTGAAACTCGTGCTGTTTTTGATGCGCGAAGATTCCTCGCGCAGCCGTGCGGATTCGGCTTGCAGCATTTGAAGCTGGCTTTTCAGCGCCAGGAGCGATTGCTCCTGCTCTGTAATTCTTGTGTGGAGCTTCCCCGCTTCGGTGAATTCAGCTTTGATTTTTTCAAGCTCGCCGCGCAGCGTTTGCGCGTCTGCGGTGCTTGCGCTCAATCGCTGTTGAAGCCCGGCGATCATTTCATTCAAGCGCCCGATCTCCGCCGCTTGCGCAAGCAAGGTTGTGTTCTTTGAGCCGGAGAGCGCTTCGGTATCGCGCAGTTTTGTTTCCAGCGACTCGATCGTCTCACTTTGCGTTACGGCCTGCGCGTGCAGCGAACTGCGATTGCCCAGCGCGAAAAAATATTTGCGCACCGTCTCTGAATTCTTTTCGGCCATCGTCAGAAACACATTCAGCGGTTCCGGAATGCCAGGACCGGTGACGATGACGCCGAGGCCCTGACCGTGCAGAAATTCAAAATGACGATACGTGAAGCACAACTGCTTCCAAAGCTGCCACATGCCCACATCGCCTTCGCGCACATTCGTGCCTTGAAAAAGAACTACGGCACTGCGGCTGAGTTTCGGGCGCCACGTTTCCCAATCGCGGCAGACGGCCTTGTACGGCTGCAAGCCATCGACATGCAGCAGTTCGATGCTGTTCTCAGCGAAGTGCGACGCAGCAGGCGCCTGCGCGTCGCCCCCAGTTTCAACGACGCGCGAAAACGTCCCGTAGTGCGGATCGTGAGCGGCGTGAAGCTGGCTTAAGACTTTGTCGTCGGCGACACCGGCGTGCTTGATGCGGCCATTGCCGCCGTCCACGCCGTAACACGCGATGCCCAGCGTCGCGGCGGATTCGCAAATTGCAAGATACGAATCGTCCTTGCGCACGCCGAGTTTCACGAAAATTTTTGGCCGCAAAAGCTGCACGAGGATTTTGACGAACGGAATATGCTCGTGCCACGCCGTCGAACTGGCGTGCTTGGGCAACTCCAAACTCTGCGGATAATCGAGCGGGTTGAAGCGAGCCGGATCGTGCCCGGCGTTGTAGTCTGCCATTATGCGGCCTCGGAATCCCTGCGGAACGGGGAATTCTCTTTTACGCCGCTTCGAGCGCGTGTCAACTCGCGGGCACACGCTCTTCTCATTTCGCAGTTCCCGATTTTCCTTGCTTGGCCGTGTAAAGCATGTTTTTCGAAGTTTGCAAAATCGTGTTGTTTATTAGCAGACTAATGGTGATGGTGACCGGCGACTTGCTGATGGTCGTGTTCGTGAGTTGCGAACTTGCCAATTGCGCCGTGAATAAACCCTTGCTGAGCGCGACCGCAAACTTGGAAGTCTGCGCCGCCACCACGCCCTTCGCGGCTTTGATCGAGATCTTGAGCGAATCGGTCCCGGATTTTGCGCTGCCTTTGCCGTCGAGCGTAAAACTATTCACCACGCCGCCGACATCCAGAAAAACTTTGTTCCCCAACGGCGCGAAGCCCGCGGGGATATTCACGACGCCGCTCAATTTGATCGTGTCGCTCGAATCCTTCGCGAAGTTGAGACTGATCGACGCCGACGTCAGAGTCAACGGAATGGGAGGCGGGGCTTTAAGTCCGCCGAATGGCGTGGATGAGGCGTCCAGCGGATTCGTGCCCACCGCGGTTTCGAACGCGTCCGAAAATCCGTCGCCGTCGCTGTCGATCCCCGAACCGACGACGGGCGGCGGCGTGATGATTGTCAGCGTGAAATTTTGCTGCATCGATCCGCCCAAATTCGTTGCGGTAATGGTCAGGTTGTACACGCCCGCGGAACCGGCGCCGGGCGTGCCGCTGAGCGTTGCGGTGCCGTTTCCGTGATCGACAAACATGATGTTGCTGGGCAACGTGCCGCTAACGGTGATCGCGAGCGCCGGCGTGCCGGTGACATTGATGGTAAAGCTTCCGGGCGTGGCGACGACAAAGGTTTGATTGTCCGCGCTCGTGATCGCCGGCACGGCAAAATAGGTAAAGCCATTCATCAACGTGGCGGCGCCGCCGGCGTTGTTGACCACGACATCCACCGCTCCGGACGCATGGGCTGGAGTCGAGCAGGTAATTTGCGTGGCGCTTGACACGACGATGCCCGTCGCTGAAGTTCCTCCAAACGTGACGGTTGTGCCCGTGATGAAGTTCGTGCCGGTCAGCGTAATGCTCTTCCCACCCGCGATCAATCCGAAGTTAGGCGCGACACTGGCGAGCGTCGGCGCATCGAAGAACGTGTATGCGCCCGTCGATGTCGCAGCGCCGCCGGCGGTTGTAACCACAACGTCCGCGTTCCCAGCCACGTGCAAGGGCGTCACACAATGGATTTGCGTGCCGCTGGCGACGACAATATTTGTCGCCGCTGTACCACCGATGACAACCGACGCTCCCACGATGAAATTCGTTCCGGCGATCGAAATGCTTTGCCCTCCCGCGCTTGGCCCGGTATTGGGCGCGACGCTGGTAATTGTCGGCGCGTCGAAGAAGGTATAGCCCCCGGTAGTGGTCCAAGTACCGGCAGAAGTGGTAACCACGACGTCCGCGGCGCCCGCGGCTTGGCTTGGCGTGGTGCAGGTAATTTTCGTCGCGCTGGAAACGACAATATTCAACGCCGGTGTTCCGCCGAATGTCAGCGTTGCGGCTGACTCAAAATCGGTGCCGGTAAGCGTGACGTTTTGCCCGCCCGCCGCCGGTCCCGCGTCGGGCACGATGGTTTTTATGGTTGGGGAATTGTTGTAAGTAAAGCCGCCAGCAAGTGTCACCGTTCCGCCCGGAGTAGTGACGACCACATCCACTGAGCCGACGGCATGTGCAGGAGTCAGGCACGCGATCTGTGTGGTGCTGACCACGTTTATGTTCGTCGCTTGCAGGCCATCGAAAGTAATATTGGCACCGCTCACGAAATTTGTTCCCGTCAAGGTCACGCTCAACCCGCCGCCGGCGGGGCCGCTGCCGGGCGAAACGCCGGTCAACGTGGGAGGGTCGTAGTACGTATATCCGCCGGCCGATGTCACGCTGGCGGCAGAAGTAGTGACGACAACATCGGCTGTTCCCGCCAAATGAGCCGGCGTTGTGCAGATTATTTGCGTGCTGCCGGCGACATTAATATTTGCGGCGCCGGTTCCGCCGAATGTGACTGTCGCTCCATTCAGAAAATTGGTGCCGGTGATGGTTACGTTTTGCCCGCCCGCCGAAGGACCCGCATTGGGATTAATAGTTGTAATGGTCGGAGCGCTTTGGTAGGTAAATCCGTTTGTCAGCGTGCTGCTGCCGCCGGGAGTCGTGACCACCACGTCAACCATGGCCGCGGAATGCGCGGGAGTGGTGCAGGTAATTTGTCCAGCGTTGACGACGACAATGCTAAGAGCGCTGAGACCGCCGAAGGTTACAGTGGCGGCGGAGAGAAAGTTAGTGCCGCTCAAAGTTACGCTGTCTCCACCCACATCCAGGCCGCGGGAAGGCGAAACATTGGTTAAAGTGGGCGCATTAAAATATGTATATCCCCCAGTGGAAGTTACGATACCCCCGCTGGTGGTGACCACCACGTCGGCAGCGCCGGGTGCATGCGCCGGGGTCGTGCAGGTAATTTGAGTGGAACTGACGACTACAATATTTGTTGCAGCATTTCCACCAAACGTGACCGTCGCCCCTGATACAAAGTTTGTGCCTGTCAGCGTGACACTTTGCCCGCCAGCCTGAGGGCCAACATTGGGATTGATGTTCGTGATCGTCGGTATCGGCGACATATAGGTAAATCCATTGGTCAGCGCTGGGGATGCTCCGCCGGCGGTCGTCGTCACAATCACATCCGCGCCACCGGCGTTGTGCGCGGGAACCTTGCAGGTGATTGTGGTGAAACTATTGGGGGCCGCCGCGACCACGACGTTGCTCGCCGCCGCTCCGCCAATCGTGACCGTCGGCAGAAAAGTGCCGGTTCCGCCGAACTTCGTGCCGGTGATCGTGACGCTTGTACCGCCGGCTATCGGGCCGGAATTTGGGCTGATAGAGGTGACCGTCGGGGCGCTGGTGTCTGGCAGCGCGCCTTGATTGATCCAGTTCGTGATGTTGTTCTTATCGGCGGCCGTCGCGATCCACGAGCCCATTCCGGCAGCGGCGCCAGATCCGTCTGTCACGATGACTTGAAAAATGCCACTTTGATTGGTAAGGTCCGGGCGCACACGGAAAGGTCCACTGGGACCGCCGACCATAATTTGCACATTCACTGTGGCGGCATAGCTGTTTCCGGCCGTCAGATCCTGCAGCCCGGAACCAGACGGACTGTTGTGACACAGAATACAGTAATTGTTGTAAATCGGCTGTATCGTTGTGGCGTAATCAATGCCTGTTCCCGCAGCGAAGCAACTTCCGAAGCAAAAAAGGAGCACTCCAAGGATTGCGACAGCGGGACGAGCAGCAGCACCAGATTTCATGAGTTTTCTCCGTTTCGCCAGCATCTAATAAATGCGCGGGCAAAACGTGTATTAGTTATGATTCCGGTGTTTTGAGGATTAATCTTCGTTAAATCGTGACGTTGCCGCTGACCGAGACGCAAACGTCTCCGCCAGCGGCAGTATGCTTATGAATTACGCCCCCAACAACGTCCGTGCTTCGGCATAACCCGCCGCCGGGAATCCGTACTCGCTGGCCGTCACTCGCGCCAGCGCGCACACATGCCGCCAGCGGAACGCCGCGCGCGTGGCTGCGAATTCCTCTTCGACCGTGCGGTAGAATTTCTCCGCGTGCAGCGCGCCGTCTTCGCTCACTGCGTATTTGATCATGACATCAAGCACCGCGCGCTCCGGATGTCCCTGTTCGCCGTAGCGCTGCACCAGTGCACTCGCGCGCGCCTGATCCTTCTCCTTGATCGCCGCATCCAAATCCTTCAGCAGTGTGGCGGAATCCTTCGCCTCAATCTTCTCCAGATTTTCGGCGAGCGGATACGGCTTCGCGTTGAGTCCCGCGCTTTGTCCCGCCGTGTGGAACGCGCCGACGATCAAACTCGCATACGTGTTGCGCGGATTGCTCACGCGCGCGATGTGCCGCCACGCATTCGCCGAATCCGACGCGTGCACGCCCACCGAGGCGCCATGCACGCTGCCCATCGGCCGCTTTGGGCCGTTGTTCTTTGCGAGACCCGGATCGCGCAGCACCAATTGATTGGCCGCCAACGAAATCGCCTCGCCCACGCCTTCCGGTGAAATGCCGTCCGCCAGCGCCGCCGCGACCGCGTCCGCCGCTTTCGCGCGGTCGATGCCATAAATTATTTCAGTAAGTTGCGCGACCAGTGCGTCGTCCGCCGGCTTCGTACCGAGCGGCTGGCTTTCCAATTTGTATTGATCGAAAAGTTTCGGCACCAGCGCGCGAATCGGCGACGGCGACATTTTATTGTCGCGCAAATATTTTTCCTGATTCACGCAGTACCGCAGCGACTGGCGCAGCAGCGTCAGTGCGTTCTCTTTGCCCGCCACATCCAGCAGCGCCCACGAGCGCCACGCCAGCACCACGCGATGCACATCTACTTCATCCTGCACGGCAAATTGCAGATGATTGAACGCCTCGCCTTCGGGGCCGCTCAGCATCCGCGCGAAAATCCCCTCCGCCGCCGCCATGTCGCCCTTATGTTCTGCGTCGAGCAGCGTTTCGCCCGTCGCCTGCTCGCGCGCCATTTCGGCGGCGATGATCTGATGCAGCACTTCGTTCTTGCGCCCGCCGGCTTCCTGAATGCGATTCGTGTTTCGATACAGCACTTTGAACACCGGCAGCGCACCTTCAATTCCGCTGAGCTGCTTCGACATGTCGAACGCCGGCATCAGCGCCATCAACGCATGATAGCCCGTGTAATCCTGCCCGCCGAACGAACGCGCGTTGGCAAGCGCTCCCGCCGCGATCAGCGTGCGCAGTTCAGTCCCTTCTTTTAGTTTCGCAGCAAGCGCCGGCAGAAACTTCGCGATCGGCGTCTCCTGCATCATCGCCACAAGCGGCTCAAGCGTTCCGAAGTTCAGCGTCCCCGCGTCGTCCGCAAAAACGCGCGCCAGCCCAAGCTCGCTCGACACCGCCGCGCCCAAGCTCGCGACCAACATGCCGCGCCCGACATCCGCAAGAAATTCTCGACGAGAAGTAGTCTGGTTCATGATCATGCCTCCGTGATGAGATTCCGAATCGAGGCCGAACCGATGCCGCCGTGCGGGCGGCAATCAGACAAATGATAGCTCAAGACTATGGACGTTCATCGCTGGCGTCAAGCTTGAAAATTCCGTTAGAAGCGGCGGCACTCCTGCCGCCGATGCATTCGGAATCGTTTACGGCGGCAAGAGCGCCGCCGCTCCTAACGCCTATGGCACATCAAACAACTCCCCCCATCGTCCTGATGCGGCAGCATTTTTAACCCGTTGTGACAATCGCGGCACGTCGCGTCCGTCGCCTGTTTGTGAATCAAATTCATTGGCAGCCGCGCCGCCTGCAAATGCGAATTCGCATTCTTATGGCACGCGATGCACCCCTCTTCCTTTAGCGGGAAGTGGCATTTCGTGCAATGCGTCGCGCTGAAATTGCCCCTGTGGTTCTGCGGCTGAATCGTCTGGTGGCAGCGCAAACACGAATCTTCCGTATGGCACACTTTGCATTGCGCGCGGTCCATGTCCGCGCTGACCCCATGCCCGCGTTCGCGCCAGAAATTGGTGTGGTTCGCCGGCGCTTCGACGCGATGACACGCCACGCAACTCGCTTCTGTGTGGCACAGCCCGCAGCTCGCCTGCGATTCCTTCTTCAAGAATCCCGCTTCGCGCCCGTGCAGTTGCTTCCAATTCACAAAATGGTTTTGCGGCTCGAATTTTTTGTCGATCTGCGTGTGGCAAATTTTGCACTCGTTGCTCACGTTGTCGCCGACATGCGTCTTCACGTGGCAAGCAATGCACTCGAACATCGTCGTGTGCAGCTTCGCCGGAACGATGTCCTTTGCCACCTCCACACCGCGGTGGCAAGTTGTGCATTGCACTTTCGCGTCGAAATGAATTTTGTGCGAGAACTTAATCTGGTCCGGCGCAATCGTCTTCGACTCCGTTACATACGACCACTGTGTCTTACCCTCGACATAATTCGTGGCGATGCGCTTCTCAACCGGCTTTTTCTCGTCCAAGCCCTTATGGCATTTGTTGCAACTGGCGAACGTCGGAAATCCCGCAAGCTCTTCCTTCTCCGCGGTTTTGTGGCAGACGCGGCACTTCATCTTCTCGCCGACCACGTGGACTTTGTGATTGAACGGCAGCGCGCGCTGCGCAGCGGCCGGCGCGACTTCGCGTATGTCCTTTTTTTCGCAGCCTGACAACGACACCAGCAGCGCCGCAACGACCGCCGAAACGAGGCTTAAAATGACAATCGTCTTTCGCACGCCCGGCCTTCCGATGCTGTTGCGGTTTGATCGAATTAAATGACAATTGAACGGGATTCTTAGTCATAATAGTATTGCGAACGTTTCGACGCAAGACGAAAGGATATGGGTATCGTGCACGGCAGCCGGAATCTGTCTTTTTATTTCATGCTCGCCTTCTTCACCGGCATCCTGGCCTGCATCTTTCTCGCCTTCCGCGCCTCCGCCACAAAACCGATCACATCCAACGTCCACGTTCCGACTCACGGATCCGTCACTGACAGCCAGAATCGCCCGATCGCTGGCGCAACCGTTTATTTTATCGATTCACAACTCATCGATGTCACATCGCCGATGACCGCGTCAGGCATTCTTGATGGTTCTACTGAATCCTTCGACGAGCCGCTTGAAGACATCGTCCGCGATCCCGTCAAATCCGCCAAACTCCCCAAAGCCGTCACCAACCACGCCGGTAAATTCTCGGTCCACGCCCTCAAAGCTTCGTCCAATTACTACGCATTCGTCATGCCCGGCACTCAAGATTCTGATCATCTTCCCGGCGGCGATCTGAGTCGTTTCTCCTTCTCCACCGGCGCGCTTACGCGCACAGGCATTCACATTACTTTAAGTTGGAAGCCGCCCGACGACGCCACATACATCGGCACCAGCGCATGTTACACGTGCCACCGCTTGGAGACGTACAAACGACATGCGCATCAAATTGGCCTGCAAGTCCCCGCGCAGCGCACGAACAATCAGGACATCTCGGTTTATCCAAGCATCGACGATTTCACGTCGCTCTTTACCGACGCCACGAGCTATACCGACCCGGGCGTAAAAGTACTTTTTTACGAAGATTATAATCCGCTCAATGACACCGATAAATTTAAAGTGTTTCAGGATGCCACCGGCGGCGGCTTGGTATACATGCAAGTATATTTATGGAAGACGGGCACGCAGTACAAGGTCACGCTCTTCAATCAACTCAACCCGAGCGATACGCCGCTGACTTTGAACGTAAAATTGACCTATGGCGGTGCGTTTTACCGGCAGTTGCTTCTCGTCGATGCCCCCGGACGCAAAGGCCGCTATCCGTTCCTGCAATTTCAATCCTTCAGCGGCCAACTTTCCGCCGGCGACGACAGTTATTACGATACCTCGCGCCACGTGTTCCGAGATTACGGCGGAGGTACATTTTTTTCCGCGGGCCCGGACGGGATTTTCGGCACATCCGACGATGTACTTACCTTACCGCCAGTCACTGAAACGTTTGAAGGCCAATGTGCAGGCTGCCATTTCACCGGCGTCAAAATATTCAAAGACGCGACGACGCAGGAAATCCTCGCCAATGCCGTGCCCGACGAAAACGGCGCCTTCGACCCGGACGGCAGCGGCAGTTTGCAGGAGATCAACGTCGGCTGCGAGTCGTGCCACGGTCCCGGATCGCGGCACCGCGAAGAAGCTCCGTTGAACGCCGCTCAGCCAAAATCCGTTGCGCGCGACTCAGGCGCGCGCGCTGTCTCGCGCAGCATTGGATTTCCCACTCTCCCTGGCGCTCACATCGTCCAGCCCGCGTTTCTCGGCGCCGATCGCGCCAGCATGATTTGCGGTTCATGCCACGAACAAGTGCTCGGCAAAAGCCAACTCGGCGTGCGCGAAGTTCCGTTGGACGCCAACGAACAATTTCCGCGCCCAGGCATCAGCCGCGCTGAATATCTTGCCAACCATACTTCGCGAAAAAGTTTCCCGCTCGATGCACTTTGGACCGATCAAATCCATCCCAAAATTCATCGGGCGCAATATTCGACCTGGCTCAAAAGCAAACACGCACGCAACGCGCGCATCATGGTCGCCTGCGACGACTGTCACAAGCCGCACGCTGACAGCGAGTTCGTGCGCTTCCTCTTCGACGACCCGCATAAATCCGACAGCCTGCTTTGCCAGCGCTGTCACGCCATTGATGTCACCAGCCATTCGCTTCAGGAAGCCGGCGACGTGATGCTCAAAGACATCATGCGCTGCACCGACTGCCACATGGACCGCACCGCGCGCAGCGGTCCCGGAAATTTCGGCCACCTGCTCGGACTTCCCAACGGCGTTCCCGGCGACCAGAACATCGTCTTCTGGGAAAATGACCTCACCTCGCACGTCATGGACGTGCCGCGAAAAATCCAAGCCGCCGGCGTACCACCCGGCCTTGCCATGCCCGTGCCGTACACGCGCTCCTGCGCGAGTTCCGCGTGTCACGACACGACCAAACTTATTGCGCCACCGCCGCCCTAAGTTACACGGCTTTTAGCCCGTGGTTTTGAAAGTAGCGATCTTCTAAAAAATATTGAAATACTTTCCAAAAGTCAGCGAATAAACTTCATGCAAAGCCGGTCCGCTTTCTTGAGTCTGTCCGCGCGCCAATCTAGCAACAGGTTACCCGATGATCGCAAAATTCATTTTAGTCAGCACACTTGATCTGCTCGCGGTATCCCTCACTGGCTCCGACGATGCGATCTATGCCGGCGTCGGCTCGTGCCGCAAATGTCATCTCGCCACGGTATCCGGCGATCAATACGAAAAATGGGTCGAGAGCGAACATTCTAACGCGTACCACATTCTTACGACCGACGACGCCAAGAAAATCGCCAAGGACAAAAACCTTGGCGATCCCACGAAAGCTGTTGAGTGTCTAAAATGCCACGTCACCGCCTACGATCAGCCCGCGAAAAAGAAAGGCGAGAAATTCGACGCGACGCTCGGAATCCAATGCGAGTCCTGCCACGGCCCCGGCCAAAGGCACGTGGACGAACGCCTCGACAGCGACGCCGGCAGCGACGATAAAATCGTCACGCTCCCTAAAGGCGAACTCGCGCCGATGCCCACCGCCGAATCCTGCCGCAAATGCCACAACAAGGAATCGCCCACCTACCGGCCGTTCGCCTACAATAAATTTTTCCCGGTCATGGCGCACAACGACCCGCGCAAGAAACGCCCCGCAGATTATCTGGAAAAGTTGCCCGCCGACCCCGCGGACGATCCCGCCGCAGTGGCACCGAAGGTTCACAAAAAATAGTCGAGCCGAAGGAGCGGCGGCTTCCAGCCGGCTGGAAGCCGGCGCTCCGGGAGCTACCCCTTTATCCCCGTCATCGCAATCCCGCGCATGAACGTCTTTCGCGCGAACAAAAACAGCACAATCAGCGGCACTGAAAACATCATGCACGCCGCCATCGCCAGGTTCCACGGCGTCCCGCCCTGCTGGCTGAATAATTGCTCCAAACCCAGCGCCAATGTGAATTGCATCTTGTCGATCAAATAAATCTTCGGCGCCATGAAGTCCTTCCATTGCCGGATGAATTCAAATAGCGCCACCATCGCCAGCGCCGGCCGCGACAGCGGCACGACCACATGCCAGAGAATCTCCAGTTCGCTGCATCCGTCGATGCGCGCCGCGTCGAGCAGATCTTTCGGAAGTCCGAGGAAAAACTGGCGCAGCAAAAAAATGTAAAACGCTCCGCCAAACCACATCGGCGCCCAGAGCGGTTTCGACGTGCCGACCCAGCCAAGCATCTTGAACACGTAATATTGCGGCACCATCGTGGCGGGGAAGGGGATCATCATTACCATTAATGTCATCGCAAACAGCACATTCCGCCCCGGAAATTCTAAGTACGCAAACGCGTACGCGACCAGCGTGCACGAAACGACCGCGCCCAGCACTGAGAAAACGCAAATCCACAGGGTGTTGCGCAGGAATTCGAAGAACCCGCTCGCGTACCACGGCCGCGTTTCGTACTGCTCGCGCATGCGCGTCAGCGCCGCAGGATAATTGTCCCAAAGCAAATGCGGCTCACGCGTGATCTGTTCCGGCGGCACCACGTCCCAACGCGGCTCGGTCCGGTTGCGCTCACGCTCGATCGAAAACTGCGGCAGCATTTCCGTCACGCGGTAATCGCCCTTCTTGCAGCGCTTCACGATCTCGACCGGCACCGGCTTCTCTTCAGGCACTTCGCGCCCTGCCAAAATATATTTGATTTGCGCCGTCCCATCCGGATTGATCGCACTCGCCGGCAGCAGTTTCAAATTTCCCTTTTCATGCCCGGCCAACGGTTTCGCGATCACCGAATCCTCGCTCAACGGATCCTTGTCGCGAATCACCGGCATAATCTCTCCGTTGATCGGCGCGCGCGTCTCGCGCGGAATAAATTCCGGCGGCGAGGTCATCGTCTGGTCGAGCGGCTTGAGCGACGTGATCGTCATCCAAATCAGCGGCATTAAAAACAACGATCCAAACGCCAGCAGAAGCACATGCAGCGTCCCCAAGCGCAGCGCGCTGGCGCGCCCCACGCCCCCGCCGAAACCGCTCTGCTCCCCACGCAGAACCACCGAAGCTCGCCGACTCAACCTCGCCATCTTAAATCCTTAAAACTATCAAACTATGAAACTATGAAACTATGAAACTATGAAACTTATGTTTACTTCCCTGCGTAATGCACGCGCCCGCGCGACAAGCGAAATGCCAGCGCCGTCAGCGCCAGAATGATCATGAACAAAATCCACGCCAGCGCCGATGCGTAGCCCATGTGCATGTCGCGAAACGCGCTTTCGTAAATAAATTGCGGCAGAAAAAACGTCGCGTTTCCCGGCCCGCCCAACGTCATGATGTACGGCTCGGCGAAGACTTGAAACGCGCTGATGATGCCCATGATCACGTTGAAGAAAATCACCGGGCTGATCTGCGGCAGCGTCACGTGCCAGATCTTTTGCCACGTGCTCGCGCCGTCGATTTCCGCGGCTTCGTAAAGCTCGTGCGGCACGTCCTTCAATTTCGCCAGATAAATAAACGCCGTCTGGCCCACGTTCCACAGCGCCATCAGGACCAATCCCGGCAGTGCCCACGTCGCGCTGCCCATCCACGCCGGCGGCGACCAGATCAGCGCCGGGTTCTGCCTCATTTTCTCCGCGAGCGTCGGATCGATGCTCGCGCGCAGCCAATTGAGCGCATCGCAAATTGGCCGCAGAGCACTGTTGATCAGCCCGAACTGCGGCTCAAAAATCCACATCCACAAAATCGCCGACACGGTCGCAGGAATCAAATGCGGCAAATAAAACACCGCGCTGTACAGCGCCTGTCCGCGCCGCGCGCCGTTCATCAGCAGAGCCAGAACCAGCGACACAAAAAGCCCCAGCGGAATTGCCAGCGCCGCGTAGACAATGGTGTTGGTCAGCGCCGTCCAGAAATTCGGGTCCTTGGAAATCTCCCTGAAATTATCCAGCCCGATAAACACCGGCTTTTGCAGCACGCTGAAATCCGTGAAACTGTAATAAATCGACGCGCAAAACGGATACAGCGTGAATAACCCCATCCCGAGAATCCAGGGCGCCGCGAGCAAAAGACCATTCCTCTTAGTATGCAAATTCGCCATATGCTCAACGCACGCCCTTCGCCGATTTGCCGTTTCGACCTTCGACTCTTCGACTTCGACTATTTTTGCTCCCGCACCTTCCGCACTTCCATGATCCGATCATATTTCCGCTGCATCCGCCCCTGTACGTCTTCCAGCGCTTTCTTCGGCGAAACTTCACCCAGCCACGAGCGCTCAAACGCCGTGCGCATATCCTGCTCGTACTCGTACCACATCGGCAACTGCGGCTGAATCTTCGCGTACGGGCTTTTTGCGATGTCGATGAACACCTGCAGATACGGATGCGAATGATCTTTCAAGAAATTCTCCGAACACATCTTGAACGCCGTAAATTTCCCCTGCCCGCCGTTGTTCGCTTTCGCACCGCAGTAATATTCCGCGCCTTCCAGTGAATTCAAAAATTTGATCATCGCCCACGCCTCTTCCGGATGACGGCAGCCGCGCGGAATCGCGACCGTGTCCATGTCCGCCAACCCCACCGGCTGGCCGTGCGTGTCGAACGCCGCAGGGAACGGCGCGCAGCCATAATTCAGGTGCGGGTTGTGAAAGCGGATGAAATTCGCCATCCATACGCCTTGCAGCACCATCGCCACTTTTCCCGAAAGAAAAAGGTTCTGCGGCGAATCGAATGCGCTGTCCGCCGATTTCGAATTCGCCAGCATCTCCTCCGCGCCGTAGCCTCGAAATTTATTGAGCCACTCAAACGACGCCACGTTGTTCGGATGATCCGCTGTAATTCTCCCGGTCGCCGGATCCCAATATTTCCCGTCCCACCAGATTGGCCACGCCCACGGCCACCAGCCCGGCTCCGGCGGCGAAAATCCAATCTGGATGTAGCGTCCATTTTCATCCTTCTTCGAAAGTTTCTCCGCAAATTCCTCGAGTTCTTTAAGCGTCGTCGGCGGCCGATCCGGATCGAGCCCCGCGGCTTTGAATAAATCCTTGTTCCAATGCAGCGCCACCGTCGCCGGCGTCGTGGGCAAACTCCACGTGTGTCCGCGGTACTGGCAATTATCCCAAAACACTTCGATGTAATTCTCGCGCTTGATGAAATCGTCGCCGCGAATGTAATCGTCCAGCGGCAGGAGCGCGCCCAAGTCCGCGAAATCGACTGTGTTCCGCGAAAACAGCCCGATCACATCCGGCGGCTCGCCACCCGCAATCGCGAGCGTCGCTTTGTTTTCAATATGCGTGATCGACGTGTAATGGCATTCGATCACTTGCCCCTTGTGGTTTTTGAGTTTTTTCGAATTGAACAATTCGACCGCGCCGCGCATCGCTTCGCTTTCGAATCCCGTCCACTTCTCCCAATAAGTGACCGTGATCTTCTCCGGCGTTTCCGATAAGTCCACCGGCTTATCTAAATACAACCCCGCGCCAAACACCACACCCAATCCCAGCAGCACAAAATGAGGAACGCGCACGGCACAACCTCCGAGTCGCAACAAAATCAGCACCTCTTCGTAATGCTTTTCGCCCGGCGCGTCAAAGCTCAAATGCATCCTTCAATGGCATCAGCCGCGAATTTCCGTAAAATGGCCATGGCGTTTCCGCTGGACCGTCGTTAAGAGAGGCGAGCGAAAATAGTATTGATGCGTATTGTCATCAGCAACCCAGATACCCTCGGCGATTTCGTTCTCCGCCAACCCCTGTTCTCGGCGCTGCATCAAGCCGGCCACCAACTGCTCTTAATCGTGCGCCCCGCGACGTTGCCCTTCGTTCCTTTCGTCGCGCCTTTCGCCCAAACGGCGCGCTTCCCAACCAATCCATACGAATCCGACGTTGAAGCACAATGGGAACACTTCGCCCCGCTGCTCCATGAAGTTCTCGATTTCAAACCGGATCTCTTCGTCGTCGCTCCTTTTCAATGGACTGATTTCGAAGAAGCCTTCGCGCGCCGCGCTGCGCAGATTCCGCTCGCCGGCCTTTCCGGCCGCAACACCGGCTTTCCGCGCCGCGACGGGTTGCAAATGCCCGCTGGCCGTTCCTTCGATCTGCTCGCGACCGTGGACGAATCCGTTTGGGAACTCGCCAAGAACGAAGCCCTCGCGCACAAAATCCTCGGCAATGAACTGTCGCTCGCCGATCCCGCCATTGAACTGGCGCCCTCCGCGAAGAATTCTGCGCTCGCCGCGCTCGCTGCGCTGGGCCTGCGTGAAAACGATTATTGCGCCGTCTGCGTCGGCGGCACGGCCAACGTCTCCATCAAAACCTGGCCCGCTGAACGCTGGGCCGAAGTGCTGTCGTCGTGGATGCAAAAACACGGCACGCGCATCCTCTTCACCGCTCCGCGCAGCGAAGCGCCCGCCATTAACGCCGTCCGCGCGCTGATGCCCGGCGCGCGCGCGCACACATTTCAATGGATTGACGAAACCAATTCGCAGCTCGAAACGCTCGTCGGCCTGCTCGGCCTTTCCAACGGCTACATTGGCCACGACACCGGCCCCATGCACATCGCCGCCGCGCTTGGCAAACCCGTGCTCGCCGTCTTTGGCGGCGGGCATTGGCCGCGCTTTGTTCCCGCCGCAAAATCGAGCCGCGCGCTCACCGCAAAAGTCGATTGCATTGGCTGCGGCTGGAATTGTCCTTTCGAAAAACCGTATTGCGTTCAGGCGCTCGAGAGCAGCGATGTTCTATCGGCGCTCAACGATCTGACCGGCAGTAACGCAATGCAGCGCCGCGACGTGATCGCCGTGCCGCTTTCGTCGAGCGCGTCGGCGGCGATGTTGAAAGAAAGCGCCTCCATTGCCGCGCGAGAAAAACGCGAACTCTCGCGCCAATTCTCCACCGTCTCGCAGCGCGACGCCGAATTGGGCGTGCTCAAAACCATGGTTCGTGAAACCGCCGCCGCCGCCGAATCCAACCGAATGGCTGCCGTCGAGCGCCTGTCCGTGATGGAATCGCTCGATGGCGCCTTGAAACGCGAACGTTCCGAATTGCAGAGCGTGCGCGACCGCCTTGAAAGCTTACGTGCCGAGGCCGCCGCCGTCCGCACCGAACTCGCCGGCACGCGCAACGAACTCGCCGGCCGCGAAGTGGAACTCGCCTGCCTCAACGAAAAATCCGCCGCCGACGCAAAGAAAATCGACGAACAAAATCAGGCCTATGCGATGCTGATGAAAGACCGCAACGCCTGGGTCGAAATCTATAAGGAGGCCGAAACCAAGCTCAAAAAGAACGACGAACTCTATTGGTACGAACGCATCTGGGACACCGCGCGCCGCATCGCCAAATTCGCCGTCTATGGCCGCCAATACGTCCGCCGCCCGGAAACGCGCAAGCTTCCCTCGATCACCATCGTTACGCCCGTCTTCAACTGCGCCACCTACATTCGCGGCACGATCGAATCGGTGCTCAATCAGAACCATCCGAATCTTGAATACATCATCGTTGATGGCGGCTCGACCGACGGCACGCTCGATATCATTAATGAGTACCGCGGGCGCATCGCGCACGTCATCTCCGAACCCGATACCGGCATGTACGACGCTGTCGGCAAAGGCTTCGACGTGTCGCACGGCGAAATCCTCGCGTACCTCAACGCCGACGACATGTACGAACCCGGCGCGCTGTTGCGCGTCGCGGAATTCTTCCGCGATCATCCGGAAGCCGGCGTGATCTACCACGAAAACACAGTCTCCTCCAACGGCTGGCGCTTCGCCAACATTGCGCAGCCGCACGTCGATATGTTCACGCTGCTGAACCGTCACGTGCTCTTTCAAGACGGCGTCTTTTTTCGCCGCAAAAATTATTTCGCCGTCGGCGGCGTCAATCGCAAGCTGCGGCGCGCCGGCGATTGGGCGCTGTGGCTTGAAATGGCGCTCTGGTTCAAACTCCATCGCGTCTCCGGCCACGCCAGTTCCTTTCGCGTCCGCTCCGGCCAGATCAGCGAAAACATGGACGCGTACAACCGCGAGCAGGACGTTGCGCGGATGGAATTCAAGCAGCGCCTGAATCTGAAGCGGCGCATCAAACGCCTGCCGCGTTTTTTCTGGACGCGAGCAAAGAACATCGCCGAGCGCCTTTTTCGCAACCGCGATTTTTTCTATCCCGCCGATTTTCCCAACATGCCTCCGCCGCCGGGAAAAGAACCGAGCTTGAATGCTCCGCGGCCGCTCTGCCCGCTCACGCGAAAAACGCCCGATCGCCTGTTGCTCAGCGCGCGCCATCCCATGCTCGGCGAATTGGAAATCAATCACATCTATTTCAAAGACGATTCGCGCGTGGCTCTCAATCATCCCGCGCCCAACTCCGAACAAGCTCTGCAACTGCGCGCGCAGCGCTTCGCGATCCCGCCGGTCGATTGGTCCAAACCGCCCGCCGGCGTCATCGCGCCCTCTGCGCCGTACGCGTCGCCTTACGCCAAATCAAAATTGCGCGGCGGAATTCTTGCGCGCGTTCTTCGCAATCTCTGGTGCGCGCGCGTGCGTCCGCATTCAAAATTCCCCACGCCCGCCGTTGCACTCGCCGCGCATACGCTCGGCGATCTCGCTTCGATCTTCGACGAGCAAAACTCAGCCGTGCGCTTCCTCGATGCCTGCTGTTTTGACGGCGCGCTGCTCGACACGATTTCGGCTGCGACTAAATGGCGCTGCGCAGGCGTTGAAGCTAATCCCGCGGCCGCCGCCGCCGCGCGCGCCAAAGGCCACCGCGTTGTCGAATGCGACATCGGCGACGTGCCGTATGCATTTCCAATCAAAGAACGATTCGACATCGTTCACGTCGGCGAAGGCTTCTCCTATTTGCCACATCCGGTCCAAACGCTGAATGCGCTAAAAAATCTTCTCGCGCCCGGCGGCATCCTGGCGATCGCCTCACCGAACCTGGATTCCATTCAACAGGAATGGTTCGGTCCGTGCTGGGCTCATTGGCACCTCACCCGCTTTCATGCGCTCTATTCGCGCAGCGCCGTGGAACGCCTCGCTCATTCGACAAACATGTCGATCCTCCGCGCGCGCACCTTTTCGCACGCGCAATGGACCGCGTTCAGCATGCACTTTCAAGTGCATGGCCTGGCCTGGTCCACCCCGCACATCGCCAACATTCCCGAAAGCGCTCTGAACCACGCCGCGCGTTTGGAGCGCCTGATCCGAAACGTCTGGGACATTCGCGGCAAAGGCGATTACATTCTTGCGTTGCTGAAAAATGACACGGGCCTTTAGCCCGTGTTTGTGCTGAAACCCAAAACCATGCCTTACCCTCGTTTCACCGTCGTCACCCCCTCCTATAACCAGGCCCAATATGTCGGCCTGACAGTGCGCAGCGTCTTATTGCAGCGCTACCCCGAACTCGAATACATTGTGATGGACGGCGGATCGAAAGACGGCACGCAAAAGGTCCTCGAACCGTACGCCGACCGTTTCGCCTATTACGTCTCCGAAAAAGACAAAGGCCAGGCCGACGCGATTCATCGCGGCTTCGCGCGCTCGACCGGCGAAATCATGGGCTACCTCAACAGCGACGACATGCTCGCCCCAGGCGCGCTCCTTGGCGTCGCCGAGTTTTTCCACACGCACCCCGATGTCGATGTCGTCTACAGCCACCGCTGCACCTGCAACGCGCAAAATCGCGTAATGTGGTATTGGATTCTGCCCGAACACAGCAACTACCGCATGTTGCGCTGGGATTTGATTCCGCAGGAAACCTGTTTTTGGCGGCGGCGCATCTTCGAAAAGTGCGGAAACATCAATCCCGAATTTCATTTCGCGATGGACTACGATCTCTTCGCGCGCTTCATGCTCAACGGAAAACTCAAACGCCTCAACCGTTTTCTCGGCTGCTTCCGCCAGCACGAATCGGCGAAAACGTCCACGCAAATGAACACCGTCGGCCAAAAAGAAATTCAGCGCGTCTGGCAAACTTACGGCATCCGCAGTCACGTGTGGGATCACGTCGTCGGCGTGCGCTATTTTTATTACGCGGAACGCCACGGCTCAAAATACATCGCCAACGGCGCGTGCCTCCCTGGTGCGCTGCCCGGCAACGATTACGATTACGACGACGTGTGGGGCGGGCTGCTGAAGAGCGATAAGATGCCGTCGAAATAAGTCGAGAGGTGAGAGTGGGGGAGTGGAGAGTACAGAGTGGGGAGAACGACCGTGAATAAAGATAGCAGAATTTATGTTGCGGGGCATCGGGGATTAGTTGGGTCGGCGATTGTCCGCAATCTCCACGCGCGCGGTTTTGAAAACCTGATTTTAAGAACGCGCGCCGAACTCGATCTCTGCAATCAATCCGCGGTGAACGCGTTTTTCGAACGCGAAAAACCCGAGTACATTTTTCTCGCCGCGGCCAAAGTCGGCGGCATCCTCGCCAACAACACTTATCCCGCAGATTTTATTCGCGACAATTTGCTCATTCAAACGTTCATCATCGACGCCGCGTATCGCAACGGCGCGAAAAAATTGGAAGCGCTCGGCTCCTCCTGCATCTATCCGAAATTCGCGCCGCAGCCGATGAAAGAAGAACACCTTCTCACCGGCGTGCTTGAACCGACCAACGAATGGTATGCCATCGCCAAAATCGCCGGCATCAAAACCGCACAAGCCTACCGCAAACAGTACGGCTTCAACGCCATCGCGCTGATGCCGACGAATCTGTACGGCCCCGGCGATAATTTCGATCTCCAAAACTCGCATGTTCTCCCGGCGCTCATCCGCAAATTTCACGAAGCCAGACTCGCCGCTGCTCCGCAAGTCACGATCTGGGGCACTGGTTCCCCGCACCGCGAGTTCCTCTATGTGGACGACCTCGCGGATGCGTCCGTGCATCTCATGCTGAACTACGATGGCGAGCAGATCGTCAACGTCGGCGTTGGCGAAGATGTCTCGATCAAGAAACTCGCGCAACTCGTCGGCGAAATCGTCGGCTATAAAGGCGAACTGGTCTTCGACACCACCAAACCCGACGGCACGCCGCGAAAGTTGCTGGATGTTTCGCGCCTACACGCGCTCGGCTGGAAAGCGAAAATCGGTTTGCGCGAGGGAATTGAGCGAACATATCGATGGTATGTGGAGCAAGCACGATAGCCGCCCGCGTCACAGCCCAAACTCCTCCATCTTCTTCCGTAGCGTCGTGCGATGAATTCCCAGCAGCGCGCTGGCCTTCACCTGATTTCCGTTAACGCGCTTGAGCGTCATGTCCAACAGCGCCCGCTCCACATCCGAAACAATCTCCGCGTACGCGTTGCCCTCTTCGCGCCCTTCGGCCTTGTCGAGTGCCGCGAGCGTGCGTTCGCGCACCAATTCTTCCAGCGAACGAGCCGGCGCTGCGTCCTCGCCGCGCAAGCTGCGCAATATGTGCGCGGGAAGATGCTCGGGCAGAATCACCGCGCCGCGCGAAACGATCACCGCGTGTTCGATGGCGTTGCGCAGTTCGCGCACGTTTCCAGGCCAATCGTAGCGCTCGATCAGCCCCATCGCATCTTTACTGATGCCTTGCGCCTCCGCTGGCATGGCCTTGTCGCGCGAGGTTCCGCGCGTTAGAAAACTCGCCACGAGCAGTGGCAAATCGTCTTTGCGGCGGCGCAGCGGCGGCAGTTCGATCGACACGACGTTCAGCCGGTAATACAGATCTTCGCGAAAAAGCTGCTTCTTGATCTGCGTGCGCAGGTCCAGATTCGTCGCGGCCAAAATCCGCACGTCGGCTTCGACCGATTCCGTGCTGCCCACGCGTTCGAACTTTTTCTCTTCGATAAAACGCAGCAGCTTGGCCTGCACCGATAGCGGCATTTCGCCGATCTCGTCCAGAAAAAGCGTCCCGCCGCGCGCCGTTTCGGCCTTGCCTTCCTTGTCGCGAATCGCGCCCGTGAACGCACCCTTGACGTGGCCGTACAATTCGCTTTCCAGCAACTGTTCGGGCAGCGCCGCGCAATTCACTGCCACGAACGGTCCTCGAGAGCGCGCCGAATAGTTGTGAATCGCGCGTGCGACCAGTTCTTTGCCCGAACCCGATTCGCCCAGAATCAGCACCGAACTTTCCGCGCCGGCCACGGCGCCGATTTTTTTGTAAACTTCCTGCATCTCCGGCGATTTGCCGATCATGCTGTCCAGGCCTGCTCCGGCGAGCAGCTCGCGGCGCAGTTGCGCGACTTCGCGCGACAGGTTGCGCCGCTCCAACGCCGAGCGAATCTGGTGCAGCGCGTCATCGTTGTGGATGGGCTTGGTGAGGTAATTGAACGCGCCGCGCCGCGTGGCTTCGATGGCCGTGTCCATCGTGCCGTGTGCGGTCATTACCAAGATCGGCAATTCCGGATTGAGCGCCCGGAATTTGGGCAGCGCGTCCAGTCCCGATAGTCCCGGAAGGCGAATGTCAAGCAGCACCAAATCGGGACGTTCGGCCTCCGCCAACTCCAGCCCTTCTTCCGCCGACGCGGCGCTCAGACTCTGCCAGCCCTGCGCGTTGAACAGTTGTGAAAATGCCCAGCAGATCGACGGCTCGTCGTCCACGACCAAAATCTTCGGCTTGCTCTCGTTGCTCATCTTCAATGTAGGACGGCTCTCCGAGCCATCAAAATTGTGGTGCTGGCGGCCCGCCTGCACATTCGCACGTCCCGCCTGCTCATTTTGTATTCGATATCGTCGGCACAATCAACGCCGGTCCGCTGACGATCACGCGCGTGTCGCCGGTGTTGCGCGCGTCGCCGGCCGATTTCAATTCGCGCGCGTCAACCGTCACCGTGATTGTTTTGTGCATGCTCAGCTTGATGGAGTTGAAGGGCCTGTTTTCCAATCGGAGTTCCTGTGGCGATTCCGCAGGATCCTTTACCCGGCCTTTTTTCAACATCCAATCCAAATAAACATGCGCCCGCTCATAGGTGACGTCTGCGCCGAATCCCAAGCCCGCCGGCGCGCCGAAGCTGGCAAAGCGATCTGCCGCGGTCTTATCCACGCGCGCCAGCACGCGCAGCTTCGACGTCGATTCCAGCAATTTAAAACTCACGTTGACGTCGCATTCCAGCGCGGGATTTGTCAGTTCCGCCACGCCCTCGACGCGAAATGCCTGTTTGTCCTTGTCCCAAATCCAACTTCCCGCAATCTCCGTCCAGCCGGCTTTCTTGAGCATCTCGCGCGCTTCTTTTTCTTCCGGCGTCAGCGTGTCCACTTTCGGCTTTGCCGCGGGTGCGTCCAGCGTCGCGACGATCTCGTCGAATTCTTTTTTGTGCGCTTTCGCAAAATCGGTCAGCGCAAATTTCGTTTCGAGATCGGCGCGCAGCGCTTTGAGTTTGTCTTTTGCGTTCGCTTTCTGAGCGTCTTGCATGTCCTTCAAAAGCTGGCGCGATTCTTCGTCGCCATTGCTGGCGGTCACCAGCGGCGCGGGCGGCGGCGATTCGACTTTATCGGGTTTCACCGGTTCGACCGGCTTGGCCGAAGCGGCTTCGACGCTCTTGAGCAGCTTCAACGCCGGAGCCGCCGCGGCCTCCAGCGTTTTGTCTTTGGCGATCGCCTCGCGAATAAACTTCGCGGCGTCAGCCTTGATCCCCAACGCGAAGGCCAGCGTGCCGATATCCCACGCCGCGGTGGCCTTGTCGAGGTCCGCTTTGCGCAGTTCCTTCGCCAGCCGCAAAATCACGTCCGGTGCGTCTTTGCTGTCCCACTTCAGCGATTGCGGTTCCGGTATTTCACCAGCAATGTAGGACAGCCCGCTGTCATCCCACCGCGTGACTTTGACGTTCGCGTACGATTTGAGCGAGGCCAGATCGACCGGCTTCGCGTTCACCTGCGCGCGCATCGCTGTCGTGAATTTGTCGGCGGCGTTGAAAAGTTCCGCCATGCCAAGCGCATCTTTTTTGCTCGCCTCGAATTTCAATTTCGCTTCAGTCAGGAGCTTTGCCGCATCGCCGAATTGGAAACACGTTTTGGCGACCGGATCGAAATAAAGCGCTCGCTGCACAGCCTTCTCGTAAAGCTCCGCCAACTCCTGCTGGATTTCCGCACGCGTCGTGTAATTGGTGATCGCGGCTTTGAATTGCGCATCCTGCTTAACCGGGAGCTTGGCGGTGATCGCTTTCAACATCGCCACCGCTTCTCTGGGATTGTACGCGCTCACCGTCGCGGCTCTTCCCAACAAGCCGGAACACAGAGGTTCGACGCGCGCCAATGTCAGGAGCGCCTCGTCCGTGCTTTCGTTAGCGTTCATGAAATCGCAGAGTTTCGTCAGCGCGTCGTTTATGCGCGCGGATTTGAGATCCTCGTTGACCAGCGGCTCCAGTTTCTTCCACTCTTCGCCGATAACATTCAATTTCGCGCGGATGTCGCGTTCCAGTTTGTTTGCGCGGTTGCGCGGCCCCGGCAGGATGCTGAGCACGTCGCCATGTTCTCTGCGGAATTCGGCCAGCTTGCGCAGGGCTTCGCCCGGTTTGAGCTTGCTGCTTGCAAAATCGTCTTCGAGCGCTTTTAATTTTTTTGCGACCAATGGATTTTTATCATTGTGCTCCGCCTCGGGCGGCTTCACATCCCCCGGCACGTGGTACGCAATCACCGGCGTCGATTTGGTATCGGCGCTGGCTGTCTGCGCCGCCGGCGTCGAAGTGCTGGTCGTCGCGTGCGTGTTGCTCGCCTGCGGCGTTCCGCCCGGCCCTCTGAACAGTGCCAGGATCACCAGCAGCCCAATCGCCGCCGCCGCGCCCAGCATCAGCGGCATCAGCTTCGAGTCTTCCGGCTTTACGACTCGCGTGGTCTGCTTTTCGGTTTGTCCGGGAGACGACGCCTGCGGCTTGGCGCTAGTCGCTTTTCCCGGAACCGCCGGCTTGGGCCCGAGCACCGGTTTGTACTGCCCGCTCTTGCAGAGTTGAATCGCTTCCGCCGCTTCCGTCGCGTTCTGGAAACGTTTCGCCGGATCTTTCTGCATCAGCTTTTCGATCAGCGCGACGAATCCCGGCGAAAGTTGCGGGCGAAATTTTTTGATCGACTGCGGCGCTTCGGTCAACACTTTCACCATCACCGCCGCAGCCGTGCTGCCTTCGTACGGCGTGTGGCCCGTTGACATCACGAACATCGACGCGCCCAGGCTGTACAGATCGCTGCGCCCGTCCACTTGCGTGCCACTGCATTGTTCCGGCGACATGTAATGCGGCGTGCCCAGCGTTGTACCGTCCTGCGTCAGCGAGCCGTCGCGGTTGCTTTCGATTGAGGCCAGTCCCAGATCCGCAAGCCGCACGCGCCCCGCGCTGTCGATCAGGAAATTGTCCGGCTTGATGTCGCGGTGCAGCACGCCGCGCGCGTGAGCCAGTTTGAGCGCTTCGGCGATTTGCCCAGAGATTTCCAGCGTTTCCTTTTCAGTAAACGGGCCATTTTCTTTCAGCTTTTTCTGAATGGAATTGCCGTCCACGTATTCCATCGCGATGAAATGCATGCCTTCGGCGAGGCCCAGCTCGTGCACGCTGACGATGTTGGGATGCGCCAACTGCCCGGCTGCGCGCGCTTCGCGCAGGAACCGCGCGACGATGCGTTCGTCCTGCGCCAGCTTCTTGGGAAGAAATTTGATCGCAACGATGCGGTCCATGGAAACTTGCCGGGCTTTGAAGACGACGCCCATGGCGCCGCGCCCGAGTTCTTCCAGGATTTGATATCCGCCTATTTGACGGCCTGTAACCATTTATCGCTCTCGTCCGATAATTCCCGCGCAATCACGATTCTCAATCGCGATCGTCCAATATTCCAACATCCAAGTGACTAGTCCGCGCAGCACTTTCCCCCAAGAATTTGGACGCAAACCGTTTTATCATGTTGCCGCGATCTTCCAAAATACAATATGCTCCAAAGCGCGTCATTTTCGCTGACAAAAGCTGTCAATTCTTGTTAAACTGAGCGCTCAAAATTGCACAGGTGGAGAGCCTTCTTTGGGAAATCTTACATTCCATTCCGCAGGAGAGTCGCACGGTCGAGGCTGCTTTGCGTTCATCGAAGGATTTCCGTTTGGCGTGCCCGTGGAACTCGAGGCCATCAATGAGCAATTGGCGCGCCGACAAAAAGGCTATGGCCGCGGCGGGCGCATGAAAATTGAGACCGACAAGGCTGAATTCTTGGGCGGCCTGCGCCATAACCGCAGTATGGGCGCGCCAATCCTTCTGGCTGTATGGAATAATGATTGCCGCATCGAAACCGCTCCCGAACTTGAGTGTCCGCGCCCGGGGCACGCCGACCTCGCCGGCTATTTGAAATTTGGCGCTCCCATCCGCGATATTCTCGAGCGCGCCAGCGCTCGCGAAACCGCCGCACGCGTCGCCGCCGGCGCGCTCTGCCGCCAATTGCTGGCGCAGTTTGGCATTGTGATTCATAGCCACGTCGTCTCCATCGGGGCGGCTGCGGTTCCCGATGGCTTTTCGCCCAAATTTGAAGATTTGGCAAAGGCCGACGAAAGCCAAGTGCGCTGTCTGCACAAGAGCACTGAAGCGGCCATGATCGCCGCCATCGACGAAGCCAAAAAAAACGGCGACACGCTCGGCGGCGTTTTCGAAATCCAAGTCCGCGGGCTGCCGATTGGTCTCGGCGATCACACGCAATGGGACCGCAAACTCGACGGCCGCGTGGCGCAGGTCATCATGTCGATTCAGGCGATCAAAGGCGTTGAAATCGGCTTGGGTTTTCAGGCCGCGCGCCTGCCCGGCAGCCAGGTTCATGACGCCATTCATTACAAGCCAGCGCTGAAGGGCGTTCCCAACGGCGGCTTCGATCGTCCCACAAATGGGGCGGGGGGCTTGGAAGGAGGCGTCACCAACGGTGCGCCGCTCGTGGTCCGCGCGGCGATGAAGCCCATCAGCACGCTGATGAAGCCATTGATGTCCGTGGATTTGAGCACGGGCGAACCGAAAAAAGCCGATATTGAACGCAGCGATTATTGCGCGGTTCCCGCGGCGGCGGTAGTCGGCGAAAACTTCCTCGCGTTCGTCCTGGCTCAAGCGTTTTGCGAGAAATTTGGCGGCGACTCGCTGGCCGAACTCAAGCGCAATTTTGCCGGTTACGTGGAAGGCATCAACATCAAGCGCTCGAAGTAACAAGGAGGGGCGGCACTCTTGCCGCTCTTGAATTTTGGAAGGCCAGCTTTCTTGCCGCCATTGGAATTTAAGCACCCGCATGAAGGCTGACACGCTTTCACAGAGTCTTAACCGCTGGACGGCTGCGTGTTGAGCGGAGGCGCGCAGCATTTTTCCGTCCTCGTATCAACGGCATCCTCTGCGCTCTTTAATTTTGCGGCCAATGAATGTGCTTGAAGGAAGTCTATCGCAGTCGATACGGGATGGTGGCGTGAGAACGGCAGAGAATAGCATGAGCGTTCCCTCGTTTGGCACACCGCTCGGCGCACCGCAGCAGGCACTACCGCCTGTGACCGTGCCATCGCTGAATTCCCCAGTGCCTGCTTCCGCACCGGCGCCCACCGCGCCCGCCACGTTTGCCATCGCCCATATCGGACAAGCGCGCCAGGCTCTCGCCGACATGCTCGTCTCCTACGGTCGGCTGCTTAGTTCCAACGATAACGCCAATTCGCGCGCGCAACTGCGGACCGAACTGGCCGGCCTGCTCGTGGACAAAGATCCCGAACTGCTCGAATGCATTATTCAACTTGCAGGCAAACGCCGCAAAGCGTCGGCTCCGCGCATTCTCGAATTGTTCGACGGCCTTACGTCGGTTGCGCAGCGCTATCACGCGGCCGGCGTTCCAGGCGACGATCTCGCCTGGGTCGATCTGCGTTCGCTTTGCGAGCGCTTGCTGTCGCCCTATCAGCATCGCGTCGAAGAGATCATTTCGCATTTGAAGCTCGACGGCCCGCTGATGACCGTCATGCCGCAATGGTTTCTCGACATCGCCGCGTCGCTGAAAAGTTCCAGCGCCTCCGGCCGTGTGCACGGCATGATCGCGCAAAGTCCCGCGTACATGCTTGACGGTCCCGGATTCTCGCAGGCCGTCGATGCGCTCGATGAATTGATCGTGGCCGGCGAATCGCGCGACTCCGAACGCCTCACCGCGCACATCTGCTCGTCGCTGAACGCCTACGCGCGCGAAGACCGCATCAAAGCCGTGGCCGGCCTTTCGGTGCTGATTGAAAACAGCATGGATCAAGCCGGCAAAGCGGTGATTCAGGTCGAGAACGCGCTAATGGAAGGCTGCGCGCGCGAGACCAGCGAAGCCGTGCTGCGTCCCTACGCAACGTACCTGCTCGACCGCATGGTCATTCTCTTCAACCGCGGCTATTTCGACCGCGCCGCGCGCCACGCCGAAACGCTGCTGCTTCTTGAACGCAGTTACCGCAAAGCCGCCGGCGAAGACGCGATGAATCCCGTACGCGAAGCCTGCGGCGAACTGAGCAAAACGGCCTGGGCCAAAGGTCTCGCCGATTACCTCATCGCCGGCGGCGAAAAGGAACAAGCCGCCGCGAAGATTCTCGCCGCCATCGACCGCAACCTGGCCACCGCCATCATCGGTTGCATCGCGCGCGAAGACAGCCTCGTCCGCGCCCAGGCTTACGCGCGGCATCTGCGCACGCTTTGCCCGAGTTCCGCAAAACTCTTCGTCGCCGTGATGACGTCGCAGAACGATCCGGTGATGCTCTCGCGCATGCTCTCGATTGCCCCTCACATCGGCGGCGACGACGAAATCCTCGAAGTGCTTTACCCGATTCTAACGCATCCCAATTTCGAACTGCGCGCCGCCGCGCTTCAATTCATCCTCGACCACGACAACGAACGCACCGCCGCGTTCATCTCCGCGCGCATGCGCGACCCGCGCAGCGCGCAGCAGCACGAGATGTGGATGAGCATCCTGATGAAGCTGCGCCATCCCGCCGCGGCGAACGTCGTCATCGGTGAATTGCAGGCCGAACTCGACGCTCCCATGCAGGACGACCGCCGCATGATGACACTGATCGAAGCCTGCAACGCGCACGATGATCCGCGCGTCGCCGCCTTGATGTTGCGCGCCGTCCGCACCGGATTGAACGAATCGCGCCGCCTTACTTCCGTGCAGCGCGAAAATGGCAAAGCGCTCAAACTCACAGCGATGAAAGTGCTCATCCGTTACGGCAAGGACCCGCGCGTCTACGAAGAATTCTCGCGCCTGAGCAAAGACCCAGACCCTGAAATTGCGCGCATGGCTCAATATTGCCAGAGCGCCGCCGCCGCTCCGCCGCCGCCGCCGGCCCCCGTTGCGCAGGCCGCGTCGTCGTTCGCATCCGGCCCGTCAGGCACACAGCGAGTCCCTGTGTCTATGGGCACTCGCACCGGACGCACCGGCGCGCAACAAAAGGCGCGCAAGAGCTTCGATCCGATTTCTCACTTGGCGCCGTCCGCAAACGCGGATTTGCTCTTCCAACCTGGCGCCACCATTAATACCAATGCTGGCAAGAGCCGCCGCCCACCAGAAGAAATTCAGGGCGGCGTGATGTTTTCCGGCAAACAATCGCCGCTCAATCCCGCGCAGCTTCCCGACGATCTGTTCACCGGCATGAAACCGCTGCTCGAAGGCGAATTGCAGGACCTCGGTTTGGGCTTGACGGCGCGCATCACCTGCGCCAAAAATGGCGTCATGGTGATTAAATCGTCGCTGGGAAACGGAGCGCTTTACATCCAAAATAAAGTTGTCGTCGCCGCGTTCTTCTCCGGCATGACCGAAATCCAGGCCCTGGCCGCGATCGGAAAACTCAAGCAGGCAAAATTCGCGTACTTTGCCAAATCGTTCACGTACGCGGCTTGCATGAGCGTCGAAGTCTCGAACATCGAAACGGCGATCCGCGAGTACCTCGACATGCGGTAACGGCAAATTCAAGATTCAAGATTCAAGATTCAAGGTTTAGCGTTATTCGCGTAGAATCTTGAATTAAAAGTCCGGAGGACTTTTATGGCCTCCTTTAATACCATCGAAAATGGCCGCCCCATCCGCGTCATCCAAACCGGCTGCGGCGAGATGGCGCAGGCCTGGGTCGAGCGCACGCTGCGCTCGCAAGACCTTCAGCTTGTCGGCTTGGTCGATCTGCGCCGCGAAGCCGCTGAAAAAACCGCGCGGCGCTTCAATCTTTCCAATCGGCTCATCTTCAATTCACTCAAAGAAGCGCTCACCGCCGCCCAACCCGACGCAGTCTTTGACGCCACCGTCCCCGCATCGCATTGCGCCGTCACGCTGCAAGCGCTCAAAGCCGGCTGCCACGTGCTGGGTGAAAAACCGCTCTCCGACAACATCGCGTGCGCAAAAAAAATGTGCGCCGCCGCAAAGAAAGCGCGCCGCCTCGTCGCCGTCACGCAAAACCGCCGCTTCAACGAACACGCTGCCGCATTTCGCGCGGCGCTGGCAGGCGGATTGGTCGGCGATCTATCCAGCCTCGACGCCGATTTTTATCTCGGCGCGCATTTCGACGGCTATCGTTTAAACATGCCGCACGTGCTACTGCTCGACATGGCCATCCATACCTTCGATCAGGCGCGCATGCTCTCCGGCTGCGATCCGCTTTACGCCTATTGCCGCGAATTCCATCCCAAAGGCAGTTGGTTCAAAGGCGAAGCAGGCGCCGACTGCATTTTCGAAATGACACGCGGCGTCATCTTTACCTACCGCGGCTCGTGGGCCGCCGAAGGTTTCGGCACAAGCTGGGAATCGGCGTGGCGCGCCATCGGCTCAAAAGGAACGATCGTCTGGGACGGCGCTTCAAGCCCACGCGCGCAGGTGCCCGCATCGACGGAAGGATTCTTACGCGAAGCGCGCGACGTGCCCGTGCCGCCGGTGCCGTTGGCGCACACCGGCCACGACGGCTCCTTCGACGACTTTTTCCACGCGCTGCGCACCGGCCGCGACCCGCAGTGCATCTGTCACGACAATATCAAAAGTCTGGCCATGTGTTTCGCCGCGATCGACAGCGCCAAAAGCGGCAAGCGCGTCAAGATTCAGATTTGAAAGTAAGCGACCTCTTCAATGCTATTGTCCACCAGCGCCGTCGCCTCCATCTCAAAGAGCAAATCGTCGCGGCACACGTCGCCCAGAATCGTCACCACCGGCAACCTTCGAGCCGCGGGCATTGAACGCCAGATTCTTTCCACTTGCGGTGTTTTGCAATACGCCATCGCCTGAACGATGTCGCGCATTGAGCCCTTCACGTTGTCGAGCACCGCCGCAACATTGCGGAGCGTTGCCAGAATCTGTGCTTCAGCGTCATCAATGTGGCAGGTCCGCCCTTCCGGATCGATGTCCGCCGTGCCGGACACAAACATGGATCGCCCAGCGAGCGCGTCGATGTGCGCCGCGCGCGAAAAGGCCGAGCCATACTCAAACGCGGAGCGCTGATTTCCCGCGGCGGCGTAAAACTCAGTGCGCGATGAGTCGCCCCGGAAGGCCGTCACGTCCAGCGCGCAGAACGTTCCGTCCATCGGTGCGACGCCAATGCCCGTGCTCGCGGGCGGCGAAAAGATCGCCGTCTCCGCACCCGCACCGCTGCGCACGCCTACTCCCGCGCTTCTAAAAAACTCCCGGCGAACCTGGTTGAAGATCGCATAATGATCCAGTATGTCGCGCATCCACCACCACGTTCGCACGACGGAGCGGAAATCCATTCCCGCCTGTCTCAGCAGGCGCTGCGCTTTCGCGAAGGCGGTGGCATACTGGGCTTGCGGGCTTTCCTCCTTTTGGCCACCCAGCGCGGAAAGCGTCGTCCATTGCCCATGGCGGCAATCAACAACGCGACCGCATGCCTCGCCATCCAGCGACAGGACACGCGGCCGGCCACAACCGGCCACCGCGTGAACCTGTACGCCCTGGATTTCCGTCTCTCCGCCCGGCGAAATCAGCCAGGTCGGAGAGACACCGTCGTCCCGAGGACCATACGCATGCGCGCGGCTTGCGCGCAACTCATCCGCAACGCCGGCCGCGGCAAATATACGCTCGTCGAGCAGATGCGCGTCATGAGTCTCCAGCTCGCGCGCAATCTCCTCGAAAAGCACCGCGGCCTGTTCGTGCGGAGGCAGGCCCTTGGGCGGAATCGCTGTCAAATAGAGTTCGAATATGTCATCGGCATGCAGCATGCGCGTCTTGACGCAACGCTGTGTCTCGATGGTTTGAGGAAGTGCCAGGGGAGGTGCCATGTTTCCTCCACTAAATTGAAAATGTTGTTTGCCAGAAAAAAACGTCAACTACTCGCCGCTTTCCCAGCGCACATATCATACCATCAGTATCCTCTTATCTACAAATGTGGGCAACCTATTGGTGATCCAAACTTTGGCGAAAGTGTGCGCGCATGCGCGAACCAGCGAAATTTGCATTCTTGAAAAGTAAGATCGCACAGGTGCGAAACTCCCGCGGCGGAAATCAACATAGAATCTCAATAGACGATATGAATATCGGTATATGTTGTAGAAGTGGACGGCGATTTGCTCATTGTCCTGGTGCTGGCCAGGATGACTTTATGAAACTGTCTCGCTACACGCTGTTGCGCGCCATACTACCAATGACTGTCTTCGTGATCGGCATCGAAAGTCATTTTCTTTGGCACGCGTGTCGATTTTCAGCAAATCGCGCCGTGTATTGCTCGAGCGAAACCGTCTGCAGCAACTGCGATTTGTTGGCTGCCGCTACTGCGACTGAAACTTATTTCAAAAATCAAAATGAATGGCTCGGCATTGCCTGCGCGTTGCCGCTGGCCTTGGCGGCGGTCGCGCTAAGACGGTTTCGCGAACAGCGCGTTTATGCGACACACGCGTTTTTTTTTGGCGGTGTCACCGTTTCCGGTTTTCTCGCGGCCAGCGGATGTTTTCTTACAGGCTGCTGTGGCTCGCCCATGCTCGCGGTCTACGCAAATCTTTTTGGAATCGGCGTGCTCACGCTCGCCAAACCGTCGCTCGCACTGCTCAGCGCATCGTTTGTCGCTGTCGCCTGGTACCGCATGAATAAGAAACACGTCCCGCTAGCGAACAACGCGTGTACGTTGAAAAAGAAACGCCTTGATTTCATCTTTAAGAAATCGACTCGGGCCAATGCAGATTGAGCCAATTAAAAAGGATCGTCGTTCACTTCCTTTGCCTTCATCACAAAGACACGCACGTTCTTCGCCACGGGATCGAGCACCAGCACGCGGCCGCGCGAATCCGCCGCAACGGGCAGTGCGATCCCTTTGTGGCAATCGTCCTGGCATTCCAACGGTTGATCCGGAAAAACCGCCGGGGGCGCGACGACGCTCTGAAACGTGCCGTCAACCGCGTAGGTTTTGACGCGCAACAGTCCTTTTTCGGTTGTGACGAATCGCCCGTCGGGCAGCAACGCGAAATGAGCTGGATTGCAGCACCCGCAGAAACCTTCCACTTCCGGCGTGAACTTCCCCCACGCTGATTTAAATTGGCCGTCCGCTGAGTACGATTCGAGCTGATGACGTCCCGTATCGGCGACAAGCAGCATTCCTTTTGGCGACACGGCTACATCGAAATAAGGGCTTGGAACGATGAAGCCCGGCGCCTTTGTCGATTGACTTTTTGCACCGATTCGCGCTAAAAGAGTCCCTTTAGTATCATAGTGTAAAACGATGCGCTCGTTCCAGTCCGCAACGAACACACCACTTTTTGATACGGCGATGGATGTCAGTTGGCTTTTCGCAGCCGCAGCACTCCACCGCGCCTTGCGTGCTCCCTTTGCGTCGAACAATTCAACATGATCGTTAATGCCCACATAGATCGTTCCGTCGCTGCTCACTACCAGGCATGCTGCCGCGGCGTCCAGTTTGAATTCAAGCGCGCGCTTCCCATCGACTCCGAACACGCGCACGCCCGAATCGCCCCCGACGTAAATTCGGTCGGACGGTCCTGTCGCGATCGCATGCACAACCTGAAAGCCGGTCTGGATTGGCGCTCCCTCCACATAGTCTATTAGCGAGGGTTCAATGTTGCGCAGCGCACTTAGATCGTACGTGAACTCTTTCCCCAACTCCGGCCCACTGCTCGCGCGATAATCCGACTGCACGACCGCAATGACCGCGCCTGTGACCGCCAATACGATCGCCGCACACACGGCAACTCCACTTAAACTAACCGAGCTGTGGCTTTGCATCGTAAGATACCCTTTATTATTTCAGGACACTGATATCCAGACAGATCATTCGAGCAAGATCACGTGCGATCAGCCGGCCCGACGCGATGGCCATCGGCGCCCAACTTTCAGACCCATTCAGGATTTGCGACTGCGCAAGTTTTTTATACGCGGCCGGCGTCGCGTCGATTAATGTCAGCAATCCGTTGTCGTCCATCGCGAATAAAAACCCGTTGGCGAGCGTGTACGGTCCGCCACCCTCCTTGCCGAACCGCTCTTTGCCGCTACTCCATAAAACTCGGCCTTCTCGGTCGAGACAGGTCATCTGCCCGTCCGGCCGCACGCCATAGATATTTCCCTGATAAAAAATCGGCGTGTGCTGATACGATCCGAAGATCTGCGGCTTGAGCCGAAAGAGTTCTTTCACGGCATACACGCCATTCTCCTCGCGAATCTCCAACATCAAAGCGCCCGATCCATAGCCTCCTGAAAGCAGAATTTTGCCGTCGCCAAGCGACACCGGCGATGCAATCGTTGCCTGCTGAATGGTCCACAAATCCGATTGCCACAGTAGCCGGCCATCGTCGGCGGAGACTCCGGCAACTCCGCTTTTGTGGCAGTAAACATAGGTGCGCGCGCCGTTTATCTCGACAGGCGTAATTGAGGAATGCGTCATTTGCCATGCCAGTGGATTGGGCGTCTTCCAAATCACGGCGCCAGATTTGCAATCAACGGCCATCATCAGTGCATCGCCGCCCGGCGCGAGTATCACGCGCTCGCCCTCTATTAATGGGCACTGCCCAGCGTACCACTCGGGCACAGTGGCTTTGAATTCTCGAACCAGATCTTTCGTCCACAGCAGTTCGCCGGAAAGCGCATCGACGCATGTGGCCACGCACAGCGGTCCGATGGTGACCGCAACTTTATCGGTTACCGCGGGAATTGTCCGGGACATGCCGTGGTTGGGTTTGACTTTCGCCGGGTACGAGTAGCGCCAAAGTTCCTGGCCATCGCCAAGCGAAAGACAGCGCAGCACGTCGCATTTTTCCGGTTTGTTGTAATCGAGCACGTACGCGCAGCCGTTGGCGATCGCCGCGCCGGCGTAGCCTTCGCCCATCTCCACGAACCAGACAACGCGCGGACCACTCGTTGGCCAAGCCTTGGCAAGAACGACGTCGTCGGAGCAGATTCCATTTGAATCCTTTCCGCGAAACGCCGGCCATGTGCCAGTCAGAGCCGAGCGCGTTCCTTTTCCGTGCTCAAGTTTACTACCGGCTTTGACGGAATTCTCAGTGGGCGCCATGCCCGGACCGTCCGGCTGCGAAACGCGCGCTTGGATGCCCGCGCTTTGATTTCGCATCAACAGCCAGGTACTCAATGCCGCCGCGCCGGCCACAGCGCAGAAAAGGGGAACCAATTTTAACATGGACACGTGTCGGCGCGCCGACTGCTGAAACCGCTCGTGAAATTGTGAGACCCGTTCAATCACGCAAAATCCTCTTTACAACCCATTCTTTAGTTTACACTAGATCACCGTAGGTGTATATCCTTTTATGAGAATTCGCAGAGTTGAGTCGTATTCAGCTTTGCGAACGAAGGGAAAACGAATGGCGGATTCACGTAAAGACAATGCGGGACGTCGGGAGGTTTTCCAGACCTTCGGGCGGCGCGCAGCGCTGGCCAGCCTTGGGGCGCTTGCAGCGGCGACGCTGTTCAGAAACTCTTGCCAATGCTCCAAGCAATCTATTTGCTCCGGTTGTGCGCAATTCTCATCCTGCGGAATGCCTCAGGCATTGAAGACGCGTGAACATGGCGAATCGCAGAATTGGGGAGGAAATCAGCATGGCTGAGGCACCCATTTCGCGGCGCGATTTCGTCAACGATGCGGTATGGGGCACGTGCCTGTTGGGGCTTGGCGGGCTGGCTGCCATGGTCGCTCGCCGCGCGCACGCTCAAGGCACAGTCTGGCAGCTCGATCCGGCGCAGTGCGTTCATTGCGGAAATTGCGCCACGCACTGCGTGCTGAAGGAATCGGCTGTGAAATGCGTGCACCTTCACGCCTCTTGCGGCTATTGCAAAATTTGCACCGGATTCCTCGATCCCAATCCGCTTTCCATCGACGCCGCGGCGGAGAATCAAGTTTGCCCGACCGGCGCGATCAAGCGTACTTTTATTGAGGATCCGTACTACGAATACACAATCATTGAAGACAAATGTATCGGTTGTGCGAAGTGCGTAAAAGGCTGCAAGTGTTTTGGGAATGGCTCGCTGATGCTGCAAGTGCGCCACGATCGCTGTTTGAATTGCAACGAGTGTTCAATCGCGGTCGCCTGTCCGTCGAACGCCTTTAAGCGCGTGCCCACCTCGGAGCCTTATCTGACGAAAGGGAAGGCTCACGGATAATGAGACGCGCCGCGCATGCACTGTTCCTGCTCGCCTTGCTGCTTGTTTCCGAACCGTCAGTGTTTGGCGCTGCGCTGCCGGAATTCGAATCGAATTACAATCTGCCCACGCCGTCCGCGCCAGCGCCGCGCGGCGAACTTCCCGATTACACCGACGTGGCGGTGCTGATCGGGTCGCTGACTCTCGCAGCGTGGCTGGCGCTCAAGCAGCGCTCGCGCCAATGCTTGTTTCTGTTGACTGTGGCGTCGATGACCTATTTTGGTTTCGTGCGCCACGGCTGTGTGTGCGCCGTTGGGTCTGTTCAAAACATGGCGCTGGCGTGCTGTGACCGAAATTACGCCGTACCGCTGAGCGTTGCGGCATTTTTCTTTTTGCCGCTCTTGGCGGCGCTGTTTTTTGGCAGAGTCTTCTGTTCCGGAGTCTGTCCGCTCGGCGCCATTCAGGATGTGTTCCTATTAAGACCCGTTAAAGTTCCGCGCTGGCTCGAGCACGCGCTCGGTTTGCTTGCATGGATTTATTTGGGCGCCGCCATTCTTTTCGCCGCGACATCGAGTGCATTCATCATTTGCGAGTACGATCCTTTTATCTCTTTTTTCAGGCGGACGGGCAGTTTGAACATGCTTCTGCTTGGTTCAAGCTTTCTGTTGTTGAGCATGTTCGTGGGACGTCCCTATTGCCGGTTCTTGTGTCCGTACGGCACGCTGCTCGGTTTCTTTTCACGCTTCTCGCGCAAACGTGTGACAATCACGCCAAGCATATGCATTCAATGCCGTCTCTGCGAAGAGGCATGTCCGTTTGGCGCAATCGATGAACCGGATCCGGCTACAGTTCGCGAACGCCGCATGACACCGAGTCGGATTGTTGGAATGCTCGCACTGTTAATTCTCTTAGTTGCTGGCGGCGGATGGGGTGGGAAGTGGCTGGGTCCGGCGTTCGCGAAGATGCACGCCACGGTGCGTTTGGCTGAGCGCGTGAGCATCGAAGACGCCGGGCTTGTCGCCACGACCACCGACGCGAGCGATGCGTTCCGGCGCAGGGGGCAGGCGCCGCAGGAATTGTACGCGCAAGCCGCGTTGCTGCGCTCCGAATTTTCCACGTGGGGGCTGCGTCTTGGATTGTTGGTCGGTGCCGTTGTCGGCTTAAAGCTGATATCCTTATCCGTTCGTCGCAAACAGTTGGATTGGGAAGCAAATCGCGCGAATTGCCTCGCGTGCGCGCGCTGTTTCGAGTCCTGTCCGCAGGAGCGCGTTCGCCGGCAAGCTTTGGGCGGTGCCGTATGCGCCGGCGGTGCAAGCTGCATGCTTGCCGCGAATCCGGCCGACAATGTGCTTGCGTCAACTCAATTGCCCACTACAAAATTGCAATCTGGCGCCGCCATCGCGCGTGCTTCAGCCTGCGTGGCAGGCGCTTTTTCGTTGACTGTGTTGATTTTCATGCTTTTCAACTACGCGAATAACGTTGGTGCCGGGCCGCTCAACAATGCGCAAATGACGCAGTTGCGCGAAGCCGCGCACGCCGCGCCGCAAGATCAGTCGATTCGCGAGCGCATTCGCGAGTTGGACCTGAACCTGCGCGTGGAATTCTTCCAGCGCCAGCGATTCTCCGAAACAGGCGGCTCACTGCTGCTGACCGGAATCGTCGCATTTTTGATCGCTCTCAAAACAAATGCGGAATTTCAAAAGCGGCTTCCTCAGCCGCAACTGCCATCCGACGCGCGTGCGCAACGCCAACGGATCGCCAGGATTTCGCGCTACGCCGTGGCCACGCTGGCCATGACAGTCGGATCGGCTAGCGCGGTGCTGGCCGTCTCATTCGGCAAAGGCGCCATGCCTGTGATCGCCGCTTCGCCCAGCGCCGAATGCGCGCCGCCGAGCGTCGAAGAACTCCAGAAAAATTGGCCGGTGTTCCGCGGGCCCAACAGCGGAGTTGCCATTTCGCTTCTGAACAGCGCCGCCAAATTTCCTGAACATTGGGACGGCAAGACAAACGACAAGATTATCTGGAAAACGTCTGTGCCCTTGCCGGGCGAGAGTTCGCCGATTGTATGGAACGACCGCCTTTTCATCACCGGCTCCGACGGCAAGACCAACGAAGTTTATTGTTTTGATTCGATCAAAGGACTATTGCTCTGGAAGAAGAATATCGAAAGCGAAGGCGCGCCGCCGAAGGTCAACGAAGCAACGGGCTTTGCCGCGCCCACTCCGGCTACGGACGGTCATGCGGTCTACGCCATCTTCGCGCATGGCACTATCGCCGCGCTCGATTTTGGCGGCAAACAGATTTGGAGGCAGAATCTCGGGCCGCTCGACAATCATTACGGGCACGCCTCGTCGCTCACGCTTGCCGCCGGGCATGTGATCGTTCAATTGGATCAAGCCGGCGCGGACGACAACAAATCAAAACTGCTCGCGCTCGATAGCGCAACAGGAAAAATCCTTTGGCAGACTCCGCGCAAATTGCCCTGTTCCTGGTCCTCTCCGCTGACGATTCGCATCGACAATCGTGAACTGATTGTTGCAGTGTCCAATCCGTTCGTCGCCGCCTACGACGCCGGCGACGGCGCGGAAGTGTGGCGCGCGGAAGCGCTCTCCGGCGAGACCGCGCCTTCACCGGCCTATGCGGACGGGCTAGTTTATGCGGCGCAGGAAGGCAGCCGCCTGGCCGCGATTCGCGCCGACGGTCATGGCGACGTGAGCCAGTCGCATTTGGCGTGGGGCTATGAAGAGAATCTGCCCGACATTTGCAGCCCGCTTTCGGACGGAAAAATCACCGTCATCGTGCAGACCGGCGGAACCGTGACGTGCCTCGACGCGAAGAAAGGGACGCGATTGTGGTCGAAAGAGGTCGAAGCTGAATTTCATGCGTCGCCAAGCCTCGCCAATGGCAAACTTTTTCTGCTGAGCAAAACCGGCACGATGTTTCTGCTTTCCGTTGCTGACGGAAAAGAACTGGGCCGTTCCGAATTGGGCGAACACTGCAACGCGTCGCCGGCATTTGTCGGAAATCGAATTTTCATTCGCGGCAAATCCAACCTCTATTGCATTGGAAACGCACAACCATGAGCTGCGCCAATTTCACTGCAACGGCGTTGCATGCCGATCCGCACGCGCATCAAGGCTGCGGCCATGCGTGTGCCGATAACAAGATTGATTTGTCGTTTGTCGATCGGACAATTTCGGAGATTGGCCGCGGGCCGGAATCCGTCATCGCGATTCTTCAAGCGATACAGGAACATTACCGTTATTTGCCGGACGAAGCCATGCGGCGCGTCTGCGAATTGACGCAGATAACTCCCGCCGCGATTCAAGGCGTCTCGACTTTTTACGGCCAATTTCGCCACTCGCCAGTCGGCACGCATTTGCTGCGCGTGTGCCACGGGACCGCTTGTCACGTCAAGGGCGCGGATTTGATCGAAGACGCGATTTTGCGCGAGTTGAAAATTGCGCCCGGCCAGGACACGGACGCGCAGCGGAAATTTACCGTGCAAAAAGTCGCGTGCCTGGGCTGCTGCACGCTGGCGCCGGTTGTTCAAGTCGGCGAAGTGACCTACGGTCATCTTGCGCCGAGCGGCGTCGCGCAGATGCTTCGCGATTACGAGGAACTTGCCGCTCACCGTGCGGCGCGGCCGCCGGCTCAATCGCATTCGCATGCTGCGCCGTCCGCCAATGGATGCGCCGAAATTCGTGTGGGACTGGGTTCCTGCTGTGTGGCAAAAGGCAGCGGTGATGTTCGGGACGCGCTGACCGCGGCAGTCGCCCGCACGCGCGCCAAAGTTGCCATCAAGCGCGTCGGGTGCGTCGGCATTTGTCATCAAACGCCGATGGTTGAAGTTGTTGTTCCGGGAAAAGCGCCCGCGCTTTACGCGAAGGTAACTGCGGATGACGCGGACTCGATTGTGGCCCGCCATTTTCCTGCGCCGAGTTGGTGGCGCCGCGCAAGCCGGGTGTGCGGCAATGCGATTTCGCGCATTTTCGAAGGCCCGCCGGACGAGGCAATCGAGCGCCACGCCATCGATGTGCGCGATCCGCCCGTCGATGCATTTCTTGGGCGGCAAGTTCACATCGCCACTGAACTTTGCGGCAGCATCGATCCGCTCGATATCAACGAATATTTGCGCCACGACGGATTAAGCGCGCTGCGGAAATGTCTTGACGGAATCGCGCCGGAAAAAATCATCGAGCAAATTCGCGAATCGGGATTGCGCGGGCGCGGCGGCGCGGGGTTTTTGTCCGGCGTGAAATGGGCGGCGGTGCGCGCGGCCAAAGGCGATTTGAAATACGTCATCTGCAACGGCGACGAGGGCGATCCCGGCGCGTTCATGGACCGCATGATCCTCGAATCGTTCCCTTATCGCGTGATCGAAGGCATGGCGATTGCCGCGCGCGCGACGGGCGCCAGCGAAGGCATTTTTTACATTCGCGCCGAATACCCGCTGGCGGTCAAGCGCATCGGCGAAGCGCTGACGCGCTGTTCAATGCTCGGCCTACTCGGTGACAACATCATGGGCCGCGGCTTCAAATTGAACATGCGGATCGTACAAGGCGCGGGCGCATTTGTGTGCGGCGAAGAGACGGCGCTGATGGCGTCCGTCGAAGGGCGCCGCGGCATGCCGCGCCTGCGCCCGCCGTTCCCCGCGGAAAGCGGATTGTGGGGCAAGCCGACGCTGATCAACAATGTCGAAACACTCGCGCTTGTCCCGTGGATCATGCGCAACGGCGCGGCTGCGTTTGCGAAACACGGCACGCCCGACAGCCGCGGCACAAAAGTTTTTGCGCTCGCCGGAAAAGTTGCGCGCGGAGGACTGATTGAAGTGCCGATGGGCATCACTCTGCGCGAAATCGTTGAAGAAATCGGCGGCGGCATAGCGGACGGCAAACGATTCAAGGCCGTGCAAGTCGGCGGCCCGTCGGGCGGATGCGTGCCCGCGTCGCTCGCGGAGACGAAAGTCGATTACCAGGCGCTCGCCGCCGTCGGCGCAATCATGGGTTCCGGCGGCATGGTGGTGATGGACGAGTGCGATTGCATGGTGGATATCGCGCGCTACTTTCTACAATTCACACAGACCGAATCGTGCGGGCGCTGCACCTTCTGCCGCATCGGCACGCGCCGCATGCGCGATATCCTCGAACGGCTTTGTGCTGGACAGGGAAAGAAAGGTGACCTTGAAGAACTTGAGCATCTCGCGAAGGTGGTCAACCAAGGCAGTCTGTGTGGACTTGGAAAAACTGCGCCCAATCCGGTGCTCACGACGCTAAAATACTTTCGCGACGAATACGAAGCGCATTTGCAGAAAAAATGTCCTGCGGGAAAATGCAAAGCGTTGATCGGCTATTACGTCACCGATGCGTGCATTGGCTGCACGATTTGTTCGCAGCAATGTCCCGTGAACGCAATTCCGATGACACCATATCAAAAACATGATATCGACTTGAATAAATGCACCCGCTGCGACACGTGCAAACAAGTCTGCCCGGAGCACGCCATCGTCGTGAATTGAAACATGCCGAAACTGACGATCGACAATCACGAAGTGGAGGTGCCCGGCGGCGCGACGATTCTCGACGCCGCGCGCAAACTTGGCATCGAAATCCCGACGCTGTGTTTTCGCGAGGACTGCTCGCCCTCCACCTCCTGCATGGCCTGTCTGGTGCGCCTGTTGCCCAGTGGAAAACTCGTGCCCTCGTGCGCGTACAAAGCGGAAGAAGCCATGCGCGTCGAAAGCGAGAGCGCCGGCGTGCGCGCGATGCGCCGCGCCGCGATTGAGTTTTTGCTCAGCGATCATTTCGGCGATTGCATGGGCCCGTGCCATGTGACGTGTCCCGCGCACATGAATATCCCGCTGATGATCCGCCAGATCGCGGGCGGCGACATGCGCGCGGCGATTGAGACGGTCAAGGCCGACATTGCGCTTCCAGCCATTCTCGGGCGCATTTGTCCCAAGCCCTGCGAAGGCGCCTGCCGCCGAGGCTCAACCGACACGCCTGTCGCGATATGTTTGCTCAAGCAATACACAGCGGACGTCGATCTCGCCACGAGCGCGCCGTACCTTCCGCCTTGCGCTCCGCCGCGCGGAAAAAAAGTCGCGATCGTCGGCACGGGGCCAACCGGCCTTGCCGCCGCGTTTCACATTCAGCAAGCGGGAATCGATTGCACGCTCTTCGACGCCAATGAGTTGCCCGGCGGCCCTTTGCGTTATCAGATTCCCGGCGACCGCCTTCCGCGCAGTGTGCTAGATGGTGAAATCGGCATCATTGAAAAACTCGGCGCACGTTTTCAAATGAACTCGCGCCTCGGCGTTGATTTCACGCTCGACGCGCTACGCGGCGCGTTCGATGCCGTGCTGCTTGCTCTGGGCGAAATCAAGCCCGCGTTTGTGACTGCGCTCGGCCTAAAGGCGTCAACGTATGGCGTTCAGATCGACAAAGAAACGTGGCAGACCAGCACGCCTAGCGTGTTTGCCGCGGGCGATGCCGTGCGGCGCAGCCGGGTTTCGATTCGCTCCGTCGCTGAGGGAAAATTCGCCGCGCATGCCATCGCGCAATTTGTCGCAGGCGAAACGATTCGCGCCGAACCCAAGCCGTTCAATTCGCGGCTGGGGATTCTCGACAAAGAACAAGCCTTGAAATTCCTCGCGCATGCCAGCGCCGTCAGCCGAATTTCGCCGGCGAGCGGAAACACAATCGGCTTCCACGCCGAGGAAGCGATCGCCGAAGCGCAACGCTGCCTGCATTGCGATTGCCGCAAGGCCGACGCGTGCCGTCTTCGCACCGCCGCCTGCTTCACTGGCGCCAGCCAGGCGCGCTACAAAGGAGAGCGCCGCCCTGTCGAATTTGTGGACGATCATCCTTTCGTGGTCTACGAGCCGGGCAAATGCATCCGCTGCGGTTTGTGCATCCAAATCGCGCAAAAACACGCGGAGCCGCTCGGCCTGTCCTTCGTCGGCCGCGGTTTTCATGTGCGCGTCAGCGTCCCTTTCCAAGCGTCTCTCGGTGAAGGTTTGCAGCGCGCGGCAAAAGAATGCGCCGAAGCCTGCCCCACCGGGGCCTTGGCGCTCAAAGGCGAAGAATTCAAAATATGTAATGAATGCCACCAGGCGGAATGCGCGGCTGAGCATGTTTCAACATAATTTTCTGATTATAGTCAAAGCACGATTGAGCGTAGCGGTGCACAGCAAGACAAGCCCGCAGTAGCACCCTCTGGTTGACGCGGCTCAATTGCTTTTCAACTTTCGCGCCACCATCGTCAAACGCTCGCCAAGCTTTGCAATGCTCTCCTGCATCTTGCCATCCTTCAGCGTTCCGTCAGCGTTGAATGCTTCGTGCGCTTTTGGCACGGCGATTTGTTCTGGCAGCACAACCACGCCGATGTTTCCAAGAATGGAACGCACCGTCACCAATCCGCGCAGGCCGCCGAGCGCGCCGGGCGAAGCGCTCATCAACACCGCGGCTTTTCCTTTGAACGCCGCCAGCGATTCCTCGCCCGGCACTGGGCGCGAAAGCCAGTCGATCGTGTTCTTCAACACCGCCGTGATCGAGCTGTTGTATTCCGGCGCGGAAATCAACAGGCCATCGGAGGCGATGAAGATTTTTTTCAAGTCCATTGCTTTCGCCGGAATGCCGGATTCTTTTTCAAGATCCTCGTCGAAAATCGGCAGCGGGTATTCCTTCAGGTCGAGGAATGTCACGTCCGCTCCGGCGTTCGTCGCGCCTTGGGCGGCGATGCGTGCCAGTTTTTTGTTGAATGACTCTTTCCGCAAACTGCCCGCGAATGCAACAATGCGAGGTGCTGCGCCCATGCAAATTCCCTCCAAAATTGAACGGAGCTAGAGCTCCGTTCTACTTATGCGAGATCGAACAACAACACTTCGGCGTCGTGCGCGCCCATTAAGGCTACTTCGCGTTCCTTTTCGATCGCTGCGCCGTCGCCCTCGTTGAGCCTAATGCCGTTGAGGTCCAGCGCGCCGCGCAGCACTTGCAGCCACGCCGCGCGGCCCGGCTGCACAGCGTACGGCAGCGTGCGCCCATTTTCAATTACGCTCAAATACAAGCGCGCATCCTGATGAATCGTGAGCGACCCGTTCGCGCCGTCGGGCGAAGCCACGAGTTGCAGCGCGTTGACGCGTGAGTTTTCGTCGAATGCTTTCTGCTCGTAACTGGGCATGAGCCCGCGCGCGCTGGGCTTCAGCCAGATTTGATACAAATGCACGTGCTGCGTCTCGGACGGATTGAATTCGCTGTGCTCGATGCCGGTGCCCGCGGACATGCGCTGCAAGTCGCCGGGGCGGATCACCGATCCCGTGCCCAAACTGTCGCGGTGCGCCAGTTGGCCTTCGAGCACAATCGTGACGATTTCCATGTCGTTGTGCGGATGCATGCCAAAGCCGCGTCCGGGCGCGACGCGGTCTTCGTTGATCACGCGCAACGATCGAAAACTCTCGTGCGCGGGATCGTAATAATCAGCAAACGAAAACGTGTGGTAGGTGTCGAGCCAGCCGTGATTGGCGTGCCCGCGATCTTTGGATTTCCGAATGGTAATCATGCGCTTTCCTCCAAATCCGACTGAAGAAAGACGCGGCGAATTGAAAAAATCTGAAGGAAATTTTGAGTCCTGAGTGCTGAGCGAACTGAGGTGAAGCGCGTCGCGCTTTTCACTCATCGCTCGTCGCTCATCACTCAATTCGCGGGAGCGGTGTAATCGAATTTCACCAATTCGCCTTCCATAGTGCTGACGTAGACGGCGTCGGGGCCGGCGGTGCCCGTGAGCGGCTTGGTGCCGATTCGTCCGCGCCAAGCCAGTGTGCCATCGGCAAGATTGTAGGCGCAAAGCATGTAATTTCCGCCCATCGATTCGGTGCAGACGAGTGTCAAGGGCACGGCATTGTGCTGCTTCTTTTCCGGAATCCAAACCATCGGCGTGAAAAGCGGCTTGCCTTGCAGCGGCGTGGTCCACACCGGCGGGCCGCCTGAAACGGAGACCAGGCTCAGCGCATTGTTGTCCGTGGCGGCGATGAAACCATTGGGCGCCGCGGCCAGGCCCAGCAGGCACGGGGCGTCGAGATCGGAATGACTTTTCTCTCTGCCAAAGGCGTCAGCGTCGCGCACGAGAATATGCCCCTTCACATCGGCAATGCCAACCAGCGTGCCGCCGCTGGGCTCGCGGCCGAGGGCCAGCGGCAGGCTGACGCGCGTCTCGCAGGGCATCTTCCATTTGACGTCCCCGCGGTACCCTTCGACGGCATAGATCAGGTTGTTTTCGCGCGGCACAAAGTAGGTGTCACCGTCGAAGGCAAGGCCGATGGGCACGTCGATCGACGCGTTATATGCGTCCGAGATCATCTGTTTGATGATTGGATTGCGTTCGGCGGAGTAGACGTCGATGGCGGAACGCGAGATCAGCGAGATCAGTTTCGTGGCCGTCGATTTCTTCGGACGATACATTTGTGGCGCGCCCACGGCGCCTGGCTCGGATTGAATGCGGTGGAATTCGACGCCGTTGGTGGGAATTTGAAAAAAGTAGGGGCCGTTGCAGGAAACAAACGCAAACGCTTCCGCGTCCTCGGTGTTCGCGCTTAAGCCGCGCAGCTTCAATTCGCCTTTGGGCAGAGCACGCGGCTGCACGGTTTTGTTCTGTTCTTTAACAGGCAGCGGCGGGCCTTCGAGGTTGACACGGCGCAGCACTTCAAGCGTGCTGCGTTTGCACACGGTCAGTTCGTTCCCGCCCGCCAGCAGCAGCAGGTCGTTGACGGTCATTATGCCAGCTTCGGCGGGGAATGGCGCCTGCACCGCGGCCTGCGGTTTGCGCACAAAATCCGCGTGGATGCGTTCGCCGCGGAAATTACATTCGATTTTGTCTTCGGGCTCGTAGCCGGGCAGCGTAAACGTCAGCTCGACCGGCCCCATCACCGGCAGATCGACATACATCGGCGTTTTGCCGATCGGTTTGTCGTGATACGAGACCTGTGCGCCATCGGGCGAACTCGTGAGGTTGACGCGCAGTGTTGCGCCGGCTGCCGCTTCAGAGAAAGGGTACTGGTTGACGACTTCGAGAATGCTTGCGCGCGAATGGGGCGCATCAATGTCTTCCCCCTGATGCGCCGCCAGCACTTTCTGCTTCAAATCGGCTTCGGGAACGTCCGTTTGCAACTTGCGCAGTTCTTTGACGGCATCGGCGAACGCCTCCGCCGGCGGGTGACTGGCCAGCAGCGCCGTCGCGGTCGCGCGCGCTTCTTCGGCGCGCCGCTGCAGGATCATGTTATGAATTTTCGAGAGTTCCTCGGCGGCTTTTGTTTCGCGGTCGGTCAGTTCTTTGGCAAGCTTCTCCGCTTCCGTCCCAAGCTGCGTGCCCGCGCATTGTTTCTTCACGGCCTCGCTCAATCTGCGCGCGCTGTTGTAATCGCCCTTTTCCATCATGTCGCGGCCTTTCGCCAGAAGCCGCAGCGCGTCGTCGCGCGGCGCAAGCAGCTTCAGCAGGTCGGCGCGCGCTTCCTTGCCGACGATTTCGGGCGGATCGGCTTTGAGCATCTCGCGGTAGGAGGCAATCAATTGGTCCGGCGTCTGCTCGCGCGTGTTCTTGCGCAATCCGTCCAGGCGCGCGCGGAATTCGACGGTGCGGATCAGTTCCTCCAAATCCGGCAGCTTCTTCTTCAGCTTGTTCTGTTCCACAAGCGTCTGCTTGTCTTCGATCTTGATGCCGTCGTAATCGCGCATTTTATTGCGTATGTCATCCAGGTCGGCGCGCGTGAGGCCTGTGATAATTTTCGGGCTGAAATCCTTGAGGTCCTGCGCGAGTTGCGTTTCGATTTCAGTCTGCATGCTCTTCGCGAACTTTTCATGTTCGGCCTTGAGGTCCGGGTCGGGCGGGGCATACGTTTTCACGCGCGCCAGCGCATCGTTGAATTTCCGTTTGCCGAGCATGGTCGCCGTATCGCGTTTTAGCTCGTCGAATTGGGTCAGGCCTTCCTTGTGAGCGCTGTTCCCACGGGTGACGTACCAAAACGCGCCGTAACCCAGTCCTCCAAGGGCGATGAGGACCAGCGCAATCTTAGCCAGCGGCAAGCGCCGCTTGCGGATAATCAGATTCTGCACCACCGGCTTCTTGATCGTCGGCGATGAGCCTTTGCGTTCAACTGGCGTCGCAACCGAGGCTGGCTTGTCGTCGGCTGCGGCCAATTGTTTGCGCAGCACTTCAATAAACGGGATGGCAGCCTTGATTGCGTCCGGCGAACCGACTTTCGACGCATGAACGGCCATGCGGTGCGCGTCGGCGACCTGCCCGGCTTCCATTTGCAGCTTGGCGTAATTGAGGTACTCGCTCTTTGGCACTGGTTCGACGAGCTGCGCATCCCACAATTCCAAAATCATGCGGTTCGTGTTCAGTCGCCCCAGGCACGATTTTTGAACGATGCCTTCCACTGTGTGATTGGCTTGAAGCAGGCGCATGATCACGCGCCCTTCGTCCGAGATGCTGTCGGCATCGCGGTACACGCGCATGCCGTCCTCGGTCATGCGGAAGAGCAGCGATTGCGTGGTGATGCGCTGTTCGATGTCGTGCCACTCGTCGGCGCGCCGCGCGGCTTCCAGCAATAGGCTGTCCGGATCGATTTTCAATCGAACGGCTCCGCCGCCGGGTGCGATTTTTGTGTCCAGCGACGCGTTCGCAAGAAAATCGAAATCGCCCTCGCGCAGCGTGAACAGATCGCAGATTTCTTCCTCCGTTAAAAAACGCAGCGCGTCCTCGAGCGCGTTCTTGTTGACGTAATTCATCTCGATCAGGACTTGTCCCAGGACCATACCGTTTTCTTTGTGAATTTTGAGAGCGGTGTTGAGGCTGTCATCGTTGATGGCTTTGCGCGCCAGCAGCAGGTCGCCGAGCTGAATGTATTGAGTGGCGCGGCCGGCCAGCGAAATGAAGCCGTCCTGCAGCTCAATGAAGCGCGTGCCTTCCGGCGCCTGCACACGCAGCAAGCCGGTGGACTTGCCGCGCGAGAGCATCTGGAAAACGTCCGCGAGATTGACAACCGCGAGATTGCCTTTAAGCCCCATTTTCTGTCCGCGCCTTTATCCCCACTACCCGCTCATGTGCAAAAAATTGCGCTCTTTTCTCGCAATTCACAACACCTACGCTAAAAGAGGCATCGGGAAATTGATCCCTGCCCGCAACCAGTCCCGCTCCTTCAAGGAAGAAACAGACCATATCGGTCGCCGCATAATATGACTTTGCCAAACGCTAAATCCTTACAAAGCAACTCCGCTCTTTTGAGTGTTTGCGGCGAACCCGGCGACGGCGCCACCGCGGCGTTAATTCAGGGTCTGGTCGATACTGCAGCTTCGGTCGCAATTATCGGACACGAACGCCCCGACGGAGACTGCATCGGCAGCGAAGTCGCGCTTTGCTCGATCCTGCGCGCTCAGGGCAAACGCGCGGAGATCGTGAACGCCGACCCGACGCCGGAACGCTATCTGAACCTCGATCCGGATGCCATGATCCGCCGCCATCGTCCCGGCGCGCCGCTCGGCGCGAACTTGGTTTTTGTGCTGGATTCGACGGACCTCAAACGCATCGGGAAGATCACGCCGGAGGAATTCGGCGGCGCAAGAATCGTGGACATCGATCACCATCCCGGCAACCCGAATTTTGGCAACGTGAATTTTGTGGATACCGCGGCGGCT
>DATGGK010000200.1:0-22673 GCA_035308565.1 Planctomycetota bacterium | reverse complement strand
TCCGCGATGCTCGCCGAAATGTGGTACAAACTCGGCACCGGCAGCAAGCCGGAAGCCGCCACGCTCGCCAAATCGCTTTCCGAGAAATACAGTGACACCGAATACGGCAAGGAAGCGGCCGGCCTGCTGGAGCGCGATTTTGCCGCGCCACAGAAAGACGAAGTCGCCCAGTTGTCAAAGAAGCTGAAAGAATCGGCGAAGAAGGTCGCCAAACCGGCGCCGCCGCCGCCGAAAACCACTAGCAGCACGCCGCCCACACCGCCCCCCGCGAATGTCGCAGACACGGGTCCCAAGACCGGTGTGGACGTCGAAGCGCTCGAAAAAGCCGCCGACGAAGAGACCAAGAAGATGGCCAAAGACGCGCTGGTGCCTGCGTTCAAAGACGCGCACGCCAAAGGCAAAGGCTTCTACGCGAAAGCCACGCCCGGTTCCGAAGGCAATCAGCTCAACGTCGCGAAAGCGCTGGAGCAGTTCATCCGCGCGGACGTGTTGTACGTGCGCATCGAAGACGAAAAGTTGAACAACGGCGATTTGGCCGAGAAAGCCAAGGAAGCGTCGATGCTGCGCTACGCCTGCATGAAAATGACGATCCTGTCGCACTAAGAGTGCTGAGTCCTGAGTGCTGAGTCCTGAGTTGCTGAGTCCTGAGTTGCTGAAGTCCCATACGGCCGACCCTGGAGGAATGCAGATGAGACTTACGATCTTGCTCGCCGCCTTGCTCTTCGCGTTCTCGACGTTCGCCTCAGAGCGCGCGCTCGCCGATTCGCTGGCCGCCACCGGTTCAACGCTGGCCGCGAAAGGCAATCTCGCCGCGGCGAAGGACATGTTCTACAAAGCGCTTGCCAACGACGAGACTTGTCCTGATGCGATTTTTGAACTCGCAAAAATCTTCGACAAGGAAAACAACGCCGCCGCGGCCTGCGATTTCTATCAGCGCGCGTCGCTGATCATGGCGCAGGAGAACAAGACCAACACAACCGCCAAACGCGCCGAAGCCGACAAGCGCGTGCGCGCGCTCAACCCCTTCGCACCGCGCATGCTGGCGCTGCTTGAGGACTACGCACAGGACCTCGACAAGCTCGTCAAGAAAGTTCCCGACACCATCACGCAAGACGCCGCGCTCGCTCGCGTCAACGAATTGAAAATGCCGAACGTGATCGCGCCGGCCAAGCTGCCCAAATTCTATGCCGACGCGCAGGCCGCGAAAGTCGCCGACGCCGACGCCAATAAGAACGACACAACACCCAAGCCGCCCAAACGTTCTTCCAACGGCTTCTCCATGACGGATCCAAAACCCGTCACCAAAGTCGCGCCAGACGTGGAGCGCGAATTGAAGGAAAAGGGCTGGACCACCATCACCGGCGTGTGGGTCAAAAAATCGCCGGGCGTGTACGAAGTCACCGACGGCAAACTCGAAGTCGCCAAGGTCAACGGTGCTGTCGATGTCTCCGTCCAGCGCGGAACGGGCACGGTGAAGGTCGCCGTGCGCAACGATTTCAACGGCAACGACACCTTCTACTCTGACTACACTGGCTACGGCATGTCGCTGGGCAAGCGCGAAGTCAGAGTCTACACGCCGTCGAGCTATTCGGGCATGATGTTCGGCGGCGGCTCGCGCATGGACCCGACTTACGCCAAGAGCGAACTGGTCCCCGAAGCCAATCCCCGCAATCGGGTGATGATGACCGTGGCCGACGGCGTGCTGGAATACACCTTCAACGACAAACGCATCCTGCGCATCAGCGAACCCAAACTCCCGCGCACCGGCCCGTTCGTGATTGAAGTGAAGGGCACGATGATCATCGAAAATCCGCGCTGCGCGGGGCAGTAACGGCGCGCAATTTTGCATGCCATTCATTGTGCCATAGGGCCCAAAGGGCTTATAGGGCCTATTTCGAAAATCGCCTCATCATTGCGCTTCCTGAAGACCGCGCTACAATTCCGCTGATTCGGCGGAATTTTTTTGCGCGCTCTTTAAGGAACTTGTCGCGTGAACCTATTTACAATTTCCCATCGGCCCGTTGCGCTTATTTTGGCGCTAGGTCTCTGCACGGCGCTGGTCGCTTCCGAACGCTCCATCGCCGACGCGCTGGCCGTGGCCGGCGCGTCGCTCGTCGCGAAGGGCAATGCCGAGCAGGGCAAGGAGATGCTTTACAAGGCTCTGGCCAACGACGAAAACTGCCCCGACGCGCTTTTCGAACTCGCCAGGCTCTTCGAAAAAGAAGGCAATGCGCATACCGCCTGCGATTTTTACCAGCGCGCGGCGCTCGTTTACGCGCAGGAGAACGCGCCCAGCACCATCGCAAAACGCAACGAAGCCGAGCGCCGCATCAAAGCGCTCAACCCCTTCGCGCCGCGCTTGAACGCGCTCTTCGAAGACTACGCGCTGGACCTTGACCGCCTCGTGAAGAAGACGCCCGATTCGTTGACGATCGACGCCGCCGCGGGCCGCGTCAGCGAGCTGAAACTCGCGGCGCTGCTGGCGCCGGAGAAGATGCCCAAATTCATCGCCGCCGCGCAGAAAGCCTCTGCCAGCCCGCCCACGAGCACGCTGCCGGACGTCGAGCGCGAATTGAAAGCGCTGGGCTGGGCCACGGTCAGCGGCGTGTGGGTCAAGAAAGCTCCGGGCGTGTACGAAGCCATCGACGGAAAACTTGAAGCCGCGAAGGCGAACGGGAGCATCGATCTGTTCGTGCTCAAAGGCGGCAGCGGCTCGGTGAAGGCCTGCGTGCGCAACGGATTTAACGACCCGAAATTCATGGACCTCACGCTCAGCGGTTACGGCGTGCTCTTCAAAGGCAGGGAATGCCGCGTCTACGGTCCCAACGACATGGTGATGAAATATTTCAACGGCAGTCTCGACCCCGCGCTGATCGCGACGCACCCTCTGCCCGAAAGCCTTCCCAAATATCGCGCGACCGTTTCGGTGACCAACGAAGGCGCATTGGAATTCACCGTCAACGACAAGCGCAAAAGCATTTCAAACAACAAGCAGCTCCCCAAAGCCGGCGGATTTATCATCGAAGTCACCGGCACGATGACCCTCGAAAATCCGCGCTGCGCAGGCCAGTAAACGATTGCGCTCACCCTGCATTTCCGCTATGATCCCCTCATAAATTTGCGGCATTATGCCCCGGCTTGCGCGGGAATACCGTGTGACCGGCGCGGCACGTCGCATGTGGTAGTCCTTCACCACAGCAGTGGGAAATGCTTTGGACACACGTCGCAATAGCAGGGGGGATTTTCAAATGGGCATTCACCGCGCGCCGGCTTCGCGCCGCGCAACGCTTGCTTTGGTCACGCTTCGCTCGGTTGGAGTCTTTGCTTTACTCGTGATCGGTTTGATTGCCGCTGGCGAAGGCGATGTCACCGCGCCGAAGTTGCCCGACGATCAGGCAGCCAAGCAGCCCGACAAAGCCTCCCACCCGCGCACCAAATACTGGCTCGACGAACCCGTGACCAAGCCCAAGGAAGCGCAGAACAAAATGCCGGAACCGTACGACGGCAACGTCTCGACGGCCGGCGGCTATCCGGGTCCGCAAGACGGTCTGACCGAAACGCCGCTGCCGCAGCCGCCGCGCCCGCCGCTGCACGCCATCGACGACGAATTCACTCAACAGGCCGAGGACTTCCGGGACCTGAAATCGAAGACCAAGGAATACCTGCTAGCGGCAAAGCGCGCGTACAAGGAAAAGGACTACAACCGCGCCTACGACATCTCCGAAGAGATGATGAAATCCGATCCGTCGAATGTCGAAGCCGCTGAAATGAAGCGCATGGCGCGCGGAAAATTGGACGACGCCGACCGCCGCATCGCCGAAAAGGCGCGCGAACGAACGGACGAAAGCCGCTTGTTAGAGACGGACGAACACGCCACGGCGCCGACGTACCGCTGGCCCACCGAACGCCCGCATTTCCCCACGCGCCTCGACGACCCCAGCTATTACCGCCGGCTAAAACTGGCGGACGCGCTCGAACAGCCCATCACCGCGTCCTTCATGAAAGCCGATCTCGATTTCGTGATGAACACGCTCTACGACCTGACCGGCGTCAACATCGTGGCCGACCCGTCCGCGCTCGACGGCAAATCGATCACCATGCACGTCAACGACCTGAAACTGCGCGAAGTCCTCGAATACATCGTCCGCAACAACGACGGCATTTCGTATAACATAACCGACAACGCGGTGTGGATTACGGCCAACGCCGACAGCGATCTGAAGAAGCTGATGTTCCCGCGCGTGTACCCGCTGCACTACGGGCTGGTGAGCACCGTCTCGGGCGGCGGCGGCAGCGGCGGCGGCGGTGGGGGCGGGGGCGGCGGCGGCGGCGGTGGCGGGCGAGAGGGTGGCGGACCGCGCGGCGGCCGCGGCAACAATGGACAAAACAAAGGCCAGGGACAGGGCCAAGGCGGCGCCAATCAGCAGGAACCCACGTACATCGAAACCGTGCTCAAATGGATGAAGGATGCCAAATCCGCATACGTGCTCCCCGAAGGTTCCGATTACCTGATCGACCGCCAGTCCAACAACCTGATCGTCCACACCACGCCGGCCGGGCACGAGCGCGTCTGCCAGTTCCTCGACTTCTTCGATCAGCCCGCGATTCAGTGCCTGATTAAGACGCGCTTTTTGGACATTCAGTTCAACACGGAAAAATCGATCGGTTTGAACCTCGACAATTTGACGCGCCAAGTCAACACCGACCCGACCAAGGGCCCCATCAAAAACCCCGCTCTTGCCTATACTCTTAACGGCGGCGCCGGGGTGTTTACGACGGCCGGCACGCCCGGCGCGTCGGTCCTAAGCCTGGTCGGATCGAAGACCGACCCCACCTACCAGATCACGCTCGCCGCGCTGGCGACCAGCGACAAAGTGAAGATTCTCTCCGAACCGCAGGTGCTGGCGATCAACAATAAGGAGGCGGTCATCGACGTTACGACGCACTTCTCATACATCACCGACCTGCGGCCGGTTGAAAATCCCGTGGTTACGACCGGCGTGATCCAGAGCACGACGTCGGCATTCATTCCCGAATTCGACGAAGAGAACATCGGCTTCACGCTCACCGTCACGCCCTCCATCGGGCGCGATTTGAAGACGATCAACCTGCACTTGAACCCCATCATCGACTCGCTCGCGCAGGGGCAGAGCATTTCGCAGTTCCAAACCTTCGACATTTCGCAAGCCAACAACAACAACGGGACGCCGCCAACCATTCAGCGCCCGACGATCGACCAGACCAGCCTCGAAACCGACGTGGTGCTGGAAGACAACGGCTATTGCATCATCGGCGGCTTGATCCGCAACCGTTCCGAACACCAGGAGCGGCGCATCCCCGGCTTGAGCAAAATCCCGCTGCTGGGCGAAATCTTCAAATCGCGCGACGACACCAAGACCAAGGACAACTTGATGATCATCGTCGAAGCCAACATCATTTCGCCGAGCGGCCGGACATATTTCACCAAGCCCGCGGTCGACGACGTGGACATCCGCGAAGGCGGTTCGAACCATGCTCCGGGCCAGGTCTCTGACATGTCGCACCGCGGGGCCAGCCTGCTGCCGGCGCCCTACGAAAATGGGATCGAAGTGAAGCCGAAAGACTATCCGCCCGGCAAACAGCCCGTGAGCGTCTTCTCAAGCGACCCGGCCACGGCATACGCCGAAACACAGGCGCTCGCCGCGGCGCGCAAAGCCGTGCAGATCGAACGCGGCGGCGAAAACGTCTCGAACCTGCCGCCCCGCCAGCGCATGGAACGACTGGCCCAGAGCGCCCGCGTCAACGCCATCGTGAAGCAGCCCAAAGGTTGGGGCGTGGCGCAGGAAGAGGTCGTCGAAGCGCCCGCAGCGGCCAATACCGGCGGCGCAGCGGCGGAGATTATTAAGTAAACAGCAGTTAAATGTTAAACGTTACACGTTAGACGTTAATAGGGCGATGCGAGAGTCGTTCGCGTCATAAAAACGTGTAACGTTTAACGTGTAACGTTCAACGAATTCCTGTAACTCAGACGCAAAACGGCTGTTTACCCTACTAATGCGTCCTGTGCTGCCAGACTAAACACGGAGTTCCCATGAGCACCACTGCGGGTATCGATATTGGCGCCGAAGCTATCAAAGGCGTCGTCCTGAAAGCCGGGAAAAGCGGCCCGGTCGAAGTGATCGGCGCCGGCACCATGCCCATCGGCGATTTGACGCGCATGCCCGAAAGCGAAGACCGCTCGCTGGCCATCGGCGAAAAGCTCAAAGAATTGGTGCGCAGCGCCCGTTTGCGCGCGGACACGCGGCGGCTTGGCGCCGGCGGCGGAAACACCGCGATCAAGTACCTTCAGATTCCTCCCGTCCCGCCGTGGCGCCTGGAAATGCTGGTCAAATACCAAGTCCAGGGCCCCGAAGACAAAGTCACGCAAGCGCACGATTACCACATCATGGACGTGCCCGAAACCAGCGGCCAATACACGGTGATCGTGGGCCAGTGCGAAGACAAATTCGCTTTCGAATTGCTCGGCCAGGCCAAAAGCAGCGGGCTGGGCGAAATCGAACTCGATCTGGAAGCGCTGGCGCTCTTCAGCGCCTACTACCACGGCCACGGCTTCGATCCCGACAAAACCGTGGCCGTCGTGGACATTGGCGCGGACGACCTGACGCTGTTGGTTTGCAGAAACGGCGCGCTGTATTACGCGCGCACGGTGATGGGCGGCGGCCGGCGCTTCACGCAGAATCTCGCCGACGATTTGAAAATCGAATGGAACGAAGCCGAAGAGTTGAAGAAAACCGCGGCGGAAATCTGTTTCGACGTCGCCCCGGGCGCCAGTTCCGTGCAGCGCGCCGCGCGCATTCCGCGCGCCGGCGGCACCACGATTATTCCGCGCGCCGCCAGCAGCGCCGTGCAGCCCGGCCTGCCCGCGCGCCCGGCCGTGACGCAAGCTCCCGGCGCCGGATCGAGCAGCACCAACCCCGCCAGCGAGGAAGCGCGCCGCGCGCGCGTCGCCGACGCGGCGAAACTCACCCGCCCCGTCAACGGCGCATCGCAAAGCAAAGCCCCCGGCGTATCTGGCTCCGCCGCGTCAGCGTCCGCGCAGGAAACGCCGCCAGCGGAGTCGGGCACTGGCGAAACCGCCTCGAAACCGCGCATCAAACTCGAAGGCAATAGTGGGATGGATTTCTCAATTCCGTCGTTCGACGACATCGACCTGTCGGACGCGCCCGCAGCGTCCGCCTCCTCTTCTTCCGCGCCCGCGCCGGTAAAGCCGCTTGTTCAATCCGCCGCGCCAGTTCCTGTCAAACCCGCGACGCCGCCCAAACCCGCCGCTTCCGCGCCGAAAAAGGCGGAGCGCATCGACGAATTTGAATTGCAGCCGCTCGAAGAAGAAGACGCCGCGAAGAAAAGCGCCCCCATCCCAGCGGCCAAACCTGCGCCCGTGCCGCCGCCGACTTCGGCTGGCGCGTCGGATGTCGTGGACCTCGTGCCCCTGCAAGATCCCGCCAAGACCATGCTGATAGGCCCGCCCGGCGCATCGACGGTAATGCTCGCCGCCGACCCGCTGCTGGAATCGAGTTCCATTCCGGTAGGCGGCGGTCCCGGCGCAACGGCGATTCTGCCCCGCGCGGAGCTCGACGAAAAAGACAAGCGCAAACGCCAGATGTCCGGCGCGATGGTGCGCGAAGCGGCGAGTCTCTGCGCGGCCATCGAAAACGTGGTCATGAACGCCAAGCAGCAGTGCAAGCAGCCCAACTTCAAGCTCGACCGCCTCTACATTACCGGCGGCGGCAGCAAACTCAAGGGTCTCTCCGAATTCATGAGCCGCCGCTTGCGCGTGGAAGTGCAGCCGCTGGAACCGCTGCGCAACCTCTCGCTCAACCGCCTCACGCCCGCGCAAGCCGAAGACCTGCGCGCCGAACAGCACACTTTCTGCATCGCGCTGGGCCTGGCCTTGAGCGATCTGCGCAAAGGCGCGTTCAATTTCATGCTGCTGCCGCAGTCGGTGAAAACGCGCAAGGAATTCTGGGCGCGCGGCGCGTACCTCTATTACGCCGCCGGCGCCGCGCTGCTGGCGCTGGGTGTCTTGATGTACACGCCCTACCGCAACACCGACAAACTCAACGCCAACGCCGCCACTGCGGATACCGCCGCGAAGTCGGCCAAATCGAAAAACTCCGAGGTGGTGAAACTGGCGGAAGAAAACGACGAATACCGCAACCGCCTCAAGACCATCACCGAAAACGTGCAGTCCGGCTCGTATTTCCTCACGCTCCTCGGCGAATTGAAAAACCGCGACGCCGACGGACACACAGGCCGCATTCAGGATGACATATATTTGACTTGCCTGTCCACAAGCATTCCAAATTGCGTGAAGCCGGAAGACGGGCCGTCTCCCATTGGAAAACCGACAAATACCGCCAATTCACGTGAGGAACTCACCAAAGCCCTCGCTGCGAATAAAGAGCCGGATACATTCCAAGCCCAGCGGCGCGTGTATTTGCGCGGCTTCCTGCGCGGCAAGGAAAATGGGAACCTCATCCCGCTGGTGAAGACATTCTTCGACCGGCTCGTCCCGGATCGCGACAACCCCGACAATCCGCTCAATTTGTTCAAAGACATCCGCCCGATCTGGTACGCAACGGACACCGTGCAGAAGGAAGGCTACTACTTGCAGGAGTTCGTGCTGGAAGCGTACACGGACGCACCGCCCAAAGAAGTGAAGCCCGTCACGACCCCCGCGCACGGCCCGAACAAGAATCCCAAAGCCGCCGACAAAGCCGCAGCGCCCGAAAAAGCCGCGCCGCCAACTGCGCATGTGGACCCGCTCCAACCCAAGCCCGCTGAGAATCCCACACAGCCGCTTCAGCCGGTCCAAATCCAACCCATACAGCCTCAGCCCATTCAGCCGGTGCAAGTTCAACCCGTTCAGCCCGTCCAACCGATCAAGCCGGTTCAGCCCGTACAGGTTCCGCCCGTACAGGTACCGCCGGTGCAGGTTCGGCCCGTACAGCCGGTTCAAGTTCCCCCGGTTCAAGTCCAGCCCGTGCCGCCCGTGCCTGTTCAGCCCCCCGTGCAGCAACTCCCGCCTGCGCAGCAGCCGAAATTGCCGGTGCAGCCTGTGCAACCGGTTCCCGTTCAACCCGTTCCGCCGCAGCCCAAGCAAAAACCCGTCTACGTCTTGCCCGACGACCCAGTGGACAACAAACCCGCGCCGAAGCCCTAAACTCAGGACTCAGCACTCAGGACTTAGCACTCAGCACTCAGGACTTACCACTATGGCAATGGACGCAACCGATAAGAAACTGATCAACGGCCTGATCGTCGGCGCGATTCTCGTGGCCGTGCTCTACTTCTACCCCTTCGGCTGGCCCTTCGACGGCTACGGTGAAATGCTGGCCAAACAGGAAGCCGCGCGCGTGACGCTCAAGAGCGTCGAAAAAGATTACGCGCCGCATTACGGGCCGCTGCTGCCCGCGCATTTCGGGCAGAGCGGCGAGATCGATCCCAACACGCTGCTTTCCGACAGCGCCGCCATCAGTGAACTCGACCGTTTGTATAAGGAAGCCAATGCGTTCGTGGCGAATCAGATCGACGAAAAGCAAAAATCCAACCGCATCGCCTTTCCGGAATGGACCGACGTTCCGAAGGAGTTCCAGCACAGCACACTGGCCGGACATTATTTCCGTTCGATCTGGGAGAAGGACCGCAACAAAATGGTGGACTTGTGCGTGAGCGCGAACGTCGAATTGGACGATCACGACATCGGTTTCAAAACGCTCTCCGCGACGCTCTTCGATGAACCCAAAGCCCGCGAACTGCTGCGCGAATTGCACATTGCCGAGACAATTATCACGCTGTGTGTCAACGCGAAGAAGGACGAAGAAACGCGCGAGCACAGCCTAGGCAAGAAGCCGGAGGCATTTATGCGCATCATGCAGGTCGAACCGCGCGCGTCCGAAGCCACCGGTCCCACGGCGCTGCTGCCCAATCCGAAGTTCGATCCGAAAATCCTTAACCCCGCCGACCCGAAATTCCGAAAATACCTGGTGAAATCCTGGCCCGTCTTCATTCAGGAATACCCGGTCAAGATTCAATTGATGTGCGACACCAACACCTTCATTCACTTCATGCATTCCGTCCGCGCCGAAGGCCAGTTCCTCGTGATCCGCCAGCTTGAAGTGCTCTCGCCGTTTTTGGACGACAGCAAAGCCGACAAGAGCGAAGAGCGCGATTTCAAAAGCGATTCGACGGACGCGAACGCCAGGAAGCGCTGGCCGCAAAAAGACGAGCAGGTGATCGTGACGATGAACGTGTCGGGCATGGATTTCTTCGATCCGAAAGTCAATCCGCGCGGCCTGTACGAAGGCAAAAAAGAATCTGGTCCCGCTTCAACCGGCGGCCGCCGCCGCCTGGGACCGACGCGGCCAGGCGTGGCGACCCCGCCGCCGCAGTAGCCGATTCGAGTGTTTTTAAGGTGCGCATGGACCAAACCGGTTTATACTGCATCCAGAAGAAGGTTTAAACGATCATGAAACGCCAGCCCTCTTACGGCTTCAATAAGGAAAAGCTGATCTTCCTGGGCAGCGTGCTGATCCTGTCAGGCTGCCTGTACTACCTGCTCACGTCGCAGCCCGCCGATCTTGTCGTGGGGACAATGGTCAGCACCGTGGCGCAGCCCGGCCCGATCGACAAGGAAAAGCCCGACCCGCGCGTCGCCGATGTGCGCTATTATTTGAACGACGGCCAATTCGCCAACGTCGTCACCAACACGCCCGTCAACCGCCAGCGCAAGAATCCGTTCCAGCCCATCGACGAGTTCAAGCCGTTCGTCGATCTGACGAAAGTCGCTCAAGCCAAAACGAACGTGCCGGGCAAAGTTCCAACCGGCGCGCCTTTGGCGCCTCCGCCGCCGCCGCCCGTTCAGGACAAAGAAGAAAAGAAGAAGGACGAGCCGAAAGCGTTCGATCCCAACGACATCGTGGCGAAAGTCGATTTCTCCGCGGTGCTGAGCATGAACGGCCAGACCTACGGCTTGCTCAAGACGAAGGACGGTTCGACGATCCAAGTGAAAGTCGGCGATTACCTCGACGAATTCAAATACACGGTGTCGAAAATCGACAAGGAAGCGATCTGGGTGACCGACGATGACAACCACATGTTCGTAGCGCGCGACTTAAGTTACGCTGAAGGCGGCGCCACCGGCGACTCGACCGACGAGAAGGCCAAGAAGAAAGAAAAACCCAAAGAAAAACCGGCGGCAGCCCCTGCGCCGCAGCCGAAAGCGCCGCCGGCGAACAACAATAACAACAAAACGCCCCGCGGAGGGCGCGGCGGCAATAACAACAATGGCCGCAATGGCAATGGCAACGGCAACGGCAATGGCAATGGCAATGGCTTCGGCGGCAACGGCAACGTCCAGAACTGGCTCAAGAACATGGGCATCAACTTCGGCAATTAAGCCGCGGTGAAATCCAGCGTTTTTCAATTCTCACGCCGAGGCGCAAAGGCGCGGAGAACAGAAAACGGAAACGTGACGCGCGCCTTTTTCGGCGGTTCAATTCTCTTGTGCTCACGAGGGGATTTCCGCCATGAACAATCGCACTTCATCCCGAATCAACAAAGAAAAACTGGTCTTCTCCGGCGTCGCGTTTTTGCTCGCCGGATGTTTCTATTATCTGATGACATCGCGCCCCGCGGGACTGAAACCGGGGACGATGATTTCGCCGCTTTCGCCGCCCGCGCCCGTGGCTGCCGAGAAGCCCGCAAATCGAATCGCGAGCGTCGCGGGATTGTTGAACGCGGCGGGGAGAGCGAATCCGTTTCAGCCGGTGATTAAGAAAACCGACATTGCCCAACCCGAAAAGCCCGATATTCCCGGCGGGGGACACGTATCGTGGCCAAATCCGAATCCTGTCCCAATTCCGCCGCCGCAACCTGGCGGTGGCGGACCTAATCCACCACCTGGCCATAACCCATCCGAAATTCACGACCCGCCTCCAGCCGCCGTCGCGTTCTCCGCCTTCATGACAATGGACGGCCAGACTTACGGGCACGTCAAAACCAAAGATGGACGCACAATCCAAGTGCAAGTCGGCGATTACCTCGACCAATTCAAATACACAATTACAAAAATCGAAAAGCAGGCGATCTGGGTGACGGACGAGAGGGAGCGCGTCTTTGTGGCGCGGGATATGACGTTCGCGGATGGGTCTACAAGCCATAGATAACGCTGTTGTGAACCAGCCATTTTGGATCTGGCTTTCCGGATAAGCCAATTGTCCCGTCCGGGCGCAGGTATCGGTGGATAATGGCCAACTTCTTGCCATTCCTGTCGCGATATGCTAGGATTTGACTTCGGGTGCAAAACGGCTCGTTCGCCAATGGCGGCGACGGGTGGTTTTCTCGCCGCAGTTCGGGTTTTAGCTCTCCGGAATTGATGCGAGGAAGGATGTGCGAGTTGAATACTTTGCGCATCGTGGTTTCGGACACCCGCAGGAAATTTTGAGCCATGGACAACCTCTATACGCAAATCGTCGAGCACGTGGCGAGCTATCTCGATAACAGAATCTCGCTGAATGAGTTCCAAGCTTGGTTCGTGCCGGCGGCGTGGGACGTCGAGGCCGGCACATGCGAGGAAGTCACATTCGACCTCATTCGCACCATCGAGCTTTATCTTGCAGAATACTCCAGTTCCCACAGGACAGAAGATGAACTGCGGAATCTGTTCAAGGAAGCCGTCGCGATCCGCGGACAATTTTGCGGCGAAATAGTCCCCGTATATCGCGCCGGTAATTTTTATCAACGCGATAAAAGATTCTGAGCGTTTCTTTTGCACCAAGATATTGGGTGTATTCAAAACGCGTTCCATGATCCCTCTTCTCCGCCTCGTCCGCCTGCCCAACGTCTTCACCGCGCTGGCCGATATCATCGCCGGATTTTTTCTCGTCGCCTGCGCCGGCTGCGATGTGGCGTGGGGCACTTTTGCGCTGCTCTGCGGCGCGTCGGCGGCGCTGTATCTGGCGGGGATGGCGTTGAACGATTTCGCCGACCGCGAGGAAGACGCCCGCGTGCGTCCTAATCGGCCGATTCCGTCCGGCGCCGTCTCGCCCGCGACAGCGCTCGGCGTTGGGCTGGGACTGCTGATTGCGGGCGTGGCGCTGGCGCTGCTCGCGGGCCGCGCCTCGCTGTTTTGCGCGGCAGTGCTCGCGCTCGCAGTGCTTGCGTACGACTTCTTAGCGAAAGGCAAAACGCTCGCCGGCCCGCTTACGCTGGGCGTGTGCCGCTTCTGCAACCTTCTTCTGGGCATGAGCGCAGCATACAACGCGCCGAAGCTCACGCACCCCTGGGAATTGCCGTGGCTGGCGGCGTTCGCGTCCGGACTTTACGGCACGGGCGTAACCGCGTTCTCGGCGCAGGAGGAGCACGGAAAAAATTCGCGCTCGCTTCTCTTGGGTTGGATTTTCACCGCGCTCGGATTTGCCGCCGCCTCATTTGTTTTTCGATCCGGCGCGCCGTTTATCACTACCGCCGCGGGCTTCGTGCTCCTCGCGCTGCTGGCGTTTCAACTCGCACAGCGCTCGCGGCGCTTGATGCTCAGCAGTTCGCCCGATGACGCGCGCGCGCTGGTGCTTGCGGGTGTGAAAGGCTACTGCCTGCTCGATGCCGCCATGCTGCTCCTCAACGGTGGCGGCGGAATGACGAGCAAACTCGCCGCGCTCGCCGCCGTGCTGATGTTGTTTCCCGGCGGCTGGCTGCGTCGATGGTTGATGCAGCGCGAAGCGTAAACTTCTGACGAGGCTTTGAAACTCTGAAACTCTGAATCGTGTGTTATGATTTGACCCCACGCATTTCCGCGCGCTTTGCATCTTGCGCGCGGGGGCGTTTGGGTTATGAATTTGGAGCATGAAATATTCTATCGTCATTGCGATGGCAATCGCGTGGTTTCTGTCGCCGGTGCGCGCCGCGGAAGCCGAGATTCCGGGGCTGGAAGGCATTCCCGAAATCGTCGCGGAAGTGGACGGCAAGCCGATCAAGCGTTTCGAATTGATCCGCGAACTGGTCGGCGCGTCGGGCACGAAGGCGATCGAACGGCTGGTCGATCGCGTCCTTGTCGAACAAGAGGCGAAGGAATTGCGCGTCGTTGTCACCGATCAGGACATCGAGATTCAATACAAGAAAGACGAACTGAGTTTGTCGGAGGATTTGGCGAAAGTCGAGCGCGACATTCACGCGAAGTCGATGGAGGATACGATTCGTGCGAAGTACCGCATGAGCGTGGCGGAATACAAGAACATTGTCATTCGCCAGCGGCTCTTGGCGCGCGCGTGCATGGCCGCTGACATCCGGCCCAGCGACGCCGATCTGCGGAAGTTCTACGACGCGTATCCCGACCTGTTTCAGCCGCTGGTGCGCTACCGCGCCGCGCACATTCTGATTACGCCGCTGGATCCGCGCGACATCCTTCAGCGCGCAGGACAGATGAAGGGGCAATTCGCGCAGATGCAGGATTACGAAGAGCGCATCCGCAAACTGCGTGAAGCGGGCAAGGACGACGGCATCGAAGTTAAAGATGACGTCGCGGAGCAACTTGATGACGTCTGGCGCAAGTCGAGGATCGATGCCGAGCAATTGGTGCGAACGCTGCAAGCATACCCGAATCGCTGGAACGATTACGTGCGCCGTTACAGCCGCGATCCGATGGACCAACTGCCGACCATTCGCAGGCCGAATGAGCCGGCCATCACCGAGCGCGAGAAACTGCACATGCAGCCCGGCGAAGTCGGCTGGTTTCACAAGCGCGGGCCGATGGTCAAGGAATTTTACGAAGGGGCGAAGAACATCAAGCCCGGCGAAATCGGCGGGCCGATTCGTACTCAATTCGGCTGGCACATCGTCAAGATGCTCGAGGTCAAATTCCCGGACATCGTGACGTTCGCTCAATGCAAAGAAAAGGCGCGCGAATTGTTCATTGAAAACGAAATCCAACTCCGTTCGCCGTCGTGGCTGGCGCAGCTTGTTGCGCGCGCCGATTTGAAGACTGAACGAGCAACGCTCTGGCCGCCGAAACCGGATGCGCAAAAGATCGACAACGGTGCACTTCCCGATATCGCCTTCGCCACGAATGGCGGCGGCGCGGGCGGCGAGCGCGACCCCATCGTCGGCCGCGTCAACGGCGTGCCGCTGCGCCGCTCTGAAATCTGGCGCGATCTGCTGCAGACCGAAGGCGAAGAAGCCTTGCAGCGCCTGATCAATCGCGAAGTCGTGCTCAACATCGTGAAAACGCGCGGCGTGGCCTACATGGAATGGCTCTGCTCCGACCCCAGCCACCGCGCGCTCACTGCTCCGGCTGTTCATCCGATTAAAATAAACATCGAAGACATGCAAAAGGAATTGAACGATGACCGCCTGGCGCTCGACGAGCTTGTCAATGGGAACAAAAAATACGCGGGCATGACATTCGCCGATTACATTTACGAACGCTACGGCCAGAGCGAAGCCGATTACAACCGCGCGATTGAAGCCACGCTGGTGCTGCGCGAAGCGATCCGCCAAAAAGTGGTTCCGCGCGACAAGCGCGATTGGGAAAATACGCTGAAACTTGAATTCGCCATGGCGCGCAGCCAGTATTCGCAATCGCCGTGGTTTGAAATCAGCCACATCATGATCGTGCCGTCCGGCGGGATGCTGCGAGCGAAAGAGCCGGAGCAGCAGGCCGCGCTGATGATCGCCGACCGCATTTATCAGCAGTTGCAGCGCGCGCCCGATTCCTTCGCCCAGATGGTCGAGCAATATTCCGACGACACGGCGGAGAACAAAGCCAATCACGGGAAGCTCGGCCCGTGCTATTCGGACGTGGTGCCGCTGGAATTGCCGGAGAGCCTCTATTTCTTCGCGCAGATCAAAGCGCTGAATCTCGAAGCGGGCCAGTTCACGCCGCCGCTGAAATCCGCGCGCGGGTATCACATCGTCCGGCTGGACCGCAAGCATCCCGCGATTCAAGCCGACTACGCCGAGAAGCGCGATCAAGTTGAACGCGATTACATCAACGAGCAGGCCAAGTATTACGCGGACGTGTGGGTCCGCGCGCTCAACAGCCGCGCGATCGTGAAACATTTTCTATACAAACCGAATCTGTTTGTCGAGCCCAACGAACTGCCTGAAAATTTCAACGTGCCCAAGGATTGAATCGAACCCGTGCCTAGCGCAAACGACCCCACGCAAGCTCCGAGCTCGCCGCCTCCTCCGCCGTCGCAATCCTCGGGCGCGCCCCCCGCCGGCGCCACGCCAGTGCCGAACACCGGTCCCGTGCAAGCCGGACAGGAAGCCGGTCCGCATTACACGCCCGCGCCCGGCACGAAAAAGTACAAGCGCGTCGGCGACTACGACATTGTCAGCAAGCTCGGGCAAGGCGCGATGGGTTCGGTCTATCTCGCGAAACAAGTTTCGTCCGGCCAGATGGTCGCGCTCAAAATTCTGCCGCCGGATTTGGCGAAAGATCAGGAACTGCTCGAACGCTTCAAGCGCGAATCGCGCGCGTCGCAGCGCTTCTCGCATCCGAACATTGTCTCCGCCGTCGAATTCGGCACCGTCGAAAAGTACCATTACCTTGCGATGGAGTACGTGGACGGCCCCGATTTGGAATCGATGCTGAAAAAGAACGGGCCGTTTCAGGAAGAGTTGCTGCTGCGCGTCGCTTCGGACATTTGCGCGGCGCTTGAGGAAATCGAACGCCACAAGATCGTGCACCGCGACATCAAACCGTCGAACATCATGATGACTTCAACGGGAATTTTTCGTCTGACCGATCTGGGCCTCGCCTCCGCCGGCCAGGGCGATCAACGCTTGACCATGGCCGGCTTCGCGGTGGGCACACCGTATTATCTTTCCCCCGAGCAGGCGCGCGGGCAATTGGACGTGGATATCCGCGCGGACATTTACGGCTTCGGCGCGACGCTCTATCACCTGTGCACCGGCAACGTGCCGTTCCCCGGCACCAATCCCGTGGTGGTGATGACGCAGCACATCTCCACGCCGCTCAAGCCGCCGCGCGCCGTGGACCCGGCAATCTCGGCGCATATCAGCGCGCTGATTGAACGCATGATGGAGAAGGACCCCGCGGACCGGCCGCAGAGCGCGGCGCAATTGCGCGAGGCCGTCGAGTTGTGCAAGAAGGGGCAAGCGCCGGGCATGAAGGCGCGGACGACCACGATCAGCGTGCCCGCGGAAGAAGCGGAGAGCGCGCTCGACCGAACGTTAAGCTTCCTGCCGAAAGCCGCGCGCATACCGGTAATTGTTGGATTGGTTCTGGCATGTCTGGCGCTGATCGCGTTGATTGTGTGGATGGTGATGAAACACTGAACCAGGAGTCAGGAGTCAGGAGTCAGGAGTCAGGAGTCAGGAGTCAGGAGTCAGGAGTCAGGAGTCAGGAACGGCGGCAAAATCGCTGCGCGATTTCCGGCTTCCGACTTCTGTGGTTAACCTCCCGTCGCATCGTCCGAAGTGGCCGTCAATTCCAAAAATAAATCTTCGAGGCGCCCGTGGCCTTCGGCCTTTTCGGCGGTGCGCATGCCGTGCAGTTCGCCGACGGTGCCGAGCGCGACGAGTTTGCCTTTGTTCAAGATGCCGACGCGGTCGGCGATTTCTTCGGCGACTGAGAGCGTGTGCGTGGACATGAAGACGGTCATGCCGCGTTCTCGCGACAGTTTCCGGAGCACGTCTTTGACCGTGCGCGCGCTGCGCGGGTCGAGGCCGACCATGGGTTCGTCGATCACCAGCAAGCGCGGCTCGTGGAGCAGCGCGGCGGCGATCACCGTGCGCTGCTTCATCCCGTGGCTGAAACCTTCGATCAGGCTGTCGATAAATTCGTTGAGTTCAAAAACGTCCGCGGATTGTGCGATGCGCGGTGCGGCATCCGCACGCGACATGCCGTAAAGCTCCGCGGTCATGTGTAGAAATTCGCGCGCCGTCAGTTTGTCGTACAGATGCGGTTCGTCGGGGACGTAGCTCATGATCGCGCGCGCTTGCAGGCCATCGCGCTGAAGATCGAATCCGCCCACCGCCGCGTAACCCGAATCGGGCCGCAGCAATCCGGCGAGCACTTTGATCGTGGTTGTTTTCCCCGCGCCGTTCGGCCCGAGGAACGCGAAGATTTCGCCTTCCGCGACGGAGAGCGACAGGCGCTCCACGGCCACTTTCTCGCCATACGTTTTGCGCATCTCGCGCAGTTCGATCATTGTCATGAATTTTACTCAATCGATTCGCTGGGCTCGTTCTTTGAATTCGTCTTCACTCGCTCCGAATCTTCGCGCACAAACATCACATCCAACACGCCCAGCAGGCTAAAATATTGCTTCAGCACTTCGCCGTTTGGCGAGTACCAGGCGCGCCACGGGCCGTCTTCCTTGCGCACTTCTGCGACTTCGTACGTTTCAGACTTCGCGCCGTTCATGAGGATCGTGGCGCGCCCGACGCAGTACACTTCGACGGCCTTGACCCCATTTGATTCGCCGAGCGCGTCCATGTCGAAGGTGACAATTATCCAGCGATGGCTCGGCTTTGCGTCAACGTTGAATTGGAACGGCACGAGCTCGGCGTTGAGCGCCGCGGTGCTGCCGATATTCTCGCGGCGCGTGGGCAGCGTAATGGTGTTCTGCCCCTGCGTAATCGTGCCATTCATGATCAATTCGTTGCTGTTCTCCTCGCGGTTGCCGCTCATTTTCGCGCTCAACTCGACGCCGCTGATGCTCATATCGAGCGTCATGCCGCAACTGTCGAGGCCGTTTTCGCGATTGACGTGTGCGTGCCCAACGTACTTGCCATTCAACGCCATCTCGGGCAGGGCGATCGTGAGCGTGGTGTCCTCATCCAAGCTGATCGTCTTGCGTTTGATCTTCGTTTCAATTCTTCCGGCGAGAACCAGCACGCTTTCATCGACGCCATTCCATTCGCGTTTTCTACGTGCGCGCGGCGCGGCTGCCGGCTTGTCGCCGGCGAGCGCGGATTTGGCGAAGTCGAGGTCGGCGGGATCGACGTAGATTTTCCACGCGCGATGATCGGGCGCGTTTTCAGCGAAAGCGCGGTCGATGGAGCGGCGCGAGGTCGGATCCAGATCGTCGATCTGCGCGGGGCGGCAGCGCAGGTACACCAGCGTCATGCAGCCCAGCCAGAGCGTGAACGCGGCCAGCAAGACAATCCAGCGCATGAGTTGAAACCTCTCGAATGCAACGGCGGCTGGAGTGCCGCCGCTCCTTCTAAACAAATCGCGCGTCCACTTTATTCAACCGCCCGCCGCGCGTATAGTATAGTAGCGCGAGAGGGCATAAAGGAGTCGAATTTTCAGTGCGGGTTTTCGTCAATTCAAAAGAACAGGAAATCCCGGACGGGTCAAGCGTCGCGCGCTTGATCGAACTGCTGGGTCTGGCGCAGAAGCGTGTCGCCGTCGAAGTGGAGACGCAACTGGTCACAAAGAGCGAATGGGCGGCAACCATTTTGAAACCCGGCGAGCGCGTTGAGATCGTCAGTTTCGTCGGCGGCGGTTAAGCGCGCTCGATTTCAGTACGAACACTGAGGCGCGCGGGTTTGGTGTGAGAGTGCGATAGTGTGAGAGTGTGAGACTCCCACCACTCTCACACTATCAGACTGATTTTGCGAAGGAAGCTAACAATGAGCAGTCCACTTTTTGATTCGGTTCAGTCATTCAAACTCGGCAAATACACGCTGCGGTCGCGGCTGTTGGTCGGCACGGGAAAATACCCGTCGCTCGAAATCATGCGCGACGCGCTGGAGGCAAGCGGATGCCAGGTCGTGACCGTCGCGGTGCGGCGCGTGGAGATGGGGCAAAAGAACGCGGAGGGGATTCTCGATTACATCGATCCGAAGAAATACATCATTCTGCCGAACACGGCCGGCTGCTTCACGGCGCAGGATGCGGTGCGTTCTGCGCGGCTGGCGCGTGAAGGCTTGGGCGTCGATTGGGTCAAGCTCGAAGTGCTCGCCGATAAAAAAACGCTGCTCCCCGATCCCATCGGCACGCTCGAAGCGGCGCAGATTCTGGTGAAGGACGGCTTCCAGGTGCTCTGCTATACGAGCGACGATCCGGTCATGGCGCGGCGCCTCGACGACATCGGCGTGACCAGCGTGATGCCCGCCGGCTCGCCGATCGGGTCCGGGCAGGGCGTGCTGAATCCGAACAACATTCGCATCATTCTCGAAACCGTGAAATGCCCGGTGATCGTGGACGCCGGAGTCGGCACGGCCAGCGACGTGTGTTTGGCGATGGAATTGGGCGCCGAAGGCGTGCTGCTCAACACCGGCATCGCGCACGCGAAAGATCCCGTGGCGATGGCGCGCGCAATGGGCCAGGCCTGCGATGCCGGTTACTTCGCCGCGCGCGCTGGCCGCATTCCGAAAAAACTCTACGCGACGGCGAGCAGCCCGTGGGAAGGCATTATCGCGCCGACGGAGCGCCGGCTTCCAGCCGGCCCGGTCGAAGCGCCTATTCCTGGCGAGTAATTTTTGGGACCTCGAGGGCGCGCTGATTGTCGAGTAAAAAGGCCGACTAAAGGCGGGGACTACGAACTCAGCATCCCGTCTTCACCCACTTGTGCTTCTTCGCCGAATCGGACGCGGCTTGCAGCACCGCCTGCGTCTTCGCGGCGTTCTCGAAATCAGGCTGCATCGACTTGTAATCGCCGCTGCCGATTGCGGTGAGGATGTCGCTGGCTTCGTTGATAAACGTGTGCTCGTACCCAATGATGTGCCCCGCCGGCCAGTATGCGCCCGTGTAAGGATGTTCGCCGGTCGTGGCGCTGATTTTGATCCAGCCCTGCTCGCGGCCTTTCACCGACGCATCGTAGAATTCGAGCCAGTTCATGTCTTCGAATTCGAATTTTATCGCGCCCTTTTCACCGTTGATTTCGATTTTGCTGCCGTTCTTGTTGCCTTGCGCGAAACGCGTCGCTTCAAACGTGCCCACGCCGCCGCCGCTCAGTTTTGCGAGCATGATCACGGCGTCGTCCACGCTGATCTTCGCCATCTCGACTTTGCCGCCCTTCTTATTGGTCGCAGCGCTCAAGCCGCCGATCATCGCGCCGGTAGGACGTTCTTTGACGAACGTTTCCATGTCCGCGACGACTTCTGTGATTTCTTCGCCGGAGATAAAGCGCGCGGCGTCGATGATGTGCGCGTTCAAATCGCCGTGCGAACCGGTGCCGGCGACGTCCGCATTCAAGCGCCAGATCGCGGGGAAATTCGGATCGATGATCCAGCTTTGCAAATACACGGCGCGAACGTGGAAAATCTTGCCGATGCGCCCTTCCTGCACCAACTGCCGCGCCAGCGAGAGCGCCGGCACGCGGCGGTAATTGTACCAGACGGCGGTGAGTTGGTTCTTCGCGGCCTTCGCCGCGGCGACAATCTTCTTCGCTTCGGTCATGTTCATGCACAGCGGCTTTTCGCACGCGACATGCTTGCCGGCTTTAAGCGCCGCAATGGCGATTTCGGCGTGGCTGTTGTTGGGCGTGCAGATGTCGATCAAGTCGATGTCGTCGCGCGCGATGAGCTTGTGCCAGTCCGTCTCGACGCTCTGCCAGCCCCACGTCGCCGCGACGCTTTTGGCGCGCTCTTCGTTGCGCCCGCAGACGGCGGCGAGTTTGGCTTTGACGGGCGTATTGAAGAAATGATTGACCTGGCTCCAGGCATTGGAGTGAGCCTTGCCCATGAATTGAGTGCCGATGAGTCCGACGCGCAGTTCGTTCTGTGACATGAAATCGTTCCCCTCTCGATTGAAATGATGGATGAGTTAATGCGCTAGACGGTGCCCGATTTTTCCTGGTTCGTCAAGTCGATTCGCGAATTTTGCGTCGTATTGTCTACGCATCGCGACGGTTTGCGAAGCCTGCCGTTTTTTTCACAATTCGAAACGACTCGCGCCACTTGCATTTAGTGCAACCCACGTCCCGGATTTTTGTAATACCGTGCCCGTAGCCATAAATCGCGGATCCGACAGCCAGGCCTGCGATAGGTCCGTATGGCGGCCAGGAGATCGTGAGCCTATTGAAAAAATGCACTTCAATGGCGTAGCTTCCAAACGCGATGCCTCCAGCCGCGACAATTCCCGCTAACTTGATGATTTTTGCGCGCTTTTGATCGCGAAATTTGCAAAGGACTACGACGCGAGCGCCGCAATCGGGGCATTTGTCGGGTGTGTCTGAGGTGGTTCGCATGGAATGCTATTTGGCGCGGATTTTTTTCAAAGTGGCGCCGGCGATTTCGCTTGGAGTTTCCCCCTTGGAAACGTAATCCCTTAGCATCCTACGCGCTTGGGCCGCGGTTAGGACTCCACCGCGGAATAGCTCAAGCGCGAAATCAGCCCGGCCTTCGGCTCGCCCCTCAGTCCGGCCCTGAGCCCGGCATTCTCGCTTTCCTTCACGCTTTCCTTCTCGCTTGATCAAGTCGTACATCGACATAAAAGACTCCCTGTATCCGCGCCGGTCAGCGATTCGCTTCTTGAACTCCCGGAGATCCGACTCTTTCCGCATTTTACCGTAGTGAATGGCGGATGTCCCTCCGTCCGTTGAAATTCGGGGCGGGGTGCTGAACTCCCATACGTTATGATGCGGCTCTTTTTTCTGCAAGCTCCTGTCTCGGAAGTAACGCGTTGATGAGCATGGGCATGGATCGATGCCCTTTGATCC
>DATGGK010000199.1:0-55363 GCA_035308565.1 Planctomycetota bacterium | reverse complement strand
CGCGTGGGGATCCAGCGGTTTGAGATTGGGCGATGCGCGCGCGTGGAGTCGTTGCCTGTATCAGATATTTTTTGTGTGGATGATGCCGCCGCTGCTGGTGCTGAGCCTTTATCCCGCGCTGACCAGCCAGCCGTTTCACGCGTACCATTGGCCGAAGGCGTGGTGGTTGTACGGTTCAATCGCGCAGGAATTGCTTTTCACGGGATTTATTTATGGCCGCCTGGTGTCGGTGTTCGGAACTCCTCCCCGCGGGATTGTCGGCGCATTCAGCGCGCCGGTGCTGGTGACGGCATTTTTGTATGCGCTGTCGCATTGGCCAAACTTGCAGACCAACGAACACGGCATGACAGCGTCGTACGTAGCGTTTCAATTGCTGTACTCGTTCCTCGGCTTTGCCTGGATGCTTAACATTCGCCGCTGGACGGGCAGTGTCTGGCCGGGCGTGTTGAATCATGTGCTGGTGAATTTTCTGGCGACAATCATTTAGAATGGTTACGTGCCGGCGGTTTCGCGGACGAGCGTTGCGTCGCGCGCGGCACATTTGGCGCGCCAGCCTGCGAGCGTTTCAACGAAGATGGCCAGCGCGCCGAGGCCCAATTGAACGAAGGGCAGTTCGTTGAGACCTGACTGTTGCAAAATCAGCAGTGTCAGTGGTTGGAAGACACAGGCGAAGAGCATTAACGGAAAGAGCGCAATGTAGAGCGTGCGCGCGCCACAAACTGGAACGTGATTGGCGTTGGCGCGATTGTAAGCGGCGAGCACGCAGAGCGGATAAATCAGCGCGCCCAGGACCATGGCCAAGATCACAGCGGCGCCTTTTTCGCGGTTGAAATCCGTGCCGAAAATCAGGATTGGATAGGAGGCGATTCCGAGAACCATGCACAGGAGTTCTCCCAGCGACACGCGGGGAAAGAGCGGCGCATTGGCTTGGCGATGCGTCGATGGCTGAGGATGCTTCATTTGATTGTACTGCTGGAAAAAGGCCGCCACCATCAGCGCCAAGACGAGCACGATGCCGAAGACGCCGCCGAAGACTTGAAGCAGAATGCCCGCGAGCAGGTTCTGTTCGCGTTCGCGCTCAATGCGCGCCTTTTGCGGGATGGCCAGCGGCGAGAGCAGAAACTTGAGCAGCGCGACGATCCAGCCGGTGCCCATGGCAATCACGCACACGATGCCCCCTACAACCGAAACCAGGCTGCCGCCGCTGTTCATGACCACCGCGCCTTCCGAGATTTAGCGGGCCTGGACGTGACGAATGCGATTAGCGCCAGAATCAAGCCGGCGGCGTCGATGCCCAGCGTTTGCAGACCCACGCGCGCGGCGGTTTCGCTGCCAAAACAGCCGCAGGTGATGTTGAGCTTGCGCGCGATGGCGGACGTGACCGCGCCGGCGAAAACGATGAATAGCAGCAGCGACAACAGCGCGGCGGCGCGCGTCCAGATTCCAAGGATCAGCAGCAAGCCGACGATAATTTCGTTCCACGGAAGTACGATGGCCGTCGCACGCACCAGGAACAGCGGCAGCAGTTTGTAATGCTCGATGTCTTCAACGAATTTCGCCGGATCGCGAGCCTTGATGTAACCTGCGTAACACAAGACGCCGCCTAGAATAATTCGTGGAAGAACGGATGCGAAACGCGCCGCCGTGGAAGTCTTTGCTGCCATTAGCGGTTCACCCCCTCTTCAATCGGAGCGTGAGCATCGAAATATGCCTGATAGCCGCCCTGCAGCACGCGGACGTTTTTGTAGCCGAGTTTGCTCAACGCCTCGGCCGCCTGATCGGACTTCTCGCATAGTTCGCTGTCACACAGCGTGACGATCATCGCGCCGCTTTTTTCGGCGGCTTGCAGCGTGCCAATGACGTCCTGTTGTCCTTGCAGGATCGTTTCAATCGGCGCGTGCAGCGAACCGGGAATGTGGCCGATGGCGAATTCGGCTTCGCCGCGCACGTCGACGACAAGAATCAAATCATTGCGTTTGGTTGCTGCGATCAAATCCGCGATTGAGATGCGCGGGATGCGCGGCGCGTCTGCCGCGCCAGCCGGCTTTCCGGACGCATCGCCCGCGAAAATGGAAACGGGATGCGCTGAAAGTGCGTTGACCGTAAAACCCAGCGCGGACGATAGCGCCAGCACGGCGGCCGCGCGAGCCAATTCAGAGCGAAAAGCAGTGTTTTGCGAACGTTTGGCCACGGTTCAATTCAAACGGCGGTTCTGCTATAAATCGCGACTATGGTTTTGTAGCCGCCGGAGCGTCCGGCGAACTATTAACGCGGAACGGTATGTCGAAATCCTGCTCCTCAACATTTGTCTTCACTCGAAAATGGCCAAACGGCGCGCGCTTCGGATACGGCCCCTTGAACTTGATCGAAAGCCGGCACGAACTTTCGCTCAGCCGGTCCACGACAAAATCGAGCGGCAGGTTGTTGGGCGCCGGGTTGGAATCGACAATATCGAGCACCTTCAGTTCGCCGGGTGTGGTTCGCGTCAACACCGCGGTGTAAGTGTCCACGATGCGCGCGGAATTCATTTGCGCGACAAGAATCATCGGTTCGCAGGTCAAATCCGGCTTGACTTGCGCAGACATGTACAGCGGCATCGTGCCGGCGCGCTGGCGGTCGGTGACAACGGCCGCGGTGTCATTCAGCATCCCGCCTTTTTCAGCGACGAGCGTGGCTTTGACGTTGTACACGCTGCCGTCGCCGCCCGGCGGGCGCTCCCATTTGAAGGTGAAGTCATGTTTCGAGGCGGCAACCGTCTTGAGTTCGAACGGCTTGCCGTCCTCGCTGCGCACGGTGAATTCCAGCACCTTGGGTTCGTGTTTGTTGGCGTGACCGAAATTCAGCGGATTTGGATCGACGAGGATTTCCTCCTTCACACTGATGTAAACTTTGTTCGTGTAGTACGGGTCGCCGGCCTCGTTGGAGCGGAAATAAGTGCTCAGCTCGTGCGTTTTTTTGCCCGCAAGGGCCTTGATGCGGTAGTTGAGCGTCGTCGATTTCCCAGGAGGAATTTCGAGTGAAGTCGCATCGACCGTCATGCAGCCGCACGATCCGGAAAGGCCGCGAATCGTAATTGTCTTGTCGGTCGGATTGGTGAGCTGCTGCGTTGCGGTGCGGCTTTCGTTCACGGGAACGACACCAAAGTCAATCTCGTCGGGATTGAATTTCAATGCGCCCGCGCCATGCTTTGGAATCTCGGATTCAGGCGTGGATGTCTGCGCCTGCGCGGTGAAATCCCGAGGCGTTGCCGGCGCTGCCGGCGGAACGCGGTTGCGCCCCCATATAAAATAGGAGGTGCAGAGTCCCAGAACGATTGCGATTGAAATCCAGCGTGCGCCAACAGTCATTGTGCCAATATGCCTCCGTGCAGAACGTCCTCTATAGTTTCAAGGTTTGCATTCGAGAAATCAAGACTTTCCCGCTAAAACTTTGTGCGGGAGTGAATTTCGGCTTGGATGCTCAAACATGCGCGCACTCATTCAACGCGTTTCGTCTGCAAATGTCACAGTAGATGGAATCGTCACCGGTGCGATTGACCGCGGGCTGCTGGTGTTGGCCGCGATCCATCGCGACGACGCGGTTGAAGACGGCGATTGGATAATTCGAAAATTGCTGAGCGTGCGGCTCTTCGAGGATGAGGCCGGCAAGATGGGCCGTTCCGTGCAGGACATTGGCGGCGGATTGCTGGTCGTCTCGCAATTCACACTCTACGGCGATTTGAGCAAAGGCACGCGCCCCGATTTTGGCGCGAGCATGCCCGGCGCTCAAGCGAAAGTGTTCTTCGAAGATTGGATGAAACGCCTGCGCGCATCCACGCAACTGCATGTGGCGGAAGGACGATTTGCGGCGAGCATGCAAGTGCAGCTTGTTAACGATGGGCCTGTGACGCTGATGATCGACTCGCGGACAAAGTGCAGAGTGCTGAGTCCTGAGTGCTGAGTTAACGGCGAAATGCTTCGCGTTCATTCTGAATTCAATGCTTCGAGCAGCGGTGCGCGCAGCGCGCTCCATGCGGCGATAAGCATTGCTGATAAGCCGGCGCCGAGAATTCCGAGCAGCATCCAATGCATCGAACGCCACTTGAATAAATCGCTGAAGGAATTGAGCGTGGGCGCAATCGCACAGAGCGCAGCGAAGGCGCCGGCGATTAATCCGACGAGCAAAAGCCAAGTGTGTTCGGCGAGAATCATTACGCCCAAATCGCGGCGCGAAAAACCGATGGCGCGCAGCATCGCCAGTTCGGCGCGCCTGTCGAGCATGTTGCGCAGCACGACGATGCCGAGACCCAGCGTGCCCAAGAGGAGGCCAAGGCCGCCGAGCGCTTGAAAAGTCGCGAGGTAGGTGTTTTGAACGGCATTGAATTCAGCAAGCCGCGACACCGCGGTCTGCGCTTCGAATCCGGAATCCTGCAGCGCGTCGGCGAGCGTTTTCGCGACGGCGGCGGATTCGGGTTCGGGCGCGTCGATCAGGAAATAGCGGTAGCCGCTTTCGGACGGATAGAGGGACAAAAATTGGTCTTCGGCGATCAGGATGTTGCCTTGCAGAATGCTGTTTTCAAGCGCGCCAACGAGTTTGAGGCGATGCGGTTTTCCACGCTCGTCGTCAATGGTCAGTTCGTCGCCGAGACTCAAGTGCAGCGCCCATTGCATCGACTGCGCGTCGCAAATCGCGGGGATTGGTTCGTTCATGTCCTGATCCGGATATAACCGCCAATGCAATACGTGCCACGGATTTTCATTGGGCTGTAATGGCGATTGTGATTTCAATACGTTGGCAAATGTAAATCCGCCGCGTTCGACCAGCGGCTCGGGCACGCCCAGAATCCGCGGACGCTGCGGGCGATTGAGATTGAGGCAACTGGCTTCGTCGCCGGACTTCACCCGCAGCGGATAAATCGTGACGTGTTCGAGTCCCTTGTCCGGAACGCCGGCTTTGTCGCGGCCTTGTTTTGTGTTGAGATCGTCAAAGATGGGAATAGTCGAACGGCCAAAGAGTGCGAAGCCGCCGGTGCCGGATGTCTTGAGATTCGCGCCGGCGGCGGCGTCGAGTTCGTTGACTCCGACGGCGCTGACCAGAAACGCGCCCGAGGCAAGAAGCGCAACCGTCGCCAAACTGCGTCCCGGCCTTCTCCGCGCCGCGCGCAGACCCAGCGCAATCAGCGACGGCGCAGCCGTTGGTTGTGGTGCAGGCGGCGCGCCTGCATTTCCAAGGCGTTCGTTTAGCACCCAACGCACCATCGCCAATGCGAAGATCAGCAGGGCCGCGCCGGAGCCGAAGAACATGCCGGCGGCTTCTTCGCCGCTGCTTTTGAAGCCGAAGGCGATCAGAAAAAATGCGCTGAACAATCCGAGCGCGCCCGCGATCTTCCAGGCGGTCAATTTCTTCGGCGCCGAAGGAATTTCACCGCCGCGCGCGGCGAGCAGCTCACGCGCTGGGCGCGCGGCCTGTTTGCGCACGGCAAAATAAATGGCGATCGCCGCGGCGAAAATCGCGCTCAGAGCACCGATCACGATCGAAAGCGGTTCGGCGTGAAAATCCAGCGCCGCGCCGCCGACCGCGCCCTGCCAGCGCTTGGTCAATGCGAGGATCAGCCATCGCGCGTACAGAAATCCGCCGATCACGCCGAGCGGCGCGCCCAGCGCGGCGGCGGCGAGGCCTTCACTCCAGAGCAGGAAGCGAACGCTGCGCACGGAGAATCCGAGCGCCAGCAGCACGCCGGTTTCTCTCGCGCGCGCTTCGACGCCGAATTGAAAAATCAGCGCCATCAACAGCAGCGCTGCCGCGATTAAAAAGAAACTCAGCCCCAGAAAAAGACCGCCGAAGTCCATGGACTGCGCCGCGCCATTCAGGGCTTGCTCTTTGACAGGCAAAAGCGGCATGCCCAGCTTATCGGGGCGCGCGACCGAGAGAATGCGCTGCGTGAGGCCGTCCATCTTTTCCGACGGAAAACGCAGGGCCGTGTACGTGCCGAAGCGATTCTTCCACAATTCGGTTCCACGCTTGAGCGTGATGAACGCCTTCGGCGTGCCGCGGTATTTTTTCCAATAGTCCTCGTCTTTCTGGCGAATCTTTTTCATATCGATCGGCACGCCGGCTTTCCAATCATGCGTCGAATCGACATCCGAAATTCCGGGAAAATCGGGCATCAATTGTTTGTCCGCGCGAAGGCCATCGATGGGGACAACGGATTTGACTTTAAACGATGCTTTCTTCGTATCGAGTTTTCGAAGCAGTCCGACGGTGTAGAATTCAAGCTCGACAGAATCGCCGGCTTTAGCACCGAGGTCGCCGGCGGTCCATTGCGTGAGAATGATTTCGTCGTCTTTCAAATCCGCGTCGACTAGCGGTGCAACGCCGGCGGTGACCATTGAATATGGCGTCTCCTTGCCGTTGGCGCGAATGGCGTTGACGAAATAGGTCGTGACACCGCTCGCGCCTTTGTCTTTGAGCAGTTCGTCGCTGAGCGCATCGTCAAGGAAGACGCGCGGAGTGGAAAGTTCGGCGAAATTGTGCTCCTTGTCTTCGCGCAATTTGAGTTCGGCATCGTCGAGCGACCAGCATGTCTTGAGCAGTCCAGCGGCCTTCTTCACCAAATCCGTTCGATCGGGCAATTCGATATTCTCAGTGAACAAGAGGATGTTTGCGCGCCCCTTCTGTTCAACGCTCTCCTGCAAGTCTTCGATTCGAACATAGATGTTCGCGGGCGTAGTCTGATTGCCATTGAGCGAGAAGCGGCCAAGCCCCCGCGATGGGATAACGGCGCTAACTTTGACGCGCAGAAAGGCTGCCTGATCCTCACGGCCGCCAAGCGGCGCGTCGTGCGGTAGAATTCCGGGCTTGTAAAGGCGTATGCGGATCGTATCGCCTGCTTGCGCTTGAAGTAGTTGCGCGAGCTTTTCATTGATCACCGCTTCGCCGCGTGCAAGCTGGCCGCATTTCTGATTGAATTCCTTGACGTACGGCGACAAATCCCAAAGCCAAAAGGAACTCACGACACCGCAGACTTGAACGTCGTTTGCGCGCAATTGATTCTTGTCGGTTGCGCAGACACCCGGAATGAGCAGCATCGATTCATAGCGAAAAAAGCCCGCGTTCGATTGGTCAATCAGGCCCCCAAGACGCGCCGCCAAATCCTGCTTGAAAAAACGATCCTGGCCGAGAAGCGCCACATCTGTCGCACCCAGCCGCTCGACGGCCATCGTGTGCAGCGTGTAGCGGACGGAATCGCCCACGATCAGCGCGCCGACGAGCACCGCGCAGCCGGCCGCGGCGGCGAGCAGAGCGCCGAGATTCGCGCGCCAGTGAAAGCGCGCACTCTTGAGAATGAGCGCTGAGCGCGTCACGGCGAAGTCCTCGGAGCGCCGGCTTCCAGCCGGCCAGAACTTTCCGGCTGTAAAGGAACGAGGGCGCCATCGCGGAGTTCCAGAATGGCGTCCATTTTCTGCGCTAGTTCCATCGAATGCGTCACGGCGATCAGCGCAGCGCGTTCTTCGCGCACAATCTCGGCGAGCAGCGCACCGATGGATTCCGCGGAGGCGCGGTCGAGGCTGCCGGTCGGTTCGTCGGCCAGCAAAAGGCGCGGCGCATTGATCAGCGCGCGTACGACTGCCGCGCGCTGGCACTCGCCGCCGGAGAGCTGGCCCGGTCGCGCGTGAATGCGATGCGTCAAACCGACGCGCTCAATCAAGCGCGTTGCGCGCGCGCCGCACCCCTCACCCCGGCCCTCTCCCCCAAGGGGAGAGGGAGAACTACGCGCGTCGCTGCTTTTCGACTTCGCCACAATCGTCGGCAACAATACGTTTTCGAGAACGCTGCATTGCGGCAGGAGGTGATGCGCTTGAAAAATAAATCCGATGGTTCTGTTGCGAAAGGGCGCCAGTTCTTTTTCGCTCAGCGCAAACGGATTTTGGCCGAAGATGTCCACGCTGCCGGAGTCGGCGGTGTCGAGCGTGCCGAGAATGTTGAGCAGCGTGCTCTTTCCCGAACCTGACGGGCCCATGATCGCGAGCGATTTTCCAGCGTCCACTCGCAGGCTCGCGCCTTTCAAAACCTCGCGCGCATTTTCGGAAGCACCGTAGCGCTTGCGGATGTCCGTGGCGATGACTGATTCCATCGGGTGCGGTTGTCCTTGGGTGCCGCCGCTACGCGGCTTTGGAGGATTCGCGAACTGAATTCCGTGGCCTTGCGCGCAAGCGCGCTACGACCACGGCTATTAAAAGCGTGCCGCCGCTACGCGGCTGAAAACATCTTATCCGTGTCAATGGAAGCAAGTTAATGAAAATCTCACGCCGTCACAAATCGAGCGGACCGGCCACGTCATCGGCGTCGAGCCGGTAGACGCTCATGACTTCGCCGTTTTCAATCTGTTCGCCGATTTCGATGCTGCCGAAGACCGTGACCGGCTGATCCATTACGACGTGTGCGGCCTTTCCAGGCGTCATTATGACGCTGATCCATTCGTTCATGCGCGGCTGCGGCCCCCATTTACAACAAATGGATTGGTCTCGACAGAGCAAGAAACGGGTGGTCCTTCCATTTTTCAAATCCGTTGGAAGCATGAAGCCTTGAATCGCGACGCGCTTGCCGTTGAACGCTTTGATTGGCGCGGGAAATGGGTCGGGGCGCGTGGAGTTTGCGTTCGGCTCAGGGAGTTCGTAATAGAAACTCGCCAACGTCGTAAAGCTCAGCGGTGCGAAATCGCCGGCCTCCGTAACCATTGGCTGTGATGGCGCGGCGGGTTGAACGCGCGTTTGCGCAGAACCGCTTGAGATCAGCGGCTCGCCGTCGTTCACTACAATTGGCGCTGGACGCTCGCGGCGAGTTGAATGTGCAATCCAGTAACTCACCGCGCCGCCGATGGCGATGCAGGCGATCGCGCCGAGTGCGAGCTTGAAGTCGCCGCGCTGCGATTGTTTTTGGCGGTCCGTCATTTGCGCGTCCCTCTAAAATTGAGTGCGCGATTCGGCGGCAGGAGTGCCGCCGCTCCTGTTTACAGATCGAGCGGACCGGCGACGTCTTCGGAATCGACGCGGTAGATGCTCAAGACTTCGCCTTTGTCCATGTCTTCGCCGACGGCGATGTTGCCGAAGACGGTGACGGGCTGGTCTTGAATGACGCGCGCGGCTTTGCCCGGCTTCATCGTGACGCTGACCCATTCGTTCATGCGCGGCATGCGGCCGAAGCAGCAGAGCGATTGGTCTTTGACGAGCAGAAAGCGCGTGGTCTTGCCGTTCTTCAAATCGGTCGGGACCATGAAGCCCTGGATCGCGACTTTCTTTCCGTTCAACGATTTGATCGGCTGTGGGATCTGGTCTTTCGGCGCCGTCTTGGTCACCGGGTCGTCGGCTGACGGCAGTTCGTAATAGTAGCTCGACAGCGTCGAAAACGTTACGGGCAGAAAATCGCCGTCGCCGGATTTGGCTTCGACCGGCACGACTGGAGCGGACTGCGACTGCGCCGCGGCAGCGGGCGCTGCATTTTTGCCGGGATCGATCGGTGCGCCTTCGTTGACGACCACCGATTGCTGCGGCTTGTTGGTTTGGGTGAGCCAGTACGTTACGCTCGCGCCCAGCGCGATGAAGACCACCGCGCCAACGGCGATTAGGATGTCGCTGCCTTTATTCGGGTTGCTCATTTGGATTTTCCTTTCGTTCCTGGTTTTTGAATTCTCAAATCTATTTCTTTTCAGCCGGCTCTTCATTTCCCTTCGGGAAATTGAATTTCACGTTTTTGAAATCCTTGCCTTTGACGTTGACAATCGCGAGCGTGCCGTCGAAGACTGGAAGGTTTTTGAGCTTGTCGCTCTGCGCGGCAAATTCGGACGTGTCGCCGACTTTTTCGCCGCTGAGCGCGCTCTCCTGCGCCGCCAGCGTGACGCTGAACGCTTCCGACGGACCTGTGCCGGGCTTTTCCGCTTTCATCACGTTGATCACAATTTCTTTCTGCGAGATGCGAACTGCTTTTTCGGCTTCACCATCCAAGACATACCCCGTGATTTTTCCGCTGGCTTGATCGATCACCAATTCGAGATGCGCGAACTCTTCGCCAAATTCGACGAGCGTGCCCTTGTGGGGCGGGTGATGTTCGTGGGCGCGCGCGCTTCCAAAAATCGCCGCGAAAACAAACATCACCGCGATTGCTGCTGCATGCTTTCTCATTGCACTTCTCCTTAAAGAGGACGGTTGTGAACCGTCAAACTTTGAAATCTTCCCCGAACCAACCAAACTCTGGCCGCTTATTGACGTGCGCGGCTCTGGAAATCTGGCCGCTTGCTTGCGTGCGCGGCTCGCTACGATGCGGGCACCAAATTTGACGCCACATCCGTTCCGTACGCTTTCAGTGCCGGCGCAATTCCCGACAGCGCGCCGAGCACAGTCATGCCGAGCGGCGCGGCCCAGAGCACGGGATGCAGTTGAAACACATCGAGGACCACGCCGGTATTTTTGCGGATGACGTATGCGGCGCCGCTCAAAATCGCAGCGTGGATAAAATATCCGGCCAAGCTGCCCAGAAACGCGATGGTGCCGGCTTCGGCGACGATGGCGCCGAAGACGGTCCCGCGCCGAGCGCCGAGCGCGCGGAGGATCGCGAATTCGCGGCGGCGTTCGTTCATGGTGTTGTAGATGCTCGCAAGAATCGATCCGGCGGAGACGAGCACGACAAGGTACGCGACGAGTTCGAGGACTTTGTCGATCCAGCCTATTTTGTCGAAGAGATCGGACATGATTGCGGCGATGGGCCAGGCGAGCGTCGCGTCTTTACCGCGGTTGTTGATCAGGTCTTTGAAGTACATGCCATCGGTGGCGGGGTTGTTGAATTTGAGCATGACGGCGCTGACTTCCTTGTATTCGTCGGGGATTTCCTCGCCGGCCTTGGCTTCCGTTTCGCCAACTTTTGGCGTAAGGATGTCGTCCTTTTTGGCATCCGCCGTCGCTTTCTCAAAACGCAGCGAATGTCCTTTCATGCGGTAAATGCCTTCGATTGGAATCCAGACGGCGCGGTCGTTGGGTGTGTTGGTCGGCTCGAGCACGCCGACGATTGTGTAGACTTCCTCATGCTGGTTTTTGGGATCGAAGTACAAGCCGTGAAAAGGTTGGAAAGTGCTGTTGAGGCCCAGGCCGAGTTTTTGCGCGACGTAGCTTCCGATGACGGCTTCGCGCTTTTTCTCGTCGAAGACTCGCCCAGGCGGCGGAATTACAAATTTTTTGCCTGAGGGGAAAACTGTTTCGGTGAAGAGCTCTTTCGTGGTGCCGACAATGCGGAAGCCGCGCAAGTTGTCGCCGACGGCATAGGGAATTGCGAGCTTGACGCGCGGATTCTTCTTGATCTCCTGATAAAATTTCCACGGGATGTTGCCTGGCGATGTTTCGAGATGAAAGACCGCGTTCAAGACGAGCTGCAATTGGCTGCCGCGCGCGCCCAGAACCGCATCGAAACCGACTTCGCCGCCGGTGAAGGCGTCGTGCGTTTGCTGACCGAGACAAAAGACTGACATCACCAGGCCGGTCGCGAGGGCGACGGAGAGGATGGTGATCAGCGTCGAGACGGCGTGTTGGCGCAGGCTGCGGGAGACTATGAGGGCTATGCCGGACATGGAGGCTCCATTCAATTCAAAATTCAAAATTCAAAGTGCAAAATTAAAAAGTGCCGGCTTTCAGGCCCATTCTGGGAACGGTTGTTGAGTCAAATTTGAATTTTGAAGTATTCATTTTGAATTCGTTTGGTTGATCTCGCTCAAATTCTTCACGTCTTCAAACGCACTCAGTACTTCGTGATCGTGGCTGACCAGCAGCAGCGCGGCGCCGTTTTCGGTGCAGGCTTCGCGGATCAGTTTGAGCGCTTCGCGCGCGTTTTTGCGGTCGAGGTTTCCGGTTGGTTCGTCGGCGAGAACGAGTTTCGGGTTGTTCGCTAATGCGCGCGCGACGGCGACGCGCTGCTGCTGGCCGACGGACAACTGGCGCGGGCGGTAGTGCAAGCGGTCGCTCAATCCCACGCGCTCGAGCAGTTTTTGCGCATGAGCGTAATCGGCGCCCGGCCCGAACATCATGCCTAGCGCGACGTTTTCGAGCGCTGTGTAGCCTTGAAGGAGATTGAACGTTTGGAAGACGTAACCAATGGTCTGCGCGCGCAAACGGTCGCGGCCGGTTTCGGGGAGCGCAGTCATCTCGCTGCCGTCGAGCACGATGCTTCCTTCGTCGGCTTGCAGGATGCCGGCGATTAGATTGAGGAAGGTCGTTTTGCCGGAACCGCTGTGGCCTTCGAGCGCGACTTGCGCTCCCTTGTTCAATTCAAACTTCTGCACGTTGACGACGGTGTTGCGTTCGCCGTCGGGCGCGACGTAGGATTTTTTAAGATTTTCGATTTCGAGCAGCATGATGCGCCCTCAAATGGAACAACGAATCGCACGAATTGGCACGAATGGGATTGCGCGCGATGACGCGGCAAACCACAGTGATTCATTGATGAAAGTTATACGGATTGATTTAACGACGGTTGCGGATTGCACGCGCAACAGCAAGGAGCGCGTATGCTCCTTGGTACTTGACTCACGCGGGTGGGCCGCGCTGTGGGGGTTGGGAGAAGATAGGCACGCATAGAAGAACGCTGGCCAACGGTGGAGCGACGTCTTGCGGCGACTCCATCAATAGAGTCGCGGCCGGCAGCGCTAGCGGCGTGTCCTGCACTGTCATTCCAAGCAGGCACACGGCGCATTGGGCGTGCTGGCTTGAGGATGCGATTTGCGGGGTTTTGCTTTTTTGATTGGCGGTGCAGGCGGCGAATTGGCAGCACACGGCGCAGGTTGCATTCGAGCCTGAAAATGAAAACGATTGCGAGGTGGAATGCCACGACGCGCCGATCCACACGCCCAAGGCGAGCGCTGTGAGGAAAGTCGCGGGGAGGTTCAGCTTCCTGCGCATGGTTGCAATCGTATACACCGGATGTTGGACCGCAAGAGTCTTCTTGCGTTAAAGTATCGACAGATCTCTGCCAATGCGGTAGCAACTGCCCCTCACCCCGGAGGCGCAAACAGCCGCGCCTCTCGGCCCTCTCCCGAGGGGAGAGGGGGTCGTTACAATGACGCCTCACTTCAGCCCATGCTTCAGTTTGAATTGCGGCCAGTCCTGTTTCAATTGAATGAATGCGTTGACGTCCTTGCAAAGAAGGAACGGATTCGAGACTTTTTCCAGCGCCAGCGTGGATGACGGCCGCGCGCCGTAATCGTGGCCGGGCCAGACGGTCGCATTCTCGGGAAATTCGCGTAGCACACGCTGAAGACTCTGCCATTCGGTGCGTGCGTCGTCGTCGCTGCTGGTGCCGCCGACTTTGCCGACAAAAAGCAAATCGCCGGTGATGAAGAGTTCATGCGATTTCTCGAAGATGACGAGGTGGTCGTCGCAATGGCCGGGCGTGTGGATGAAGCGAAGCGTCAGCGAGCCGACTGCGAATTCCTCGCCGTCCTTCAATTCAATATCGGGCATGGCGGGCGAATCGGGATGCGCGGCGATGGGCGCTTTAGATAACTCTTGCGCTTTTGCGTTGCCATTAATGTGGTCGCTGTGGCCGTGCGTATTGATGATGTGGGTGATGTGGAGCTGCTGATCGACAGCGCGCTGGACAACATCGGCGGGCGAGTAAGCGGGGTCGATGAGGACGGCTTTTTTGGCGTCGCGGTCACCAAGGAGGTAGCCGAAATTGCGGTCGCCGCCGATGCGGATTTGTTCGAAGATGAGCTTCATTTGCCGACCCATGCCCGCGCGCTAATTCTGAATCTTCTTCAAGGCCTGCTCCACCAGCTCTTGAGGCGCCGCGCCGCGCTGCACCAGCGACAGGAGTTGTTCGCGGGCTTGCGCCGCAGTCAACACTCCTTTCTTGTAAAGCTCCAAGAATGCATCAACCATTCCTTTGGCCGTGCCTTCGACCACACCTTCATCGTGCAAAACTTGGCCCAGTGTCATGATTTCCTCCCCGTATGGGCTTTTACAAATGTACTTATCAAACAACTCCGCCTTCTCGCTCTTTTCAACCGCGGCATAGTAGCCGATGAAACCCGCGTACTTTTCCCGTCGCGCGCGGTCTGGTTCCAACGCCGCCAAACCTTCGAAGGCCCGCGTGATGACCAGGAAGCGATCGGCGGGCTCGTGCGCCATCAATGGCAGGCACAACCGTTCCACGATGTTGCCGCTGTCCAAGTGCTCCACCGCCCTCATTGTACCCAGGACGCAACTGAGGCAATTGAAATCCAGATAGTTCTCGTCATCACTTCCGAGAGTCAGGCGGGGTCGATCAGCACGGCTTTATTCGCGGCGCGGTCGCCGAGCAGATAGCGGAAGTTGCGGTCGCCGCCGATCCGGATTTGTTCGGAAGATGCGTTCATAAATTACTTCTATCCGAGGCTTGTGAAGTAACCGCGATAAAGCATGAAACCGCACGCTGTAACACCGACAGCCATTCCGAGAAATCTCAAATAAATGCTTACACATCGAGTTTTGAGTGAAAAAATCGACAACGCAATGAGCAGGGGTGCTGCGAGGTATTGGAGCATTCCGAAGCTTTCCACGATATCGATCACTCGATTTCGTGCCTGTTCTTGATCTGTTCTTGGATTGGCGCATCGGCGCATCGTTACGGGGCCTTGCAATTCGTCATTATCGCGATATTCGCGATTGGGAAACGGATATCCACCGCGCGCGTTTTGAATTTCAATCGAGATTGTTACTGCCGCAACGTAAAAGCTCAGTGCTGCGAGAAGTACGGATCGCGTCTTCGGGCGATGCATGACAATCTCCTCCGGTGCTGTTGGTTCAGCACGCAGGACTCAGCACTCAGCACTTTTTCTACACCGCCGTTTGCGCCACAAACCGCTCGTACAGATTCGCGTAATGCCCCTTCGCCGCGACCAATTCCGCGTGCGTGCCTTTCTCGATGATTTTACCGTGTTCCAGCACCACGATGCAATCGGCCTTTACGATCGTGGACAAGCGATGCGCGACGATGATTGTGGTGCGGCCTTTCACCAGTTTTTCGAGCGCGGATTGCACTTTCATTTCGGTGACTGTGTCGATCGACGACGTGGCTTCGTCGAGCAGGAAGATGCTGGGGTTGGCGACGAGGATGCGCGTGAAACAGATCAATTGGCGGATGCCCAGCGAGACCGACGAGCCGCGTTCGCCGACGAGCGTGTTGTAGCCGTCGGGGAGCGACATGAAGGTGCCGTGCAGGCCCAGCGAATCGGCGGCGGCGTAAACTTCTTCGTCGGTACATTCCGGGCGCGAGTAGCGGATGTTGTCGAGGAGCGTGCCGGTGAAAAGATAATTGGATTGCAGCACGAGGCCCATCTGTTTGTGCAGGCTTTGCACGGTGGCTTCGCGAATGTCCTGGCCATCGACGAGGATTTGGCCTTGTTGAAATTCGTAGAAGCGCGCGAGCAATGAGACGGTGCTCGATTTTCCGGAGCCGGTCGCGCCGACGAGCGCGTACGTTTTTCCGGCGGGGATTTCGAGGCAGAGGTCGTGAAGCACAGGGCGTTCGGGATTGTAGCCGAAGGTGACGCGATCGAATTTCACGTGGCCGGTGATGTGCGGCAGCGGCTTCGCGCCGGCGCGGTCCTGCAATTCGGGAACGAGATCGAGCAGGCCAAAGATGCGTTCGCAGGAGGCCATTGCGGACATAAGCGTGTTGTAAAAATTGCCCATGTTGATCGTGGGCCGCATATAAAAATCCCAATAGAAAAAGACTTTGATCACCTGGCCGGCGCTGAGCGTGCCACTCATGGCCAGCGCGCCGCCATAGGCAAGGATGATCACCTGGCCGGCAAATTTGATGAATTCGAGGAAGGGCTGGTAGATGCCTGAAATGTTCGCGGCTTTGACGTTGTTGCGCGTGTTCTGTTCCTGCAGTTCGTTGAATTCGGCGAGGTTGTCGTCCTGGCGATTGAAGGCGGAGACGACGCGGGCACCGACGACGTTTTCGGCGAGATTCGCGGAGACGCGCGAATAGCCGGCGCGTGCGATCTGGTGCTGCGCGCCGACTTTCTTTCGATAGATGTGATTGCAATACGCCATCACCGGCGCCAGCCACGCGACGGCGAGAAAGAGACGCCAATCCGTGTATAGAATCATCGCGGCCGCGCCGAGCATCATCAGCAAACTGAATGCGACGGTGTTGATGCCGGTGATGACCGGTTCGCGCAGCGCGTCCATGTCGCTCGTCCCGCGCGTGATGATGCGGCCGAGTTTAGTGCGGTCGTAGAACGACATGGGCAGGCGTTGGAGCTGCGCAAAAATGGCGCGGCGGATGTCGTTGATCACGTTCTCGCCGCACTTGCGCGTCGCGCCGATTTGGATCGCGTCGAAGATCAGCGAGCCGACCATTATGCTGCCCCACATGATCCCCAAATGGACGATGCGCCGCGGACTGTGATTGGGCAATGCTTCGTCGGTGATCAATTGCAAAAATATGGGGCTGACCAGTTCAAGCGAAATGGCTAGAACGCCGCTCACCGCACCGAGGATGTAGAGGCTGCGGTAGGGCTTAAGCCAGCCCAGCAGGCGCACGATCATGCGCGCGGAGATGGGGCTGTATTCGTTTTCGTCGTCCTGATATTTGCTCATAGGACAAAATGGGACCAATGGGACCAATGGGCCGAAGCCATAAAGACAAATTTCGTCATTCGATCACCCTTCCGCTGCGCGTGCGCGGGCCGTGGATGCGGTCCATGTGCGATTCGGGATGGCGCGCGCCTTCTTCGGAGAATTGCGAGCGCGCGACCGAACGGTAGTAACCGTCCACGTGCAACAGTTCGTCGTGTTTGCCGCGCTGCGTGATTTTGCCGTCTTCGATCACGAGGATATAGTCGGCGCGCTTGGCCGACGAAATGCGGCTGGTGATCAGAAAGACCGTGCGGCCTTGCATGATGATTTCGAGGCCCGCGCGGATTTGCGCTTCGGTTTCGGGATCGACGGCGGAGAGCGAATCGTCGAGGACCAGGATGCGCGGGTTGTGCAAAATCGCGCGCGCAATGGCGAGGCGCTGGCGCTGGCCGCCGGAGAGCGTGGCGCCGTATTCGCCGATGAGCTGGTCGTATTTTCCCGGAAGCTTGTCGATGAATTCATCGGCTTGCGCAATATGCGCGGCTTCTTTGATGCGGCTGAGCGGCGCGTCCTTGTCGCTGTACGCGATGTTGCGCGCGACGGTGTCGCTGAAGAGATACGTCTCCTGAAAAACGTAGCCGATCGCTTCGCGCACGCTTTGCAGCGTGACTTCGCGGATGTCCTGGCCGTCGATTTCGATGCCGCCCAATTCGGGATCGTAAAAGCGCGCGAGCAGCGCGGCCATGGTGGTTTTGCCGGAACCGGTGGGGCCGACGAGCGCGATGATGGCGCCGGCGTGCGCGGTGAAATTAATGTCTTCGAGCACCTGCTTGCCCGGTTCGTAGCCGAAATAAACGTGCGAGAATTTCACGGCTCCGCCGCCCGGGCGCAGCGGGAGCGCGGCTGGAAGCTGCGGCGTGGCGTCGGGGTGGTCGAGGATTTCGAAGAAGCGCCCGCTGCTGACGACGGCTTTTTGATAGGCGTCGCTGATGGCGTTGATTTGCTGCAAACGCGAAAGGATTTTGTTCATTGCCACGCCGAAGAAGACGAGATCGCCGAGATTCAATTTGCCGCCTTGCACGAGGATCGCGCCGGCGCTGAAAAGCAGGATGTTGGTGGCGGTGGCGATGCCGCGGATCGTCGGCGTCATGAATTGCTGCAAGCGTGCGCCATCGAGCAGACGCGACAACAGCGTGTGACAACGCTCGCCGAATTTTCGATTCTCCAGGTCCTCCGTCGCAAAGGCGCGGACCACGTGAACGCCGGCGATGTTTTCCGTGAGTGTCTGGACCATTCCGTCCGCGGCGGCCATTTGCTTTTCATAGATGGGGCGCGATTTGATCGCAAAGAAGCGGATCGCCACGAACCAGACCGGCAGCGAGCACGCTGCGTACGCGGCGAGCATGGGCGAGCGATACAACAGCACGCCGAAATAGCCGCTGACGGTCAGCACGATGTCGAGCGAATATTGCACGCCGACGATGACGAAGTGGCGCACATTTTGAAGATCGTTGAGCGCGCGGTTGATGAGTTGTCCGGTGGAATGCTGATCGTAAAAGGAAAAGCCGACGCGCTGCAAGCGGTCGTAGACGGCTTCGCGCATGAAGAAGACCATGCGCATGCTTTGCCAGGTGCTGCAATACGTCTTGGCCCAGACGAAGACTCCGAAGACTGCGCGCGCGACGGCCAGCCAAATCAGCGCTCTGAAAAGCTGATGGCCGGGTGTGCCCGGCGTGGTCAGCCATGACCAGACGCTTTCAGGCGGAACGGCCTCGCGATCGAACGCCAAGCGCTGAACAATATCGACAGCCGGTTTTAGCAGATAATCGGCGAGGACTTCGAAGCCGTTGCACGCGAAGAAGACGGAGAGCGTGACCACGACCTCGAATTTCACCGGCGCCATGAAACCGAACATGCGCTTGATGAGGAGCCATTGCGCAAGGAATCCAGCGTTTTTCTTTTTGGAGGACGGAATGCTCACGCGCGCATTTTAAGATTTTGGGCGCGGAATTCAAATGAGCGGACAAAGCGCACCCAAATAGGGCCTATGGGGCCTATAGGGCCTATAGGGCCAATAGGCCGAAGGCAGCGCGCTATTTGGCCAAGCCAGCGATGGCAGAAGTGAAAGATCTGGTCGAGGCGCAAGTGCAAGGGGGCAGGCGTGCGACGCCGATTTAAAAGAGCTTTTCTGCCATCTTCGCGAGCGCGGCGAGATTTTTTTCGGCGCAGATTTTTTCGACTTGAGCTTTGTTCGCGCCGAGATTGATCAGCGCGGTTTCGGCGCTGGACCAGAGGCGCTTTTGTTTTGCGGGGTTTGTTTCGAGATACAAATCGGAGACGATTTCGCTCAATTTTTGCGTGTTGATGTCGTCCTTGTGTTCGTAGTAACGCTTGATGATGCCTTTTTGGTAGCCGGTGTGGAATTGGCCTTTTGCCATGAGAACTGACCTTTCGCGATTTAAGTGAAAACGTCTCCCCTCACCCCGCGGGCGCAAACGGCCGCGCCCGTCGGCCCTCTCCCGGGGGGAGAGGGCAACAGCTCATTCCTTCGTGATCGTCTCGTCCAAATTCAAGAGAACACGCGCGACGATGGTGTAAGCGGCGGCCTCCTTCGCGTCGAGCTCTTTAGGAATGCTCTCCGATTTCGCGCCTTTGCCGGCGGCGATTTCGAGCGCGTTGAGTTTGCCGTCTTTGAGGCGTTCGCGCTGTTTGTTGAGCAGATCGAGCAGTGCTTCCGATTCGTCGGCGCTGGGCGGGCGCGTAAGCGCGCAGCGGAATGCGAAGGCGACGCGGTCGGCGTCGGTGGCGCCGCCTTCCTTTAGTGCGCGGCGCGCGAGCGCCTGCGCGGACTCGACGGCGAGCGTTTCGTTGAGCGTCATCAGCGCTTGGAGCGGCGTGTCGGAACGCTGGCGGCGCACGCAACTGGTGTTGCCTTCGGGCGTGTCGAAGGTTTGCAGCAGCGGGTACGGCGTGGAGCGGCGGCGATAGGTGTAGACGGCGCGGCGGTATTTTTCGTCGCCGGTTTCGTCGATCCAAGGGAAAGGCGCGTAGCTTGCTGGTGCGACGAAAAGAAACGCGGGGGCGGGCGGCATGACGCTGCGGCCGCCCATTTTCAGATTGATCAGACCGCTGGCGCTGAGCGCGATGTCGCGCACGATTTCGCCTTCGACGCGGAAGCGCGGGCCGCGTGCGAGCAGGCGGTTGTATTGGTCTTTGGCGTATGCGCCGGGCGTAACGACGCTGCTTTGTTTGTACGTGTTCGAACTCACGATCAGGCGGTGCAGCGCTTTGACGTCCCAGCCGGAATCCATGAATTCGCAGGCGAGCCAATCGAGGAGCTGCGGATTCGACGGCGTTTCGCATTGCGAGCCGAGGTCCTCGCTGCTGCTGACGAGGCCAATGCCGAAGTAGTGCTGCCAGACGCGATTGACGAACGCGCGCGCGGCGGTGGGCGATTTTTTATCGACGAGCCATTTGCCGAAGGTCATACGCGTGGGCGGCGCATCGGGCGGGAGCGGATTCAAAATCTCGGGAACGCCGGCGCTGATTTTTTGCAGAGGTTTAAACATGTCGCCGCGCTTGAGCACGAATGTGTCGCGCATGTCCTCGCGTGGCTTCAGGACCAATTGCGTCGCGGGATTCGGATGCTGTTTCCAGAGCGCTTCGATTTTGTCGTTGGCGTCGTTCCAGTCGGCGACGGTTGTGCGCCAGTAGCTGAAAACGATGGCGGTTTGCGCGGGCGAGCGTTTCTCGGCGGGGATGTCGAGAATCTCGCGCACATTTTTCGGGAGCGGATCGGCGGCGGCGTCGGGCGCGGTCGTGATCGAAACACGCATGCGGCCAAGGTTGTTGGTCATCAGATCGTCGCTGTTCCATCCGCCGTGATTTTGCTTGAGCAAAATGGTGAGCACCGTCCCCTGCTCATAGCCGAACGGCGCCTCGGCGTTGAAGACCGCTTTGCGCGGCTGGTTTCTGCGGACGGAGCCGGCGTCGATGCCCCACGCGGTTTCTTCCTTGCCGTCGATGGCGTAATCGACAGGGCCGGTGACGCGCGGCTTGTTGGATTTATCGTCGTAATATTTTTCGAGCGGCGTGTTGGGCGGGTCGCCGTAGTCGGCGCTGGCTTTGGTGAATTTGATTTTCTCCGCTTTCCACTTGCCGGTTTCGGGCGCGAATTCGACGGAGAATTCGGTCAGCGCGCAGGTGCCTTTGATATAGGAGCGGCCCGGCCCGTCGAACGGCAAGTTGGGATCGGTAAGCAGCTCCAGGCGAAACGCCGTGATGCCTTCGATATCGGTGTGCGCGATCATTTTGACGGTGTGTTTTGTTGGCGCGTAACCTTGCGCAAGGAAAGATCCGTCGGGCTGCGGCAGATAGCGCTGGCCGCCTGTCGAAATGTCTTCGATTTCGGGGCGCAGCACAATCCATTCAGGCTGGTTGTTTTTGACCGACGCTTCCCACGCGGCCATGCGCTGCACCCAGTCGGCGTTTTTATGTTTCAGGTCGCCTTCGATTTCAGCGATCTGGCGCAGGATATCGGAGCGCTGCTTGAGCTGTTCGGGCGTGTAGACGGCGGTGGTTGCCTCGTAGTCGTTGTTAAGGAACGCGAACATTTTGTAGTATTCGTCCTGCGTGATCGGGTCGAATTTGTGATTGTGGCACTGGCAGCAATTGATGGAGAGGCCGAGCACGCTTTTGCCGATGGCGTCCATGCGGTCGAACATGGCTTCCATGCGGAATTGTTCGGGATCGACGCCGCCTTCTTCGTTGATCATTGAGTTGCGCAAGAAACCGGTGGCGACGATGTCGTCCTGTGTGGCGCTCGGCATTTCGTCGCCGGCGATTTGTTCGATGACGAATTTATCGTAGGGCATGTTTTGATTGAACGCGTTGATGACCCAATCGCGGTAGGCCCACGCGAAGCGCGGCTTGTCTTTTTCGAAACCGTCGGAGTCGGCGTAGCGCGCTGCGTCGAGCCAGTGGCGGCCCCAGCGTTCGCCGTAATGGGGCGAGGCAAGGAGACGATCAACGAGCTTGCGGTAGGCGTCGGGCGAATTGTCGGCGAGAAAGTCGTCGGCCTCTTTGATCGACGGCGGCAACCCGGTGAGATCGAGCGAAACGCGGCGAAGGAGCGTGAGTTTCGATGCGAGCGGCGCGGGCGCGAGGCCATCTTTTTCAAGACGCGCGAGGACAAAGGCGTCGATGGGCGACTGAACTTTGTCCGCGAATTTCGCGAGCGTTGGCAGCGCCGGTTTGGCTGGGCATTTAAACGCCCAGTGGCCGCGGTTGGATTGCGGATCGATTTTTTTAGTCTCAGATTGAGCGACAGCGGCGCTGTTTTTGTCTTCGGGCTTGGGCTCGATTTTCAATCCATCCGGCCACTTCGCACCTTGGTCGATCCACACGCGCAGCAGCGCAATTTGCTGCGCGGTGAGCGGCGCGCCTTTGCCTTTGGGCGGCATTTCCATTTCGTCTTCGAGACCGGCGACGTAGCGAATCAAAATGCTTTTGGCGCTGTCGCCGATCATAATCGCTTTGTCGCTCTTGCCGCCTTTCATAAGCAATTCGCGCGTTTCGAGACTCAAGGCGCCCTTGGGTTTTGCGCCGCTGTGGCATTGGACGCAGGAGTTGGCGAGGATCGGCTGGATGTCTTTGCCGAAATCGAACGAGGGCGCGGGGGGCGGCAGCTTCTTGTCATCGGCGGCGTGCGCGAAGGCGGCGGCGAATAAGATCAGCGTTAGAAAAGGACGGCGCGGCATTGGATGATCTCGCTCCGAACGAAGAACGGTTTCATATTTTAAACCGATGCGCCGTGCAGAGTAACTGAAAATGAAAAAACGCCGCGGAGAATCGCAGGAATTTTTACTTCCGCCGCTTCGGAGAATTTAATTTTCCGCGTCTTGCAATCATGGCCGGTCGTGGGTAAGGTTCAGCGATTAGCGCATTCGCCCGATAGCCTCGAAACGCCGGGGGACATTCCCATGAGCACGGTATCAACGATTCTCGCCAAAAAAGGCTCCGCCGTCTCTTCCGTTTCGGAAGACGAATTGGTGTTGAACGCGGCGCGCATCATGCGCGACAAACACATCGGCAGCGTGGTGGTCGTGCGCGGCGAAACCGTCGTGGGTATTTTCACCGAGCGCGACATGCTCTACCGCATCGTAGCCGAGAGCCGCGATCCGGGCACGACGCGCGTCGGCGAGGTAATGACCGCGCCGGTGACCACGATTGAGCCGGCAGCGGAGTTGAACCAATGCGCGCATCTAATGACCAACCGGCGCATGCGGCACATACCTGTCGTTGAAGGCGGGAAGCTTGCGGGGATCATCACCGCCGGCGACATCATGGCTCACCGCGTGAAGCACCTTGAAGAGACGAATGTGTTTTTGCAGGAGTATTTGCAGGTGCAGGCGTAACAAAAATTCAAAATTCAAAATCTAAAATGAACGGCGAAATGCGCGAATGCATCTCGCTGGGGGCAATTTGCACTTTGAAGCGCAATATTGGACGGGCTCGGAGGCCCGCCCTACTGAAATGCGCTTTAGTGCAAAGTTGTCTTCGTATTGCGGTCAACCCACTTATTTCTGAGGGGCACTTTGAGGACGTGCTTTGAATCTTCGCCGCTGAAACTGGCGTTGGGCGCGGCGCGGTTGATGTCGAGGGCGACGTCGAAGGGCGCGGCGTTGGGTGCGGTTACGGTGTCGCCGCCTTGCGGGAGGCCGACGGTGTTGACCGAAAGTTGATTGGTGGTGAAGCTGCCGGAGAAAGCGGCGGGATTGATGGTCAGGCTTTGCACCGATGCGCCGAGGCCTTTTTGTGCGAGCTTGATCGAGCCGTTGTTGGTGATTTTCAGCGCGCTGACCGGAATGGTCTGGCTGAAGTTGGTGCCGACGCGGACGCCGATGGAGGTCAGATCGGTGAAAGCGGCGGAACCGCCGTTTTGGTCATCGATGCCGAAGCGCGGGTAGATCAGGAATTTTGTGGTCCACGAATCGCCCGGGTTGCCGGCGATGTCGCGGCCGTCTTTGCCGGCGGCATCGTAGATCTGGAAGCCGCCGCCGAGCGGGCGTCCGATGCGGCCGATGGCATATTGCAGGCCGAATTTGTTGCCGATGTGTTTGACCTGGAATTCAATCGTGTCGCTGGCGATCACGAAATCGCCGAGCACGATGGCGACGGCGAGGCGCTTGGTGGAGCGGTTGACGAGGTTGGTGCCGTCCACGGCGGTGGTGAGATTCCCGCGGGTAATGACGATGTTGATGGTGCCGTTGACGGAGTCCACGGTGCCGCCCATTTTGGTGCCGTCGGGGAAAACCAGCGGGCCGCGCAATTGGGTAACGATTTTGCCGTTTTGGTCCATGAAGCCTTCGTAGCTGGCGCCGCCGACGAGGACGGAGATGCGCTTGAGGAGCAGTCCGGCGACGTTGGCGCCGCTGAGGTTCATGAAGGCGGTGAGTTTCAAAATGTCGGTGTTGAATTGGGAAGTGTCGCCGTTGATGGTCAGGCCGAGGATGGTGGCGTCGGTCGTCGTGATTTTTCCGTCTGAGATGTTGAAAGTGACGACCTGGCCGGGGACAGAGTTTGTGCGGTCTTTGGCGATGCGGTTGAGCGCATCGACGGCGAAGGCCTGGAAGCTGATCAGGCCAGTGACGAGCGGGCGGCCGTAGACGGTGCCGTCGGCGGCCATGGAGAGGCCGATGGCTTCGAGCTGCGCGCCGGTGCCGATGGGCGTGCCGTTGACGGTGAGGGTGCCGGGGACGACGCCGGTAAAGGTCGTGCCTTTGGCGGAGATGGTTTCGAGTTTGCAGATATAGGCTTGGCCGAGGACCCCGTCGTTGAGCTTATCTTGCGCGAAGCGGAAGAGGTTGGCGCCGCCGGGATAAAGCGTGAGGTGGGCCTGGCGGGTGAGAACGTTGGCGGTGGGATTGGTGCTGTCCTGAACGGTGATGTTGAAGGCCAAATCGGTGAAGGTATTGAGCGGCGGAGGCTGCACGAGGCCGCGGAGCAGGCCGCCGGCGAGCACGGTGATGGTGGAAGTGGCATCGACAGTCGTGGAAAGGTTGGGCGATGCGAAAGCGTAGACGCGGATGCCGCCGGTGGCGGTGATGTAGCGGATGACGTTGGAACCGTAGACGGCATCACCGATGTCCATGTCGCCGGGGAATGCGGTGCTGGCGGGGAGCAGGAAGCGGAGGTTGTTCGACCCAACCAAACGCGGGGCAGCGGCGGCGCGCGGGGCGGCGCAATCGGCCTGGGTTGTGATCGAATAACAGAAACCCAGGAGTGCGGCGAAGAGGCCGAGGGCCAAGGTTCGCGCGATAAAACCGGTGTGGAGCTTCAACGAAATGTCTCCTTTCGTACTGCGTCAGGGCATATGCAATGGTTTGTGTGTGATCGAACGATAACGTTTACACCAAGCCGAATTTAATCGCAAGGCCCAAAAGCGGGATGCCGGGGATTGGCGTCAAAAAAAAGCCCCGGCGACAGGCCGGGGCTTTTTGAACTGCCTGAACGGAATCAGCGCTTATTGGCTTCCCCACTTCTTACCCTTGGGGAAGATCGCCAAGGAGCCGTCGAAGCCAGCACCCGTGGAGAATGTCACGGTGCTGGCGAAGAATACCTGAGTCGTCGGGGCCGTCGAAGCCTGCGGGATACCCGTGCCCGTTGTGGCGGACGAGGGCAACACACCCGTGGTGTATGATCCTGCGCCCTTCTTGGTCGTGTCGAGGCTGAACGCAGAGACGACGGGCGACTTATTGCTGCCCTTGCCAGTCAACTTGCCGTTCTTGTTCGTCAACTGCACGGTGTTGGTGAAGTTCGAACCGATGGCGACAGTTGCCGAGACAGGAGAACCGAGCACGGAAGACGGGAAGCGGCCAAGGAATGTAACCTTCCATGCATCGCCCGTGCCGGCTTTGTCATCGGCACCGACCACCTTCAGCAACTGAGCCGATCCAGCGCTGTCGTTGGTCACGTCGCCCTTATAGGTCAACGTAGCGCCAGTCTTGCCCGTCTTGATCGAGAACGTCAGGAATTCTGAACCGATGACCGCATCGCCCAAGCGAACTTCGACGGGCAACTGGATCGTTGTTAGACCCGTCAGCGTAGCGGGAATAACGGTGTCTTTAGTGATCGTAATAGTTGTCAAGCCGAACTTCTTGACGGACGCCTTGACGGTGGGCGTTACGCCTTTCGCAGTATTCGCGTTGCCCTTTCCATCGAAGCTGGCCACCGGACCCGTGTAGGCACCGATGCGGATGTTCAGGTTTTTTCCGCTCAAAGTAGTAATCGCTTCAGCGCCCAAATCGGCGATGCCCTTGAACGCCACGCCGTCCTTGCCCACACCCTTGCTGTCTGTGCCAAAGCCTGACTTAATAGTGATAGACGAAGCCGAGATCAGGCTGCTGAGGGACTTGCCCGCCGTCACGTTGAGCGTGTAGGTCTGGTTCGTACCGACACCGAGCCGATTGGCGGCCAGCTTCCCATTCGCGTCTGTCGCGGAAACAACCAAGGTCACGGTGCCGGAAACAGTTGGAACGCCAAAAACTGCTCCATCGGCGGCGACACCCAAACCCATTGAGGTGGGAATCGACGACACCAACTTGTACTTGATCGGCCCTTTGCCATTGATCGTAGCGGCTACGTCGCTGTAAGGGCGAAACTGAACTCCATCCGACAACGTCGTGCTGGCGAAGCGGAACTGCGTGGAACCAATGAACGTCAAGCGGAAGGTTTCGGTCTTGGTGTGCGGAGCGGTGCCGAATGAGTCCTTCACCGTCACTTGAAAGCGGAACGGACCGGCTTTAATCGCCGGTGAGCACTGGGTTCCGACCTGGGTCAGAATACCGTCGCTAAGCAACTGCAACTGCGCAACTGACAACGTCGTGGCCACTGGCGGGATTCCCTGCACGGCCGTGCCGGCCGCGGTAAAGGTGTACGGCGCAATACCGCCCTTGGCGCGAACCAAGCGCGTCAAGGCGCTGCCAGCCACGGCATCACCCAAGTCGCGGTCGTTGCCAACAACACCGCCGACAAACGGATTGGCGAAGTTCAAGGGAGGATTGGTGCCCACTGCCCGCGCAGCCACGCTCTCGCCTGCTGCATCCTCACTGTTGCTGGTGGCCAATGAATACGAAAATCCCAACATTGCCAGGAGTACTGCCAGTAACCCGACGCGGGTCATGCTGGTGCTTTTGCTCATGCGGTTCCTTGCCTCCGTTAAATCCCTGATGAACTTTAATGAGTCAGACCAATCACATTTGACGGCTCACCCAAGCTGTCATCGCCCCAATTGCCCAAAGGGGCACGTCTAGTCAAAAAGCGTTATGAGGAAACGTCGCAGTGCTTATACGCCAATACTTCGGCGCGTCAAACAGATTTTGACGTTTCTGCAAAAAATCTGCATTAAATTTCAGGTCGGTCGTGTCTAAGCTGTTAGTGGCTCTCGGCAGCCCCTTGGTTACAAAATATCGGCGATTTTTTGACAAATCTTCACACAGTCCCGCGAATCAAGCTATATATCGTCGGTTCAACCCCTCGGCACGTCCAGAGCGTGCAAAATCGGCCCTCTATTATTAGAAAAGCTTAATTCTAAAAGTTATCGTCTGTCACCGTGAAATACATCTCGCGGAAGTCGTCAGCCGCTTCCTTCCCAACTTCGCGAATTTCGCAGCGCACCAGATAAGTTCCCGCCTCGGTCGGAACCCACGTGCGATTGGCTTCGCCCCAGATGGCGCCGCTGGGATCGGCGAGCCATGCGTAATTGGCGACGTTGATCTTCTTCACGCCAAAGCGGCATTCGGACTTGCCGCCGCGGCTGTACGGGAACGAATTGAAATCGACCTGCGAGCCGACGGCCGCGCCTTTGTCGTTGCCGGGAAACGAATCGAAGCTCAGCAGCACTGCGTCGGCGGCGACGACCGTTTCGGGCAATTCCATCATTTCTTCAGCTTGCTTCTCGGTGCTGCGGCGCGCTTCGACTTTGAACGAATACGTGCCAGGGGTGCGGAAGACATAGTCGAGGGTGTCGCTGCTGGTCCATTCTTCGCCGTCGTCCGCATTTTTGATTGGCGTATCGTTGACGAAATAGCGGAACTGGTAGAAATCGGGGTCATAGGCCAAGGGGATGACCATGTCGGTCTGCAAATACATCGTGTCTCCGGTGAGGAAATGCTCATCGTCGTCGTGAATGATCCATTTGGACAATTTCAGGATTTTCAGCGGAAGAATGGTCAGTCCAGTGGGCTTGGGTTGCGAAAGCTGATCGGGACTGGCGCCGCGCACTTGCAGGACAAAATCGTATTTGCCGGGCTTTGTCAGGTCGATCGTGCGATCGGGCACGGTGCTCCAATCCTGCCCCTTCTCCTTTATGACTTCGCCGTTGAGCTTCCAGCAATATTCGACGGCGTTGAGCGCTTCGGCCTCGAGTTTGATCGAATCGCCGACCACGAAGGGCTCGACTGTCCCGTCGCTCTGCCGGAATCCACGCGTAAGCAGATCTCCGATAAAACCGGTGACAACGGGCATGTTTTTGGGAACGACGTTCACTTGCCGAAGGTCGGTCACATTGGCGCGTTCATTGCTCACGTCGTTGGCCGGCTGGGAAAAAGCCGTCGAGCCGAGCGGATTGTTGGTGGATTCCGGTTTCTGCCAGAACAAGGCCAGCAGCGCGGCAGCGATCGGCATCGCGATGGCAATTGCCCACACATACCATTTCGAGTTTCTCATGCACCACTATCCCGTGTCTTGTTGCAGTCAAACTTTCGCGAGTATTCTAACGCAAACCGCAGCGTTTTTAAAGACCAAACGCATAATGCGTTGAACCGGTTTGTTCATAGGAGCGGCGGCACTCTTGCCGCCGTTGTTAGCCGGGACGGCATTCGGCAGCAAGAGTGCCGCCGCTCCTAAATAACTGGTTCAACTCATGCATAGACTCTGTGAGCGAACTCTTGGAAGAGATTACGGCCGTTGTGGAACTTTTACCGCGCTCAGCCAGCGCGCCGACGCATCGGCGGATTTCAGCGCGGGCACACCGGGCACGGAAAGCGCTTTTCCGGCTGCGCCGGCCTTGTCCAGCGCGTCGCGTGTGCCGACCAAATATAAGGGAGGGTGGGGCATGGCCAGGCGATTCGCGGCCTCGGCAGGCTGAATCTCAAGCCCAGCGTGCAGCAAATAAAATCGCGCTGCGGGACCGCTCCCGGCCAGAAGCAGGATCGACGAACCATCGTCATGGGCGCGCTTTCGTACTTCGCGGCACACGGGCAGCACGCCTCGGGCATAATCGGTTTGCATCCAGTTGCCGAGCACCTGCTGGTACAGGATTGCGAATGCCAGATAACACACAATCAGCGCCGGCGCGCCCACGCGAAAGCGCCGATGCTGAGCCTCAGGCGACTCGTCAGCCGACGGGGACCAGTCCATCGGTCCGTGCCTCATAAACATGACCGCGGCTGTCCCGCCGGCACACGCCAGGATAGCTCCGCATGCGATCGTCAAACTCCAATGCACTGCAAGCCCGTCGCGTATAAATTGCGGAAGCGCAGTGAATGGCGAAGACCTAACGCCAAGTTCAAACGCAATAATCCCAGCGCCCGCAACGAAAAATATTCCGGCGATAAAAAGGGCGGTCGCGCGCAGCACCAATCGAGCGGAACTTGTCAGCGGCGAAATCCCAGCGGCCCTCGCATTCAAAAACTCCGCAAACGCCCACCCGCCTAACAGGCTTAGCGCCGGGACTGCTGGAAAAATGCGATCGACGCGTTTAGCGGGGATCACAGAGAAGAAGATCAGCACTGCGAAAAACCAGATCGCCAAAAAGCGCAACATACTGCGGGTGTGACCGAAGAATCTGAGGGCGCCCCAAAGTCCCACCAACCCAAACAGCGACCACGGCAGCGTCCGCCCGAAAACTTGCGGCAGGTAATAAAACGGCGAGCGCACTTCTTTGGGGCCGGTCGCTGCGGCATCGGTATTGAAACGGCTGACCAGCTCGCCTTTGACCATGTGCTCGTAAACCACATTGCCTTCCACGTGCCACGCCAACAAAAACCACACCACCAGCGGCGCCAGCGCCAACGGCATGCCCCACCACAAGCCGATACGGCGGTAGTTTTCTTTGAATCGCCCTTCAATCAACCAATATGGCGCCAATACCAAATGTGGCAGCAGCGCCAGCGGGCCTTTTGTCAGATTGCCCAAGGCCGCAGCGCCCCAAAAAATCCAAAGCGAAGGACAAAAGACAGAAGGTTGCGTAGCATTTCTCCTATCTGCCGTCTCCTGTCTCCTATCTCCTGCCCTTTCGATTGCCCAAAACTGCATCACGATAAAACACGCCAGCAGCATGTCCGTGCGCGCGTAGTACATCTGCTTCGCGAACATCGAGGTGAGCATCAAAAACACGGCGCCCCAAAACGCGGCGCGTTCGCCCAGCCGCTTCCGCGCCATGTCCCACGCCATCAACACAACCAGGAATCCCGCGATCAGCGACGGCGCTTTCAGGAAAACTTCTTCGGCGCCAAACGCCTTCACGAGCGGCGCAGCGATCCAGTTGTACAGCGGCGGTTTGCTCATCATCGAGCCATCCGCGTGATGCTGCACAATCCATTTTCCGTTGCAAACGATGTCCAGCACGTAATCGGCCTGCTTGGGCTGGTCGCCTTCGTGCAAATCGCTGGGCGCAGTCACGCGCAGGATTGCGAGGAAAATATAAAGCAGCGTCAGAGCGACAAGCGATGCCGCGGCAGCGGGCTGCGCCGGGATGGCAGACGGAGAATCGTCGGTTTTGTGCTCTGGCTCATTCATTCAAAAGCTGAAACGCGGCTTCGGCGCTCCCCCTCCGGCATTGGTTTTGCACATTTCTTCTTTGCGCGCAGACCTTGCGCGAGAATGTGGTTTTTGCAAGGAGAAAACTCATGGCACAAGTCATTCATGCTGGGGATGCCGTTCGTTCGGCGGACGTTTCGGCGCCGGTTCGCCATGCCTATCAGGCATACCAATTACTTCATTTCGGCTTCGCCATCGCGCCGATTGTGGCGGGGTTGGACAAATTCTTCAACAAGCTCACAGAATGGGATATGTATCTGGCCCCGTTCTTTGCCCGCATGATTGGCGGGCACGAGAGCGTTTGCATGGAGATTGCCGGAGTCGTTGAGATCATCGCCGGCGTGGGCGTGATTTTCAAACCGCGGATTTTTGCGTACGTCGTCGCGGCGTGGCTGGCCTGCATCATCGTGAATTTGCTGATGGTTCCGGGCTTCTACGACATTGCCCTGCGCGACTTCGGTTTGCTGCTTGGCGCGCTGGCGCTCGGCCGGTTAAGCATGGAGCATGGGAATTAAATTCAAAATTCAAGATTCAAAATTGTATGGTGCGTGCGCGACGCCCGATTCATCGCGGACGAAACGCGCTCCATTGGAACCATCTGCGACCCCTACAGGTCGAGGGTATTTTTGCGAACGCTTACCGGGGTATCGGGCGGGTACGGTCTTAAACCCCCGGCTACCATCTTGAAACACCTTCGGGGTAAAAAGGACATGCACCTGCGAATTATCCGCGTGCTTCGCGCGCATTTGAGATGAGGCGCTGACGCGCTTTTTTCTGTAACAAAAATGCGGCGATTGCGTCTAATATGGAAACGTCTGATGCGGGTCATTGGCACTGACGGCCGTGCGCGGCTCTGACAAGGAGTCTTTTCCATGAGCGGAACGGGCGAATCCAAAAAACAGCTTTACATTTTGGGGGCGATCGGGGCGTTTTTATTTTTGTCGCTGGCGTGCGCGGCGGGGATGCTGGTTTACTCCGGAAACCGCATTGCCAACGATTGGCGCGAGGAGGCTGCGCGGCAGGGTGAATTCGCCGCCGCCGCTCAAGCGCAATACGCCGCTCAGAGCCAGGCGGTCAGCGAATTGCGCAATCAAATGATCAGCCAGCGCGAAGCCGACAGTTCGCTGGCGGCCGAGTTGCGCAATGAACTGGCGACACAGCGCAACATGATCGAGAGTCTCAAAAACCTGGCGGCGACGCGCACGCCGGCGAACGTCGTGACCGCAGACCCCAACGTGACCCGTCGGCCGCGCGTAGTTCGGCCGCGCATTGCGGATCCCGAGTTGCCGGTTGCCCAGCCTCTCCAGCCGGTGCTGAAAGGGCGCGCGTGGGGGCCGGAACAGGCGACGGGCGAGCCGGACACTTTTCAAGCCGGCGACATGCAAACGGCATGGGCCTCGCGCACGCAGGACGATCAGCCCGAATGGCTGATGCTGGATTACGAAAAAGCGGTGAACATCACGAAAGTAAAAGTCTACGAGACGTACAATCCGGGCGCGCTCGTGCGCGTGACGGTCTTCGACGAGAAGACGGGCAAAGAAATCGAAGTCTGGCAGGGAAAAGACCCGACGCCGATGGGCGCGGGGATGGGCGTTTCGGAGATTGCGCTGGCCGAGCCGCGCAATTCGAAACGCGTAAAGATTTATTTGGACTCGCCCCACGTGCCGGGCTGGAACGAGATCGACGCGGTTGGCATCGTGGACGACGCCGGCAAAGTGCAATGGGCGGCGAACGCCACCGCCAGCAGTACCTTCGCGGAACAGGATGGACCGGTTGTGCCGGTGCGGCCGCCGATTGAGGGGAAGCAGGAGTTCTAACGGCGAGGAATCAGAAGTCAGGAGTCAGGAGTCAGTAACCAGCGTCGCCTATTCGCCGAGGTGTGGCCTTCCTCGCTAAACTTTGCAGTTTATGTTAAAGAGGATCTGGACTACGAGGATTCGCAGTGCAGATTCAAACGCTTGATACGCGGCGCGGAGAAGTGTGGACGGTGGCGCGCGTGACTTCGCTAATTACGGATGGCGTGATTGCGCAATGCCTCGATCCGGTGGCGCGCGAGGAGCTTTCCCGCATCGACGGCATCGCCGAAAAGGTCGCCGGGGCATTAAAGCATCCCAAGCCACTCGACATCGTCATGCCCGTCTTCAACGCAGTATTGGGTGCCCAATATTACGAGTTATTTGAGGCGCTGGAATTGCCTTGCGCGGCGCGCGTGTACGAGCCGTGCGTGGGCGCGTCGAATCCGGTGATTGTGGCGGCGGAATCGTACAGCGGCGGCGCGGCGGCATATCTGGCGATCAATCTTAATCGAAAACTTCGCGCGCAATTGAATGTGAAGACCGCGCATCTGAAAATGTCGATGCGCATCATCGAAGATAACGCCGAGCGCGCGCTGGAACATCTCGCGCCGGGCAGTTTCGACGCGGCATGTTTTCATCACGCGGTGAACGATATTTTGCAGACAGCGGTTTCGGAGCCGCGCGGGCTGGACACGACAGAAATCGATTGGTTCCCAACGGAACGCAAAATGATCGAGTGGCTCGCCGAAGACGCGAAGGCGGGGCGGCTGGACGCGCGCGGCAAACCGGAATTGATGCGCATTGTTGGCAACGCGGTGCGGCTGGTGAAGCCGGGCGGGGATTTGATCTTCGATCATTTCAACTGGTGCAAGTTCATCGGCGTGGACTGGTTTCCGTGGGATTTGTTTTACAACCTGATTCCAATGACGCGACAGTGGATCGCCGAAAGCGATTGGCCGGTGACGGAACTGCGCGTCGCGGGCGTCGATCCGAAGTGGTGGATGATTCTGCGCGTGAATTCGTGAGAGCTTGCGCTTGACTTCGCGCGGAAGCGCGATTTAATGGCAACTTCCTAGCCGGGCGATTAGCTCAGCTGGCTAGAGCACCAGCTCGACAAGCTGGGGGTCACTGGTTCGAGTCCAGTATCGCCCACTCAAGCATCACCGCGCAACGAGGCGCAAAGCGAAGCACCGCAAGGCATTTCCGGAAACGGAGTGCCTTGTGTCGTTTCGGGCGAACCCAGCAACAAAGCGAAGAACAGCGACCTAAATTGCAACACTCCCCGCCACATATCGGCCACACAAACGCCAGAAGAATCCGCCCTGTCCACGAATGGCGGCGCGCCGCCCGCCGCCGAAATTCCCGCCGATCTGACCGCGCTTGCCGCAATCTGGCCGAAGTTGCCGGAGCATATCCGCGCCGCGATCATGGCGCTGGCCGGCACGGTGAAGCCGTGAGTGCCACCGAGGCCACCGCGAATGAAGCCGGCAATCGCAATCCGCTCTTCGGCCCGCTGGCTGAAGTCCGATTCACCACGCAGATCGTCGCCGAAATAGCCGACTGCGCCGCATTGGCCGCACTGGTAATAATGGCGCTCCGACATTTCAATTACGCCCAGCACATTCGCCGCCGCGCGTTAGAATTCATCGCATGCAAACCGAGTTCTTCGACTTTCATCTTCCGCCGCAGCAGATCGCGCAGGAACCGCTGCCCGACCGCGACGCGTCGCGCCTGCTGGTCCTTCATCGCGACACGCAAACGTGGACGGACGGCAGCGTGCGCGAACTCAAGAATTATTTCCGCGCCGGCGACGTGCTCGTGATCAACGACACGCGCGTCATTCCCGCGCGCCTGCGCGCGACGCGCGATTTGAGCGGCGGGAAAGTTGAGTTTCTATTGCTGCCGCCGGAACCTGTACCGCCGGCGTCCCGCAGGCCCGATTCTGAATCTCACTCGATCACGCGCCGCGTCTTGACCAAATCCGGCGGTATCCTGAAACCCGGCGAAACGTTTACGCTCAAAGACGGCCCGAAAGTAACGCTGCTCGAACGCATGCGCGAAGCGGGCGATTTGATTGCGATTCACTGCAACTCCGCGGAGTTCGACGCATACATTTTCAAACACGGCGAAGTGCCGCTGCCGCCGTATGTCCACCGCCCGCCCGGCCCGTCGTCGGAATTTGACAAGCAGCGTTATCAGACCATTTACGCGCGGAACCCCGGCGCGGTCGCCGCGCCGACGGCGGGGCTGCATTTTTCGGAGGCGCTGCTGAATGAATTGAAGCGCTTCGGAGTGATTGTCGCGCCGCTCACGCTTCACGTCGGACCGGGCACATTTCGACCGGTCAAAGCCGAGCGCGTCGAAGGGCATTTCGTCGATCCGGAACCGTATTTCATTCCCGGGGAAACGGTCGCCGCGATCCAATCCGCCAAGCGCGAAGCGCGCCGCATCGTCGCGGTGGGCACGACCAGTTTGCGCACGCTCGAAGGCGCGGGTGAATTATTTTCTGCGGGCGGAGCGCTCGCCGGCCAAACGAATTTGTTCGTGCATCCGCCGTTCGAATTCAAAGTCGTCAACGCGCTGCTGACCAATTTCCACATTCCGAAATCAAGTCTGCTGATGCTGGTGAGCGCCTTCGCCTCGCCGGGGCGCATCGACGGGATCGAATTCATGAAGCGCGCGTACACGCACGCGGTGGAGGCGGGGTATCGGTTTTATAGTTATGGGGATGCGTGTTTGATTGTGTAAGCTTCACGGCCCCGTCGCCGCCCCCGCATTCAACACTGCCGTCGCCGCAGTCGGCATCGGGCCTGCATTCTTGGTGAAACCGCGGCGCTGCATGTCCCAGCCGGCGGGAGAGAAGCCGCTGGTCGGGGCGCTCGATTGCAGCTTCACCAGATTTTGCACGCGCTGATCGTAGTTCACGGTGAACGTGCCTTTCGGCGTCATCACGCCCAAATCCGGTGCGACCACGGCGCCGTTGATCGTCAGGTTGCCCGAACCTTTCGAGAGCGCGCGGTGCCATTTGCCGGAAGTCGGATCGTAAACTTGCACCAGCGGCCGTTCAGTCGCGAGCACGGCGTTGTTGGTGTAGAGCAACCCGTCGATGCGCCGCGTATCGCTTTGGCGCGTGAGTTCTTCCGACGAAATGATCTGCATCATCGTATCGGGCGTGACCCAATCGGGGTGAACGTTGATCACGGTTTTCTTGTTCAACGCCGCCTGGCTTTGCACGCTTGCAGGAATGTCGGACAGATCCGTAAAATTGACCGGATCGGCGGAATGGCGCTCCAACTGGAAGCGCTGTTCGTCGGTGCTGAACGGCGCGCCGTTACCGCCGACCTCCGGCGACTGCTGCCAGCCGGTCGTCGTCACGTAAACAGGATTGTTCTTCGGATTGCTTGCGTCGTAGGAATAAAACGAATAGTAGCGCGGGATGTAGCTGTCGTCATACGGCGCGCCGGGATTGTTCGCGGGCGTGTTGTCCACGCGGTAATGATCTGGATTGGTCGGGTCGTACGTGTTGCTGCTGCTGTAGTCCGGCAGTTTCAGCAGCGTGCGCACGTATTCGGACTGATTGAACTGCGCCAGTTGGAACATCGTGAAATTGGGCTGGCTGTAATTGCTGTAAGTTTGGCCGTCGATCGTCGTCGTGCCTGGCAGAACGGTGACTTGCGCCGGGTTGAGATAGCCGTCGTTTTGGTACGTGAGAATCTTGCCGGGTTCCGGCTGGCCTTTTTTGGTGACTACCTGGCCGGTCGTCGGGTCTTGGAAGCGCGGCGCATAAAAATCCCTGTTCGCACTGCCGACGGTGGTGGTGTCGCCTTCATTCCAATTGGTCACCTGGCTTAGATAATCGCCGACGACGATGTTTTTTCCCGCGACGAGACCGAGCAAATTCTGCTTGTTCTGCGAGTCGGCGCCGAACGCTTCCTGCGACACCGTGGTCGTATTGCTGCCGCTGGTGACCGTGATCGAATCGGTGCGGTCTTTGTAAATCACATCGCCGGGAATGTAGATGTTTCCCGACGCGAAAATCTGTCCTGTGCCTTGCACATAGCCGCGGATGATCACGTCGCCGTCGATCACGACTTTTCCATCGAGCTTGATGGGATTGTCCACGGTGCCGGTGAGGATCACGTTGCCGCTGAAGCCTTGCGAAATCGACGCGGCGGTGCCGGTATTGGGCAGGACGGTTTGCGTGTACTGCGTGCCCGGTGCAAGCATCACGGCCACACCGCCGGTGACGCTGCCGGGCTGGTTGGGATCGCTGGCCGCGACCGCGTCGGTCATGGCCATGGCGACTTCATCCGAGTCCACTTTGTGGTTGGGGCGGTTGAGGTCGGCGGCGCGGGGCAGATCGGGAAACGCCGAGGGGAAATCGTTGTTCGGCACCACGCCGTCGCTCTGCATGCTCGTGTCCGTCGGGTAATTCGGATAGAAATTTCCATTCACCGGCGGCGCGATCGTCTGTCCGCCGCTGGTGCTGGTTTGCGATGCCGTGCAGACGATTGGCGTCGTGTTGCCGCTGCCGTCTTGCTTGATGGTGCCGTTCGAATTCAGCGCCACGGACATCAGCCGGCTGGCGGCGCTGTTCGTGTCCAGCAGCGAGGCGGACATATCGTCTTCCAGACTGCCGCGCTGATACAGCGCGCCTTCAACGACGGTGTCCGAACCGCTGTTGAGCGCCAGCATGCCGGTGCTGCCGACTTTCACGCGGGGGAACGTGTTGAATTTGCTCGGATCCTTGTTGAACGCCTTCGCCGCGGAACTGACGCGCAGATGGCAGAGCGTGCACTGCGCGTTCTTCGTCAGCAATCCGAATTCGAGGCCTTTGTACGCGGGCGGGTTGCTCACGGTCAGATATTGCGCGACCCAATTGGCGTTGGCGGTGTTGGTCATCACCGAGACGGCGTTGGTGGACGAGTTGAGCGACGCGGTTTGTTCCTGTGCGGTGGCGTAGCCGAGGTCTTTTTGCGATTCGGCGGCGATCATCACGTCGCAGTTGAGCTGCTTCGTGACGTTGGTGCCCGGGAATTTGTCGTCACGTTCGCGCGTGTAAATGCAGAGCTTCGAGACGATGCGGCTGCCCAGTTTCAAGCTGCTCCAATCGCTGACGGCGGCGCGGCGCACGTCGCCGCCGTTGAAACGGAATTGATCGGCCAGCGGGTCGGCGCCGGGCGCCACGGTTTCAAACGCGAAGCGGCCATTCAGGTACGTCTGAAAATCGAGGCTGGGATTCGAACTCAATTGTTGCTTGTACGCGCCCCACACTTCGCTGATGGCCAGATCGGTCGCGCCCTGCGCCGCGTAATACACGCCCTGGTCTTCGATGAACTGGTTGGTCGATTGCTGCGAGCTGCCCGACGATTCCAGCAGCGCGATCAGCGTCAACGACGCGATCACGATGCCGCCGAGAGCGACGACCATCGTTGAGCCGCGCGGCGCGCGGTTGGGTTGCGTGTGCATGGGATCATTCCCCCATTCGTAGGACGGGCTGCCAGCCCGTCCCCCGTTACATTGACTGGGCGGGCTGGCAGCCCGTCCTACTTTGCGCTCAGAAATTCTTGAACCTGATCTTCGTGTACAGCACTTTCAACTGGACGGCCTTGTCCCGGTCGAGGCCGCTTTCGTTCACGGTGCGGCCGGGATTGAAGGTGGTCAAATGCAAGGTCATGCGGCAGTCGAATTTTCCGTTGTGGTTTGAATCGACATACGTTTCGGATGTGTCGTGGACGTTGTTGCCGTTGGCATCGATGAACGGTTCGCAATCGGCTTCGTCGTATTGTCCGTTGCCGTTGGCGTCGATGTAGGTTTCGGTGTTGTCGCGGATGCCGTTGCCGTTGGAGTCGATAAACGGATCGGCTTGCTGGCAGCCGACTCCGTTGACCTGGCGCATCAGGAAAATGCCGGCGCCTTTGTACTGCAAGCGGTCGAGGCGCAGTTGCGCGATTTCGGTGGGATCGCCGTTGCCCATTGTGGGGAAGACGCTCAAGTTCAGGCTGTCCACGTTTTCATAATTGAGCGCGACGTTCAAAACCGGCGCGGTGGGCGCGCCCGTTGACGTGGTGGGGTCAAGCTGCATGAAGAACTTTCCGGTCAGCATGCGCGGCTGGCCGATGGGCATGCCGTTGACATCGAAGGCCGTGATGCTTAAGAATCCGCCGATGAAGACATCCGTCGCCGAGCCGTTGCCGTTCAAATCGCAGCCGACGGTGCCGGTGTTGTAGTGAAGCTTGCTCTCGTCAAGAAAATCAGTGGGTTCGTTGGAACGAATGAAGGTGACGCAGTAGAATCCGTTGGGATACCAAGTCACGCCATCTGAAACGCCCCAGATCAGATTCCCCGTTGAATCCAACTCGTAGCCGCCGCTTGCCGTCGTTTTGGGCAGGTAATATTCGAACCACGCGCCCATCGAATCCAGCCGTTTGGGCTTGCACATTTCCAATTCGTCGAGCAGTTGCTGCGCGCCGACGCGCACCGAATTCTGCATCGACAATTCGGTGCTTTCTTCGAGCGAGACCATGCCCTGCGTCATCAGGAAGCCGTAGAGCGTGAGCAGAATCGTCGCCGAAATGCCGAGCGTGAAGGAAAGTTCGAGCAGGCTGTGGCCATGCCAACGCGTTACGAGCCGCGACCGCAAGGGAGCGGGCGCCGCATGCGCAGGACGGGCTTGGAAGCCCGTCCTACTTAATACCGGCTGACGATCGTCCATAACTCGTATCTCTCTTCACCGCGCACGCCTGGCCAGCGGATCACCACGCCGATGGGAAAGCGGATCGCCGTGCGCTGCGAAGGCTGTGAACCCCACGTATCGCCGTCGCTCACCGTGCCGTTGCCGTTCAAATCCATGGGAAGGCCTTGGAACTGGCAGCCGTCCGGCTTGCCGTCGAAAGGACTCAGGTCGCGGCCGTAATCGCCGGGCGAGGCGTCTTCGCGCGTGATGATGATCACTTCGCCCGCGGGCTGCGGAACGCCGTATTGGTCGGGAAGGCCGAGCAGCTTGGTTTTGGCGCCGCCGGCGTTGTTGGTCATGTAGACATCGAAGACGTTACCGAGCGAGCCTCCGGATCGGTAAACGTCCACGATGTCCTCGAACTTGAGCGCGGAGATTTCTTCGAGTTTCTGGCGCGCGGCCAGTTGCGCGGCGAGGAATTCGCCGGATTCGCGCGTGGCCATCATCGAGTTCATCATCGACGAGGAAATCGCCGTCACCGCGATGGCCACGACCACCGCGGAGACCAGTACCTCGATCAGGGTGATGCCCTTCCACGCCCGCACGTTGCACTCCCTTTTTTGTACCACCGGCGGGATGCCGGCGGCACAGACCATCAAAAACAACGCGGACACGGTGACGGGCAATGCGGGAGACACGGAGCCATTCCGTGGATGCGATTCGAATCTGTGGTGCAGGCTTCCAGCCTGCAATGCTTCGATGCGCCTCAACTCTCCCGCGACCCTCCCTTGCCACGCCGCCGTGTCCGCGTTCACTTTCATCAAGGCGCGTCTTTGCCGCGCCCTCGATTTTCTTCCTCAATCTCCAATGGTTGTTTGATAATTGCGTCCGTTGCGTGCTGATAAAATCCTCTTATTGCCCCTGAGCCGGCGGTGATTGCTGCGCCGCCACCGCTGCGTCGCGCGCCGCATGCACGGCCTTTTCGGATTGCGCGTTTTCCGAGGCTTGCGTGGCCGAGTCCGAGGTCACTGGAAGCGTGCCGCCATAATTCGCGAACGTTTCTTTGAAGTTCTCTGCAGGCACCACGCGGGCGACGGCGGCCTTCAGCGTTTCGTGCTCCTGCTCCAATTTGTAGTATGCATTTTTGTGGAACTCGACGCTGTTACGCATGTTTTGCAGCGTGACTTCAAGCGACTTGATGCGCGCCATCGCTTCGCCCATCGTCGCATCTTGCTCGGTCGCGCCAGTGAGTTGCGGAACAATCGACGAGCGTGCGGACCAGGCGAACACACCCAAGACCGCCAAGTTCAAGGCCAGCACTGTGGTCAAAATCAGGTTGACGACTTTCTGCCGGTCGCCGATGGGCTTGGCTTTCGCCGATTGCTTCTCAAGGTAGGCTTGAACGAAGGGATTCGCGACCCGTGAACTGCGCGGATCGAACGTGGCTTTGGGCATTTGGACTTGCATGGGCAATCCCCTATTTGAGAAGCCATCGCGCACAAGGCGCAACATTGCCTATCTGAAAGCAATGCACAAAGTAGATTACACCACGCACGAAGTGCGGTCAAGGCGAATTCAATTTATTTTCATGGAAATCACCTGTGCAACAACAATAATTGTCAAAAGTTGCGTAAACGAGCGTTAGTTTTAATATTATGATCGCCTAATTTAATAAAAAGTGATATAATTTATGCGTATCGAATTGGGTCGCGCACCCCCGCTTCGCGAAAGCCTTTCAGCCGCAGTTGACACGAATCGCATTTCCCGCACGCGACGCCGTTCGGTCCGGGGTCATAACAGGAACTCGTCAGCGTGTAATCGACGCCCAAATCAAGCCCGCGCTTAATGATCAGCGCTTTGGTCAATTGAATCAGCGGCGTGTGAATCTTGGTCCGCTGCCGGCCTTCGACGCCCGCTTTCGTAGCCAGATTCGCCATGCGCTCGTACGCCGCGATGTACTCCGGCCGGCAATCCGGATAGCCGCTGTAATCCAGCGCGTTGACGCCGATGTAAATATCGCTGCTCCCGAGCGTCTCCGCATAAGCCAGCGCGAACGAAAGGAAAATCGTGTTCCGCGCGGGGACGTATGTCACCGGAATGCCAATCGACATCTCGCCGGACCCGCGGTTCTTCGGGACATCGATGTCCGCAGTCAACGCTGACCCGCCGAAAGTGCGCAGATCGATATCCACAGCCACATGCGACGTCACGCCCTGCTGCGCGCAAACTTTCTTCGCGCACTCGTATTCAATCGCATGCCGCTGCCCATAGCGAAAACTCATCGCATAGGCTTCGAAGCCATCCTGAATGGCCATGGCCAGCGCCGTCGCGGAATCCAATCCGCCACTGACGAGCACCACCGCTTTCGATTTGTCGGACATAATCGACTTCCACTGAAGGTCAAAAGTCTAAGGTCCAAAGTCCAAAGTCCAACGTCCAGTTCAACCGACCTTGGACCTGATTGCCTCGTACACTTTCGGAATCGCCTGCGTCCCAAGCCGCCCGTGCCCTTGCGCTTGCAGCGCCACGTAAAGCTGCTCCGCCAGCGCCACCATCGGCAGTGCGAGTTTCATTTCTTTCGCTTCGGCCAGCGCGATGCCCAAGTCCTTCACGAAATGATCGACATAAAATCCGGCGGCGAAATCGTCCTTTAAAATGCGCGGCCCCAGATTCGACAAGGCCCACGATCCCGCCGCGCCCGCGGAAACGGCATCCAACGCCGTCTGCGGATTAATCCCGCAATGCTTGGCGTACGTCAGCGATTCGGCCAGCGCCAGCATGTGTCCGGCGATTAGAATCTGATTCACCATCTTGCAATGCTGCCCGCAACCCGGCCCGCCGAGATGCGTGACGCTTTTGCCCATCTTTTGAAACAGCGGCAATACTTTGTTGTACGCCTCCGCATCGCCGCCCACCATTATAGTAAGCTTCGCGCCTTCCGCGCCGCCCTGTCCGCCGGAGACCGGCGCGTCCAACGACGCGCCGCCCTTTTCGGCGACTGCCGCCGCGATTTCCTTCGCCAGCGACGGCGGGCTGGTCGTCATATCGACGACAAGCTGCCCTTTTTGCAGAACCGAGACGACGCCGTTTTTGCCCAGATACGTCTCGCGCACGTCCGTGGGAAATCCAACGATCGTGAAGACGATGTCGCTGCGCTTGGTCACTTCCGCCGGAGTCGCGCCCCACGTCGCGCCCTTGGCGACAAGCTTCTGCGCTTTCTCAATGCTGCGGTTGTACACCGTCGCCGGATGCCCGGCGGCCATGAGGTGTCCGCACATCGGCGCGCCCATCACGCCCGTGCCGATCCAGCCGATCCGCAGTTCAGATGCCATGCGAAAATCCCTTCTTCTCACGCAAAGGCGCAAAGGAGCGCAAAGACCGCAAAGAATTTTAAAGGAGTTCTTTGCGGCCTCTGCGAATCTTTGCGCCTTTGCGTGAAAGGTAATTTAATTCACCCGCCCCATGAACTCCCCATCTTCCGTCCGGATGCGGACCTTGTCGCCGATCTTGATGTGCCCCGGCACTTTCACTTCGGCGCCCGTGTCGGTCATCGCGAGTTTGAAGACGCTTGTCGCCGTGTCGCCGCGCGCGGCGTCGGGCGTGTCGGTGACGGTCAGTTCGACGAACTGCGGCATCTCCAGGCTCAACGGCTTGTCGTCGTGCATGAGCACAGTGACTTTGGTGTTGGGAAGCAGGTACTTGATCGCCTCGCCGGCCATGTCCTTGTGCAGATTAATCTGATCGTACGTCTCCGGGTGCATCAGCACGAGCATGTCGCCGTCCATGTAGAGGAACTCATACTCGGTGCGGATCAGCACCGCTTGCTCGACATTATCTTCCGGCGAAAAACGCTGCAAGTACACGTTGCCGCGCTCCAGGTTTTTCAATTCCACCTGGTAATAACTGCGCAGATTCCCGCGCGTCTGAAGGTCTTTCTTGAAGACGATCCAGATTTCGTTGTTGAACATGATCGCTTCACCGCGCTTTACTTCGTTGAACTTGACCGGCATGTGACGGCACTCCTTAAAATGTCAAAATAAACCCGCACTCACGCGAGAATGAGGCAAGCATTATACGGAGGGGTTGCCCGTGGGCAACACATTTCGCCAATTGCTTTCCGGCGCGCACTGGTTTCATTCCGAAAAAAAGAATTCCGGCGGTAGCGGTGTGAGTTCGTCGTTGACCCATTGCTGTGGATTGGCGCGCTGGAGTGCCGCGCGGCACCAGTCCTGGACGAATTTGGTGCGGGCGGGGCCGCGCAGTTTGTCGCGGATGATGTCGAGGACTTCGCCTTCCAATGGTTTAATGCCGGCGGGGCGGCGGGCTTCGAAGAAGATGAGGGCGTAACCGTTGAACCATTCCATGACCTTGCTGACTTCGCCCACCTCCAGATTGCGCGTGCGGGGCCACAGCGGATCTGGAATATCATCTTCGTCGTAAAATCCATCCGAGGCAGCGGGGGCGAAGACGAGGCCGGCGTTTTTGCGCAGGAATTCTTCGTCGTTGTTTTTAATGGCGGCTTGCGCGAACGAGATTTTTCCGGTGACGATTTTTTCGCGGAGCCCAGCGAGTGTTTCGCGCCAGCGCATGGCGTCGATGAGCGTCGTGAACGGCGAATTGCCGAGGGTGATCATGCGGTATTCGACAGCGCGCATGCGCGGAAAGTTGCGGAAGTTGTCTTTGTAGTACTGCTCAATTTCGGCACTGCTGGGTTCGGGGGCCTTGTCGCGCAGGCGCTTTTCGAAATCGCGGACGAGGCAAAGGCGCGTGGCCAGACGGCGCGTCTCTTCGGCGGAAAGCTTTAGGTTCGTGAATTTGAGGCCGGCGGCGACTTCGTTGAGCTCTTTTTCATCGACTTGATTTCCGTCGCGACGTGCCTGTTTGAGCATGACGCAGTCGATGAGGATGTCTCGCACGGCTTGTTGGAAACTCTCGATATATACTTTTGTCCACTCACCCTCGTAATCTGCATTCCAAAGTCCGGCTTTGTTTTTTTCGCTTTTGAAGGCGTCGAGTTTGTTGAAGAGTTCGCCCATGCGGGCTTCGACATCGGATTTTCGGACTAGGTCGCCGTCGATGAGGGCGACCCAATGTTCGGATTTTCGGAGCGCGAGGGCTTGATGCCAGTTGACGATGCCCCAGACAGCGACGCTGAGCGCGAGGGTGAAGGCGAAGAAGCCGCGGAGGGAGTAGTTGAAACGGCGCTTGCGGAGGGATTGCAACAGGCAGATGATTAGAAGGAGGATTGCGACGGAGGCGCCAATGGCGAGCAGCCACTTGCCCATAGTGGTGGAAAAGGGCGGGCGGGATAACTCGGGGATGAAGCCGTCGGCGACGGCGAGAGTTGGGAGCACGGAAACTCCGATGGCGGGATAGTGAGGGGACGCTTTGGGGCGCAAATTATTTGGGAAAAAGTGCGAGAGGGTTGGCAATTGGATTTTGGTTGGGTATATTAAATGGGGTTAGGGAATAGGGTACTTGGAGAGGGTTTTTGCACATTGTGCAAGTTTTGCAAGCGTTTGGGGGCCGATGGGGACTTATGGGACTAATGGGACTAATGGGACTTATGGGACGGATTAACGCACATGTGCAGCTTTTGCAACGAGAATTGGGGATTTGGATTTCGAGCGGAATTCGCTCGACATGGGAGAGGATCGCTCGTATAGTTTCTGGCTTCAAAAAAGCGGCGGCTGTTTTTGATGCGAAGTCTGGTTGGGCCGCCAAAACACACATGGATCGCCGCCATTCGCGGCGCCGGCTTGAACGGCGGCTGTGATTTAACAGCGCCTGTTTGCCTCCTTTATTGTGATCGAGGCGAACTGAATCCGGCTCGCGGCGCGGGCAGGGGAGCAATGTCTCTCCGGAAAGGTAATTGTCTCGATGGCCATTGTCAATGCGAAGGATTTGCTCGTATCGGGCGCTCATTTCGGGCACCGCACATCGCGCTGGAATCCCAAGATGGAGCCGTACATTCTGGGCAAGCGCAACAAGATTCACATCATCAATCTGAAGGAGACGGTCAAAGGCGTGATCGCCGCGCACCACTTCTGCAAGAAGCTTGTCGCGGAAGGCAAGCAGATCGTGTTCATCGGCACCAAGCGCCAGGCGCGCGAATTGATCGTCATGCACGCGCAGCGCTGCGGCCAGCCGTACGTGGCCGAACGCTGGCTGGGTGGAACGCTCACGAATCTCGCGACGATCCGCATCCGCGTGGCGCGCTTGCTGGAACTGGAAGCGATGGACGCCGACGGTTCCATTAATACGTTCTCGAAGAAGATGCAATCGTCGCTCAACCGCGAAAAGCGCAAAATCAAGCGTAATCTCGACGGCATCCGCGCGATGGAGCGTCTGCCCGGCGCGCTGTTCGTGGTCGATCCGAACGTCGAGAAAAACGCGGTGATGGAAGCGCGCCGCCTCTCGATTCCCGTGATCGCGATGCTCGACACCGACGCCGACCCGACCGAAATCGACCTGCCGATTCCCGCCAACGACGACGCGATCCGCTCGATTGATCTGGTGGTTTCGAAGCTGGCCGACGGCTGCCTGGAAGGCGCGAACCTGCGCAAGACGGCGCCCGACCTGGCGCGCAAAGTCCAGCACGACGCGTTCGTGCAGAAGGTGGAGATCAACACGCAGGCGGCGCAGAAGTAAACGACGCGTTGCAGGTTTCACGTTACAGGTTAAAGGTTACATTCAATTGAAAACTCAACGCACGCTGAAAGTCTAACGTTCAGCGGTAAGCGTTTTGCGCGATATCATTGGCAAGGAGAAATGCAACATGGCAGAAATCAATGCACAAATTGTCGGCAAGCTGCGCGAGAAGACGGGGCAGCGGCTGATGGATTGCAAGAAGGCGCTGACGGAAACCGGCGCGGACGCGGGGAAGGGCGAGGGGGCGTGGATCGAATCCGCGGAAGCGTGGCTGCGCAAGAAGGGGCTCGACAAAGGCGGCGCGATGGCCGAGAAATCCGCGACGGAAGGGTTGCTGGGACACAAAGTTTCCAACGGCGGACGCACGCTGACGGTCGTCGAAATGACCGCGAGCACCGATTTTTCCGCGCGCAACGCGGAGTTCGCCAAGCTGCTCAATGAACTCGTGGAACTGGCCGATGCGAAGAAGATCGACAGCGTCGAAGCGTTGAATGCGCAGACAATCGGCGGCGCGTCCGTGGCGGATACGGTCAAAGCGCTGGCGGGGAAGATCGGCGAGAACATCGGCATCAAACGCGTCGTGCGCTACGACGGCGACATCGGCTTCTACATTCACCACGACAACAAACAGGGCGCGGTGGTGGAACTGGGCGGCGTGACCGGCGAGAAGGCGGCGGCGATCGGCAAGGACATTGCGATGCACATCGTCTTCGCGAAGCCCACGTATTTGACGCGCGACCAAGTCTCGCCGGAAGCGGTGAAGAAGGAAAACGAGATCGCCCTAGAGAAGCTCAAGAGTGACCCGAAGAACGCGAGCAAGCCGCAGAACATTCTCGAAAAGATCATTCAGGGTCAGATCGGAAAGTTCTACGCGGGGATCGTGCTGCCGGATCAGGAGTATTACAAGGATGGAAGCAAGACGGTGGCGAAGGTGCTTGCGGAGAATGGCGCGACCGTGAAGCGGTTCACGCGGTTTGAAGTGGGAGTGATTTAACTTCGGAATGCAGAATGTAGTATGTAGAATGTGGAATTCGCTGTTCCATATTCCACATTCTGCATTCCACATTCTGCATTCGGTTTCAACCGCTCCGCCGGAGGAAAGAATGTACAAACGCATCATTCTCAAACTGTCCGGCGAGATGCTGGGGGGCGAGTCGGGGAAAGGGATCGATCCGACGCAGCTCAAGAGCCTGTGCGAGCAGGTGATTGAAGTCAATCAGCTTGGCGTGGAAACGGCGGTAGTGATCGGCGGCGGTAACATCATGCGCGGCGAAAAAGCGCGCTCGGAATTGCTGCACCGCGCCACGGCCGATTACATGGGCATGCTGGCGACGGTAATCAACGCGCTGGCCTTGCAAGACGCGCTCGAAAGCATGGGCGCGGAGACGCGGGTCATGTCGGCGATCAAGGCCGAGGAAGTGTGTGAGCCGTACATCCGGCGCAAGGCGCTGCGGCACCTGGAACTGCGGCGCATCGTGATTCTCGCCGGCGGCACGGGCAATCCATATTTCACAACCGACACGACGGCGGCGCTGCGCTCGACGGAGCTGAAGGCCGAGATTTTGATGAAGGCGACGAAAGTGCCGGGCGTGTTCGATTCCGATCCAGTCAAAAATCCAAACGCGCGCAAGTACGACCGGCTCAGCTATATGAAGGTCTTGCAGGATCGTTTGAATGTGATGGACACGACCGCCATTTCGCTCTGCATGGACAACAACCTGCCGATTCTGGTCTTCAGCCTCAAAGAGCCCGGCAACATCCGCAAAGCCGTGATGAAAGAAAACATCGGGACGATCATCAGCGCGGAAGGCTAATCGGAGGGGCGGCACTCCTGCCGCCCTAAATGCGATTGACGATACGCGCTGATTTCTTCACAATTACCCGCGCAAATTCACGGGCGGCTGGATAGCTGCCTCTTCAAACTGAGGAATTCGTTATGGACATCGACGAGATTTTGTTGGACACCGAAGACCGCATGATCAAATGCGCCGCCGATTTCGACGCGCATCTCAAGTCGATGCGCTCCGGCCAAGCGACGGCGGAGACAATCGAACACGTGCATGTGCACATCCCCGCGTACGGCGACACGCCCATGCCGCTCAAAAACGTAGCGGTGATCGCCAAAGCCGACGCGCGCATGTTGACTGTCAAGCCCTTCGATGCGAAGACCATCAAGGAACTCGAAAAGGGCCTGCAAGCCGCGAACCTGGGATTGAACATCGGCAACGACGGCAAAATCATCCGCGTGACCTTTCCGCCGCTGAGCGAAGAGACGCGCAAGAAACAGGTCAAGTCGATGAAGGACCGTCTCGAGCAGCACAAAGTCTCCATCCGCACGATCCGTCACGACGGACTGAAAGCGCTCAAGGGCATGGAGAAAGGCCCCGGCCACAGCGAAGACGAAGTGAAGAAAGCGGAGACAACGGTCAACGATTTGACGAAGGAATATGAAGGCAAACTGGACGCGGCGTTCGAGCGGAAATCGAAGGAGATTATGACGGTGTGAGGGGCGCGGGCGCGATTTATGGCAAAACACTACGATCCGTCTATGCGCACCATCTTCGATTTACACATCGAAGACTGGCTGGAGCAATTTGGCGTGCCGCGCGGCACGCCTGTAAAAATCATTGATTCGGACGTCTCGTCCGTCAGCGTGCGGGCGGACAAAGTGCTGATGGTCCTGGCGGCGGTTCCGTTCATTTTGCACATCGAATGCCAGGTGTCCTACGATCCGGAGATTCTGCGCCGAATTCTGCGGTACAACGTATTGCTTCATGCACTCCACAAAATCCCTGTCGTGTCGGTTCTAATTCTGTTGCATCAAAAGGCGGACGGGCCTGCCTGTTCCGGCCGACTGCGGTATGGCGTGGAAGGGCACGCCGGTGGCCTGGACTTCCAATGCCAAGTCATCCGCATTTGGAAAATGAGCAGCAGTGAATTGCTCAATGGCGGACCCGGAACAATGCCTTTGGCCTTGTTGACTGACGACGCGGCAAAAAATCCACGGCAAGTTGTGATTGAAATCGCGCGCCGGATCGTTAAGCGCACGGACCGGCGGATCATCAAGGAGTGGTCTTCCGTTTTTGCCGGATTAAGGTATACTCCTGAGCACGTACTGAAATTGTTCAAAGGAGTCGATCAAATGCTGACCATGGAAGAAATCATCAAGGCCTCCTCCGTGACACCTGATTTCTTGAGAAAAGCAGAACAATTGGAAAGAAAAACGCAAAAATTGGAAAGGGCCGAATTCAAACGCAAATGCCGCGAGGAAGGCCTGAAGGAAGGATTGAAGGAAGGATTGAAGGAAGGATTGAAGGAAGGCTTGAAGGAAGGCCTGAAGAAAGGCCTGTCCGCGGCGCGCGAATCGTTGCTTCATACCGGCACCAGACTTTTCGGCGCTCCGAATCGAATTCAGCACAAGCGGATCTTGGCCATTGACGACATCAAAGTGTTGCTCAAGCTCCAGGTCCGGGCCTTCGACGTCTCCAGTTGGAAGGACCTGCTCGCCTCCGTCAAATAAATGCTCTCCCTCTCCATCACCCACCGCGACCAGCTCGCGCGCGCCGGACAGCTCAGCACCGCTCACGGCGTCATCGACACTCCCAATTTCATGACCGTCGGCACGCTCGGCGCGCCCAAGGGCGTCATGCCCGCGCAGATCGAGGAACTCGGCGCGCAGGTCATGCTGATGAACGCGTTTCATCTGGCCTGGCGGCCGGGAGAGCAGATCGTAAAGAAACTCGGCGGGCTGCACGCCTTCACGGGATGGAAGCGGCCGATCCTCACCGATTCCGGCGGTTATCAGATTTTCTCACTGCCCGGTTTGCGCAAGATTACGGAAGAAGGCGCCGTCTTCGCCAGCGCCGTCGATGGCACCGTGCGCCAGTTTTCGCCGGAAGCCGTCGTCGATATTGAACTGGCGCTCGCGCCGGACATGGCCATGGTGCTGGACGAATGCCCGCCGTATCCCTGCTCGCACGACGAACTCAGCGGCGCCGTTGAGCGCAGCATTCGCTGGGCGCAGCGCTCGTACGCGCACGCGCGCGAAGCCCTCACCCTACCCTCTCCCACGGGGAGAGGGGAAACAACGGACGTGAATTTCTTCGGCATCGTGCAAGGCGGTTTCGACGAAGCCCTGCGGCAACGTTCGCTCGAAGCCACCGCAGCGATTCCGTTCGCGGGGCTGGCGCTGGGCGGATTTTGCGTCGGAGAGCCGATCGAAGAAACGCACCGCGGCATCGTCTTCACGGCGCCGAAGATGCCAGCCGATCGGCCGCGCTATTTGATGGGCATGGGCACGCCCGCGGACATTCTGCTCGCGGTCGCGCACGGCATCGACCTCTTCGATTGCACGCTGCCGACGCGCAATGGCCGAAACGGGCTGGCGTTCACTTCCCAGGGGAAAATACGGATCAAGAACGCGCGCCACACGCAAAGCGACAAGCCGCTCGATGCGGCGTGCAACTGCTATTGCTGCCGCAACTTCAGCCGCGCGTTTTTGAGGCATTTGTTGCTTGCCCGCGAGATGAATGCGGCTATCTTAACCAGTCTTCACAATTTGGCGTTCTATTTGAATTTGATGAAAGAAATTCGGGACGCGATTAAATCGGCGCGGCTGAGCGAGTATTCGAAAGATTTTCTGGCGCGTTGGAATTCTGGTGAAAGCGACGAGTAAATGGCTGAAGAAGCGAAGAAAGAATCCACGACGGCGCCCGGCACGACTGCCAGCGGCACTGCGGTGATGAGCAGCAGGCCCGCGGAGACGACACTCACCAGTTCGATCAGCCAGACACCGCCCGGGGGCGGGCCGCCACCGGACGCCGGCGGCGGGATGCAGCAAATGTTGTTCATGATCGTGCCGATGATCATCATCTTTTATCTGCTGATCATTCGGCCTGAGAAAAAACGGCAGCAACAGCAGAAGGACTTGCTTTCGGGCGTGAAGAAAAACGATAAAGTGGTTCTCGCCGGGATTGGGATTTACGGCACCGTCGCGGACATCGACGGCAACGACGTGACGCTGATCATCGACACGAAAAAAGACGTGCGGATCAAAGTGCGCAAGGATGCCATCGGCGCGATTCTGACGGACGAGAAGAAGTAAGATGCTGACAAGCACTCAAAAATTTGTGCGTTTCTGCGCGGGTTTAAGTATCGCGCTGGCCGTCTCCTGGGGCCCGCTCTCCGAAGCGTTGCGCGTGGTCGAAGTTTCCGAGCGCGGCGAGCGGACGGTGCGCGTCGAGCTTGCGCAGAATTACGCGCCGAGCCGTTCGAAATCCGCGCAGAAGAATTCCGCGAATCCCTCAAAGAGCGAATCAAAGACAGAACGCATTCTGAAAGCCGCGCCGGATGTGCTCGAACTCGCGCGCGCCATTCATTTCGAGTTGTGCTCAGCGCCGCTGGCGCCCAGCATCGCCGATTTCATCGGCAGCGCCGAAGCCCGCCACGCAGCCTATGCGCCGCGCATTGCCGACGCCCCCGATATAGATTCCCAACCCGCCCGCGGACCTCCCGCGATCTAACAATAAACGATGAACGAGAAACAATGAACGATGAACGAAAAGTTCCGTGCGTTCATCGTTCATCGTTCCTCGTTCCTCGTTTCAACATTCATCATTCATCGTTAATTTCTGAACGGCCATTCGTTCAACATTCCACATTCCAAATCCCACATTCCGTTGTTAAAGGAGTTCAATCATGAGTGCGCTAATTCCAATGGGCCTCGGCGCGATCCTGCTGATTCTCGGCATCTTCGGGGTTCTCTCGTACGAGTACTATTCGCTGGGCAACACCTGGCCGGGGCTGGCTTGTTTTGCCTTGATTTTTCTGGTCTTCGCGGGCTTCGTGCGCGCGTTTCGCAAATTTTTTCAGCGCAACACCGGGCGCATGGTCTTCGCGCTGTGGATGGTCTCGATTCTCGGCGCGTACTTCGCCTACCTGATTCACGTCCCCGTCGAAAAGCCCGACGGCAAAGGCGGCAAGTTCGTTGAATACGAAAACAAATACCCGATGGGCAACGACCTTGCCGGCGGCACCGAACTGATCTACATCCTCAATTACGATCAGATCGACCGCAACATTGCCGCGACTCAAGCGCTAATCACCGATCGCCAGGCCAAGCTCGACGAAGCCAAACGCCAGGGCAGTTCCACGGCTGAGCTTGAAAAAGCGCTCAGCGACGCGCGCAATCAGTTGGAAGGCTTGAAAAAAGGCAAGGAAACCGCGCCGGACAAGGCCGCTGAAGTCGTGCGACACCGCGTCGATCCCAACGGCACTAAAGGCATTCCCGTCACCACCTTCGGAAACAGCCGCGAGCGCCTGCGCATTCAATTGCCGAGAGCGTCGCAGGAAGAAGTCGAGCGCATCAAGACAGCCATCAACACGCAAGGCCGCCTGGCATTTCACATCGTCGTCGATCCGCAAAAGCACCGCGATATTGCGGACGCGGTCAAAGCCAGCCCCAACCACATCGCGACGGTGGGCGGCGTCGAATACCAGGAAATGACCATCAAAACGCCGAAGAAGATCAACAAAAACGAGTTCAACGAAGAGAAGATCATCGTCGAGCGCATTCCGAAAATGGAAGGCTCGCACATCGCCGTGGCCGTGGCGCGAACGAATCCCCAGGACGGCCGTTGGGAGATTCAGGTCACATTCGATGCACAGGGGTCCACCGAATTCGCGCTCCTCACCGGCGCGCACATCAAGGATCGCATGGCCATCGTGCTCGACGGCGAAGCCAAGTCGGCGCCGACGATTCAAACTGAAATCTCCACCAATTGTCAAATCACCGGCAATTTTGACAAGGACGAAGCGGAGAAACTTGCCGCTGTTTTGACCGCCGGCTCCCTCCCCGCCGAAGTGAAGCTCGAAAGCGAGTATTACGTCGGCCCCAGTCTCGGCGCGGAGCAAATCCAAAGCGGCGTGCTGGCCACCGTCATCGCGACCGTGGTCGTGATCCTGTTCATGCTCGTTTACTACCGCCTCTCCGGCGCGATTGCAGCGCTGTGCATGTTGCTGAATTTGCCGATGCTTTTGGGCATGATGGGCTTTTTCAAAGCCACGCTTACGCTGCCCGGCATCGCCGGCATCGTGCTCACGCTCGGTATGGCCGTGGACGCCAACGTACTTATCATCGAACGTCTGCGCGAAGAAATCGCGCGCGGCCGCTCGTTGAAGCAAGCCGTCTCGCACGGCTTCGAACGCGCGTTCCTCACCATCATCGACTGTCACATGACCACGCTGATTTCCTCCGTCGTGCTCTACTACCTCGGCACCGGCCCCGTGCGCGGATTCGCCGTCTCGCTTTCGCTGGGAATTCTGACCACGCTGTTCTGCAATCTGTGGCTCAACTGGAACATCACCGAATGGCTGGTCAACCGCGAAGCGATTGCCAAGCTGAATTTGATGCAATTCTTCAAAGAGACGCACATCGACTTCATGGGTTCGCGGCGCATCTGGATGACGCTCACCGGCGGCGCGGCCACGATCTCGCTGGTTTTGTTCATCTATTACACGACCACCAACAAGGACATCTTTGACGTGGATTTCACCGGCGGCACGCTGGTTCAATTCAATCTCGCCAAAGGCCACACCAAGACCGATGCGGAAGTGAAGACCGATGTGAAGACGAAAGTGAAAAAGGCGTTGGACGAAAATGTTCAAAACTTGATCGACACGCTCAAGGGCATCGACAACGACGTTGAAGGGCATCTGGCCGGCACGCTGAAGGGCACGGCGCCCGATCCGGACTTTGTCGTGGCCAAAACCGACAAAGCCGCCGAAGCGCGCCTGACCGCCAAGCGCAACGACCAGACCGCGAAACTATTGCAGGCCAAGCTTCCGCAATACGGAGAGACGCTCGCCAAGGAAGCCGGCGGCAAAGCCAATGGCTTGCTCGGCGTCGTGGACGAGCTCGAGAAGCAGCTTAAGAAAATCAAGGAAGGCGACGAACTCACCGCGCAGAGCTTCGGCAAGCCAGAAACCTTGGACAAGTACCGCAGCTTCACGGTGACCACGCGAATCGTCAACAACCTCGTCACCGGCGAATTGAATAACGCGCTGAGAAAGGTGTACGCCGGAGAACTTGAACCGGAAGCCGTCGAAGCGCGCGAGGGCGCCATTGCGCTGCGCCTCGAAAACAAAACGCTCTCCAAGGAAGACGTCAACAACAAGGTCGAAGGCGCGCTGGCCAAACTCGCCGACGATCCCGCCTACACGGACATCGCCGGCGATTTGAAATCCTTGAAAGTCGCCAGCATCGACGCCAGCGGCGATTACCTCGAAGCGCTCCTGAAAGGGCCGGGCGGCACGTCGCTCGATCCCGCGCGGCTGCCGCGCCTCAAGCAGGCCGTCGCGCTCGCCAGTATTTCCGACAAAATCGGCGGGCCGATCAGCCGCACCAACGCCTTCGGCGCGCAGGTCGCCGGTGAAACCGGCATCATGTCGCTGCTGGCGCTGATGGTCGCGAACCTCGCGGTCTTCGTGTACCTCTGGTTCCGCTTCGAATTCTCCGGCGCGTGGGGCTTTGGCGCGATCGTCGCGCTGATCCACGACGTGGTCATCGCCGCCGGCGCGGTGATCGTCGGCTACAAGCTCGGCTTCCCGATCTTGATCAACCTCAACATTGTCGCCGCGCTGCTGACCATCACCGGCTTCAGCGTCAACGACACGATCGTCGTCTTTGACCGCATCCGCGAAGTCAAAGCGGCGCATCCGACGCGCAGCTACGAGGAAATCGTGAACGAGGCATGCAACGCCACGCTCTCGCGCACGATCCTGACCAGCTTGACGGTGATCATGTCGGTGTTGAGCCTGTTGATCTTCGGCGGGCCGACGATCAAGGACATGGCCTACACGCTGCTGATAGGATTCATCGTCGGAACGTACAGCTCGATCTTCATCGCCTCGCCGCTGATGATCTGGTGGTACAAGAGCTTCGGTTCAGGCCGCGCGCCGATTCCGTCGATGCCCCGCAAAGGCGACATGTCCAGCGCTCAGGGGGCGCAGATATAGACTGGAGACGGGAGACTGGAGTCAGGAGTCAGGAGTCAGGAACAGCGGCCCTTCGGGGCCGCTTTTCTTTTGCTCCCATAACTTCATTGGCGGTGTTACAAAATGGGAGAGTTCGCTACTTATGACCACTGGATGCTATTTAAGACAACTGTATGTCAAAACGGCGAAGTGGAGCCGTCAGTATATATAGAAGCGCGAATATGGATGGGGCAAATGGGGCTTAGAGGCCTTATAGGGCCAATAAAAACGGTGGCTGCGCGAGCTGCGGGTTTTCATTATGGATTATTGGAAGGGAAGGCGAGCGGTATCGGTCGCGAGATGGTTATTGGATCGGGCCGGCGGGACGCCGGCGGTACAGGATTGAGGTTGGCGTCGTGCGGATTGGGCGCGCGCCGGGGAAGGAACCGATGCTGTATTCTATCGACGGACGGCGGTGCTGGACGGCTGGTAGGAAGGGGATCTCCCGCGGGCTCGTGAATCAATTTCTCACACCACGCAATACCCAGCAAGACCGAAGTTGTTTCGCGAACGGACGTTTAGATGGAGCTTAACCACAGCACCTGAGCAAACGTCCGGGCGATTGTTTGATTCGCACGACGCCACAAAAATTCAAGGGCGGCAGGAGTGCCGCCCCTCCAAAAAGAGTTGCAAATTTCACTCGGGCGTTACGGCGGGGTGAATTGAACCAGTTGCCATCCTATGCGGCGGCGTGGAAATGTGCAACGGAGTGAATGGAGCGTTCGAGTGCGGCGTTGGCGATGCGCGTGCAGTTGTGAGAGAGCAGTTTGAATAAGCGGCGTGCGCGGTAGTGGCGT
>DATGGK010000198.1:0-19008 GCA_035308565.1 Planctomycetota bacterium | reverse complement strand
TGCCAGCAGCGGCCGCACGTCATCCGGCAAATCGCTCCATTTCCGATTCTCAAATTCCAGCAAATGCTGATAAAATCCGACCGGCCGCCGCACGGTCTGCGCCGCGTTGTTGATCAAAATATCCAGCCGCTCATACCGCGCATTCAAATACCGCGTGAATATCTCCACGCTCGGCGAATGCCGCAAATCCAGTCCATGCACATGCAGCCGCTCGCGCCACTCCGCGAAATCCGGCTCGCGCGCGTAACGCGCCGCCGAATCGTGCGGAAAGCGCGTCGTCGCAATCACCCGCGCGCCCGCGCGCAGCATCTTCAACGCCGCATGGTAACCAATCTTCAAGCGCGATCCCGTAATCAGCGCCACCCATCCATCCAGCCGCGCGGTCTGGTAGCGCTTGGCGTAATTGAATTCCGCGCATTCCGGGCACATCAAGTCGTAGAAAAAATGTAGCCGCGTGTACTCTTGTTTGCACACGTAACAATTCTTCGGCTTCTTCAATTCGCGGTACGCGTGTTCAGGCCGCGCCGTCGCTTCAAGCTGCGGCGCGACAAACACCGCCGCATCGCGCGCCACGCGAATCCCCGTCTTCGCATTCGCCGCGCGATCCGCCGACCGCTTCTGATGCTTGTGAACTTTCTTAAACGTCCGGCGCAGCCTCCGCTCTTCATCCCGCTCCGGCCGCGACACGCGCCCCGCCGCGGTCAACAATTTCTTGCGCTCCTCTTTCGACAACTGCGCCAGCAGTCCGCGATCCTCGACGAGCGCGTCCAATATCTCGGCGCAGCGCCGCAGTTCCTCTGCGCTCACGTTTGGCGAAGCGAGGCTTTCAAGTAAATTCGATACTGCGTTCCGAGTCACTAATTTTCCTCAACGTTTAACCTGTAACGTTTAACGTGTAACGCGTTCCGTTCAATGAAAATCCCGCGACCGCCGCTCTAACGCCGGCATCAGCTCCGCCAAATCGAAAATCTTCTGCGCCACCACGTGAATCACTTCGCCTTGCCGCTGCAAACGCCCCTCCACAATCATCCCCGCCGCCGTGCGCGCAGCCTTTCGATAACGTTGAAACACGTTCGGCCACAAAATCAAATTCGCGTTCGCCGTCTCGTCTTCGATCGTCACGAAGACCACGCCCACGGCCGTGTCCGGCCGCTGCCGCACCAACACGATGCCGGCGACGCGCACGAACGCGCCGTCTTTCGTCTCGCGCAATTGAGCGCACGCCAGGATTTTTCGCGCGTTCAATTCGCCGCGCACGAACGACACCGGATGCGCTTTCAGCGACAACCCCGTGTGCGCATAATCCGCCGCGACCTGCTCGCGCAACTGCATCGCCGGCAATTGCGCCACCGGCTCATCCGCATCCAGCCCATCGAAAAGCGGCAACTCCTCGTGCCGCGCCAGCACCTGCCACAATACGTCGCGCCGTTCGAGATTTAACGACCCAAACGCATCGCCGCTCGCCAACAGCGTCAGCGCCGAACGCGTCAACCCCGACCGCCGCGCCAAATCCTCGAACGAAACGAAGAGCGTTGTACCGCCGGCGTCCCGCCGGCCAGTCTCTCCTTTTTCGCGTGCGCGCAACAACGGCTCGACATGCTTCTCGCGACAAATCCCGCGCACTTCGCGAAAACCCAATCGCATCGCGGCGCCATTTTCGGATTTTGCATCTTGAGCGCGCGGCTCTGCGACCCCTCCGGGGTCGAGGAAATTCCTGGCATCCATACCGGGGGTATCGGGCGGGTACGCCCTCAACCCCCGGCTAATCTCTTGAACCCCTTCGGGGTAAAAAACTGAACAGGGAGCAGAGCACTGCTCTCGGGCAACCGTGCCGTTCCCCTCTCCCTCCGGGAGAGGGCCGACGGGCGTACCCGCCCGCGGCGGGGTGAGGGGGCTGTTTCCGTTTTTTTCATTTTTCATTTTGAATTTTGAATTTTGAATTAACGCGCAATCCCACCCGCTGTAATTCACATCCACCGGCAGCACCGTCACGCCATGAGCCTGCGCGTCGCGGACGATCTGCGCCGGCGCGTAAAATCCCATCGGCTGGCTGTTGAGCAGCCCCGCGGCGAACGCGGCGGGGTAATGGTACTTCAACCACGCCGACGCATACACCAGCAGCGCGAACGACGCCGCGTGGCTCTCCGGAAATCCGTACTCGCCGAAGCCGCGAATCTGCTCGAAGACCGATTCGGCGAACGCACGTTCGTAACCGTTCTTCAACATCCCCGCGATGAATTTCTCATAATGCCTTTCAATCACGCCCGCGCGCCGCCACGCCGCCATGCTCCGCCGCAATTGATCGGCTTCGCCCGGCGTGAACCCCGCGGCGACGACGGCGAGGCGCATCACCTGCTCCTGAAACAGCGGCACGCCCAGCGTTTTGCCCAGTACTTCGCGCAGCGCCTCGCTCGGAAACGTCACCGCCTCTTCGCCGGTCCGTCTGCGCAAATACGGATGCACCATCCCGCCTTGGATCGGCCCCGGCCGCACAATCGAGACTTCGATCACCAGATCGTAAAAGCAGCGCGGCTTCAGCCGCGGCAGCATCGCCATTTGCGCGCGGCTCTCGATTTGGAACACGCCAATCGTATCCGCGTGGCAGCACATTTCGTACACGTCCTGATCTTCCGGGGGAACCGTGGCCAGCGTCAATTCGCGGCCGTAGTGTGTTTTCACCAGATCGAAACATTTGCGCAAACACGTCAGCATCCCCAGCGCGAGGCAATCGACTTTCAGAATGCCGAGCGTGTCGATGTCGTCCTTGTCCCACTCGATCACCGTGCGGTCAGGCATCGCCGCGTTTTCGATCGGCACCAGTTCGCACAGCGGCCCTTGCGTGATCACGAACCCGCCGACGTGCTGCGAAAGGTGCCGTGGAAATCCGAGAATTTCGCGCGAGAGATGCAGGAACTGCCGCATCGTCCGCTCGTTGACGTCCAGCCCCGCTTCGCCGATGCGCTGCGTCAAAAATTTCGGGTCGTCGAAACGGTCCATCATCTCCGCGAGTTTCTCGACGAGATCGAGCGACAAGCCCAGCGCCTTGCCCACGTCGCGCGCCGCCGATTTCGGCCGGTACGAAATCACTTCAGCCACGATGCCCGCCCGCTCTCGTCCGTATTTCTCATAGACATATTGCAACACTTCTTCGCGCCGCTCGTGCTCGAAATCGACATCAATGTCCGGCGGCTCGTTGCGCTCCTTGCTGATGAAGCGCTCAAAAAGCACGTTCGAGCGCGCCGGATCGACCGACGTGATGCCCAGGCAATAACACACCGCCGAATTCGCCGCCGACCCGCGCCCCTGGCACAAAATCCCGCGCCCGCGCGCGAAAAACACAAGATCGTGGACGGTGAGAAAATACGCTTCGTAACGCAGCTCCGCGATCAGTTTTAATTCGTGTTCAAGCTGCGCGCGCACTTTCTCCGGCACGCCGCACGGCCAGCGTTCGTGCGCGCCGGCCCACGTGAGCGCGCGCAGATGCGCCGTCTGCGTCACGCCGCGCGGCGTCAACTCCTCCGGATATTCGTAACGCAATTCGTCGAGCGAAAACGTGCACGCGTCGGCGATCTCCACGGAGCGAGCAAGCCATTGGTCCGGAGCGGCGGCACTCTTGCCGCCGAGTGGGCGGCTGAGGTTCTCAGCGGCAAAAGTGCCGCCGCTCCTTCCCGCCGCCTCTCTGCATTCCGCACTCCCAACTCCCGACTCCCCACTCAAAATCTCCGCCATCTCCTCCGCCGACTTTAAGCGCCGCTCGCCGTTCGGAAAAAGCTTTCGCCCCGCCGTCTGCACGGAACAGCCGTGGCGGATGCAGACGAGCGCGTCCTGTAAAAAGCGCCGCTGAGCGCAGTGGTAATGAACGTCGTTGCACGCGACGATCGGCACGCCGCTGAGCTTTGAAAGTTCGATCACGCGCGCACGCTTAAGCGCGTCCGATTGATCGCGGTGCAACTCCAAACCCAGCGAGAGGCGCGGCCCAAAAACGCCGCGCACGCGGAAAAGCGTTTGTAGTCCCGTCGCCGAAGGAGCGGCGGCACTCTTGCCGCCGAGAGCACTGGTGCAGCACACGGCGGCAGGAGTGCCGCCGCTCCTTACAAACGACGGCAGATAAACCGCCATCAACCCTTCCGCATGTTCGAGCAAATCTTCCAGATAAAGCTGGCACTCCCCCTTCTCCGCCCGCCGCCGCCCGACCGTCAACAATCTCGCCAATCGCCCATAGCCGCCGCGGTTCATCGCGTAAACCAGCACCGGCGCCGCATCCTCGAAATGCAGTTCCGCCCCGATCAGCAGCTTCACCCCGCGCGCCTTCGCCGCCTCGTGCGCGCGTACCACGCCGGCCAGACTGTTGCGGTCCGTGATCGCCAGCGCGTGCAGCTTCAACTCTGCCGCCCGCTCAACCAACTCATCGGCGAACGACGCGCCCTCCAAAAAGGAGAAGTTCGTTTTGCAATGCAACTCTGAGTAGCTCATAATCTTTGGCATTATTATCACTTTGCGCGGCCTTATTTTGACGTCATGTTAGCTCGTTTTTAAGCAGTGTTCGACGTTACCGTAAAAAATTGCTTGGCACCTTGGGTTAAGCGCGCATTTCCTGTAATAATGCTCGCTCACTGATGTGTCGCGCGACCCTAACATACAGGCGCGCTGGCATTCTCGGACCTTGAGCAAGCAGATCGCTTAACTGGGCGCGCCTTTCCTCTCGCATAGGGATTCGTTTCGCTAATCCGGTTAATTGAAGCGAATACCTTAACAGTGAAACGAATCACTCTTCTACACGAACGAATAAACCTTCCACACGAACAGATAAACCTTCTACACGAACAGATAAACCTTCCATACGAACAGATAAGCATTTTAGTCGAAAGGAGAACTCTGAAATATTATCAGCTCTATCCGCGACAAAAACTGCGCACTCTGCAACCTTATCGCCTCACTTATTCAAACACTCCGTGCAAAAACCATCCCTCATCCCCTATCCTCCGAAATACCCAATACCGCCCGCCTGTTTCCGTCTCGATGATGTAATAATCCCGCCGCTGATCCTTCTGCGTCCACCACGCCGTTTCAATTCGCTCCGGCCCTGTAAACGCCGCAATCCGCATCTCCCGCCCATTCCATAAAAACCTCCGCGGCCAATCCACCGTTATCGCAACCGTCTCCTTAAATAGCCGCAGCGGCCGTTCCGCGATTTCAGCCGCATCCAATTTTGCATTTTGCATTTTGCATTTTGAATTAATCTGTTCCCACAACACCTCGCACTCCGGCAACGTATGCTCCTCCAACCGCGCTTTCATCACCGCGCCTTGCCCCAAGCGCGAAGCCAGCCGGTCCCAGAGCAACCCCAACCGCCCCGGCTCGTCGGTTGCGCGTTCAAACAACGCCAACTGCCGCTCGCTCAACCGCTCGCTCGACAACACCTGCACCGCCACCGCGCAAACGCCCTCTTCGACTTCCAGCACGCGATCGTCGATTTCCATCGCAAACGTGTTGCGCACTTTAGGAGCGGCGGCACTCCTGCCGCCGAGAATGCTGGCAGAGCGTTCGGCGGCAAGAGTGCCGCCGCTCCTAAGTTCCGCTTCCAATCTTGTCCGCAAAAGCTGCCACAAATGGGCGCCGCTCGCGCTGCTGCGATGCAGCAAACATTCCACGCGCGCGGGCGACGCGACTTCGTGGAAAAGCCAGCATTCCACCACGCGCGCCCCGCGCCCTGCGGCGTCCAATTCGTCGGCGAGTTTTTCCATCATGCGCTCGATGATCGGGAAGAGCATCTCCGTGTTCCGCACCGGATATTCAAACGACCCGCCCACGCGGAATTCCGGCGCGGGCCGCAGCAGCGTCAACGTCTCCGGCGCGGTGCCCAGCGCCTGATCCAAGCGCAAAAGCGGCAGCGGCCCCAAGCGGCTCGGCAGCGCCGCGCGAGGCTGGCGCATTAATTCGCCGACGCGCTGCAAGCCCAGCGCATGCAGACAAGCGAGCGTGTCGTGATCGAGGCGCAACGCGGCCAACGGCAGTTCGTTCAAAAAATCAAGCGCGGATATTTCTGACTCCTGACCCCTGACCCCTGACTCCTGATCCCTGACTCCTGACCCAAATCGCGCCCGCGCCCACGCCGCGCCGAGCGTCTCCGCATACGCCGCGCGCGCAAACAAACCCAGCTTGCGCACTCCTTCCAGCGCGAGGCGCAGCAAATTTTCTTCGCCGCGAAACACCTGCTCGCAGCCGGTCGTGTCGAGAAAAATCGCTTCCGCGTGCGGCGCGTGCGGACCCGCCGGTTCCACGCCCACCAGCGGCGAAAACTGAATCGCCCACGCGCACACCTCTTCCAGCCGCGTTTGATACGCCGCGTAATCCGCTTCGACAAGCAGCAGCCCCGGCGCCAGCGCCCGCGCATCCGCCACGCTCATCCCGCCGCGCACGCCCAGCTTCCCCGCCTCCGCCGAACACACCGCCACAACCGACCCGTGCGCGTTGCGCTCGAACAGCGCCGCCGCTTTCACGCGCGTCTCCGCCTGCTCGCGCCACACACACTGCAAGCCCCACTGCGGAAAAAATAAACACAAATACCGCCGCGCATTCTCGCCGCCCGTTGGCAAAGAGCGCCACGTGTCCCCCTCTCCCCTTGGGGGAGAGGGGCTAGGGGTGAGGGGTCGCACAACCACTGACGTCCCGCTTCTCATTTTCACGCCACCTCGCATCTCTCCGTGTCTCTGTGTCCCCGCGTCCCGTGTCTCCTCCGCATCCTCCCATCGCATGAAGCACCGTCGCCCTTCCGCGCGAAACCAGCACCCGCGCCCCCGCCCAACACGGCTTGCGCAGCGCCTCCCGCGGTCGAATCACAAATCCCAACCCCCCGCCGCGTTCCGCCGCCAACTGCAAGCGGCGGAAGAGCATGTTGTCCATGCTCGCCGTCATCCAAAAACACGCGCCCACATCCACGGAGCGCAGCACCTGCCCGCAGGCCCACGCGGCATCTTTCGCTTCGGGCCGCAGCACGACGAGGTGTTCCAACGACAAAACCGCGTTCGGCGCCTCCGCGTCTCCGCGGAAATTTCCTCGCGGAAAAAAAGTTCCGTCGCCGTCCACGACCACCCATGCCGGACGCCGAGCCAGGCTGCCTCGCGCCATGCGCAGCGCGAGCGTGAAAGCGCCGCACCCTTCTTCGTCCTGAATCAACTCCACAAACGTCCCCAACGACAGCCCGCCGCCCGGCAAAAGCGCATCCAACTCCGGCACCGTGCTGGGCACGTATGTCCGCGGTTTGGCGAAAGGCACCTGCTCAAGCGCCTGGATTTTGGAGCGGAGATGTTCGATTGTTAAGTTCATAATTAGCAATCAAATACCTAAATACTTTTTTCAATAATCAACCCGCACGCTGAATAAAGCAAGTTATTTTAAATAAATATTAGGTTATTGCATTGGTCCTATTCGCCCTATGAGTCCCATAGGCCCTATAGTGGCCTATTAGAACCATTCTTTCAAGGCCTTGCATTTGCGATTTCCCATCTCAGACGAAGCTAACAGGAGTACCGTCCCATGCGTTCATTCATCGTTCTTCTCTGCATCCTGACCCTCTTCTCCGCCCGAACTGAAGATCAGATCAAAACCCATCTCCCCTTCGACGCCGCCAAGATCGCGCCGCCCGATCCATCCAAAGGCACGCCGCTGCTGCGTTTCTTCAACGAGTACCTGTACGTGGCCGACGATTCCGAACTCGATGCTGAAGCGCTCGGCAACGTCGAATCGTTCCTGCTCAGCCGCCTTTTCGCACGCCTGCGCGCGCAGGAAAAAATCGACGTGACGCCCGCCGAAATCGCTCATTTCCTCGACGCCACCTTCCACGTGGACCTTGCCCAAAACAAGGAACTCAATGACGAGGAAAAGGCAGTGCTGCGCAAAATTGCCGAAACGTCCATCACTGCTTGGAAAGTGGACGGAACGCTGTTCAAACGCTACGGCGGAACCGTGGTCCAGACTAAGACGGCGCCGTTCTACCCGCTCGAAGCCTACTCGGATTTGTTCAGCGATTTGACGCAGACGAAAGCGCTGGAAGTCTTCAACACAGAACTGCGCGAAAAACTCGCGCCCGCGCTGCTCACCGAAAATCAGCACGTCATCGCGCCCGACAAGATCGATTTCAAAACGCCGTGGTGGGATAAGTTGGCCGCTGAGAAAAAGGAAGCCGACGAAAAGGAGCAGCGCCGCGCAGCGTTCAATCCCGATAAAATCACGCCGCCCGATCCGGCCAAAGGCAAGCCCGTCGCGCGCGTGTTAAACGACTACCTCTACGCGCAGGATTTGAATGGCAAAACTCCGGCGAAAAATGCAAAAGCGAATCAGAAACTCAGCGAATTCATCATCCCCCCGCTGGCCAGCCGCTTGATCAAACAGGAAAATATCGAGCCAGATGGCGACGAAGTGAGCAAGTGCGTGCGTTTTTTCAGCGACGACGACAAAACTGCCTCGCTGGCGCCTCATGCGCTGCACCGCTCCAAACCCGTTTATCCGCATGTCACCAAACTGTTGACGGAACTGCCTGAAAACGTGTTGCTGCGCCTGCGTTTCGAAGACGTCCCCGACGCCATCGAAAAAATCGCCGCCGAAGGCATGCCGCAATTCGAAAATAAAATGCATTCGACGCTCTGCCAGAACCTGGTCTCCGAATGGAAACTCGGCCGCTTCCTCTACAAGCGCTACGGCGGAACGGTGATCTTCCAGCAATCCAACCCCAGCGAACCCGTCGGCGCCTACCGCAAATTCCTGGAACAAATGGAGCGCGAGAAAGCCTTCGAAATCTACGACAAAGCCGACCGCGCCGCGTTCTACAAATACTACGTCCGCGATGACCACCCCATGAAACTCGCCGCCGAAGAGATCGACTTCGACACGCCTTGGTGGGAAAAACCAAACGTAAAGTTAGGAAAGTAACACGGGCTTTCAGCCCGCGTCAGTTTTCCGTTGCCCCATAAGTCCTATAGGGCCTATTAAGCCCTATAGGCCGCGTAACTCGCTGTCTGAAACTCTGAAACTATTTTTTTAAAAACTCATCCAAAAACTGAAACGTCCCCACACCATTAATCGTGTGCGGCCCATTGAAGAATTCAATCCGCGCGCGCCCCGGCATTTTCAGATTCACATCGTAAAACCGCTGCACGCGCGCGAACTCCCACGCCACCGCCTCGTCCGGCGCGACGCCGTCCAGATGCCCGCGCTCGACCATGAACGGGCGCGGCGCAATCAGCATCGCCATCTCCGCATAGTTGAACGTCGATCCCAAATCCCATTCAAAAATCTCGTACTCGTTCTTCAGCGCGTACGTGAACTTCCGCCCCAATCCCGTCGTCGAAGCGTTCTTCCACACCCATTCGTTGAAATCCGCCGAACAAATCGAGAGCGCATAATCCGTCACAATCGCCGGAACGCGCATCGCTGTCTTTCCGCCGTAACTCAATCCATAAAATCCAATCCGCGAGCCGTCCACTTGCGGCAGCGTCTTCAGCCAATTCACAATCTGCTGATGCTGCGGCACGACGATCGAAAACAGCGTCTTGCCGAGCGGATTGGCTTTGCGCTGCAAGCTGCGAAATCGGTCTTTGAAAATATACGGATTCTGCGGCGCAAAGGTGATGTACCCGCGCTCCGCCAATCTCGTCGCAAAATCGTGATACGATTTATTGTCGCCTTCGACGGTGCTTTGCGGCCGCCCTTCAAGGCCATGCTGGCACACGACGACGGCGCGCTTTTCTCCCTCCTTTATATCTTTGGGCAACACGAGCAATCCGTACGCGAAGACGTCGTCAAAGACATCCAGCACCACTTCATACCGCGTCCACTTCTCCGACTCCGCCACCTTGCGCGAGCGCGGGTTGGCCGCTTTAAGCGGATAATCGAACCGCCCAATCACCTCGTCATAAAATTTCTTCCGAAACTCCGCGCTCGCTTTCTCATACTCCGCCGGGCCCTTCGCCGCCGCATCAACAAGCGGCTTCGTGTAAACCTCGCGCACCAACAAAGCCTGCTCCAACAGCGCTTGATTATGGCGGTCGATTTCGTTGAGTTGTTCCGCGTGGCGCGCGGCAGCGTCAAAAGATTTGCGCAGTTCCTGCGGATTGTTTTCGTGATGTGCTCGAAGCTCCCTAGCGATAACGCGGCCGCTCAAAAGGGAATCAACGAACATCTGCGACTCGAATTCCGAACTGACGCCAAATGAAGCATTGCTGAATTCCGGTTTGCTGCCGTTAGCCATCCGGCGGTATTCGCTTCCAGCATCCTGGCCTTCCGTGCTTGGAACACGCGCAGGTGCGCCGAGTTTTCCGTTCCATTGGCGTTCCGGGATTTTTGTGTTTTGAATTAAGACCGGACGCGGCTGAATCATTGCAGCAATTTCGGCGTCACCGAATTCATTCAACAGACCGAAGACATTTCGATCAATCGGCTCCTCCCATATGTGCTCCCGTGACCCGAAATAGCCGCTTATTTCCACGGCATTAATCCGCATATCCAGCGCCCCCGCATACAGCGCCAGCATCCCCCCATCGCCATACCCAATGACCCCAATCTTCCGCTTCGAAGCCGCGAACCAATCCACAATCGCCAGCACCTTCTGCAACTCGTACCCAATCAAATGATGCCCCAGTTCAAACGCCGACCGATACAAAAACTCGCGATTCGTCAGCCCATCCAGATAGTTCTCCCTATTAATAAGCAGCGGCACGACCACGCGGCATCCCGCCTCCGCCAGAAGCCGCGCATATTGCGCCTCGGCCGGAATCCCTTCCGCCAAGCCCACTAGCTGCTCCGGCGTCTGATCGCAATGCGGGATCGCAATCACGTCCGCCACCGGTTCACGACCCGTCGGCATCAGCAGCAAACCAGTACCATGAATGGAAGTGATCTTCCGCTCCGGCTGCGGATCGTAGAGCACCGGCCAGCGAATCGCGTAAATCTCATAGCCCTCGCACTTGCCAACGAGCGCCGCCTGCTCGGTCGTCGCCACCAATTCCGGCGCATCAAACGGCACGCGCGTTTCGCGCAACCCCAGCATCTTCGCCAAACGCGCGCGGTTGGGTTCAATCGACTTGTTGTAAGCCTCCGGAGACGAAAAATCGCGCTTCCAATATGCCGCGCGCCGCTCGACGGATTTCTCGATCTCTTTCAATAGAAAGCGGTCTATCCCATCGACCATCTGCGAGGCGATGTCACCCTCCATCGTGAGCGGCTGCGTGTTCGGCAGCGCGACAGCTTCCGCGGCATTTGTAAAAAATGCTTCAATCAACAGCGCAAAGATGGCGATGAGTCGCACGGCACCCTCCAATTTGAAACTCGGCGATGGCAATGCCGAGGATATACCATCATTCAACCATAATCTCAAAATCTTTGCCGTTCTTTGCGCCTCCGCGCCTTTGCGTGAAATGACGTCACAGCGGCACCCGTCAAGTTTCGTCCTCATTCTGCCGATAATCCCTCTGTCACTGCTTTCGCTCCCGGGGGGGACAGCCGCGTGCTGTACTATCTGCACTTGCTCGCAGACAAATGGTCCGCGCTCGACGTTTTCAAATCCGTCGGCTTCCGTGCTGCGTTCGCGCTCGTCACCTCTTTCCTTGTCTGCATCGCCGTCGGGCCGTTCATCATTTCATTTTTGCGCCGCAAAAAAGTCGGCGAAAACACCGCCAAAAAAGATTCGCCGTTCCTCGTTGAAAAACACGCCGTCAAAAGCGGCACGCCCACCATGGGCGGCGCCATTCTCATGATCGCGGCGCTCAGCGCGGTCGTGCTCTGGTGCCGCATGGACGTGCTCTTCGTTCCGCTTTGCATTTTCACCATGCTCGCGCTCGCCCTCGTCGGATTCTACGACGATTACGTGAAGCTCACCGACAAACGCAAAGACGGCCTCACCAAAGCTGAGAAAATATTTTACCAGGCGCTGGTCGGCGGCGGCGTGGGCACGGCCCTTTATCTTTACGGCGATGAACGCATCGCCACCTCGCTGGTCATTCCCTTCACCGATCCGTCGCACGCGCTGGCGCTGGGCATCTTTTTTCCGCTCTGGGCCGCGTTGGTGACCGCGGGCAGTTCCAACGCTGTGAATCTCACCGATGGCCTCGACGGCCTCGCCACGCTCTGCTACATCTCCGCTGTTGTCGCGTTTGGTTTGATCGCCTATTTTGCCGGCCACGCCACCATCGCGACACACCTGAGCATGCCGCGCGTCCCTGGCGCGCAAGAACTGGCCATCGTCTGCGCGGCACTGGCCGGCGCGTGCATGGGCTTCCTCTGGTTCAACGCCCACCCCGCCGAAATCTTCATGGGCGACACCGGCTCGCTGCCGCTCGGCGGCCTGATCGGCCTCGTCGCGATTTGCATTAAACAGGAATTACTGCTCGTTCTCGTTGGCGGAGTCTTCGTCGTCGAAGCCTTGTCCGTGATGATCCAAGTCTTCTCCTTCAAAGTCTTCAAAAAGCGCGTCTTCCTGATCTCGCCGCTGCATCACCATTTCGAAAAAGTCGGCTGGTCCGAAACCAAAATCGTGACGCGGTTTTTTATTGTGTCGGTGCTGCTGGCAGTGTTCACGGTGGCGGCGTTGAGGATTCGGTAGCAGTCTGAAAGCCGTTGAACGTTAAATGTTACACGTTACACGTTCACTTGACTCGCGGCTTGAAAGAACGTGTAACGTTTAACGAGTAACGTTTAACGCTGGTGGATTCATGGATAGCGCGCGTCGCACAATTCTCATCGTCACCGGCGCCCTGCTCGCCGTCGGCATGGTCATGGTCTATTCCGCCAGCTTTGTCATGGCCGAAAAGTCGCGAGGCACGCCGACATTCTTTCTCGAACGCCACGCCATCTACCTCGTCGCCGGCTGCGTCGCGCTCACCGTCGGCAGCATGTACGATTACCATCGCCTCGCGCGCCACTGGAAGTGGTTCATCTTAGCGGCGCTGCTTTTGTTGGGCACAGTGCTCGTGCCCGGTTTGAGCGCGCGTCTCAACGGCGCGCGGCGCTGGTTCATGTTCGGCTCGCTGACTGTGCAACCGTCTGAAATTGCAAAGCCATTGATGATCGCCGGACTCGCAGGCTGGATTGTTTCGACGCGCGACAAAATCGGCACCTTCACACGCGGATTTTTGCCCGCGGTGTTGATCGCGGGAAGCGCGGTCGCGCTGACGGCCGTCGAACCCGACCTCGGCTCAGCGGGATTAATGGCGCTGGTCTTCTGCGCGATGCTCTTCGTTGGCGGAATCCGCATGCGCTACGCGCTTCCGGCATTTTTGATTGTGCTGCCATTGGCAGCGCTGCTCGCCTACACAAAACTCGGCTACATCCGCTCGCGCGTCGAAGATTTCATGAACGGCGCGCAGGACGAACGCGGCGCCGGTTACCAGATCACGCAAGCCCTCACCGCGCTCGGCAGCGGCGGCATCGACGGCGCGGGCATCGGGCAGGGCCACTGCAAACTGCTTTATCTTCCCGAAGCGCACAACGATTTTATCTTCGCGCAGATCGGCGAAGAGCTCGGCCTGATCGGCTCATTAATGGTGCTGGTCCTGTTCATGCTCTTCGTCATTCAAGGCTGGCGCGTCGCCCGCCGCGCGCCAGACATGCTCGGCACGCTCATCGCGCTCGGCGTGACGCTCTGCGTCGGATTCCAAGCCGCGATCAACATCGCCGTCGTCACGCATTCGATGCCGACAAAAGGCATCGCGCTCCCCTTCATCAGCTACGGCGGCTCATCGCTGATCTTCGTCCTCGGCTCCGTCGGCCTGCTGCTGAATGTCGCCGCCCATCCGCCCTGCGATACGTCCGCCCCAGCCGGAGCCACGCCGCGCAAAAGCGGATCGTTGAAACTGGCCTGACAACGAACAGTGAACGATGAATGGACTCACGTCCATATTTTTCAATTCAACATGCCGCATTCCACATTCCAAATTCCACATTCCGCATTCCGCATTCATCATTTTCCATTTTTCCCTCTGAATTCCCCGCGCCCTCTATGCCGATATAGAAATGTTGTCGGCTTGCGCGGTTGAGCGGTTTTGCGGGGGGGCGGGTTCGATGAAACTGGTCATTGCGGGCGGCGGCACCGGCGGGCATCTCTTCCCCGGCCTTGCGCTGGCCGAAGAACTTTTGTCGCGTGGCGCGGAGCATTCTGTCTTCTTCCTCGGCGCGCGTGGCGGACTCGAAGAGCGCGTGCTGCCGCTGCACGGTTATCGCTACGAATTGCTGCCGTCGATCAAAGGTGGATTTTTCACGCTGGCCGGCGCGCGCAAATTGTGGCTGGGCTGCAAAGGCTACCTGCACGCGCGGCGCGCGATTCTCGGCTTCAACGCCGACGCCGTCGTGGGCCTTGGCGGATACGCCTCCGCGCTGCCGGTGCTCGCGGCGTGGGGCGTCGAGATTCCGCGCATGATCCTGGAACAGAATGTAATTCCCAGCAAAACCAATCGTTATCTCGCCTCGTTTTCGAATGAAATCGGCGCGCAATTTCCTGAATCGTCCAGCCGCTTTTCGAAACCGCACCGCGTCAAACACAGCGGCAATCCCCTGCGCAAAAAAGTGCGCGAAGCCGCGGCGCTGATTGCCGAACGCAATACACAACTGCGCGACACGCCCGCCGAACCGACGCTGCTGGTCGTCGGCGGCTCGCAGGGCGCTAAAGCGCTCAACGACATCGCCATCAAAGCCTGGCCGCGCCTCAAAGCCGCCGTTCCCGGCGTGCGCATGATTCTGGTCGCCGGCCGCGAAGACGAGCAGCGCTGCATCGAAGCTTTCGCCGCGAACAACATCCGCGGCTGCGTCGTCGGCTTTGTCGAAGCGATGGAGGATTTGTACATTCAATCCGACGTGGTGCTCGCGCGCGCCGGCGCGACGACGCTCGCGGAAATCTCCGCCTTCGCGCTGCCGTCGATTCTGATTCCGTATCCGCACGCCGCCGACGATCATCAGACTGAAAACGCGAAAATTTACGCCGAACGCGGCGCCGGCTGGATGATGCAGCAGAGCGACGTCGAAATCGAACGCCTCGCGCAGCGCGTGGCCGACGCCGTCCTTCAGCCCGAACGCCGCCGTAAAATGTCCTCTGCCGCGCTGGCGCTCGCAGTGCCGAACGCCGCGCAGGAAATCGTCAATCGCCTGATTGCACTAAGCATGGGCATCGCGCCGTCGGACACGCAAGGTCCGCTGCAACAGGCGCACACGCACCACACCGTCCGCATGGCGGAAGTGGCGTGAACGGCAGGGGACAGGAGTCAGGGGTCAGGAATCAGCAGTCAGCGGTCAGGAGTCAGTAAGAAAATGTCCGATGCGGTTCAAAGCATTTGCTCCATCGTGCGCCTTCGCCGTCAGTTTAAGGCCGTTCGCGTGCCACTGGCTATACCCAGCCAGTGCCGCCTCGGAATTATGTGTTCGAATTTCCAACGAATCGTCGCCGGCAGTTTGTTCGCCGTTCGTGTGCCACTGGCCTTGCCAGTGTGGTTCCAGTTAAACGTTGCGCAAAACTGAAAATTTTGCATTCAGAAAGAGCGCCAGAAAAAAGGCACCCTATGGATTCACTTCTTCGAACCCCTCCGGCGGTGCTCAGGCCGGACACTGAAAAATACCGCGGCCCCGTGCTCGCGCCCGGCCCGGTCGTTCCGCTTTTTTTGAATCGCCCCGATTCCGGCATCGACACGCGCCGCAAAGGCCACGTCGATTTCGCCGGCCGGCGCATTCATTTCATGGGCGCCGGCGGGATTGGTGTCAGCGCGCTGATGGAACTGGCCGCCGCGCGAGGCGCGATCGTGAGCGGCTGCGATTGCTGCGAAGGCGGACAAGTCCCGCATCTGCGCGCGCGCAACATGCAGATCGACGCTGCGCATTCGCCCAATCACATTTGCGACTGCGATGAGCTCGTCCATACTGCCGCCGTGAATGCCGATCACGCCGAAGTCGCACGCGCGCGCAACGAAAATAAAATCGTCCGCTCTCGCATGGCCATGCTCGGCCAGCTCGCGCGCGGCACGCGCGCTGTTTGCGTCACCGGCGCGCACGGCAAGACTTCGACGACGTGGATGATCGCGCGCATTCTAATCGCGGCCAACCGCGACCCCTCAGTCCTCGTCGGCGGCGTCGTGCCGGGCTTGAACGGAAACGTCCGAATCGGCCAGGGCGACGAATTCGTGATCGAAACCGACGAGTCGGATAACAAGCTCCATGAAATCGTGCCGAGCATCCCCGTGCTCACGAACATCGACAACGATCATCTTGAAAATTACGGCAGCCTCGAAAAATTGCAGAACGCCATCGCGCGCTTCATGAGTTCGACGGATTCGAGCGACCCGCTCGCCGCGCTGATCGGCTGCGGTGACGACGCGCGCGTGCGGCACATTCTTTCAGTCGCGAGTGTTTTTTGCAGGCGTCCCGTGCTGAGCTACGGTTTCGACGCGCACAATTCGCTCGTCGGTTTGAATCTGCGCAGCGAAAATGGCGGTCTGTCGTGGCGCTTCGACGCGCTCGGCCCGTTCGGCGTGTGGCAGGACATGCTCCTGCCGATGCCCGGCCGGCATAACGTGCTCAACGCGCTTGCCGCGATCGGCACGGCGTGGCAGTTGGGAGTGGCGGAGTCCGTGATTCGCGGCGCGCTTGCCGGCATCGAACGCGTGGGCCGGCGTTTTGAAATCAAATTGAACGGCCCCGTGCGGGTCATCGACGATTACGGGCATCATCCGACTGAAATCGCGCTGACGCTCAAAGCCGCGCGCGCCTCAACACGCAAGCGTCTCGGCGTTCTATTTCAGCCGCACCGCTACACGCGCACCGCTGCGCTGATGGGCCAGTTCGCGGCGTGTTTCGCCGAAGCCGACGCGGTTTTTCTGCTTCCGATTTATGCGGCCGGCGAGACAGCGATCGATGGCGTGACGCACGAGTCGTTGGCGGAAGCGCTGCGCGAAGCGGGCCATTCGCATGTGACGACATTCGGCAAGCGCGACGACGCGGTTGCCGCGCTGGTGAAGTGGTCGCGCCGGGGCGACACGATTGTGACGCAGGGCGCGGGCGATGTGACGAGGGCGAGCCATGAACTGGTATCGAGGCTTTGAGTCGTGCGTGCGCGAAAACGTGCCGCTCGCGCCGCTGACAACGTACCGCGTCGGCGGGCCGGCCGAGTTTTTCGCGACGCCGCCAGACGCCGAATCGCTCGGCGCCCTGCTGCGCCGCGCGCATGAACACGGCATCGCCGTGCGCTTGCTCGGTCACGGCACCAATCTGCTCGTCTCCGATGAAGGCGTGCGCGGACTTGTCATTCAATTTCCGAAAAAGAATTTCGCCCAGCTCGATTGCGACGGCCTGCGCGTTCACGTCGGCGCGGGGCACAGCTTGCCGGCGCTGGTGAAATGGAGCGTCAGCCGCGGTTTCGCCGGCCTCGAATGTTTGCAGGGCGTCCCCGGCACTGTCGGCGCGGCGCTGCGCATGAACGCGGGCGGAAAATACGGCGAGATCGGTTCGCGCGTGCGCCGCGTCAACGGCTTCGAAAAAGACGGCACGCCGTTCAGTTTCGATGTCGGCGAATGCGGCTTCGTGTATCGCGATTCTGCGCTGGGCAGCCGCATCGTGATGGATTGCGATTTACAATTGGAACGCGGCGATCCAAAAACCGGCGAGCGCAAACTGCGCGAAATCCTCAGCGAAAAATGCAAATCGCAGCCTGTCAATGCGCGCTCCGCGGGCTGCGTCTTCAAAAATCCAACGAAAGAAAACATCGTGCTCCGCGACGACGACAACGGCAACGAAAAAATTCCACCGGCCGGAATGCTGATCGACCAATTGGAATTGAAGGGCGTGCGTTTTGGGAACGCATCCATTTCGATGAAGCACGCCAATTTTCTCATCGCCGAACATGGAGCGCGCGCTGGCGATCTCGCGGAATTAATTCGGCTGATCCGCCGCCGCGCCCTGCGTGAACGCGGCATTCGTTTGGATTTGGAAGTCGAAACCTGGGGCTTTGCCGATAACGAATTGAGCGCGATATAGAGGAGTGCCTATGCCCAAATCAAACCACGACGTCCTTGCCGGCCTCTCGATCGGCGTGCTCTATGGGGGCCCGTCGTCTGAGCGCGAGGTCTCGATTCAATCCGGCGAGAACGCCGCGAAAGCGCTCAGCGCCGCGGGCCGGGAAGTTCACCGCGTGCTGCTCGACGGCACTTTTTCCGTGCGCGACGCCCGCTCGCTGGGCATCGACGTGGCGCTGCTCGCGCTGCACGGCGAATTTGGCGAAGACGGACGCATTCAAAACATTCTCGAAGAAGCCGACATTCCCTACACAGGCAGCGGCGTGGACGCCTCCTCGCGCGCGTTCGACAAAGTGCTGGCGAAACAATCCTTCGAGCGGCATAGCGTGCGCACGCCCGCGTGGATGTCGATTGACGTGCCGCAAAAGAGTGTGGACCCCACGTCGGAGAAACTCGGCGACTTAAATCCGCCCGTGGTGATCAAGCCCGCGACGGGCGGATCAAGCCTGGGCGTGAGCATTGTGCGGCGGCAGGATCAAGTTGCATCCGCGATCAAGAAAGCTTCGGAGTTCGGCGATTGTATTTTAATTGAGCGCTGCATTTCCGGGCGCGAAGTCACCGTTGCGGTTCTCGGCGAAGACGCGCTGCCCGTCGCGGAATTAAAATTGCCCGGCGAATTTTACGATTACAACGCCAAATACGTGGACGAGCGCACGCGCATTATCTGTCCCGCCGAGATGGACGAGCAGACCGCGTCGCGCGTGCGCGCGCTGGGACTCGCCGCGCACCGCGCGCTGGGCTGCCGCGACGTCTCGCGCACCGACATCATGCTCGACGAAAATAATGTGCCGTGGGTGCTGGAAGTGAACACGCTGCCGGGGATGACGTCGCACAGTCTGCTGCCGCGCGCGGCGGCGGCGGTGGGGATTAATTTCACGGATTTGTGCGAAGGACTTTTGCGTTTGACGCTCGAACGCGCGATGCGCCGCGCCGTAGAATTGGAACCGGCGTAATTCGTTTTCACGCA
>DATGGK010000197.1:0-28427 GCA_035308565.1 Planctomycetota bacterium | reverse complement strand
CCCGATCCCAGGCCGGCGCGGGACTCTCTGCAGCCGCGCGCCCGTGGTGAACGCAAAGAGCCCTCCAAAGCCAAGACGGATTTGGAAGGAAAAGGGAGGTGTTGTCTTGACTTTGGTTTTCAGAGATGGCACACGAACGGCGAATAAACAGCCGGCGAAAGCACTATGGATTGCGAACTCGCTACGCCGATGCGGGCCGGCTGGAAGCCGGCGCTCCGGCAAACGCGCAAGGTTCACTTTCAAAAAAAGCGAAGAACGGTTAATTTTTATAGACACACATAACCATCCACGGGATAAAAGCCCGTGTTACTTGAGGAATTCACAATGTCCATCGACCGCGAAACCATTTGTGCCGCCGCGGAGAAACGCCGTGCGCTTGTCACGCATACGCTCACCGATCTTATTCGCCTCGATACCGTCAATCCGCCCGGCAACGAAGTCATTGCGGCCGATTACGTCGGCGAGTTTTGCACGGATCGGCGCATTCCGTTCAAGACGTACGATCCCGGCGAAGGGCGGGTGAGTTTGATTGCGGAGATTGGGACGGGGCAGAGTCCGCGGCTGTTTATACCGGCACACACGGATGTCGTGCCGTTGGGCGAAGGGTGGACGGTGCCGCCGCTGGGTGGGATTGTGAAAGATGGTTGCGTGTGGGGGCGCGGCGCGACGGATGACAAGGGGCCGCTGGCGGGGTTGCTCGCGGCGGCGGATTATCTCAAGACGGTCGAGAGCGAATTCAAAGGGACGCTGATGCTGGGCGCGATTGCGGACGAGGAGCATGGCTCGGCGAAGGGGCTGGAGTGGCTGCTGAAAGATTGCGGCGTGAAAGCGGACATGGCGTTTGTGCCGGACATTCCGAGCCATTTGCAGGAAGTCGAAATTGCAGAGAAGGGCTTGGTGAATGTGCGCGTGACGTTCCACGGCAAGCAGGCGCACTCGAGCACGCCGTGGGAGGGCGTGTCGGCGTTGAGCGCGATGGCGGAGTTGATTTATCTGACCGAATCGTGGCGGCCGCACGGGAGTGACATCAAGCATCCGCTGCTGACGCCGACGACATGCGTGGTCGCAAAACTCAATTCGGGCATCGCGCACAACATTGTGCCGGGCAAAGCGGAGGCGATTTACAACCTGCGTTACTTGCCAAACCAGACGGGCAACGGCATCGCTCAGGAATTGCGTAAAATGGCCGAACAAATCGCGACGCGGCGCAAAGGGATCACAGTAGAAGTCGAGAACATCGGCGAGTTGGAACCGTCGGAAGTAAAGCAGGACCAGCCCGTGGCGCAGGCGTTGTACGGCGCGATCGAAGAAGTGACGGGCAAAGCGCCGAAGTACACCGGAATCGGTGGCGCGACGCTGTGCAAGCAACTGATCTGGGCCGGCATTCCGGCGGCGGCGTTCGGGCCGGGTGATCATTCGATGCCGCACATGGCCGACGAGCGGATTGCGATCGATGAGTTGGTGGCGTACACGGCGGTGGTGATTGGGGGGACGTTGAGGGCGGTGGGGAAATAGGCAAATGAGAAGGAAAAATCGCAAAGGTCAACCGTCTCGCCTGAAAACATGGAAAGAGGCGCGCGAGTTTATTGCAAAGAATCTGACGCCGGTTCGATTCACTTCCAACGGGCGTCCGATTTATCGGAACGAAGATATTGTGAAGCTCAACGTTCTCCTCCCAGACGAAACGTAATTAATGGGGTAGGCGGTGCCAGTGCCCGGACACTAAAAAATGTTTCCTGGCTTATGCGCCCGTCGAAAAATATACCGGTGGCTCGGACGGCAGCCCTCCTTATTTTCCACCGGCAGATTGTACGTGATCCGATACCGCCCGCTCGCCGCATCGAATTCAGTCTGCCAAAAATCGTGTCCATGCACCGACTGATCGACCCGCCGAGCCTCGCTCCCGATGGCTTCGTACAGCACGTACCCTCTGTATGAGCGCAGCCCCGAAAAACTCACCGGCACGTATGCCAATCCTCCGCGCAGCGTAAACGCCGCGCCGTCATTCTCATCGACTCGAATGTCGATGGGGAAACACGACACCAATTCGCCCTGCTCCAGCGACACGGCGGTGTGATTCGCGCAGGCCTGCCGGTAAACGCCCTGCCATTTATCCGCCGTCGCCGCGAGACTTTTCCGCAGCGATTCGTCGGGGCCGTAATAATATTCCGCGTGCTTCGGCAGCAGCACCACTTCCAGCGTCGCGTCGACAAAATCGCCGGCCTTCAATTCAGTCAAGCCCGCCGGCGGCGACAATTCCGCATTCATTCCGGGCCACGACGGCCTCGTGCCGAAAAAAGAGAGCGCCGGCGCCGGCACGCATTGTCCACCCAGGCGCGCGCGCCATTCGCGCACAATCAATCCGCGGCTGGCATTCCCTTTTTCAGAGTCGTTGTGCGTGTCCACTTCGACGACTTTCGAGTCATGCAGCGAAACCCACCACGGCGCGGCCCCGGTCAACGGCACGCAGCGCTTGTAATAATCCGCGGTGCCGGGCTTGAAATTCGATTCCTCGCAAATCAATCCGCCCGAATTGCCATACGCAATTTTCTTCGGCGAATTGTAATCGTAATTCGGCGTGCCCAATTCAAAGAAGGCCAGTTTCGTAAACGGCATGTCGCGCAGCACGCGGTAACGAATGTGATGATACGTGCGATTGATGTCCGCGGTGCGCGGCAGCATTAATTCGATTTCGTACTCGACGGCGCGATCCTCCGTCGTGCCGCGGTACAGCGCGCGCGTCAGACACGGGCCGCTTGCGAGAAACGCCGGACGATTGGCGAGCTGCATTTTGTGGCGCGACAGATCGAAATAATCGAGGTACCGCGCGCCGCCGACGTTGGGCGTCCACAACCATTTTGGATTCGCTTGCGGACTCATTCCCTGAACGTAAAGCGGCCGCATGTCGTGAATGTCCGCCCACCCGAATGAGTCGATGGCGGGACAATTGCTTTCGCCCCAGTTTCCGACGATCGTCACTTCCCACGGGGTAAAAAATCCCCACCCATAAAGGTTGAGCGTGTAGTGACTCGCTTGCGGCACGCCGCCCCAGCGCGCGTAGCTGACATCGGCGCGCCCCGTCCATGTCGAATGCGGCGGCAGATGCAATTCCACAGGCGCGTGAATCCACGGCTCGAATTCGACCGGATCCGCCTCAAACCACGGGGCAATTTCAGGCGTGCCTTTTCTCGCGCCATCCAGGCTGGCCCAATTGTGCGCGTCCTGAATCGGCGCGCCGAATGGAAATCCGTCCTTGTCGGACAATTGAATCAGCGCGCCCAGCACTCCGGAAAAATTCTTCGTTTTCGTCAAGTTCAGGCGCACGCACTGTTCGCACGCGGAAGGATTGCAGACCGTCAGCGTGTGGCAATCGAGCCTGTCCAACTCGGCTTCGGTGGCCTCGTTCCACTTCGGTGTGGTCAGTTCCACACGATGCGATGCGGTGATTGGATCGAACGTGACGGTCAACGCTCTCTTTGCGTCATCGAATGCCGTTACCGTGCAGGTCTGTGGATTTTGCTCTCGCCCGGAGAAATCGATGACGCAGCGGACTGACCTAAATTCTCCCGCGGCACATGCAGCGGCTTGCATGGATTCGCCGCGCGCGCGGCCATCGACGTTGAGCGAGATCGACGCGCCGAGATCGTCCAGCGCTTCTGTTGGCGACAGGTCCAACGACACGACAGATCTGTCGGGCCAACACACGAAGCCCAATCGCGCGGCGGCGGGCAGCGTCTCTCCGTCTTCCGATTCAAATTTTAATTTGTCGATCTCAAAGCGCTGCACGCAGCGGCCATATTCGAGAATCCGGCAATTCCATTTCTTGTTTTCCGCCGAGTTCAGATCGATCGACCCCGGCTCGCTGTGTGTACTCTCCATCAGTTTCAGCGGAACCGCGCCCGCCGTGCATCGGAACTCCTTTCCATTCGCTCGAACACACAGCGTCAGCGCCGATTCGGGGACCGATTTCAATAGTTCATCGGCGTGCGCGCCCGCATCCTTATAAGGAAGCGCGTTTGCGATTTGTCCAAAACGCAGAAGCGCCGGCTTTTCAACATCCAGCGCAAACGCGTAGTAACCCGTCTGGACACACAGCACTTTTCGTTTCTGCTCGTCACGGCCGCGCAGGCTGTCGCGCCAAAACAGAATTCCATAATCGCGCGCGTCGATGCGCGGAGACAAAGTCAATTCGTGCAACGAGCCGTCTTCAGTCGAATGAAGCGAGAATGCCGGCAGCGATAAAATGAAGGGAAACGCGAAGACAGCGAACTTCATGCGTTGCATTGGCAATCCGGATTTAGTGGACGGGACAGCGAGCCACGTTTTAACGCATGAACGGCGGATTCGATAGTGAGTTTAGTGCCGATCAAAAAGTATCGTCCGGGTGTTCGATTTTTTGCGGCGCGTTGCCATCGAGTCCCGCCAGCAGGCGAATCTGTTGATCCGTCAGCGTCACATCGTACAAGCGCAGATCGCGCATGGCGCCTTTGAAGCACTGCGTCGGGACGTTGTTCCAGCCCGGCGCTTTGCCGATGCGCGTCTCACCGCTTTCGCCCAAAAACGGATCGGACACGCGCTCGATCGACAATTGTCCGTCGATCCAAATTTGTTGGTGCGAGCCGGTGAATTGAAACACCAGATGCGTCCAGCGCTCGCTTTGAATGCTGCTCGGCGCGCGAAGATCGCTCATGTAAAAACCAAAATACGGCCGGTCGGGATCGCGCATGAGAATGTGCAGTAATTTGCCGGGACCGCCTCCGGATTGTTCCAACAATCCGTACCCGACAACCTGGCCCTCGGGCCGAATCCACAGCGCAAAGGCGAAGGCGCGGTTGTCGAGCGGAATATGCGGCAATGTCAGGTACGCGTCGCCGGGAAAATGCGCCGCGCCGTCCCGCACTTCAATCGCGCCGCTGGATGTGAGTTCGAGCGCGTGCGCCGAATGATCCTTCAAACTCGACGTAAACGGCAAATGCAGCAACAGGTGCTCGCGCAAGCCATTTAGCACCTCGCGGCGCTCGTCCACGGCGTCTGTTTTTGCCGGCGTTGGCACTTCCAAACGCGGCGGAACGTTGTTCACATTTTTTGTTGTTGTCGCTAGTCGCAAATCGGGCGATACGCCGCGCGAGGAGGGGCGTTCTTGCCAAACAATAAAAAAAATGGCGGCGCCAATCAACGCCAATATCAACGCAGCCGCCACAACGCGATGCCAGCGGCGCGATGACCGTGCGATAAAAATCTTTGCATCGTGGCTCGCCATAAAGTTCCCAACCAATGACCGCCACCAAGTGTCGCGTCCTACACCTCACGATGCAGCTTGCGCGCGCACAAAGTCCGCCAGCAACGGCACCGTCTCGCGCGCCGCTTGAATGCGCTCAAACGCTTCGCGGTGCAGCGGCGGCGCCAGGGGCCCGCGCGCGCGAATCAGTTCGCGCGTGCGGTCTGACACATCCAGATCGTCCGCAAGCTCATCGTATTCAGCCCACTCCGCGGCCCAATTGTAATCCTCGCGCGCCGTTTTGTAATCCGCTGGAGCAAACTCAACCACGTACGGGCAATCGCCCGGAAACGCGTCGTGTTTCATGCCGTCTTCCACACTCAGACATTCCGGATTGAGTTCGTGGCGCCGGTCGTAAATCGTGCAGGAATTTGTGGCCGTGTCGAGGTACTCGCACGGAAACGGCGTGATGTAAACCGTGCGCCCGACGATGATTTTCTTATAGCAGCACTTCCCGCAGCGGTTGCACAGCGACTCAGGATACGCGACGGGCACTGGCGCGGATTTTTGCCTCGGCTTCTTCATGAATTAATACTCGCCCAATGCCGCACGACGAATGAAATCCAGCGCCTGATGCGCGGCGCGTAATCGTACCGTGTTGCGGTCCAGTCCCAAGTACTTTCGTTCGAACGTTCGCACGACGCGCTCGGTCGCCACGCCAAAACAGACCAGCCCGACCGGCTTGGCTTCCGTTCCGCCGTCCGGCCCGGCGATGCCGGTCACGCTGACGCCGACATCCACGCCCGCTCGCATTCGAATCCCCACCGCCAGTTCGCCCGCGGTCTCGAGCGACACGGCGCCGTGCGCAGCGAGCGTTTCCGGTCTCACACCGCACAACCGAATTTTCGCCGCGTTGCTGTACACGACGTCGCTTTCCATCAATGCCGCCGATGCGCCCGGAACTTCGCCGAGCAGCGACGACGCCAGCCCCGCTGTACAGCTCTCGGCCAGCGCTACTGTTTTTCCGCGCTCGCGCAGCGCCGCCAGCGCCGCAGACGCAAGCGTCTGATCGTCTTCGCCAAAAAGTCCGTCGCGCAGCACCTCGCTGACTTTATCAAGTGCCGGTTGCAGCGCCACGCGCGCAGCGGATTCGTCGGCTCCGTGCGCGACGAGCCGCACCGTCACCACTCCGCCGGCCACGCGCGTGCCCACGTTGGGATTGAGGCCGTGTTGCATGAGCGGCGCGATGCGCTCGCCCACCGTCGATTCCGGAATGCCCCACGCATGGAGCGATTTGATCAGCACAGTCTGGTGCGCAGGATAAATCGCGCGCAGAATCGGCAGGATGCGTTCGGAAAGCAACCCGCGCATTTCGCGCGGCACGCCCGCCGTGAGAAAAATATGTTTCGCTCCCAAAGGCAAATGCACGCCCGGCGCAGTGCCCCAATCGTTGCGCAGCGCAATCGAGCCGCGCGGCAAAAGCGCCTGCTTGCGGTTGCTCCCCGCCAGCGACTCAACCGGCCGCTTCAACCGCACCGCCATCTGCGTCATTACTTCTTCGAAAAAAACGAGTTCGACACCAAGCGCTTTTGCCAGCGCGTCAAGAGTCAAATCGTCGGCCGTCGGTCCCAAGCCGCCCGTGGCGACTATCACATCCGCGCAATCGAGCGCGCGCGTGAACGCCGCCGCAATCTCATCAATTTCATCGCCCACCGTTTCAGCGCGAACGACCGTGATGCCCAGCGCCAGCAATTGCTGCGCGATGTACGGGCGATTGGTATCGACGATTTCGCCAAGGAGAAGCTCATCGCCGATGGAGAGCAGGGCTGCGCGGGAAGGTTGTGCCATGCAGGGATTATTTCAGCGGGAAGTTCTTCAGGGAATCGGCGTCGAGGGCCCAATCGAGGAGCTTGTTTAATTTAGAATATTCCTGAACATCATCGATCTTCTTTTTCAATGATCGTGGAACGCTGTGAAATCGTTTCCGTAGCACTCTCACGATGGATTCGCGGGCTGCTTCCACGCGCCCTTCCACGCGCCCTTCCACGCGGCCTTTCCGAATTCCATTCCGTTCAGTGGACGTTACGTAAGGCATCTCAAGTTCCTCCTCAAACTGCATTATGTCCGCATCGAACTTCCGCGTCAGATTATCCGGCAAATGCATCACCCAGTCAATAAATCTATACAGTGAATCGATGCGCTGTCGATTGAATCCCTTGCGGTACAGATTTTTCGTCAACTCAAATTTCCAACTCTTGCGTTCGAGGTCATTGCCGCGAGTATCCTGCGTTTTCAAAATCGCCAGCACGACGGCCGCAAATGGCTTCGTGCTCTGCATGAGTTCGCCGATTCGCGCGCGGTAATCGTCCAGCTTCACGATCGGAAATTTCAGCCGCAGCTCGCAGCCCAAATTGCCGTGCACATATTGATCGGGCCGCCATTTCGGATTCTCGTCAGCCAGGATCGCCAGACTGACCACTTCGCGCCCATACATTTCGAACGCACGCACGTGATAAATCAACATGCGCAGCGGGAAATTCAAATCGACCTGCGACTGCACTTCAATGTGAATCAGCAGCCAACGCGCGGTCCCGTCCTTCAAGTAAACCTTCACCAATTTGTCCGCGCGACGCAATCCAATCTTTGCCGAACGCGCAATCGCGCGCAGTTCTTTGTCGAGAAATTCAGCTTTTCGCGACCAATCGATTTTGGCGAAGACCGCCGGAAAGAGCAGCTCCATGCACTCTTTAAGGAGCACCGTCAGTGCCTCTTTCCACGGCGCGTCGAAATTCTCGCGCCGAACGCGCTGATTCTTGCGAACTTTTTTCGCGCTCATTCCCAGGGCGCCCTCTCCGGCAGCGCCGCGTCCATCTCCGCAATCAACGCCTCCTGATACGCGCCTTTAAAATTTCCGCCGATGAAACGCGCATACCCCTCGTTATAGAATCGTTCCCAGCTTCGCTCTTCTTTGCCCGGAATGATCGGGAAAAAAAGCGCATTCACCGCGCGCGCGGCTTTCATGTCGCCGGGCGCGTCGCCGATCATCAGCGTGTTCTCGACCGGGTATTTTCCGCCGCAAGTAGCAAGCAGATGCTGGTCCTTCGAACCGCGCTCCTGGCCGCAGATGGTCTGCACGTACGCGTCGATTCCATGCTCGCTCCACTCGCGCTGAAGCGCGTCCTGCGGCGTCTGACTCACCACGATCATGTCGCACTCCGCCTGCGCGCGGGCCAGCGTTTCGCGCACCAGCGGAAACGGCGGTACGCCGTACACCACACGCTCAATGCTTTCGTTGACCGCTTCGGACCAGTCCAGGGTTTGCTTGAGCAGCGGATCGCTCGACTCGCTGACCAATTTCTTCAGCGTCGCGTTGCCCAATTGCTTTTCCGCCGCAATCCATTTTTTCAGCGCTTCGATGTCGCGCGCGGCATGCCCGCGCGCTCTGGCCTCCGGGCGCGCCGCGAGCAATTCAAGCGTCCGGACCAGCGCTGGAAAGCGGTTGATCCCGCGCCATTTCGAATACAGATTCACGAACTCGTGGCACTCGCGCGCCAGCCGGCTGACCGCTTGCAGGTTCCACTTCCAGATCAGCGCCGGAATGAAGCATTCGCGGTGTTTGATCTCCATGCTGTCGAAGATGCAGCCGTCGGAATCGAAGCCGATGAAGAATTTTTTTCGAAGAGTAAATTCGATGGCGGGCGTTGTCATAGTGCTCATTTATGCTGATTATCATTCCGGAATTTGATTTCAAGTCCTATTTTGCGTATAATAGTTTCTTTGAGTCGAAAGCGGCGCAGGAGGGTGACGAGTTGTGAGCAGCTTTAACGGCAAGGAAAAGACCGGTGTCCATCCCTTTGTTAAGAAAGATCCCAAGCCCACGCGCGCCCGGCTGGTCAGCCTCCTCGACCCGCTCGGCCGCAAGCGCTACAGCGAAGTAGAGCGCTTCCTGGCCACGGTCACGGGCGCCACCAGCGGCTTGTTCTACTATGGAAATGGGTGGGGCTGGGCGGTTCGCTACCTGCTCGGCACCAAGAATACCCTCTGCACGCTTCACCTTCTTCCGAATCTTTTCGAAGCTTCCGTGCAGCTTGGAAAAGAAATGGAACTGGCCCTCAAAGACGCGCAGCTTGATTCCGATTTGAAGCGCCGGCTCTCGCGCAGCAAAGTTCAAGGCGGTGCAAAATGCGTCCGCATTCCCATCAAAAACGACCACGATTACGCTGGTTTTAAACTGCTAATTCAATTGAAAGCCGAAGCGCTTCGCGCAAAGAAACCGCCCAAGGCTGCAAAATCCGCCGCGGCATCCAAGACCGAGAAATGAGCTGTGGCGCGCGGCCCGCGCGGCTCAAAAAAGAACCGCGCGAATCAAAACTCGCTTCCAAACCGCTTTTAAAAAGCCGATAATAGCTCCCGTGTGCGGCAAGCCCTTATTACAGGCGCGCGCCGCTTTCAGCTCGTCCTCGTCTGGCGGTTGAGCATGATTCGGGACACTCTCGGACTCTTTATCGCGGGAACCGATACCGGCGTGGGCAAATCGCTGATCGCCTGCGCGCTCGTGCGCTGGCTGCGTGCCGCCTCCATCGACAGCGTCGGATTCAAGCCCGTCGCGACCGGCGAAGTCGCGGGCGAATGGTCCGACGCCGTCGGACTCTACGAAGCTTCCGAGCGTTGCGAACCGATCGAAAAAATCTGTCCGTTCCGCTTTAAAGCGCCGAAGGCGCCCACCATCGCCGCGCGCCACGAAGGCATCGAAGCCGATATTAATCTGGCGCGCTGGGCCGTCGCCGAATTGTGTTCGCGGCACACCGCGGTGATCGTCGAAGGCGTCGGCGGACTGCTTTCGCCGCTCGACGAAAGCACGCTCAACATCGACTTCGCCGTGCAGCTTGGCTTTCCGGTGCTCCTGGTCATCCGCGCGTCGATTGGCACCATCAATCACACCCTGCTTTCGCTGCGCGAAATAGAACGCTCGCAAATGCGCCTGGCCGGGATTGTGATGAACGTCACCAATCCCGCGGACGAAGATTCCACCCAGGAAACGTGCGACGAAATCGAGCGCATTTCAGGACAAAAAGTTGCGGCGGTGGTGCCTTATTTGTTGCAGGCCAAAGCCGGGCCGGCGCCGACGCGCGCAGCGATGGTCGCGCGCGCCATCGCCAGCATGGAAGATCAATTGGATTTGAAGCGGCTGCTGGGACTTGAAGGCCGCCGCAAAAAGCAGGGCACGAAGCGTTACGAAAAGAAATGAGCGTTGCGGTGAAAGCGAGATGAGAGATTGCGCCAGAGGCAGTCCTGTATTACCGTGTTGCGACCGAACCAGTTTTGAGTTGTTTGAAGATTAAGAGGGATTAGGCCCTGTAGGGCGCGTCTCCGGCGCGCCACGTTTACGACGCGCCGGAGACGCGTCCTACAGCGTCCATGCGCAGCAATGAGACGAGCCATCATCTCGGACATCCACGGGAACTTGATCGCCTTGCGGGCCGCCCTTGAGGATTGCCGCAGACAGCGGTTGGACGACATCGTCTGCCTCGGCGACATCTGCGGCTATGGCCCCGACCCCATCGAATGCATTGACCTGGTCAAGCAAACCTGCAAATGGACGCTCTGTGGCAACCACGACGCCGCGCTCTTCATGAGCGTCGCCGTCGGCTTCAACAAATACGCCAAAGCCGCGATCGACTGGCAGCGCAGCGTGCTTCAGCCGCACTGGTATAGTTTTTCGCGCACACGCCAGCGCTGGAACTGGCTGGCCGAACAGCCCGCCGCGAAAAAAGAGGAAACCACGCTTTACGTCCACGCTTCGCCGCGCGATCCGCTCTACGAATACGTTGAAGAGGCCGATTTCGCCGACATCGGTTTTGGCTACTCGCAGAAAGCGATTGAAATTTTCGAGAACATCGAGGTCTTAAGTTTCTGCGGCCACAGCCACAAGCCCGGCGTCGTGACCGACAGCTTCCAATGGATCAAGCCGGCGGAACTTCCCGGCATGACTTTTCAACTGAACGACAAACAAAAAACGCTGGTGAACATCGGCTCCATCGGGCAGCCGCGCGACAACAATCCCGACGGCTGCTATGTCGTGCTTGATACGACCGTGAAAACCGTCGAATTCCGCCGCATCAAATACGACATCCCGACCGAGCAGAAACGCTTCCAAACCGTGCCGGCGCTGGACGAAAAATTGTGGAAGCGCCTCGAAACCGGGACGTGATTTAGGAGCGGCGGCACTCTTGCCGCCGTTAATCTCAGGGCGGCAAGAGTGCCGCCCCTCCTTTTCCTCTACTCTTTCCCCCGTGCCGTCCTCGGTGCCCTCCGTGTCCTCTGTGGTAAAAATTACCTTTCTTCCTCCGCCATCGCCCGGCACGACTCTCCCACTGCATCCAAATCCGCCAGAAATTGTTTGCGCCGCTCTTCGGGCAGCGTCGCGAGGATTTCGCTTTGCAGCGCCAGCGCAATCGCGCGGAGCTTCCGGAACACGACTTTGCCTTTTGCGGTCGCCGTGACACGCTGCGCGCGTTTGTCGCGCTCGTCGGCGCGGCGCGCGACAATACCCTGCTCCTCCATGCGCGCGGCCAGCGCCGCGATCGTGTTCGGATCGGAACTCATCAAGCGGCACAAATCGCGCTGCGAAAGCCCCTCGGTCGGCCCTTCGCGCAGCAGCCTTAAGATCGTATATTGGTCCGGCGTCGCGCCGATGTGCTTGATGCGCCGGCGGAAGGCCTGGTTGAGCCCGTACCAGGCTTTGCGTAATAGAGGAGGGAGCCGCCGGCGCTCGGGCGAGTCCAGCGGCGGAGTTGCATTTGATTTGGACATAAGCATGGGACTATAACCCAATTTCGTGTTTGCGATTTGTCATTTGCGAAGTCTAACCGAAATCGCAAATCGCAGATTTGAGTTTCAATTTCGCATTCTTTGAAAAAAATTCACTGTCACAGGCGCGTCCAGCGGTGTACAAAAATTCTGTTGCAAAAAGTACGTACACGTATTATTAAGCAGCCTTTAAATCGTGTCCGATTCATCCGGAGATTGATCGCGATGGCCTCTCTTTGTTTCCCAAAATCGACAAGCCGCCTGCTCGTGGCGTGTCTGACGCTGGCCTTCGTTTCGTGCGCCGCCGGCGAATCGGCCGTCAGCGGCTGGCTCAACTGGCGCGGCCCGCACCAGAACGCCACCAGCGACGAAACCAACCTGCCCGACACCTGGACGCCAGGCGGGGAGAACTGCCTCTGGATTGCCGACGTGCCCGGCCAGTCGGCGCCGGTGATCGCCAACGGGCGCGTCTACGTCATGGGCATGAAAGGCCCCAACGACGCCAATTTGCAGGAGGGCCTCTTCTGCCTCGACGCGGCCACCGGCGAGATCAAATGGGAGCGCCTCTACAACGATTTCCTGAGCGACACCATTTATCTGCGCTACGCCAGTTCCGCGCCGGTCGTCGATCCTGAATCCGGCAACATTTTCACGCTCGGCTCGCAAGGATTCATGTCTGCTTACGATCCAGACGGCAAGCTGCTCTGGCAGCACAAAATGATGGACGAGTTCGGCTTCATGACTTTTCCAAACGGGCGCACGGGCCGTCCGGCGGTCGAAGGGCCGCTGGTGATTTTAAGCGCCATCACGGCGAACTGGGGCGCGAATGGACCGGCCGCAAACCGCTTTTATGCCTTCGACAAAAAGACCGGCGAATTGGTCTGGGCATCGGACCCCGGCGGCCGGCCGCACGACAATTCCGCGACGACGCCGATTTTCGAATGGGTCGGCAATAAGCGCGTCTTCTACGGTTGCGGCGGCGACGGGCAGCTTTATTGCGTCAATGCGTATACGGGCGAAGCGATCTGGACGTACCCGATGTGCCGCTCCGGAATGAGCGCCACGCCCTTGCGCTACAAAGACATGGTCATCGGCGTGCATGGACAGGAAAATCTCGACACGGCCACGAAGGGGCGCATGGTGGCGCTGAAAATCGACGGCAGCACGCATCCCTCGCTGGTCGAAGGAAAAGCGCCCGTGCTGGACAAATCCGCCGAAGTGTGGCGCTGCGAAATCAGCGGGTTTGCCACGTCGCCGGTTCTGGTCGGAAACCGCGTGTACCTGACCGACGACACGGCGCGATTGTGCTGCGTCGATGCGGACACCGGCAAGCTGCTTTGGCGCAAGGAACTCGGCGTCGAAGTCGTCTTCTCGGCGCCGCTGTATGCCGACGGCAAGCTCTACATACCGCTGCTCGACGGCCACTTCTTTATCGTTAAGCCCGGCGACGACGAAAAGTCCACGCAGATTCTCAGCAAGGTGAAGCTTGATGCGAAGTGCTGCGGCGCGCCGGCGGTGTGCGACGGGCGCGTGTACATCCAGTCGGGTTTGCAGCTCGATGGCAAGCTGTATTGCATCGGCAAGAAAGGCGTGAATCAGAAAGCGCCGCCGTGGCCGGCCGCTGAAAAGCACACGCCCGGCGCGCTGGCGAAATACCTCGGCGTGCCGGCGGATTTGCTGGTTCATCCGGGCGGCACGATTCCGCTGCGCTTGATTCCCTGCGACAAGGACGGGAATTATCTGCCTGAAAATCCAGAAGACGCGAAGAAAGCAAAATGGGTGCGCTTCATTCCGCCAACCGCGAAAGTGAAATCCGAAGTCAACGGCGATGTCGAGAACGGCGTCTTCAAAGCCGACGACAAGCAGGTTCCTTCCGCCGGCGCGCTCAAAGCCGAATTGAATGGCATATTCGGCTACACGCGCGGGCGCATCCTGCCGAATTTGCCGATCCATCCGTCGTTTGAAAAGACGCCGATGCTGCCGACCGAAGCCGATCCGAAAGTCGAATTCGGCTATCCGCCGCTGCCTTGGATTGGAGCGCGCTTCCGCTGGGAAGTGCGCATGAAAGACGGCGTCAAATGTCTGTACAAGACCGTCGAGAACAAACTCTTTCAGCGCGCGATGACGTTTATCAGCACGCCGGAAATGCACGACTACACCATTCAGGCCGATGTGCTCGCCGAGGCCGACACGCGCAAAATCGCCGGCAAGGAAAAGATCATCAAGATGTCCGAAGTCGGCGTGATCAATCAGCGCTACATGATCATCCTCAAAGGCATGGCGCAGGAGATGGAAGTGAACAGCAACTTCGAGCGCATCCGCGTCTCGGTGCCGTTCGAGTGGAAGCCCGAAACGTGGTACACGATCAAAGCCCGCGTGGACGTCGATCCGGCAACCGGCGAAGGCGTGGTGCGCGGCAAAGCCTGGAAGAAGGGCGACGCCGAGCCGGAAAAATGGACCATCGAAGTTCCGCACAAGACCGCGCATAAGGAAGGCTCGCCGGGCCTATTCGGTTTTGCGCCGACGGATATTCCCGTGTATGTGAACAACATTGCGGTGACGCCGAACAAGTAAGGAATTTTGACGGCAAAGAACATGAAGCGGCCATTACTCAATCGATCGGTGTTCTTCCTTGCGCTTGCCGCGTGCGGCGCCGGCGCTTTCGCGCTTGTGGAACGAGCTTCGGCCGTTCGCCCGGCAGACCCTGTTGGAGTGACGCACGACTGGCCTCAATGGGGCGGCACCCAATGCCGGAACATGTGCTCGGATGAAATCAACCTGCCGAATGCGTGGGATCCGGGCCCGAGGGACAAGAACACCGAAGAGTACGACACCACCAAGTCCAAGAATCTGAAATGGATCGCGACACTCGGCTCGCAGATGCATGGCAATCCGACTGTCTCAGGCGGAAAGGTTTTCGTCGGCACGAACAATACTTCTCCCCGCAACCCAAACCGCAAGGACGACGCGGGTGTGCTCATGTGTTTCAACGAGGCTGACGGCAAATTCCTCTGGCAACTCACCGTGCCCAAACTAAAAGCTGGCAAGGTCAACGATTGGGAGTACATTGGCCTCACGTCCTCCCCTACAGTGGACGGCGACCGCGTTTACTGCGTTACGAATCGATGCGAATTGTTGTGCCTCGGCGTTGACGGAGTGGCAAAAGGCAACCGCGGGCCCTTCAAGAATGAAGGCCAATACGTGGTCGATCCGGACAAACTCCGGTGCGACAAGCCCGACGAATTCGCCGGCACTCCGGCGGATATCAGCGGCGCCGACATCATCTGGCGCTTGGACATGATCGAGCGATTGGGCGTGTTTCCACACAATGCGACTCACTGCTCGGTGCTCGTTGACGGCGAGAAAGTCATCTGCGGCACGTCCAACGGAGTTGATTGGGGTCACGACACGATCCGCGCTCCCGACGCCCCGACCGTAATCTGCGTTAACAAATTGAGCGGCGAGGTGATTTGGACCGACGACATCGGAATGGGCCGGGGCAAGCGCTCCGACTGCGGACTCAGGCGCGCCATTTTCCATTCTAACTGGTCGTCGCCATCCCTGGCGGTTGTCAATGGAAAGAAGCAGATCTTGTTCGGCGGCGGCGATGGATATTGTTACGCGCTGGACGCCGAAAATGGAAAGACGATCTGGAAGGCTGACTGTGTGCTGTCAACGCAAAAGAAGAACGCCAAAGGTTTCATCCTTTATCCCGACTACAAAGGCCCCAGTGAAATCATGGCCACGCCAGTTTTTTATAAGAATCGAGTCTATGTTGCCGTTGGGCAGGATCCGGACCATGGCGAGGGCCTTGGCGTGCTGACGTGCCTCGATGCCACGATGACCGGGGACACCACGCAGAATGGGAAAATTTGGTTTTTCGACAAAATCAACCGCAGCATCTCAACGTGTTCGATCTACAACGATCTGCTCTTCGTTTGCGACATCGCTGGAAATGTGTATTGCTTAGATCCAGACACCGGCAAGCTGCATTGGAGATTCGACAGCGGCGCTCATATTTGGGGCTCGACTCTAGCCGCGGACGGCAAGATTTACTTTGGCAACGATGACGGCGATTTCACCGTATTGTCCGCGCGGAACACGCTGGAAGAAATCAGCAATGTCAATTTGGGCGATTCAATTTTAAGCACGCCGGTTGTTGCGAACGGTACGATGTACATTGCAACGCAAACTCATTTGTTTGCGATCGCGAAAAAGTAGAAGTGAGTTGGCAAATCCAAGAATACAGGAGTTCTGAAATGAAATTGAACACTCAACGAATCTACCGCGCTCTGCCTGCGCTGGCGCTCACGGCGATCTGCGCATTCATACTGCCATCGTGCGGCGTGGCCGGCGACGCGCCTAAGCCGAGCGGCGGCCACGACTGGCCGCAGTGGGGCGGGACCGACCAGCGCAACATGATCACCGACGAAACCAATCTGCCCGACGCGTGGGACCCGGGGCCGAAGGATAAGAACACGGAAGAGTACGACACGAGCAAATCCAAGAATTTGAAATGGATCGCCAAGCTCGGTTCGCAGACCTACGGCAACCCGACCGTGGCGGGCGGGAAAATCTTTGTCGGCACCAACAACACCTCGCCGCGCAACCCAAAATACAAAGACGTCGATATGGGCGTGTTGATGTGCTTCAACGAAGCGGACGGGAAATTCCTCTGGCAGTTGACGGTGCCGAAGCTGAAATCGGGCAAGGTCAACGATTGGGAATACCTGGGCATCTGTTCGTCGCCGACGGTGGACGGCGACCGCGTCTACGTCGTGACGAATCGCTGCGAGTTGCTGTGCCTTGGCGTCGATGGTTTGGCGAAGGGCAACCGCGGGCCGTTCAAGTACGAAGGGCTTTATGTGAAGGATCCCGATCTTATCAGCCCGAAGGCGATCAAGGGGAAGAAGCCCGAGGACCTGGAGAAGGAACCGACCGATCCCGACGGCGCCGACATCATTTGGCGTTTGGACATGATCGAAGAACTCGGCGTGTTTCCGCACAACGCCAGCAACTGTTCGGTGCTGATCGACGGCGACAAGCTGTATTGCTGCACGTCCAACGGTGTGGACTGGGGCCACGACAACGTGCCGGCGCCCGAAGCGCCGAGCTATTTCTGCGCGAACAAAATGACCGGCGAAATTCTGTGGGTCGATGAGATCGGCATGGGCAAAGGCAAACGCGCCGACTGCGGCTTGCAGCGCCAGATTTTCCACGGCCAGTGGACCTCGCCCTCGCTGGGCGTGATCAATGGCAAGAAGCAGGTTTATTTCGGCGGCGGCGACGGTTTCTGTTACGCGCTCGACGCCGACACGGGCAAAACAGTTTGGAAAGCCGACTGCGTACTGCCGACGCAAAAGAAAAATGCAAAAGGCTTCATCATGTATCCCGACTACAAAGGCCCGAGCGAAATCAACGCCACGCCGGTGCTCTACAAGAATCGCATCTATTGCGCCAACGGCCAGGACCCCGACCACGGCGAAGGCGTGGGCGTGCTGACGTGCCTCGATGCAACCAAGACCGGCGATATCACGGATACGGGCAAAGTCTGGGTCTTCGATAAAATCAACCGCAGCATCTCGACGTGCTCGATTTACAACGATCTGCTGTTCATCTGCGATTTCTCAGGCAACGTCTACTGCCTCGATCCTGAAACCGGCAAGCTGAATTGGAAATTCGACAGTGGCGCGCACATTTGGGGTTCGACGCTGGCCGGCGATGGCAAAGTCTATTTCGGCAACGAAGACGGCGACGCTTTCATTCTGGCCGCCGACAAGACGCTCAAGGAAATCAGCAAGTGCAACGTCGGCCAGCAGATTTTCGGCACGCCGGTCGTTGCGCACGGCGTGATGTACATCGCGACGCAGACGCATCTGTTCGCGATCACGAAAAAGTAACTGTACCCGGCGTCTCGCCGGCCCGAATCCATGCCGGCGGGACGCCGGCGGTACAACCCGGGGGAGGGACAATTGAAGACCTTCGCGCTCTTATTAATGGTAGTGACCGTCTACGTCCTGCATCAGGACTGGTGGAACTGGGACAAATACCAGCCGCTGCTCTTCGGCTTCGTCCCCGTTGGCCTGTGGTACCACGGCCTGTTTGCGGTGCTCTGCGCGGTGAACATGTGGGTGCTCGGCAGGTTCGCGTGGCCGAAGCATCTCGAAGAAGTCGAAGCGCACGTGCTCCAGCAGCCTGACCGCGGCGACCGCGGCGGAGGGCACTAGCGCATGGTCCCATTGATTGTCATCGGCGTTTATCTCGCGATTGTTCTTTACATCAGCATTTTTGCGTTCAGCCGTGGAAAAACGACGGGCGAGGATTTCTTTCTCGCCAGCCGCACCATCGGCACGCTCGTTTTTTTCCTGTCGTTGTTCGCGACGAACATGACCGCGTTCGCGATTCTCGGCAGTTCGGGCATGGCCTACAAGCAGGGCATCGGCGTGTTTGGGTTGATGGCCTCGTCGTCCGGATTTGTGATTCCGATGACGTTGTTTTTCATAGGCACGCGCTTGTGGGCGCTCGGAAAAAAGTTCGGCCACATGACGCAGGTTCAGTACTTCCGCGACCGCTGGGAATGTTCCAGTATCGGCACGGTGATTTTTTTGCTCAGCGTGGCGATGCTGATTCCGTACATGATCATTTCGATCATGGGCGGCGGGCGCGTGCTGGTGGAACTCAGCGGCGGCGGCGGCGCAGCGATCATCAGCAAGCCGATTGGATGCGCGATCGTCGCGGTGACGGTGACCATCATCGTGTTTTTCGGCGGCATGCGCGGAACGGTCTGGGTCAACATTTTTCAGACGATTTTGTTTTTGCTCTTCGGGCTCGTCGCCGTGTGGGCGATCAGCCGCAATCTGGATTTCGGCGCCATCGTCAGTAAAATGGCCGAGCAGCCCAAGACGCGCGCGCTGATCACGCGCGAAGGGCCGGCGATGAATCCGTGGTTCTTCTGGAGCTACACGCTCGTGCCGCTCTCGTCGATCATGTTCCCGCACATGTCGATCATGTGCCTCTCTGCGCGCAAAGTCTCCGCGTTCAAAAAGACCGTCGTGGTCTATCCAATCGCGATCATGCTGATCTGGCTGCCCTGCGTGTTCCTCGGCACGATCGGCTCGCAAGTGATCAAGCTCGAAGGCAACGCCACCGACGGAATTCTGCTGGCAATGTTGCGCGAATTTTCGCACTCGCCGCTGCTGGCCGGCATTCTCGGCGCCGGCATTATCTCCGCCGTGATGGGCTCCGACTGCCATCAAGTGCTGGCCGTCAGCACCATGTTTACGAAAGACATTTTCTCCTACTACGGCGGAGACAAAAAATACGGCGAGAAAGGCGTGGTTTGGTTTGGGCGCGCGTTCATCCTCATCATAACGGTCATCGCCTACATCATTGCCTTGAACACAAGCGAGAATATCTTTGAGTTGGCGGTGCGTTTCGCGTTCTCGGGATTTGCGGCGATGTCGCCAGTGATGGTCGCTGCGTTGTTTTGGAAACGCAGCACCAAATGGGGCGCGCTCGCCTCCACGCTGGTCGTGGGCGGAATGCTGGCGGGCGGTTATGTACTCAGCCAGAAATTTAAGCCGGGCGCAATCGTGTGGGATTGGAAGATTCACGGCGTGCCCGCGCTCTCGCTCAACCCGCTGGGCGATCCGCGTTTCTTCGGCATGCACAGCGTTGTCCCGATGGTGCTCGGCTCGGCAGTCGCGATGATTCTCATTTCCATCATTTCGCCGCCTCCAAGCAGAGCCACCATCGAAAAGTACTTCCCCGCTGGCGGGAAGATTTAGAATTGGACGGGCGGAATTCCAGCCGCCCTGAATTTAAAACCAGGAACCAAAGAAAATGCCCGACCTCAACACCGCTTCAGCCGCCGCAAAAGACAAGCTCAACGCGCACCTGCGCGAGATCGTCAAATGGCATTTCTCGCCCGCCACCGGTTCGCCCTTCTGGCTGGAATGGGCGCAGAAGGCCGGCTGGAATCCCGTCGAAAAAATTCAGTCCTTCGACGACATGAAGCTCTTCCCGCATTTTGAAGACAACTGGCTGCGCGATGAGCCGAACGAACGCTGGGTGCCCGCGGCGTACAAAGACCGCCCCTTCCACATTTTCGAAACCGGCGGCACTACCGGCATGCCCAAACAGCGCGTGAGTTGGGAAGACCACAAGATCGACTACTCCGAATTTTCGAACACGCTCAGCGACGAGTTTTTCCCGCGCGGTTCGAAGTGGCTGATGCTTGGGCCGACCGGCCCGCGCCGTCTGCGCCTCGCGATCGAGCATCTCGCCAACGTCCGCGGCGGCTCGTGCTACCACGTCGATCTCGATCCGCGCTGGGTCGTGAAATTGCTCGGGCAAAAGCGTTTCGACGAGGCCAACGACTACAAGAATCACGCGATCGACCAGGCCGTGATGATTCTGAAAAACCGCAAAGGCATTCACTGCCTGTTCACGACGCCGAAATTGCTCGAAGCGCTCGGCGAGAAAATCAACGTAACTGAAGCGGGCATCAAAGGTGTCTTCTGCGGCGGCACGTCGATGACCGCGCAAATGGTCCGCTTTCTTACTGAAGAAGTGCTCGAAAACCGCGCCGCGTTCGTGCCCACATACGGCAACACATTGATGGGGCTTGCGTGCAGCCGCCCGTTGAAGCCGGAGGACAACTGGAGCGTCACATACTATGCGCCGCAGCCGCGCGCGGTGCTGCGCGTCGTCGATCCGAAGAACACCGACAAGACTGTCGAGTACGGCGAATGGGGTCGCGTGGAATTGACCACGCTTACAAAGGAGATTTTCATCCCGCGGTTCCTCGAGCGCGACGAAGTGATCCGCCGCGTGCCGTGCGATCTGTATCCGTGGGACGGCGTGGGCGACGTGCGGCCGTTTGGGATGCTGGAAAAGAAAGTTGTTGAAGGCGTGTACTAAATCGAATTTCGGTTCACGCAAAGACGCAAAGGCGCAAAGATCGATTTCCACTTTGCGCCTTTGCGCCTCTGCGTGAAAAAAGAGGCCATCCATGCACATTCCCGCGCTTCGTCTCGGAAAGCCGTATACCTCGCTCGACAAAGTCGCCGTGCTCAACCACGCCACCGGCGAAAAGCTGGTCGAGGTCAGCCAGGTCAACGCCGGCATCGTGCGGCGCGATCTGCCGAAATACGCGGCGTCGCGCGATACGCTTCATAAATTTGCGATCGACGAATTGCTTGCGATTTCGAAGAAGGCCGGCGAACTGTTCATGGATGCGTCGCTGCCGCTGGGCGACGGCGCGACACAAACGCCAGATGACTATGTGAAATACCTGAGCGCCAGCAGCGGATTGCCGCACAACATGGTGCGCCGCAACATGGGCAAGATTCACCACCTGTTCGTCGAGATGCGCACGGTTTTAGGCGGCCTCACGCGAAATATGGATTTGCGCGTCTTGGATTCGGGGCGCGCGTACGACGGTCCGCCACTGAGTTTTTATCCGTGCGCCAACGCGCTGGGCGTGGTGCTTCCGAGCAATTCGCCTGGCGTGAACTCGCTGTGGATGCCCAGCATCGCGCTGAAGATTCCGGTGATCTTGAAACCCGGGCGCGAAGAACCGTGGACGCCCTACCGCATCATTCAGGCGTTCATCGCCGCGGGAATTCCCGCCGAAGCGTTCGGCTTTTATTCGACCGACCACGAAGGTGCCGCGGAGATCATCAACTCGTGCGGGCGCGCGCTGGTGTTCGGCGATGAAAGCACGACCGCGCGCTGGGCGGGCAATCCGGCGGTGCAGATTCACGGGCCGGGGCGCAGCAAGATTCTGATCGGCGACGATTGCATCGAAAACTGGCGCGACCACATCGATGTGATGGTCGATTCGATCTGCCAGAACGGCGGGCGCAGTTGCGTCAATGCCTCGGCGGTCGTCGTGCCGAAATACGCGAAGGAAATCGCGGAAGAATTGGGCAAGCGCCTCGCGCCGGTCGGCGCGTCGGCGCCGGACGCTCCGGGCGCGGCGCTCTCCGCATTCGCGAATAAGAAGATGGCCGACTGGATCAACAGCACGATCGACGAAGGACTCAATACGCCCGGCGCCGAAGACATCACGATGCGGCTGCGCGCCGGCGAACCGCGCAAACAAATCCTGAGCGGCGGGACGTATCTGCGCCCGACGATTGTTTATTGCGAGAATTTCGACCACCCACTGGCTAACCGCGAATTTCTCTTTCCGTACGCCAGCGTTGTGCCGATGGCGCAATCCGAAATGCTCCCGCGCATCGGTCATTCGCTGGTCGTGACCGCGATCACGAAAGATCAATGCTTCATCGACAAATTGCTTACCACGCCGCTGATCGACCGGCTGAATGTGGGCGCGGTGTCCACGATGCAAGTCGCGTGGGACCAGCCGCACGAAGGCAATCTCTTTGAATTTCTGTACAAGCGGCGCGCTATCGTTTATCCCGGCGGCCGCGGCCAGACTGTAATGCGCCCTGTCGCGCCATTTCCCGCCGTCGTCGAAGATTTTAATTTCCATTCGCGCACGCGGCTGGTGTTTGGCGCGAACTCCCTCGAGACGCTGGGTAAATTCGCGAAGGAATACGGCGCAAAGGTCGTGCTGCTCGTGACTGACCCGGGACTGGCCGCGGCCGGACATTCGGCCCGCGCCGAAGCAATCTTGAAGAAGGAAGGGCTTGCCGTATACACCTACGACCGCGCGAAAGTCAATCCAACCACGCGCCAGGTGAACGACTGCGTCGAGTTCGCACTCGATTTCGATGTCGATTTCATCGTGGGACTCGGCGGCGGCAGCAGCATGGACACCGCCAAGGGCGCGAATTTCATTTTAACCAACGGCGGCAGGATGTCCGATTATTGGGGCATCAACAAAGCCACAAAACCGATGCTGCCGATGATCGCGATTCCAACGACGGCCGGCACGGGCAGTGAATCTCAATGTTACGCGCTGGTCGCGGACGAGGCCACGCATCAGAAAATGGCGTGCGGCGACGACAAGGCATATCCGGTCGTCGCGCTGCTCGATCCCGTTTTGAACGCCACCAGCCCGCGCCGCGTGACGGCCGATTCGGGAATCGACGCGATTTCGCACGCGATTGAATCGTTTGTCTGCAGCGCGCGCACGCCGGTCTCGCAGCTTTTTTCGCGCGAGGCATGGAAACTCGCCAACGGCGCGTTTGAAACGGTGCTGCGCGAACCCGGCAATCTTGAAGCGCGCGGCCAGATGCTGCTCGCCAGCGCGTACGCCGGCATGGCGATTTCGCAGTCGATGCTGGGCGCGGCGCATTCCGCGGCGAACCCGTTGACGGCGCACTTCGATGTGGTCCATGGCCGCGCAGTAGGCATGATGCTGCCGCATGTCATGGCGTTCAACGCGCAGGACCCGGACGCGGCGGCGCTGTACGGGGAATTGACCTATGTGAAACACATGCCGCAAGCGGCCAATCCGGTGAAGGCGTTGATCGCACGAATCAACGCGCTGCTGTGCGCCGCGGGAATGCCGGCGACGCTGGAGGCGTGCGGTGTCAAGCGCGACTCGATTGCAAAGATGAGCGAAGAAGCCGCGCATCAGTGGACGGCGAAATTCAATCCGCGGCCGATTGCGGCTGCCGATTTCAGCGCGCTGTACGAAGCTGCATTCAAGCCGCGCGACGCGGCGCCAAGCGGCGGTTGTTGAACCGGTGAACCATGCCTGAAATTCCGAAACAATCGAAGAACAAGCCGATCCTGCTTGCGTTGCTGTTGATGCTGCTTATTGCCGCGGGCGTTGGCGTCGTCTACAAATTTTTTCCGCCGCACGTTGAACCTCGCAATTTGTCCGGACCCATAGGTATTGTCGTGTCGCGCAAGGCACAGCTCGCCGGGCCGGTACAGGATTTTCCTGTGTTTCACGGCGATGCCGCGCTGACCGGCTACGTCGACGCGGACCTGCCGGACAAACCCGACGTGTTGTGGCACCGGAAAATCAGCGAAGGTCTTCCCATCAAAAGTTCGCCCGTTGTGGGCGGCGGGCGCGTGTATGTCGGATCGTACGACGACAATCTGTATGCGCTGAATTTCAAGGACGGGTCGGTCGCCTGGAAAGGCGAAACGGGCGGCTCCATCGACGGCTCGCCGTGCTACGCGGAAGGCAAGGTGTTCGTCGGATCGGGCGACCATTTCGTTTACGCGTTCGATGCGAAGGACGGCAAACTGCTGTGGAAATTTGAAACCGGCGACGGCATCAAAGGCGGTACCAATTACGTGGATGGCAAAATCATTGTCGGTTCGTACGACAATAAATTGTATTGCTTCGACGCCAAAGCGGCCAAAGTCGAGAAGCCTGAATGGTCGTTTGAAACGAGCAACAAAATCAACGGCACGCCCGCAATTGCCAACGGCAAGACGGTCTTCGGCGGATGCGATGCGATGCTGCATGTGCTCTCGATCAAAGACGGCAGCGAACTCAACAAAGGCATCGACGCCGGCGCCGTCGTCGCGGCCAGTCCGGCGCTGGATAGCGCGATGGCCTTCGTCGGCACGCACGAAGGCGAATTCATTGCCGCGGATCTCGACAAAGGTTCGATCTTGTGGACGTTTAAAAGTCCGAAGGAAATGGCGTTCGATTCGTCACCGGCACTGTCGAAGGATTTTGCGGTCGTCGGATGCGACGACAAACTTCTGCATTGCCTGCATCGCGCGAACGGCAACGAAGCCTGGAATTTTCCAGCCAAAGGAAAAATCAGTTCGTCGCCGGTCATCGCCAAAGACCGCATCATTGTCGGCGACGAAAAAGGACGCGTGTATATTCTTGATTTGAAAGATGGCGCGGAGATTTGGAACTATGAATTGGGGGCGCCCATTGACACATCGCCGGCCATCGCGAATAATGTATTCATCTTCGGGGCGGACGACGGCTCGGTGACGGCCTTCGGGAAGAAGGAATAAAAGGAGAACTCAAAAATGAGCAGCGAAGATATTGATGCGTATTTGAAACGAAAGCCTTTCGAGCCGTTTACAATATTCGTTTCCGACGGGACTAAATATGCGATTCGCACGCCGGAACGGGTGCTTGCATCGCGGACCCGCATCGACATCGGCCAACCTATTTACGATGGCAGCTACATTATGGACAAGATCACCTCTATCGCGCTGTCGCACATTGTCCGATTGGAACCTGTCGAAAAAACGCCAAGCGTTGTGGCGTAAGAAATGAGCAATCCGCATGACTGCAACTGAAATGCTCCCGCTCCATCCCGACGCCGAACCGACGACCGCCGGAAATTATTTCGTTTCGAATTATCCGCCGTTTTCCGTCTGGAAGCAGGAACGCGCTAACGAAGCGTTCGCGGCGCTGGACCGCCGGCCCGCGCCCGGCACGGCGCTGGGCGTTTACGTGCACATTCCGTTCTGCCGCAAGCGCTGCCACTTTTGTTATTTTCGCGTGTACACGGACAAAGATTCGCTGCAAATCAAAGCGTACATTGAAGCGGTGGTGCGCGAGCATGAACTGTACGCGGCGATGAAATTCATCGACGGACGCAAACCGAAATTCATTTATTTTGGCGGCGGCACTCCATCATATTTGTCGTCGGATCAGTTGCATTGGCTTGTCGAAAAAATGAAAGCGTCGCTGCCGTGGGACGAAGCGGAGGAAGTTGCGTTCGAATGCGAGCCGGGGACGCTGACCGAGCACAAATTAAAAGTGATCCGCGATCACGGCGTCACGCGGTTGAGTTTGGGCGTCGAGCATTTCGACGATCATGTGCTCGAAATTAATGGGCGCGCGCATCATTCGAAGGAAATCGAGCGCGCGTACGAATGGGCGCGCGGGCTCAAGTTTCCACAGATCAACATCGATTTGATCGCCGGCATGGTCGAAGACACCGACGAGAAATGGCGGGACACGGTGGCGAAAGCCGTGGCGATGCAGCCGGACAGCGTCACGATTTATCAAATGGAAGTGCCGTACAACACGACCATCTACAAAGAAATGAAAGCCGCCGGCAAGCTGATTGCGCCCGTCGCTGAGTGGCCGACGAAACGCGGCTGGGTCGATTACGCGTTCGGCGAATTTGAGAAAGCCGGATATACGGTGGCGAGCGCGTACACGGTGGTGAAGGATAAGCGCACGAAATTCTTGTACCGCGACATGCTGTGGAGCGGCGCGGATTTGATGGGCTTGGGCGTGGCCTCGTTCTCGCACGTGGGCGGCACGCATTTCCAGAATCTCGACGGCTTCGCGCCCTATGTCGAAGCGTGCAACGCTGGGAAGCTGCCGATCAATCGTGCGTACACACCGACGGAACAGGAGCGCTTCATCCGCGAATTTATTTTGCAGCTCAAGCTGGGGCACGTCAGCATCGACTACTTCCGCAACAAATTCGGGCGCGACGTGACGACGGAATTTGCAGCGCCGTTCAATACGCTGCGCGAGTGGGGCTATCTGACGATTGCGAACGGACAGATTTTGTTGAATCGCGCGGGGCTGCTGCGCGCTGACCGGCTGCTGCATGAATTCTTTTTGCCCGAACACAAGAACGTTCGCTATACTTAACCTCCATGAAGCGCGCAATTTTTCTCGACCGCGACGGCGTCTTGAACGAACTTGTGCTCAATCCAAAAAATGGCGAGCACGAGTCTCCGCACGATGTTGCGGACGTGCATATGCTGCCCGGCGCTGCGGAGGCGGCCAAGAAATTGCAGGACGCCGGTTACGTGCTGTTCATCGTCTCGAATCAGCCGAGCTATGCGAAAGGCAAAACTTCGCTCGAACAAATTCAAGCCATCGAGCGGCTGGTCGAATCGCATTTGCGCGAATCTGGCGTGGAAATTTTGCGCGCGTACTATTGCTACCATCATCCCGACGGCATCGTGCCGGAGTATTCCGGCGCGTGCCGGTGCCGCAAACCGAAACCGCAATTTCTCTTCGACGCGCGCGACGAATTCGGAATCGAACTTTCTGAAAGCTGGATGATTGGCGATCAGGATACGGATGTTCAATGTGGGCGGCGAGCGGGGTGCCGGACGGTTGCCGTGGCGAATCCGTTGTCGGCGCATCGCCGGCCGGGCGCTGAAAAACCGACGCTCACCGCGCGCGACTTGGCGGACGCGGTCGAGAAGATTCTCGACTTTTGCGGATCGGCTCGCTGAAAACAATTTGGCGCTCTTGACGCGCGCGTTCGCAATGCCACACCCCTCCCCCTCACCCCGCGCAGGAGTACCTGCGTCGGCCCTCTCCCGAAGGGAGAGGGGAACGGCAACTGCGCGCCGCGGTCACATGGGGCATTGATTATGCGCGGATCAGTAACTGAGCGCCTGCGCCCCTGAAATTCACGGAAAACTCAACTTTTGTGCCTCGTGCGCCGATAAGGTCCCATCGGAAGTACACATTCGATTGGATTTTACCTATGACGAACTTGGGTTGGTGCGTGGACATTGGCGTGATTCTTTTTCTGGTGTTGCATACCTTTTTAGGCTGGCGGCGCGGATTGCTGTGGCAGGCGGCAGGCGTGACGAGCCTGGCCTTTGGCGTCGGGCTTGGGCTGGCGTTTGCGCCGGCGCTTTCAAAATACGCGCTGAACCGCGTCACCAGCGACCCGCTGCACGCGAAACTTGTGGCGTTCCTGTTTGTGTTTGGGATCGTTGGATTTTCGCTGCGGCTGCTGGCATCGGCTGCTGAAGTTTATTCAGAACGCGGCGTGCCGAAAGAAGAGCGCGCAAAGCGCCGCTCGAAGGACCGCGTGCTCGGCGGGATTTTCGGCGCAATCAAAGGCTTGGTGCTGGCCGCGATCATTATTGCGGCGTGCGTCAGTTTCTATCCGAATCAGCCTGTGTGGAAGAAGTCTCATCTGGCGGCGAGTTTCGCCACCGCCGGTTCGCGGCTGCTGCCGCAGGGCGCGGTCAAGGAAGTGCGCGATTGGGCGCGGCAGCATGTGGCGAACATCGAACAGAAATGAGCCTCCTGCAAGAATTGCAGACAGGAATGTCTGCACTACCTTTGAACTTTTCGTGAAATAAAGTAAAACAAGCGCCACGATGCCGCTTCCCGATCACTTCGACCGTCTGCCGCCCGAGGTCCAGCAGGAAATGCGGGACCTCGAGAAGCAGCAGCGGCTCGCCGCAATCGAATATGAGCACCGGATGAAGTCGCGGCGCTGGTCGGGCGCGATGATTGCGGCGGTGGGCGCGGCGTTTTTCTCGTATATTCCATCCTTTTTTTTGCCCATCAGCGACGGATTTATTCCGCTCGCCGCATTTTTTGGGGGCGTGGCCGGCTGGCTTACAATTTACAATCGCTACGCCATCATGGGCGGCATGGTGCTGGTCGGAATTGTGTGCATCGCCGGGAATTTCGTCGGGTACATAAGCGGGCTCTGTCCGCCGCTGTTGGTGGTTTGGCCGCTGTACATTGGCGTGGGCGCGTTCGTCGGAATTT
>DATGGK010000196.1:0-2163 GCA_035308565.1 Planctomycetota bacterium | reverse complement strand
GCGCTGGGCGGCGCCAGCCGTGGGAGGAAACGGCATTTTCACGCGGTCGACAGGATTGTAACGGGTGTCGCGCTCTACGGGCACTCGGCCTGCGGCTCGAATCAGGCGTTCGAGTTCGGCGCGCGTCAGATGCTCGGGCGTTGTCGCACCGGCGTCGTGATAAATCTTTTCTTCGACCACGGTGCCGTCTAGATCGTCTGCGCCGAATCGCAACGCCACTTGCGCGATCCGTGGCGTCAACATTACCCAGTAGGCTTTGATGTGATCGAAATTGTCGAGCATCAGACGCGAGACGGCCACCATTTTCAAATCGTCAATTCCGGTTGGTCCCGGCAAATGCGAGAGCGCCGTATTCGCGGGATGAAATGCGAGCGGAATAAACGTAACGAAGCCGTGCGTTTTGTCCTGAGTCTCGCGAAGCTGCAGGAGATGATCGACACGCTCTTCGGCTGTCTCGATGTGGCCGTAGAGCATCGTGGCGTTCGAGCGCAGCCCGATTTCGTGCGCGGTTCGCGCGATTTGCAACCACATCTGGCCGCTTACTTTGTGATCGCAGATCACCTTGCGGACGCGCGGATGGAAAATCTCCGCACCGCCGCCAGGCAGCGAGTCAACACCTGCATTCTTCATCGCCAGAAGCGTATCGCGAATCGAAAGTTTGGAAATTCGAGCGTAGTAGCCCACTTCCACCATCGTGAACGCTTTCAGGTGAACTTCGGGGAAGCGCTGCTTCAAGCCGCGAATCAATTCCAGGTAATACTCGAACGGCAAATCAGGATGCAAGCCGCCGACGATGTGAAATTCCGTCGCACCTTCCGCCACGCCTTCCGCCGCGCGTTTGTAAATCTCATCCAGCGCAAAAGTGTAAGCGCCGGGCGCGTCCGGCGAGCGTCCGAAAGCACAAAGGCGGCAATGCGCTACGCAAACATTCGTGGGATTAATGTGCCGGTTGACGTTGTAGTAGCAGATATTGCCGTGTTTCTTCTCGCGGACGTGATTCGCGAGCCATCCGAGCGCAAGCAAATCGTGCGACTCGTAAAGAGCGACGCCGTCTTCCGCATTGAGGCGCTCGCCAGCGAGAACCTTTGCCGCTACTGGCTCCAGTCGCGTGTCCGTTATTTTGAGTTCGCTAGGCGCTTGCATTCGAATTCTCAGGGACGCCCGACAACTGTGGCCGCGCCCCAGAACAAAAGGAATAAGAGACTAATATAGCCATTCACAGTGAAAAACGCAGCATTGATTTTGCTCAAATCGTTCGGCTTCACAAGCGAATGCTCATAAATCAGCAGCGTTGCAACGACAGCAATTCCCGCCCATGCCGGCCAGCCGAGTTGAAAGCTGAGCGCCAGCCATGCGAGCAATCCGACCATCACGATATGCATCGCGCGCGCGATCAGCAAGGCACTGCTGACGCCGAATCGTTTCGGAATGGAATAGAGACCTGCGGTCTTATCGAACTCGATGTCTTGACAAGCGTACAGGACGTCGAAGCCGCCGACCCACAGCGTGACTGCGCCACATAGAATCAACATGCGCCAATCGAGCGAACCGCGAATCGCTATCCACGCGGCGGCGGGCGACATGCCGAGGCAGAAGCCGAGCACGAAGTGCGCCCAGGTGGTGAAGCGTTTTGTGTAGGAGTAAAAGAACAGGACCGCTAGCGCGACAGGAGAGAGTTTCAGCGCCAGCGGATTCAATTGCCACGCAGCGATTACAAGTAATGCTGAAGCGAGGAGCGTGAACGCCCACGCGAATCCGATGGAAAGCTCGCCGGTTGGCAGTGCGCGCATTGCTGTGCGCGGGTTGCGGCGGTCGTATTCGAGGTCGGCGATGCGATTCATGGTCATCGCGGCAGAACGCGCGCCAACCATCGCGACAATGATCCAGAGGATTTGCCAGAGCGTCGGGAAACGGCCCGCGTCACGCGCGGCGAGCAGAGCGCCGACAAGCGCGAACGGCAGAGCAAAAACGGAGTGCTCGAACTTGATCATTTCGAGCACAATTCGGAGTCGGCCCTTGTTCGGGCCGGAAGACGCGGCCCTTTTGGCTGACGTTTCTGATTGGTCTTGGGGGGTCATTTACCGCCTATTAGAATTTTGTATGTTATTCATTTGCGGCAGCTTACGCCGATATTTAATCGCGGAACCGTGTATTAAATCTCCA
>DATGGK010000195.1:0-66975 GCA_035308565.1 Planctomycetota bacterium | reverse complement strand
GCCGAAGATTACGCCCTCTACATCCAGTTCTTTAAATTGGCGACAAAATTGCAGAAAGTCCATATGGCGTACGTCAAACGGAAACGTAAAATAGCTCGCCGGCGATGACGACCGGTCGCCGATATTGTTCTGATCAGTTGAATACAAATTAAAAATTGACATCAAATGTCCTTTAACGTAAGGAAAGGAGCGCGGATGCACCCGCCCACTAAATCAGAGTCTCGACGGCATGAAACACCTGCTCTCCCGAAACGTTCTTCGTCGCGGACTGGATCGCTGCAAAGCGTAAACAGCCACATTCCAGGAAGCTCCCGACTTGTTGATCCAATTGCTCGTTAACCAGGGATTTTCCGAGAATATGAACTGCTCCACTTCTTGGCTCCTCATACCAATTAGGCATGTGCTGGAGCCAAATTCCAACCGTCGGAAGGTCTCGTCGCGCCATACTCAAATGGTATGCTCCCGTTGGAACGCCGACCGACAAATCCGCAATAGAGACAAGCACTCGCGCTATCCAACCAAATGGAAGGTTATTGGTTTCGCTTTCCCCAAACAGTTCGGCATAGCTGTATGCATTGTACTCTCGACTTCGAACCGTATCATACCCTTTGAATAGCTGATTTTCCATGACTAGAAATAACCAGTTATTGTCTTTGCGTCGCATCAAAGACATAAAGTCTCTGCACTCCGTTCCTTCGACGCGGCGACCAATAGGCAATTCGTCGCGCCATTCATGCCCCCAGTTCTTTCCAAGCGATGTATAGCCATTCCGTGATATTAAGCACAACTTTTTCCCTCGATATCCGCATAAACTCCTTAATCGCGACTCAACATACCGTACTATATTTGCATTCATGGCAAAGTCAACATTCGGCGCTAACGGCCGTTCCAACGTCGAACGCACAACCGCATCATTGCTACGCACATTATCGATAAACCGACGGGCCTTGGTGTGAAGTGGATAGGGGGAGCCGCCATGTGTTTCCGCAAAGCTGACCCATAACACTACGTCAATTTTCGCTTTTGAACATTCATCGTGAAGATTAAGTGGCAAACGAAGTATTTGCTCGCGCCCGTCAGCATCGTCATAATTTATACCAAAGTGTTTCAATCCATACGGTGCTCCAAAATCCATACGAGTTGAATTAATTCCCACGAAGAGCGGTGTGATAATCTCGTGACCGCTGAATAGAGATGAATTGTCATCGCCAAACTGAAAAATCCAATACCGATTGGATCGGTCCAGCAAAGACAACACATAGCTTAATTGAACATAATCGCCAAAACCATGCGGAAAATAAATTAGCACGTGAGAATTCCGAACCGAGCGAAATTCATTGAGGTTTTGACGATAAACCCGGACTCGGTATTCGAGAGCATGAAATTGCAAATCTCCTCCCTTCCGAGCCACGATCAAAGACACTCCTATTTGCGAATCGCTTTCAGTATCATCGCAGCTACCGTTTTAGGCTTAACATCCCACATGATTTCGCATCCCCATTTGCATGCGTATCGGAATCCTCGGCCGTATTGCCAGTAGCAACCTGAACATGGGCCAGGGGCCTGAAGTACATGCACAGTTGAATATGAGCCGAGTGCAACATTTCCCAGCGTTGGCGCGCATATTGCAATTGTAGGTACTCCGAGAATTCCAGCCAGATGTGCAGGGCCGGAATCGTTTGTGCAGACAAGAGATGCCTGTTTGAAAAGCGCGACGCTTTGCTCCGCGTTAGCCCCCCAAAGAACTGTGCCCGGCATGTCGCGAAGAGTTTTGTCGCCTTCGAGGCCATCGATGGCGACTGTATGCACCGCGGCCTCCGAAAGCATTCTTTGCAATTCGATCCAATGCGTCATTGGCCATGTACGCTGTAATGAATTGGAAAATGGCGCAAGTATGATAATAGGTCTTTGATCGCTTCCGATTGCACGATTCACTGATTCCAATGCGGCTGCGCTGGGTTGCTGGATTTCGAATTTGCCAATGGTTTCAACGATGTCCAGCCTACGCGCAATTTCCTGCTGACGTGTCCTGTGGTAGCTAAGAGCTTGGAGATCACACTCGTGGTTGTCCACGTTGATCCCCCAAGCTTCGAATTCTCCTTTGGTGCCATCCCCCTCGATTGATACGTCATGCCATCCCAATTTCGCCCAAGACACATTCTTGTCCGCGATCTTGTAACGTACGCGCTTATCAGGATATTTTCGCGCGAGTCCCTGAACATAGGCAAGCCCTGCCAATGTATCGCCCATTCCTGAGCTCCAAGTCGGATTGGATCGACTGGTGCTTCTGTAATCGATCACCCTTGGAAGGACAACCGCATTTTCAAAACGACCAAAATATTCAGACTTGGGCGACATCCCCCCATAATGAACCATCTTGACGTTGTCGGGAGGAGGCATTCCTTCGCAAAATTCCCACAGCCAGTCTCTCGTCAAGACCTGCGTGGCAATCCCATGCTTATTCAACAGCATTTTCATGGTTCGTCGAAGCGATCCCGGCGTATCACTACGACTTTGCTTTAGTTCGTCGAATGCAGGTTTGGATTCGCGCGTACAGCAAAAGAACCCAAGATCTGGACTGTCCGCGTCGTCCGGTGCTTTGATCCAAGATTGAGGTATGCGTCGAGCTGCAAATGCAGTTTGCGGCAAAGCGGATAACGCGGCTATAGGCCAAATATCCGCATCCAACCATACGATTCGCTCGATGGAGGAATCAACAAAGTCCCAAATGTAAGTCTTTAAGTAAAACAAATTTGAGATATGCGATAACAGTGGCGAATTCTTCAGGCTTCGAACGTGAACTTTGTTCAATTCCTCAAAGCGACTTGCCATAACAGATCCGATCTCATAGGTCAGGGGCGAAGTGAGCGTTAGAAACTCTGTTTTCATTGGCGTAGGCCTTCCTCCGATCTGCGCGGAGCGGGCTTTCGCAATATCATAAAGCCCGATAACCGATATTTTGGATTGTCGGTTACCTCTTCAACGAGTACTAATTCATGTTCCTCGGCCCGCAGAATACTCGAAAGATCCGCACCAATCGGGGACGAATCGAACAACAGTTCCTTTTCATTCATTGTCGATTCCATTTCACGGAACGCACTTCGGCTAAATATCATCTAAAGCCAACAAGGTTTATTCCGTCAAAAGAATCTTGAAAGACGCAACAGTTTTGTCGATTTCTTTGGCATATTTGCTATAATCCGATTTATAAATCGCGATCGTCATAATATAGCCGTGGTTACCTGAAACGCCGTAATAGTAAGTGTACTGCAGCTTGGTCAATGAATCTTCGACGATTTCCCTAAATGCGAGGATATCGCCCAGTTTTAACTCATTTTTTTCGTCATATTTGAAATTTTGCAAATTTTGTCGGACTACAAAATCCTTAAGTCCGGCACCTTTTTTCGCATCCAATACACGCACGATTATTAGAGCGCTTCCTTCAGCACCAACTGCTAGCGGAGATGTGCCTCGCGCGGCGGTGCCGTATGTGCGACCGGATTGTTGCGCCGTAATATCGCGGCGTTTCTCTATATCTTCGCCATCGACGGTCCAAGATTTCGAAAAAGCCACTTGAAACCCTAATTCGTTGTTAGCAATAGTAGTATCTGAGCCGCGGATTCTCGCATTGCTTGCCACTCCGAATAATATAATCAAATATGGAAATTGTTGACACATTGATTTAGGTCGGTTATTAATCATTTGTTTTTACCCTCCACGTTACGGTCGTTTGCGTTCATTCGGCGTAAATCTTGCCGCGGGCATCGGTTCTTGCGTCTCTCGCGTCATGGCTAGACCTCAAACATTTAAAACTGAGCGAACCATGTACTTTATGCGTATGCAATTTCACTTTTCGGGAGCGACTTTCGAAAATACCAGTACAACCCGAATGCCAATGCATCTTATACGCGTTGAGGCATAAGCACTGTCCCGCCTTGCGGATCGACATCGATCAGATGGAGCCGAAAAGCAGCCACCACGCAGCATACAATCATTAGAAACTGAGATTGTATTTGGTCCCCTTATTTTTGCCGGCCGTTCGTCGTCACACCATTGCTGGACATTGCCGTGCATATCATAAAGAGAGAATGGGTTAGGCTTAAATGTATTCACGGGAGTAGTCTGGCGCCGATATTTTCCAAAAGCACTCAAAAAAGGAGAGTCTATGGTTCCGTCAAAATTTGCTTCGTCAGTAGAGATCACATCACCGACATAAAAAGCGGTATCTGTGCCACCCCGGCATGCAAACTCCCACTGTATTTCACTGGGAAGTTGAACGTGGAGATCACCCAATTGGCGCTTAAATTGGTCATTGAGACGATTACAGAATGACACTGCATCATCTTTGGATACGCTGTCAACAGGGAGCTCCGGCCCTTTGAAATGACTAGGATTACTTTTCATCAGCGATTCGTACTGTCTTTGCGTAACAAGAAATTTCCCCATGTAGAAGGGGAGGGCAATTGTCGCCATATGGGCCGGCTTTTCGTCTGATGGCAATTCCTCATACACGCTCATGTCGTGTGCCCACTTTCTTTCACGTTGTATCGCAAGATACCAGCGCGCACTTCCGGCAACGATTAGTCCGCTTGCTATTGTAATTAGTAATAGCCAACTTAACGAAAATGACTTCCGCCGCCCACGAGGCTTGCGAAATAGATTCATAATCAGTGCGAGCACACAAATCACACCAATGGCAATCAACACTTGTGAACCAGCAATGGTAATATTCGCCTGCTGCGGTGGACGGGAACCCATTGAGAATTTTGCTGCTGGAATCAATACTGCCTCTAGTGCCACTCCTTCACCAAGATCGACGGATTTTCTGGCATCAAGGGAAGCGCGCCGCGCGTACGATTCGATGGTCTCGCCTTTCTCGTAAAGCGGAAAAGGGAGTTGTTCAGATCCGGCGGCTGTTGCTATACCTAAAAACATCACCATAACAATCCCCGGCGTGCACCGATCGATCACCGAATGAGTGCGATCATTGGGGGTGATTAACCCTGAGGAAATTAAAAATCCCTTCAATTTCTTTTCCGTGCGCTGGATTGTCATGCTCACACGAGCTAATTGGAATAACATAGCCAGTAATTCTGTCCAGAATCTAAAAATGCTTCAAAGTCTGTCTTGTAGCGAAGGTCATGCACGATCGCCAATGAGCTCCGCCAATTGGCTAAGCGCGCGCGACGGCACATCCACATTATAAAACAAAGCCCCAAATACTTTGTGACCTACTTATCTGCACATCACAGACCCCCAACTAAGATTTATTCCATCCTTCAACTTGTAACCTGTCCAATTGGTGTCTTCATCAGGTTCCTTTCCGGGATATTGACCCGCTCCTAAAAAATTGGTCACCTCTACCCCGTCTTTATTTATACCTATAATGCGCCCGTCTTTTTCGATGGCCCATGCGCCGCGACCAGCAATAGCTATATGCTTTGTCCCCGCATATACAGTACAGCCGCTTTCCTTAGCAAGTATTGCCATGGCGTTAGTATTAGCACCAAAGTCGCATCCGTAGATTGAGATGCTACATGGATCACACGTATAATAGGAAAGGATCTGCCCAAGTTCTCTAATAGACGAACGACTAAACCACATACCCGCATAACCAGGTATTTCTTGAGTGGGATCTCCCAAGAATGTGAATGGAGGAACGCTTGTAACGCGGTCAGTGACTTGTCCAATTTGGCCTGGCCCTGTCTGGCCATATACAGCAAGGCTTGAAGGGCAGCCGTTCCACTCCCAAATCGTTAGACTTCCTGTGTTTATCCCATATGGACCGCCTCTGTGCGCCGCCAAATGCAAATTTTCAAGACAGTAACACGGCTCTTGGTCGTCCGTTGGCATTTCCAGACCTTTGACTATCTTCTCTGCCGTTGCGTCGATTATGGGGTATATTCCTACAGCTCTACCTCCAAAGCGACCTCTCATATTGTTTACAAATAGTATAAAATCTTGAACGGAAGCGTCTCCAGCCCAGAGCAATTCTTTTATGGTCCAACCATTCGGGCACTTGCCATTATCCAAATACTTGTATAGACCGGTGGGGTCAACATGAGACAATAAAGCTTGATTAACATAGCTATATAAATTTGATGTGGCCCAGCTACCAAACCTTTGAATCGTCCTAGCGAAAACCGTATTCGCATAGATACCAATGGCTTGGGACGAGCCGAAGCTATGACGATAGACTCGATTCATGGTGGGCGCTACATCCCTGCCAACAAACCTCCCTGTGGAAAAATCATACACCCTGGTGGGCGACAAGCCCCACCAATTAGGTCCAATCTTAACGGTGAACCAATTGCTCTGATAGCCGAAGTCATTGTTCCAATTGCCGCTCTGGCCCAGGATGACGCCGAACGCATCGTAATAACGGCGGCCCGTCTCAGAACCGGCAGCGTTCATAAGCACGTGCGAAGTTCCGCGGTGATCCATCAAGGGAGTGTATTGCGTATCACCTATAACGTTAATTTCAGCGCAATTGCCGACACCGTATATCGGGCTCTGCGCCTCGTAGCTCATGCGTTTGGTGAGGAATGCGCCATGCTTCTCTTCGAGGATATTGAGGCCGTCCCAAAGATAGTAATAACCCTGAAGCAGTTCGCGTTTAAATGCATTTCGGGTCAAGCGTGAGTCATAATCAAATGCCCATGCGTAGACACCGGACGGCCCTATGACCGCGGGGGTGATGCCTGTGATCAACCCGTGCGGTCCATAACTGAAATAAGTCGCACCGGATACTCCCCGGTCCCACATCTTTGTCAGGGAGCCATTGTTGTCATAATAGAAATACGTGTCCACGGCCGCTGCTGGAGGGAGAACCGAGCGCCGCCTGGTCAAGGAACTATCCAGATCGTAAGCAAAATAAGCCGATTCCCACTCTGCACCCGCGCCGAATTCACGCCGCATCCGGGTCCGATTGCCGGCCGGATCATAATTGTACCAGAAGCCATAGATCTGGGAATAATCGCTTTGCTTGCGCCAGAGTTCAGCGGTCAAACGGTCCAAGGCGTCATACGAATAATAAATGGCCAGATTTGTCTCTCGAGCGATGGCCGTAATCCGGCTTGCGTTGTCCCAGGCATAATCGAAGTAAGCCAGTGGCGTCCCGCTTGAATTCACGTAGCGGATGCTGGTAACGCGGTCGCTACGATCATAGGTGTAATAGCAGGCGCCGCTTCTAAAGGTCGAACGGGCCAGGTTAGACGACGCATCGTAGCCGTAATACGACACAAAGCCAGTTGTGCTGGTCATCTGCACTTGACGCTGGGCAGGGTCATAAACGTATTGTGTATTTGGAGTGGCACCAGGGCTCTCCGGATTATAGCCCAAACGAGTCAAATTTGACACTGCGTCATACGTGTAGTAGACGGAATCACCTCCTGCTTGCGGCGCAGGAGTATTTCGCTGCGTAATTCGCCCAAGTTTATCGAATCCAAAAGTCCCGGTTCCCCATTTGTCGACGGTCTTATTTAAGTTCCCGCCGGCATCATATTCAAAATATTGATTCTGACTTGGATATTGAATGCGCGCAAGCCGGTCGAGGGCATCGTATCCAAAGTAAATCGGCGTCCCGTTGGCATCGCTGGTGCGCGCCAAGTTTGAATTCTGGTCATAACCAAAATAAGCGATCGGCCAAGGTGCACTCGCATTTCCAACCTCGACAATTGCTTGAGATACGCGATTATCTGCATCGTAAAAATAATATCTAAAATTGTCGTTTGCGTCGTACTGGTTGTACATATTTCCAGCAGCATCATAAAAGAATGTGGCCGCAGTGATTCCGGCGGCATTGACAATGGATGTCAGTTGATCAAGTTTATTGTAGATGAAATAAGTTGCTCTGAAAAGACCATCCACCTGCACATTCAGATTGCCGCCAATGTCGTATCCAAAATATGCGCACCTTCCTTCAGAATCGACCGATCGCGCAATACGGTTCAGCTCATCATAACCGTAAGCCGACGCAAATCCTCTCGGCGAGACTATTTTATTAGTATTTCCTGCCAGGTCATGCTCAAAATAAGCCACATTGAAAACGCCATCAGTTACCACGGTCCCTAAGTCGCGCGTGTCGTATCCAAAATATACCGCCCCGCCCATTGGTGGAATTTTAACGGTCAAATTGTTGTCTGAGTCATAGAATTGTAGGAAGGCACTGAGCTGCGCATCCACGGCTCGGGATAGATTCCCGACTGCATCAAATTCGTAGTAGGTAGTTTGCGAGACAAAATCGCCATACTCCTTCCAACGAGGGCGAACCATCGCAGTCCTGTTGCCTTCGGCATCAAACTGGAAATAAGTCGAATTCCCTAACGCGTCAAGAACGCGGACCTGTTCATCGACTTCGTCGTATCCGAACTTGGTGACGTAACCTCGGGGATTGACTTGAGCAGACGTGTTGTTGGCGTCGTCGTAAATAAAATAGGTTGCATCTATGGATGGAACGACCGTTCCCGTCAATCGGCCGCTGGTATCAAAGATGGAGAATCCCTGCTGCGCAGGACCGATGGAAAATGAAAGGTCCCCCAAAGCCGCTGGCGAAATCGTCTTGACCTGATTGCCGGCCGCATCGTACTCATAGTATTGAGTATTTCCTAACGCATCCACGAGTTTTACGAGCTGATTAATCTGATTGTATCCGAAATACGTATAGGCCGCATCGCCGCTAAGCAACAGCGGTCGAATCAAATGGGGAGAGCTCAGTGACTCTGAAATATGGTCCACTCTGAGCGTGTTGTTGCCGACTTCGTCAAATTCAAAATATGTGACATGTTTCAATGGATCCAATGAAGTTGTTCGGCGGTTCAATGCGTCAAATGCAAAGTAGGTTGTAAACTGCGCTTGCGATCCTGTTTCCTGCCAGCGTGGCCCGACACTTTGCACTTGATTTCCGACCGCATCAAAACCGTAATAAGCTGAGTTTCCGGCCGGTCCAACAGTGCGGACTTGCCGATTGAGGCTGTCAAATCCATAGTATGTGGCAAAAGCTCCGAACGACTGCTTCTCGATCCATCGAGGACTGACGCTTGCCGTCGTATTCCCCACTGGGTCCAGACTGTAATACGTCGCATGTTGAAGCGCATCCTGGGTGGCGACGAGTCGTTGCTGACTGTCATAAAAGTAATACGTTGGAAAATTTCGATAGTCCGAGCGTTGGGAAACTAAGTTCGTAGCGCCTAAGTACGCTTTGGTGGCGACAAACTTCCTCGGGTCGACGACCTTGATTTGGCGACCGAGGCCATCGTATCCAAAGTATGTCGCGCGCCAGACACCGCTGGCTAATTCATATCGGGCGATGGGACTTTGGTCGCAGCGCGCGGTATAGTCTGTTTGAGTGGTCTGACCGCCTGGGCCCACTTCTCTCGTTTTTCGATTCAGCGCGTCGTATTCGTAATACGTTGTGAATTTTGCGAACGAGCTTTGTTCCGTCCAACGCGGGTTTACCGCCCGCATTTGATTGCCGAACGAGTCGTACCCGAAATATGAACTCGCCAATTTAGCATCAAGCTTTCGAGTTTGGCGGCCATAGGCATCAAAGTCAAAATACGTTGCATTGCCGCGAGCATCTCTGACTTTGGTCATGAGGCCGCCGCGGATAAAGCTCATGGTGGTCGCATTTTTAAAGGGATCAACTATCCGGGTGGGGTTCCCTCCTGAATCATATTCGAAATAGGTCGTTACCTTTGCAAACGATCCGAACTCCCGCCAGCGCTTGTCGACACTGCGAGTTGTTTTGTTGTTTGCGTCGAATCGGAAATAAGCCGAATTATTGGACGCGTCAAGCGCCCTGGTCACATTTAGCTGCGAGTCATACGCGTAATAGTTTGTGCGGCTCAGCAGATCCATCCAAGATTGAATAGTTGCGCGGGCGTCATAGAAAACCTGCTTGGCGGTCGTTCCGGCTCCATACTCTGACGCTGTAATCCTGGCGAACCTCCCGTCGTGGGTATAATACGTCGCCAATTGCGGACTTTCAGTGTATCGCATCAACGCGCCATTTCGGTAGTCTCGAAATTCTGTCGGCGTTCCGCTGGGAGGGATCGCGCGCGCGATTTGTCCGTGGTCGTCATACTCATAATAAGATGCATAATTCTCCGGATCAAGGATCATCTGCACATGCCCTTGGCTGTCACAACCAAAATATGTTACACAAAGATTGGGGCCGGTTATCTGCGCAAGTGTTGTTCCTAAGCCGGAAACATTTTCGTATTCATATTGCCAAACGCGCTCGGTATCCGTATTCAAAGGAAGTGCACCATGGACAACTCGGGACAGCAGCCCAGAACCATTATATTCAAAATACACAGTTCCTGGCAAATCGCCCGTAATGCTTGCGACGCGGTTATTGTTGTAAGAATAAAACAACTCCGCACCATTCAACAATGCGCGATGATAAAGTCGTCCCAAGGTGTCGTATTCAAAATAGGTACGGGTGGGTATCTTTTCACGCCATTCACCGCTGGCCAAATGAAGGAGTTCCGAATCCTCCATTGCCGGGCTTGGAAGCCACAGTTCGTCACTCCCAACGGTTCCTTGAAGCGCATAACCAAGCTGCGAGCCGTCGCCAGCACCCACGACAGCCACGCCACCCCCGGCTGCAAACGCGAAATAGGAGACATCTCGATATAAATCAAGGCGCCCGCCCGCGCCGCCTCCGGTGCCCATTGGCAACCCATTGGTTGGTGAAGAATCAACATTTCCGTTAATACGTGAGAAGCATAGGTTGAGATGCGATCCCAAGGTCTGAATTGCCGAACAACTTACCTTCAATGCGGCACTGAAATCAGAATTAACGCGCACATAAGGACTGGCCAGCACTTCAGGCCCACAACCTTGCGAACAAGAGGACGTTTTCTGAATTGGCGTGTCGTTGCTCTTTTCTTCGCTTAAATTCAGACCATCGCTTCGAGGTCGCTCCCCAAAGATGGTCGATGAAGGCCCCGTCGCCCCAGATCCTGCCCCATCCGTGGCAAAAAGTGTGGCCTCACCCTGCTGAACAATCATCAATTTTGCCGGGTTGCTCAGGTTATCGTAGCCTTCGGCAAAGACTATATTATTCCACGGACTCGCCGTATTCCATTGGGGGTTTGGATCCGTCGACAAATACGCTGCGTCAAATGCAAAATAAATCGGATAGGAAAGGTCAGCAGGCTGAGTAATCTGAATTGCCATGACTAGTCCCTTCGGCCTAGGTCATCAATGCTAAACCAAACGCAGTTTACGCAGCTTGGTTAAGTGCACTTCGTAAAGCTTGAAGAGCCATGCTTATGCAGTAACGTCGATCACGGGGAATGCCCCCCAACTCTACTTCAATTACGGCTTCTTCAATAGTCGATGCCTCTTTGGGTGTTTTCCCACTAAGCTGAACCATCAAAGCAGACCCAACCGCGACAGCCCAAGGACAAAGGAACGTTCTGAAAGAAGCGTCGCAAATCAAGCCATCCCTTAGCTTTATAGCGATAACATAGAAGGGTCCCTGCGAATCTCCACACCGACCAAGGCAATCGGGGTCTGCCAAATCGCGCGACCCAGCCGGGCGCTTCATGTGTCGAAATGCCACCGGAGAGGGCGTACTCATAAAGACAATCCCTAACACTATCAATATACCCAACGGGAATGTCTGTGGTCAAGTTTTTTTCGAAAAATTGCGTTTTTATTTACCACTTTGCAGCCATTGAGGGTTAAAAGATCATTCCGTCTAGGAGCGAATTTTGAATATTCTGTGGGATACTCGTTCGGTAAGCAGCCACATGGGCGGGATTGGGCGGGCGTCGGTGGGCTGGCTGCGAGGCGTGTTGCGAAACAAGCCAACTCACTGGAATATCAGAGTGATCGCAACGTCAATGTGCCCGCAAGAGCTGTTCTTCAGTCTCGTGCCGGAGCTTCCCGAACGAGACTGTGTTTTTGTGGATGCAGGAATGATCGATCCAATATTTGAACAAGTTCAATTACCTTCAATCATCAAAAATCTCCGGACGGATGTTTATCTGAATACCTGCTTCACAATTCCGGCCATTAAGACGTGCAAAATTCAGCTTTCCTGCGTTCACGATCTTGTATTTCTTGAGCATCCGGAATGGGTTGATTCAAAACTCAGGCGTTTCCTTGAATTGGGAACCGACCTAGCAATGAAAGAGGCGGATTTGGTGCTTACCGTCTCGAATTATTCTAAGGCAAAAATGGTCGAAATTGCGCAAAGCCGGAGTTGGAAAAAAACTGATAGAATTCGCGTCGTCTTTCCGGGCCTCGACGACTCATGTTTTTCGGCGGATTCCCACCGATTCAAGCGGTCTGACAGTCTGGAGATGAAAGATAAATGTAAACAATCCTTGCTATATATTGGATCGATTGAAAGGAAAAAAGGCATACTTCAACTGTTGGATGGATATAAGATCGTTCGGGAGAGAGTTGACGATGCTCCGTTGCTGATTATTGCCGGGGGGAAAGGCGGGCAGGACTTTGATTTGAATCATGAAATTACGCTACGCGGCCTTAACGATTGGATCCAGTACGAGGGGGTCGTCTCCGACCAACGAAAGTACGAATTGATTGCACGCGCGGTAATTTTTATTTTTCCGTCATTGTATGAAGGATTTGGAATACCCCCCCTGGAGGCGATGGCTTTAGGGACACCTGTTATTGCAAGCGACGCGACCGCGCTGCCGGAAGTCCTCGATTCAAGTGCCAAATTTGTACCTGCCGGTGACTCGTCAGCTTTGGGGCATGCAATTATTCAGTTAATGACCTCCCCCTCGGAGCGAGAAAAGTTGGGTCAATCTGGACGCATTTGGGCACAGGCGTTCACAATCGAAAAGACAGCAATGCCGTTAATTGAAGCGATAAGGGATCTCGAGAAACAACAATGAAGATTTTACATTTATCAAGCGAATACCCTCCACAGCGTGTGTATGGACTGGGCCGGTTTGTACGTGACCTTTCGGAGGAACAGGTGCGACAGGGTCATGACGTCACGGTTGTGACAAACAGTATGGGAGGGCTATTTCGAGACGAGATTATAAATGGCGTTCGCGTTTGTCGCATCGAGTTCCCCCCGCCTCCCATGCCTAGCTTGCCAAGCGGCCAAATCTTGGTCTTCAACACGATGATTCTCAGTCGCGTAGCGGGTTTAGGAATTTCGCAAATTTTGTCCTATGAAGTAATTAACAGCCACGATTGGTTGACGAGCTTTGCTGCGCAAGCCTTGCATGATGCCTTTAACATACCGCACGTATGCACGTTTCACGACGTTATCGTTGGCAAGCGATTGGGCCGGCTTGAGTCTGAGCAGGACCGTTTTAATGCGCAAACAGAACAATGGGTTGTTTGTCATGCAAATCGCTTGATCGCAAACTCCGAGGCGACAAAACAAGAATTGGTTGCAACTTACAACGCAAATCCAGACAATATCAACGTTGTTCCGTGCGCCATCGCTCCCGACACGTTTAAGACCGAGGAGTCAGAAATTCGCCGCTGGTATTTTCGACAGATTCTCGCTGACCGAAACAGTTTGATGGTCTTATATGTTGGACGGTTGGATGAGGAGAAGGGGGTCCAAATACTATTGGATGCATTTTCAAAAGCCAGCATTCCCAATTCAAAGCTTTACATCGCGGGGGCGGGAAAGCTTTCAGATCAACTGCTAGCTGGTATTCAACGCCTAAAGCTTGAGAATCACGTGCATTTATTAGGATATGTCGAAAGCCCGGTCCTGCAGAATCTCTTTCATGCGGCAGATATATCAGTTTGTCCAAGTCTGTATGAACCATTTGGGATGGTTGCAATTGAAGCGATGCTTCAAGGGACACCGGTTATCGCATCACGTACCGGCGGACTTTGTGAATTCATTGAACATGAAGCCAATGGGATTTTGGTCCAGCCGGGAAATGCGGATGACCTCGCCAATGCGCTGATTCGGTTGGACAACGATGTTTCATTCAGGCGAAGGCTCGGGTACGCGGCTCGAACTACAGTGTTAGAGACGCGAACCTGGAATCTTGCATGTCGCAAGACAACAGAGGTATATTCTCTCATTCGCCGGGAAAGAAGGCATTCGAAATCCACTGCAAAGCAACTATTTATTAGTGGCTACGTTGATGGCGATTCATACTCTCAACGAATACATTGCCAAAATGTATTGAAACAAATCCCAGAAAGCTTTGAGATCATTAACATTTCTGAAAATGACTCGCCGAACCTGCGGCCGATTAGCATCGAGGACGATCGCCTTCTGAAAGGATTTAAATTAGCGGCGAAATTGGTTCAATACATCGAAAATCCTCCAAACGAAATAATATGCTGCGGGTGGGAAACAATGCTGGCCTGTTCCGTATTTGATAAGGTTCGGCGAAACTTACGTATTACATTCATCAGTCCTCATATTTGGGTCAGTAAAGAAGAGATCACGAGATTGCAATATGCTTTCAATGAAGAGTTCTATTGTTGGGCTGCATCGAGAGCTACAGTAGTACATTCCCAAGATTGTTCAACGGCAAAACTCTATTCGATGCGCGGTATACCGTCGAGCACGGAATTTAGGATTTCCAATACAAAGCAGCCACAACTAAGTACGCCGGAATTGCTAAGAGAGTGTTTTGCGCGATCGAATGAGATCATTGTCTTTACGGCTGCGCGACTTGACAATCCCGTTTCCGAACAGATAATAGCAAAATGTTTGGGTGCATTGCAAGAGCTTCATGCACCATTTACGTGGGTCTTTGCTGGCAGCGGCAAGTTGCAACCTTCTATCGAGCGGCTTGCGTTAGCTTCAAATCGAACGATCTGTTGCCTCGGCAATATACCGCATGAACTGGCTCTTGGCATTTTGCAAGTTTGCACCTTAACAATTTTGCCGTTCGAGCGGCCGCGATATTCTTCATTCATAAGTGAAGCGATTACTGCGGGAAAGGCAATCATAGGCCCCACTGGGTTAGGGCACGTTTTGGACGCGAGCAGTGATGCCGTTCATGAAACGAACTTTGATGATCGTCGATCAATTATTGAGTGCATACGGGGAATACTAAAGGAGTTTGGATGGCAGATTCAGCAGATTCGAACGACTCTTCCAAGATTGTCGTTGTCGCCTGAAAAAAGAATTGATAATTCTCAAAAGAACATTCTACTCTACAATGATTGGGGCATTGGCGATGAAGTGCTGTTATCGGCAGTGGCGCGCGAAGTTGCAAGGACTCACCCGAATAGGCAATTATATATTCGTTCTAGGTTCGGATTTCAATTTCCACAATTCTGCCGGACTGGTGCGGCACCTTCAGATGCAGTCGCTGTCGAGACAATTTATCAGAATCCTGTTTTATACGGCCCGCAACACCACGCACCATTTCCAGGACATCTTGTGCAACAAATGTTAGATAAAGTCTTTCACGACACAGGTCTTTTGGTACACGCTGAAGATGTGCGACCTATTTTTGACCTTAAGCCCTGCATCAGGGCAAAAGGCACAGTTGTACTGCACAGTAGGCCGAACGGAAGACTGCCAAGCAAGGATTGGGGAGTCAAGAATTGGGAGCGGTTGAGCATTCTTTTAGATCGACGAGGCGCAAAAGTGATTCAAGTGGGATCAAAAAATGAACATTTGCTTCCACATGTCGAAGATCGGCGCGGCGTTGCCCCGTGTGAAATTCCGGCGATTGTTGCGTCGTCAAGCTTGGTAATCTGCCTTGTTGGATTTCTAATGCATGTTGCGGCAGCCACCAAAACGCCGGCAATAGTGATTTATGGCGGGCGCGAACACCCTGCTATCGACGGCTACGAAGATCACTTTCATTTGTCAACAAATGCTCTCGATTGCAGCGGAAGATGGGGATGCCATCTTGGTCCGGATACCGCCGTATGACAGCAGCGTACCGGGCAGTAAGAATTTCAAAGCCAAATGAATCCAGCCGCCCCAATTGGCGGCTGGATTAATCACGCGCGTTTCAATTCATCGCCGCCGTCATCACGCTGTTCAGCGCCTTGAACCCGTCCACCTGCCGCGACGGTGACTGGCTCTTCATAATCTCCGTGCAGCACTGATAGAGATTCCACGCATTCTTTTCACTGAATTCATTGTGACGCGGATTTTCCCACTCCTCCCTTAATTGAAAAAAGGGCGAGCCGAATGCTCGCCGTGAGGTGAATCAAACTGCATTAATGCAGTCTTTCTGGCTGTTGCCGGGGTACCGTTCTGGCGGCTTGGCGCAGCCAGGGCGGGCTGTGGCCGGCCACCGTTGCCGTTGGCCACTGCGAACCAGCTCGTTGTCGGGTAGCTGCTTATGTTTTTGCGCAAAACCGTTAGTTGACTTAAAATCTAATATCTTGTTTATATCAACATTTCTCTGCTCATTAGTATTATTATGAAACGTAACGACTATATCTATCGGTTCCCCGGTTTTATATGACCGTTTTCCCGCTTTAACGGTTACGGAGATGTCGCTCTCGGCGGGGAAGCAGCTGTTAGCAAGCACAATGACAGAAAACAAGAGCAGCATCGGGTTCATGGGTTGTATACCTCCAAGTCGAGTGTGTGATCCGTCGAGTCGTTCACTTTTTGGAGCTTCCATTTTCCGCTGGGTAGTTTCTGGAATGTCGAAGTAAATTTCGTTGGTGCACCGGCGAGTTGTCCTTTATTAGACGTAAACGTCAAGACAGTCTCGGTTTTGACTGGACTTATTTCGACAGATGCCTCAAATTCAATTGGTGCATCGTTGTTATCCCACTTGGTAACCGTGCAAGTGCGCTTGATTTCGAATGAGGAATTAGGGATTACATTATTTGTTTTTCCATCGTCCGTCGACCATGTATAAAGTTGTTTAACTATATAGTAACCGTCAGCCCCACTTGGCTGACCGTTGGGTTTTTTTGCTCCTAGTTGATCAACTCTTTTAACTAGGTCTTGCAAATATGCGCAATGGCTGTCGGTGGGTGTTTTAGACCAGGGATTATAATCCTTTGTGCCTTCTACGTCCGGAGGCTGTGATTGGAGATACGATCCCGTTTTTTCTCCCATTTCTAATTGTTCCTTTGTTGGAAGTAATTTTTGCTGTTCCGTTAGTTGTGTAAACGGTTTGCTGAAAAGGACCTGCTTCACGTTATTTAACCACAAGTTACCGATCTTTTTCGTGCCATTATCGTCTACCCCTTCGATCTCGATAAATGGATGCTTCTTTGCGTTTGATCGGTAGATTCCGGCACCAATAGGACTTTTGTCATCTGGCGGAGTCGGTGGTGGCGGCGTCTTCCCGTCATCGGCGCCTATGAGCACTGGCCCAACGTCCGGCTTAATAATCTTGATCGCCGCTTGTGCTTGACTCGTAGCGCCTCCTGATTGGCCGGATACCGAAATACTATAGCTCCCCGCGCCGACGCCATCAGGAATAGTGAAATATGCGCCATCACTTATTCCTGTTATTCCATTCCACAGAAATGTGGTCTGATTGGTCACGTCAACTTGGCCGATTTTTGCAACAGCGGTCCAGATGCACGGAGCAGGTCCATAGCTCGGAATATCACCTTTGCCCCTTCCAGCGTACCTCCGTACTGGTCCGGCCAAAGACATTTCGAGCGGTGCTTACACATGCCGCAAATTTGAATCCGTCCAAGCAGACCTAAGTCGGCGGCTTCATATTTCTGCCACGCCTCGTCCTTGTCACCGCACTTCTTACGGGGTCTCGGCTTCAGGTTAATCACCTTGATGCCTGGCGGTGGATTCTTCACCCACCGCCGCTCCTCAATAATCCTCCTCGTCGGAAACAGCGCGACGACTAGATCGTAGGCCGCTGACTTAACAGCGGCCTCGATCACATCGTCAATGTTCACCGATTTTCCAACACCGATAGACCAGTTTACCAGCATCTGGCCGTTATTTTCTTTGAGCAGTTCAAGCATCCGCTGACCTGACCAGGTCTCGCGAAATGCTCGAAGCCGTTCCTCGTTCTCAATCGTGTGGCTCACTAGGCGATCCCTTTCAATTCCAGGATACTCGCGATAGCGGGCACACATTTAAGTTGCTCATTCGGTATCTTCTGGAAGGCAGACACCAGCGACACTCCGCCGGCCTCCCAGCGTTTACAGAATTCGGCGATTACCTCACGGCCATCATCTGCCTGGGCTGGCAAATCGGTCACCGTGACCACGAATTTTGCCGTTCCATCCTTTTTAACGAATGCGACCTTCGGCCTGTCGGCCATGAGGATCGGCTGTAACTGGGGAAACAACGCATGAGGTCGCATCCCCTTGCTGGTAGCCAGTACTGAGATACACCTCGTGCCCGGTAAATAAACAGGCACTAAAAAGCGTGCCTCAGCCTTTCTACCAGCGCGGCAATCGGTGCGCTTAGGGTTGAGCATTCCAACAGCTCTGTACTCAAAGTGGTTCTTAAATTCATATCGAACATGGAGCAGTAATCCTGTTGGGCAAGTTGATCGGTGTGGGCTCGAGAATTCTGATCGTGAGCCATACCACAATTCGCTGCAGCCGGAGACCGAACAAAACTATAATGAATGGCTCGAGCGACACAAGTCGGATAATCCTAAATCGGACGAGGTAGAGGCTTATTCATACTCGGAACCTCTATTTTGGCAATATGGTTCTAAAACTCTCGAAGATACATTAAATAATCTAAGGGCACAGGCCGGCGGAAAATGTCTTAAAGTAATCGAGATTCGTGGACACGCGAATCCATACGGAATTAGACTCGGGCCGAGGGACAACCCAAAAAACGACAAATCAGATTTAACGGCGAACACGATCGACGCTCAAAATGTGAATTATGTCGCTAATGAATTAAAGAAATTGAAACTATCCCGCAATTGCATAATTTTCCTTGAGGGATGTAACGTCGGGCGTTTATCTGGAGATGATACCTGGGTTCAAAAACTCTCAGATATTACCGGTTGTGTAGTTTTTGCGCCATTAAGCTATTGCAGCAACTTAACGGCGGCACTAAACACAGAGGGCAACGACAACTTTAAAGACCCGAAAGTACTCCCCATGAAAACTGAATGGCGCAGATATACTCCGACAATAGTTATGGTCCCAATTGATTTGTCGCATTAATTCCATCCTTTAAGGCAGAAAATCATGCGTTACATAACCTACGTTGTTCTTACATTCATTCTCTGTGGATGTGGAGATAAAAGCAATCAACGGTGGGTAGATGTTAACGAGGTCGCGAAGGCCAATCCAGATGATTTAATCTGTCAAATAGTTATAAACTCCGACACATTTGTTGTTGACAGCTCTTCCTGCGACAGGGCAATTAAGCTAATCAAGCACCTTCAACAAGTGGAACTGCCCAAGTATCATTTCAATTCAACGTCCTTGGTTGACTCAAATAAGGACATCGTGATATATATTAATCGCGATTCGAACAAAGAACGATATCTATACTTTAAATACTATGAAGACCTAAATGTTTTTTCTATAAACTGCGATTCTCGAAAGGCGTCCGAAGGCGTTTCATTGCAGATAGAGTGCTTTTTCGACGATATTGTTAAAAAGGGAAATCGAAATCGTACAAAAAACTAAAGCTACGTTCTCAGAAACATTGAAGCCAAAAATATGCTTCAAATCAGGTGCAATTCCGCGAGCCGGAACGCCATCTCCGAGCATAAGGAACGAGCAGTTTGTTGTAGCTACTGCACGACGCTACTGACGGAACTCAGTTGTTAATGGAATCAATCTGGGGAATTCCAGGACAGACGGGTAGATAGCGCATTGTTTTAACACGCCGGTCGGCACCATTGCCAATTGACAGGAACCACCCACGAATTCCATAAGCAGAGAGGGGGATGACCTCTCCGCGCTTCTTCTCCACCGGTATGCGCGGGTCATGAGGCATTTTTGTGGTTAGTAGATGCTAAATCTGAAAAGCCGACAAAACTCTTAAATGACGTGCACCCAGTACCTGATCATTGCATCCTTTTTTCAACGACCGCCACATAAAGCCCATTCCACCATTGTTCCGTGTCGCCGTTGAACCGCGCTGGGAGTATCCACTCTTTCCATACCTGATATTTAAGATCCCTGAATGCGCGCGCGGTCCCGGCTTGGACAGGTGGATGATTAAAGTCATCCACGACCGCGACAAATAATTGGGATAGCGAACGATTATAGGAGACAAATGCGTTGTATTGCGATATCTCATCATGCGCGCCATCATAAAAATAGGTGTTGATCTCTTCACAGCCAGTCACGGTTTTTTGTACCCAGCAAGCGAGGCGATTTCGAAAGCACTCGAGGAGCGCGGTCTGTCTCAGCTCGCAATTGAGAAGATCAAACATGAAAACATGTTTGCAAAATATGCGGCGCCGCGACTGCTGATGGGGTCGCGCGTGCTTGTGTCCGATGATGATGTTATATGGGCTGGGCCGGCAAAAGAGATGCTTGAATGCCAATCGACATTCTTTTTTCTTGAGGATTTGCCTGGCTTTTACGGTCCGCAATCTATGAAATTATTACGGTCAAAGGAATTAGTTGGAGAAAACGCGAGTGCTCCGCCGTATTTGTGCGCAGGTCTCTATCTTATGAACAAAGGACCAATTCGCGATCCGAAAATTATTAGCGAAATAATTGAGAAAGCGGAAAGTCATCGTGATGAGCAAAGTGCCGTTGGTATGGAAACGAGAATGAACGGAGTGACATACAAAATCGGTCGCTATCCGGATTATCATCACGGAGCGTACGGTCCTCAACCCATTCCTGAGCGCTCTAATGCGATGCACCTCCAAGGATGTCTGATGACGCTCAGAGACCATCCGGGATTTCAATTACAGTTTATGAGCCAAGCGGTGGAGTCGCACGCAAATGCGCGAAAACATGTTCCAGAAACGCGTGAAGCTTATGCTGTCTTCATTCCGATTTTGCCTTCACATGCGGAAATGCTCGAAATGAATCTGGATCGAGCTCAACAGTGTGGCGCGCTTCGAAATGCAGCGAGCGTACTTGTAGTAGAGGACGAGCCTGATGAGAAACTTCGCACGATGCGAGTGAGGGAAATCTGCTCGAAATTTGGAGTCGTTCACCGGTTTGCCGAGCAGCGGATTGGTGTATATACGTTGCAACAGTCTCAGCAAGTCGCACGGTATCTTCGTGACACGGCGGAACTTGCTCCCGATATCGGCTGGGCCATACGATGTGACGTCGATGTGTTGCTTGACGGCGATATTTGGCATTTTCTCGTTCGTCGCGCCATCGTATTGGACCTCGATATTTGCGCTAATATCAGGCCGGATTTTCGATTCGACTCGCGCGGATATATGATCATTCCATGTGCTGCGTTTTCTCGAAAGGCAACGAATCAGATCTGGCAAGCTGTGAACGATGAGCGAACGTGGAACAAGATGGCTCTGTGTTTAGTTGGCGTTGATGATGTAGACTTAACGCTCATCGCACGCGCCTTGGGATTGGCCCTAGGCTCGCCGAATGGCCTAATTGGTTACCAAAACGTGCGCGACATTGCAACTATTGACGATCTTATTGCCACGAAGCTCGACAGCAGTGCAACACCGCTTGCGTATCATTTCCGATCAAAAACCGCGGAGGGAAAGATTTCCGTTATGCGAGAGTGCCTCAATCAAATCGATAGGAATCCTGGCGGGAAGAACATTGCGGTCTGGCACCGGCTTAGTCATAAGCTGAAGCCGGCTATTGACTCGTATAGAGACGTGGATATTTCAATTCTTGTATGTTGCCGCAACTTTCTTAAACGGCTATCCGTTTTCGCAAAGAGCATCCTATATCAGGATTGGCCCTTAGCGCGGGTTGAGGTGATTGTCGCCAATCCTGATTCGCCCGACGGATTGGGTGAATACTTGCGATCAATTGGCAAAGAATGCCTGAAGCGCTTTGGTACGCGAGTGTTTTATGAGGAAAAAGTTGAAGCGAAACACGGACGAAATCGAGGACTTATGGTCCAGCGGTGCTTCTTGCGTTCAAGTGGACGTATCGTAATAGGCATGGACTGCGATCTCGTTCTGCCAGTGTCCTTTTTGCGAGAGGCTTATGTTCAAACGCTTATGAATCCCAATGCTGTCGTAGGTGTGTACCGGAACTTTCTGAGTGACGCGACGACGGACCGAATTCTTCGCGGTGAAATCAATCCCATTGAAAAGTTCAAAGAATTGCTGCATGAAGACAATAACGAGGAGCAGGGATACCGCGGTGTTTTGGGATATTGCCAGTCTGCCGTTCGCGCGATATGGGAAACAATCGGATATCCTACCGAGTTCGATGAAATCGCCAAATCGGACGTCACGTTTATGGAGAGTGCTGGACGCCTCGGAGTACGACCGTTGTTTTTGCGAAATCTGCATGTATTGCATCTACATCACCCACGGAACTGGATGGGTACAGAGGAGCGCCTATAAATGCTAGTCCTAAGCAATAGTAGAGTAGTTGGCCTCCTGGTAAAAGATAGCTTAAATATATAATGAACCTTTGAACCATTTAAGGTACGATTGATAACGATAATCTTTCTAAACGGTAGGTGTTCCGATACTGTGACGAATGGCACATACTTAAGGACTGCACACGTGTGCATTGTGCCGGGCTGGCGAATAGACCGTGGCCGTAATGCGCGTGTGCAAAAAGCTTAACTATGTGCCATTCGATACTGTGACCACTTTCAATCGTGATTGTTGGCTAAAAAGACGCCAGAAATGTGTTAATATATATAGATATGTACTCATATTTCCATATGAGACATATCTTATTATATATGTCTGAGCGAAGACTTACATATCAATAAGCATGATGATCAGATGCCCGAACAAAGACGCTAATGCTTCAAAATGTGGTATTTTTCCAAATTGGCGTTTTGGAGAGTCCCGCTTTGGACCTTGACCCAGTTCGGGCTTTAAGGTCATGCAGAGCGTCGCCAGCGGCCATTTGAGCATCGCCGTGAATTTGCGATATTTCCAAACTGAGGTTTGAGCCAATAGCTCGTATGTATCGTCTTTTTCACATTGCTTAGCCGTTAAATCTATCGAAATGTAAAGCATATTCATTAGGCAGCGATTTTGATCGCCTGCATATTCTCCTACCAAATCGCCCACTTTTTCGGCATCGACGACGTACTGAGTCTTTTTCTTTGGGGCGTACCACCCCTTTTACCGGCCAAGGCACCCAAAAACTCATTGCTTAACGGAGTGCCTTTTGTCGTTTCTGCCCAAAAGTTGGCGTTGGGGAAGCGGTGTTTCGCGCTTATATCGAATAGCGACAGGCTGATCCTTCCCGTCCACCGCGCTGCGGGCAACAAATCCGGCATCCAGATTGCTGCCATCGATAAGCAGGATAAAGTTCATTTGACGCACGTGACCGTGGGGAAGGATTTCGGACAGACGCTGGAAATTGTCAGCAGCATCTCTCGCGGCGATCAACCCATTCAACCCCCAGAAAAGGAGACTACAGCCATGTACAATTTCAAAGGCAAAGTTGCACTCGTCACTGGAGCCAGTTCGGGAATCGGGCGCGAAACGGCGCTCGCGTTCGCGGAGAACGGCGCGAAAGTCGTCGCCGCCGCGCGGCGCGAAGCCGAAGGCCACGCGCTGGTCAAGGCGATCAAAGAGAAAGGCGGCGAAGCCATCTTTGTGCGAGCCGATGTGGCGCGCGACGGCGACATCAAGGCGCTGATCGAAAAGACGGCTGCGGCGTTCGGACGCCTCGATTTCGCATTCAACAACGCCGGCGTTGAGCAGATTCCCGGGCCGCTGGGCGAACAGACTGAAGCGGAGTTCGACCGCGTCATGAATGTCAACGTCAAGGGCGTGTGGCTGTCGATGAAGCATCAAATTCCGCTGATGTTGAAAACCGGCGGCGGGTCGATTGTCAACACTTCGTCGGTGGCCGGCCTGATTGGAATGGGCGGCTTGTCAATTTATGTCGCCAGCAAGCACGCGGTGATCGGGCTGACCAAATCCACGGCGTTGGAATTCGGCAAGCAGGGCATTCGCGTCAACGCCATCGCCCCGGCGGCGATTGAGACTGACATGTACGAGCGATTCGTCGGCGACAACGCGCAGTTCCGCGCGCAAATGAGCACGCTCCATCCCATCGGGCGCATCGGCACCGCGCGCGAAGTCGCTGAAGCCGCGCTGTGGCTGAGTTCCAGCGATTCGTCTTTCGTCACCGGCCACACACTGCTCGTCGATGGCGGATTTACGGCGCAATAAAGGTTGCGCCGTTCGTGATGGCTCCCGCCAATTTCCGCATCCGTCCTTATCGCGAGCACCGCCACCCCTCCACCCCCGGCCCCTCTCCCCCCAAGCAAGGGGAGAGGGGAGAACGGCGGCACTTCGCTTCGCAAAGTTTTGAGACAGTTTCTTATTTCTTTTCTTCAACCTTCTTCTCTTCGGGCTTCTTGCCCTCCGGCTTCGATTCCGCGGGCTTCTTTTCCTCGGCCTTCTTCTTCATGTACTTATCCATCGTGTCCTGCAATTCAGTCTTCAAGTTGTCGTCGGCGAGTTCGAGGGCTTTTTTCTGCCATTTGATGGCGTCGTCGAGTTTGCCGGATTCGAAGAAGGCGCGGGCGTAGGTGTCCACGATGGCGGCGTTTTCGCCTTTGGAGGCGTCGAAGGCGGCTTTGGCGGCGCGCATGCCCAGTTCCAGGTCGCGCTTCTTGATGCTTTCGTCGGTCAGGACTTTCCAGGCGAATTCGTTGAGCTGGTTTTCGTCGCCGGCGGCTTCCTTCAGGATCGCTTCAGCGAGTTTTTTCTGTTCGGGTTCGTCCTTTTCGGCGGCAGCGAGTTCGAAGTACTTGCGGTTGAGTTCTTCGAGGTCGGCGGCGGCGGCGCGGAACGATGCGGCGAAGAACAGGGCGGTCATGGCCAGCAGTGTGCAGGTGAATTTCATTATGAATTCCCTCCGGTTTTGTGGTCGATTCGGGATACTTGTACAAAGATTGTCCGAGGAAGGAAGTAAAAATGTAGGGTGCGCCGCGGGCGCGCCGGTAGACGCGCCCTACCGAAAGCCGCGCATTCACCCGCGCGTTCTCTCCTCACCCCGCGGGCGCTCCGAACTCTCTCTTTTTTTCCATGCCTTGCACTTTCCTCCGCACTCCTTATTGTGAACTCATCTCAACTCGGAGGTGCGCATGAACAGCTTGCCGATTGCGGCGTCAATTTGGGACGATGGCATTGTCGTTGCGATTGTGCTTGTCGTCTCGCTAGTGATCTTTCTCGTCTTCGCCGGAGTGATTTGGAAATTCGGCAGTCTGTGGATCCAAGCAATGGCGTCGGGCGTAAGCATTGGGCTGGCCTCGCTGATCGGCATGAGCCTGCGGCGCGTCAACGCGGCGCTGATCGTGCAGGCCTGCATCATGTCGAAAAAAGCCGGCCTCGACATCACCTCGGACCGCATCGAAGCGCACGCGCTCTCCGGCGGCAATGTGATCGCCGTCGTGCAGGCGCTGATCGCCGCGCACAAAGCGTCGATCGCTCTTTCCTTCGACCGCGCGTGCGCGATTGATCTTGCCGGCCGCGATATCCGCGACGCAGTGAATACGTCGGTCAATCCGAAAGTGATCGACTGCCCGAATCCAATGAAAGGCGGGCGACAGACCATCGACGCGGTTGCGATGAACGGCATTCAATTAATGGTGAAAGCGAAAGTGACCGTGCGCACGAACATCGACCGCCTCGTCGGCGGCGCAACGGAAGAGACAATCATTGCGCGCGTGGGCGAAGGCATCGTCACGGCGATCGGTTCGACGGAATTTCATCATCAGGTGCTCGAAAATCCCGACAAGATTTCGAAGACGGTGCTGGCGAAAGGGCTCGACGCGCAGACGGCGTTTGAGATCATTTCGATCGACATCGCCGACGTGGACGTGGGCGAAAACATCGGCGCGAAACTCAGCGCCGATCAGGCTGAAGCCAACAAGCGCATGGCGCAAGCCGAAGCCGAAAAGCGCGCCGCGATGGCCCGCGCGCTCGAACAGGAAATGCGCGCGAAGGTCGAGGAGAATCGCGCCGCGGTGGTCTTGGCCGAAGCGGAAGTGCCGAAGGCGCTGGCGCAGGCGCTGCGTGACGGACACATGGGCGTGATGGATTATTACAACATGAAAAACATCCAGGCCGATTCGCAGATGCGCGAGCAGATCGCGGGCGGTTCGAGCACGCGGAGCGGACAGTAAGGCAAATTCAAGATTCAAAATTCAAAATTCAAAATTCGGCGCTATTGAATCTTGAATGTTGAATCTTGAATCTTGAATTTTGAATCATGGATTTACTGATCGAACTCATTGTCTGGATCTTCAAAGCGCTCAGCGGCGAGAACGCCAAGGACGCGCAGAGGCCGGACGACGCCAAACCGCCTTTGCCGCCGCAGCGCGGGCCGTACAACTACGGCGATGGGCGTGCGGCCATGCCCTCGCGTCCGAAGACACTTGAAGAAATTCTCGAAGAAGTCAAACGCCAGCAGGCGCAGGCCCGACAGGGCGGGGCGCGCCCAGCGCCGCCGGTGCCGCGTTCCGCGCCGCCGCCCGCGCGTCCGCCCGCACGCGCGAAAGCACCGTCGCTCTCGCGACCGCTCTCGGAAGTGCAGCCGGCTAATGCTCCGGCGGCGCCGCCCGCGCCGATTCAGCAGGGCGGCGCGATCAAATCGCAGATCGAAGCTCGCGCGCTTGCGCAGACGCTCGATGATAAGGAAATCGTCAAGCCGGGTCTTGAGCGCAAATTCGAAAAGATCAGCGAACGCGAAGATCAAATCGGGCGCGACGTGGGGCGCACGCGCGTCGTGGCGGAAGTGGCCACGACGAAGACGATCCAATCGGTAAACGTGGCCGAGGCGGGGCTGGCCGCGAAGAAAACGAACGCCTTCGCGGATTTTTTTAAAGCGATGCGAGCTGCACCGGCTGAGCAGCGCGCGGATGCCGCGCGGCGCGCGTTTGTGTTTAGCGAAGTTTTCGGCGCGCCGCGCGCGATGCGGCCGCTGCGGCGGCGATGATTGCCGCGCTCACTTCAACACAGGCAGCAAAATCACTTCCCGCAAATCCATGATCCCGCCGCCGGATTTCTTCGTGGGTTTAAGCGTCAACGCGACCGGGCCGGGTGTGTCGAGGTTCAGCGTGCCGACTTCGAGAAACGTGAACGTGTGGTAGCTGCCGGTGTTCTTCGTCGTCCAATTCAATTTTTGTTCGCCCACCGCAATTTCAATCTCGCTGCCGCCGTTGCTGCCGTGCATCGCGAACACGATGAACTTGCCGGGCTTCTTCAATTCGAACTCCCAGCTTGCCCAATCCTTCGCGTTGCTCCACCAGCCCAGCGTGTTCTTCTCGGGCTTGGGTTCGAAACGCATGTTAACGCCATGCACCGTTGCGTCGCGCGCGTGCAGCGTGATGGAGAGATCGCCGTCCTGTGCGATGGGTTTGCCTTCGGGCGCGGGCGTGAGTGTCAGCGTTTTGATCAACAGCGGCTTCGCGGCGTCAAGAGGCTCACCCTTCATAGAGAGGGCGAGCTTGCCTGATTTCTCGATATAGACGCGGCCGAGTGTTAGCGTGGGAACCGCCACAGAACATAACGCGGTTAATTCCTTGCCACCAATCGTTGCGGTCACTGTGCCCGCAGTAGGCGCCTCGAGCAGAACGTAGGCATCGTACATGCCCCAGCGCGTGGCGTTGTATTCGCCGTTCACTTGCGCGGCCGGCGCGGCGGGCGTCCACGCAATCACGCCGTCGGGCGATTGAGTCGCGGATTCGCCGGCGCGAATGTGCATGGCCATGAGAATAAAAATAGCAAGGGCGATCAAACGCTTAAGAATCATGCAGTGGTTTCTCCGATAAACAGGGGCGCAGGAAATATACTCCGCGGTGGCAGCGTTGACGATACTGTTTCAATGTTGCTTGAGCGAATTCAGCATGCGAGCGGCCCGGTGTTTTACGTGTCGCCGCAATTGCGCGAAGCCGGTGTGCCCCACGCGTTCAGCACGCGCTTGGGCGGTGTGAGTTCCGCGCCATTCGATTCGCTTAATCTCGGAAATCCCGGCGGGGACGTGCGCGACGAACGCGCGCGGATTTTTGAAAATTACGCGCGCCTTGAAAAAGCGGCCGGACTGGACGGCCGCGAGCGTTGTTGGCTGCATCAAATTCACAGCGACGCGGTCGCGCAAATTTCTCGGGCAGCGGCGCACGACAGTTGCGCCAAAGGCGACGCGCTAATCACGAGCGATCCCACGCGCGTGTTGTGCGTGCGTGTCGCGGATTGTTGTCCGGTACTGCTCGCCAGCACCGACGGGCACAGCGTCGCGGCGATTCATTCCGGCTGGCGCGGCACGATTGCCGGCGTCGCCGTCGCGGCGCTAAACGCGCCGCTGAAATCCCGCGCCGCCGAAGGCCGCGAAATGTCCGTGCAAAACGTGCTTGCCGCGATTGGGCCGTGCATTGGATTCGAGGCATTTGAAGTCGGTGCTGAAGTGCTTTCCGAATTTGAACGCGTTTTCGGAAATGACGCGCCGATTCAAAGGCGAAGCGACGGCAAAGGCAGCGCGGACATTCGTGAAGCCATTCGCCTCTCGCTGCTGCGCGCCGGAATTCCAGAACGAAACATCGACATGACGACGCAGTGCACGCATCGCGATGCGCAGGAATTTTTTTCGCATCGACGGGAGAAAGGCGTGACCGGCCGCATGGCGGCGCTGATTGCGGTGAAGGATTGAATTAGGCGCTTGCGATGTTCCAACGCTCCAAACTCCCCTGCGCAAGCACCCGTGCCGCATTCGTAAAAACCACATCGGGAAAACCCCGCGCGCGCTTGATCTCCACGTCGCGCGCCAGAAAACTCCAGATGTATTCAAGCTCCTTCGCTTTGTTCCACCCCAGCGCCCCCAGTGAAAACCACGCCGTCGGCGGCACCGGATAATCGCTGCCGTGCACGAGTTTTTCGACCACGCCTTCTTCGCGCAAAAAATGGTCGATCCAGCGCGCCCGCCCTGGCGTGTTGAACGCCGACGTGTCGCCGTAGCAATTCGGATACTTGCGCGCCAGTTCGCAAAACGCCGGCATCCAATTGTGATCGAAAAGCCCGCTTTGCGTGCCGCAGTGCGCCATGATCACCGTGACGCCGCGCTCCAGCGCGGCCCGCAGCGTCGCCGGATCGCCGAGTTCCGGGCGAATGACCGTGACCGTGTGTTCGCCGCCGGTGTGCGCGATCAGCGGCACGCGGCGCGCCGCGAGCAAGTCAAACACTTTCTCGCAGCGCGAATCGCACGGGTCCATGCCTTGCGAATTGGGCAGCCACTTCAACGCCGCCGCGCCGCGCTCGATCCATTTGGCGCATTCGTCGAGCGCATCTTTGCGATAAGGATGAACCGACATCGCCGGCAAAAACAGTCCGCGCAAATCCTCGCGCTCACAGACCGCGAATGTGTACTCGTTGGGGACAAACAACTCCTGCCCCTTCGCGCGGACTTCGCCGGAGCCGTCATAAATGCGATCGTGTGCGAAGACGACGCACGCCGAAAGCGCGCGCCGGTCGATCGCGGCGCGCGCGTCCTTTTCGAGGCGTTCGAGATAAGCCTGATCGAGGCGCTCCTGCAAATGCGCGTCAAAGATGCCCAGCTTCTTGCGCATCAATTTGTAGAGCAGCGAATGGAATTTCTTCTCGGAAATAAAGCAGCCCGTCCCGCCGTGGCCGAGGCCCGCGAGATGCGTGTGCATGTCAATAACGGGAAGCGAATTTGACACGGTGCGCTGGCCGGCCGGAAGCCGGCGCTCCAAATTTTACGCTTTGTTGCGAAATAATCCGAAGCAGGACGTGAAGCCGTGCAAATACGTTGTGCCGCCGACGGGTCCGATTTCACCGTTGCAGAAAAATCCACCGAGCGGGATGTCGCCGAATTCGGACGCGAACGCATTGCTGTCATGGTTGGGTTTGTTGTAAAGGTTTTCGCCGCGGCCCAGGCACGAGAAGAGCAGCGCCCCGCGCGGCGGCACCGGCAGCGCTTCGCCTTTGGTTGCGTTGAGCCGGTCGGTCGTGTAGCGGCGCAAAACGGCCTGCAAATCGGCGCTCGCCGCGCCCGCTTCGCGCAGATGGAACTGCACCGTTTGACCTTCGTCGAGCAGCGCGCCGACGGCAAGCACGCCGCGGTTGGCGTCGAGGCCCACCAGATTTCGAATCAGAAAATCGCCGGGACGCGGATCGCCGATTTTGAAACGGTCCATCACGATGCCCAGAAAAAGCGAGGTACGAATCAATTCCTGCTCGGCTTCGGTTGCATTTTCAAAAAGCTCCGCCACCTCGCCCAGCGCCGGTTTGCGGTCCAGTTCGATCAGCAGATTTTTTGAGCAGCGCGTGACGCGCATTGGCCGCCCGACGGGCCGGCAGCCTTGCGCGACGAGCGTGTCCACGGACAAAGCGCCGGTAAACGCCAACCCCACCGCGCCCGCGCGATGAAACGCATGATCCAGATACAGCGCATTTTTTCCGGGACCGTTCGCGCCGCTGGCCAGCCCGCCAATTTTCACCGCGTTGGGAAACGCGAAATCGAATCCGCGCAGCATGTCCTCTGCGCGCATCATGCTGAACGGGTCGGCCAGCAGCACGAAATTCGGTTCGTCGGCCGCTTTGACGCCGATGCGCTCTTCCCAGCGCCGCGGCGGATCGTCCGGCCCCGGAATTGAATCGTCATCCAAATGAAACGGAGCGATCTGGACATCCGGCAAAATCGCCGCGGTGATCGAGAGCGCGGATTTGTGTTCGGCTTCGCGACCCGCGCCGATCACACCGCCGCCGGAACAGCCCAGCAAATGCGCGTGATTCAGCCGTTTGGCCACCGCCGCGCCCGCGCGCGCGAAGCTCGACCGGTGCTGCGGCGAGACGAAGACGAACGCCACGTCCGGCCGCGCGCCGCGCAAATCCGTGCTGATTTGCGCGCACGTTTCTTCGACGGCCTTGTCCGTATCGGTCGCGGTGCTGAGCGCGGAGGCCCATTTCATTCCGGCTTTGGCTGACATCGAGGAAAACTCCTATTGCGTGCATTAGTTTAGCTCATCTCTCGCGGTTTGCACAGGACGCAGGTGACGGAAATCGGAAATTCTTCATTTTTCATCCGCGCGAGTTTGCTCTTTAATGACTGCATGCTTTCGCGCCGCGCCACAATTGTGCTCTGCGTTCTCACGCTGCTGCTGGCGGCGGTGACGTGCTGGGGCGTCGCACCGGCGGGGTCGCTGCCCGCATTCTGGGTCGCGGATGCGGCGCTTGCAGCGCACCTGATCTCAGGTTTCGCCCTGGCGTTGGCGGTTTTCGCGGCGCCGTTGATTTTTTCGCGGGATGAATTGCGCGGCGAATCTCCGCGTTTGCATTTGGCGAAATCCGCGCTGGCGGCGCTTTGGTTGGGCGTCGCATCGGCGTTCATGCTGCTGGCGGCAGCGCGCGTGTCGGCGGTGAGCAACGCGGGCATCGCGCAGGCGGCGCTGTGGATCGCGTTTACCGCGTGGGTTTCGATTCAACTTTCGCGCATCAAGCCGCATGCGGCGCTAGGCGCGCTGTTCTTCTGGATTTTCGGACTTCCGATTTCAGCGTACATGCTCGCTGAATTATTTCTAACCGGCCCCAACGCCGGCACGTCCCTGGCCGATTCGTCCGCGCCGCAGGCGAACGCACTGCGCGCGGCGCTGCATTGGATTTTGAATCTCTCGCCGGGAACCGCCGCGATCGGCGCGCTCACCGGAACGCTGGCGGACGGCAGCGCGTATTCGACTTGGATTGCGCTCAGCGCGATGGCGATTTTCGTTGCGGGGATTTGCGCGAGTTCGCTCCGATTGCGAAAAGCGCAATTCAGCGTGGATGACCGCGCATAGACCGGCGCTGTTGAATTCATCTGCGACCCCTCCGGAATCGAGGGATTCATTGCGCGGCCTAACCGGAGGTATCGGGCGTAAACGCCCTCAACCCGCGGCTAATATCTTGAACCCCTCCGGGTAAAAATGCATCGGAACCGATGAGTTCACTCTGTAGCCCTTATTAGTTACGCAATCTTCGGCGCTTTCCACTCGCAAAATCCTTCGCGCGCAGCGAACATTGGAACCCGCATTGCAAGGCCGTCAGATAAAAGGAGCCCCACATGCCCTCCAATCAAACAGCTTCCGCCGTCGCCGCCGTGCTCGCCGAAAATCCGCGCGCCATGACCATGCAGATCGCGCATAAACTCAACCTCCCTGAAGCCGACGTCATCCGCCACTTGACGCAAGGCACGCGCGAACTGGACGCCGCGCGCTGGGAAGAACTAATCCGCGCCTTCGAACCGCTCGGCAGCGTTCACGTCATCTGCACCAACGGCGCGGTGACGCTCGAAGCCAACGGCCAGTTCGGCAACTTCAGTTCGTGGGGCGAATTCTTCAACGTCCAGACGCCGTCGCTCGACATGCACATCCGCCCGAAAAACCTCGCCTCGATTTTCGCCGTCGAAAAACCGAGCCACATGGACGGCGGCAAAACGCTGAGCTTCCAATTCTTCGATACGCAAGGCGCCGCCGCGTTCAAAGTCTTCCTCAATTTCGGCGGCGCGCCAAAACCGGAACGCGCGGAAGCGTTTGAGAAATTGCGGGAGCAGTTTGCGAAGAAGTAATGGCGCATCCGCCAAGACTGTAGCTCCAAGGTCGTTCGCGGGGTATTCATTCGAAAGTTAAATCAAGAGATACCCACATGTCACGATCGCCGATTCTGTCGCTGGTCTTCATAATTGCTTGCGCGTTCCAAATAGAATCCTTCTCCGCCGAACCCGGCCTCTCCCCGCAAGACGCCGTCAAAGCCATGAAATTCCCCGACGGCTTCAACGTCACGCTTTTTGCCGGCGAGCCGGATGTCGTCCAGCCTGCTGCGTTCGAATTCGACGACCGCGGGCGGCTTTGGGTCGCGGAATTCAAGTCTTATCCGAATTGGAAGCCGGAAGGGCATGACCGCATTTTGATTTTTGAGGACAAGAATGGCACGGGGCATTTCGATTCGGTGAAAGTGTTCTGGGACAAGGGGAATTATCTTTCCGGCTTCACGCTTGGCTTCGGCGGGGTGTGGGTCTGCTGCGCGCCGAATCTGCTTTTTATTCCGATGAAAGACGGCGACGACAAACCCAGCGGCGAGCCGCAGGTCGTGCTGGACGGCTGGGCCTCGCAAGGCAAACACAACGTCTTCAATTCGCTGACGTGGGGGCCGGACGGGTGGTTGTACGGATGCGATGGGATCACGCTGCCGTCGAACGTGGGCAAGCCCGGCGCGCCAGATTCCGAACGCACCTTCATGCACGCCGGCGTGTGGCGCTATCATCCGACGAAGAAGATTTTCGAAATCGTTTTGAGCGGCACGACCAATCCGTGGGGCATCGACTACGACGATTGGGGACAGATGTTCATCTGCAACACGGTCATCGGGCATTTGTGGCACGTCATCCCAGGCATGCACACGAAACGAATGTTTGGCGATGACATCAACAAATATTCCTACGAACTGCTCGACCAAACCGCCGACCACATCCATTGGGCCGGCGGAAGCTGGACCAGTTCGCGCGGCGGCAAAGGCCCTCACGACGCCGCCGGCGGAGGCCATTCGCACGCCGGCGCAATGATTTATTCCGGCGACAACTGGCCGGACAAATACCGCAACACGTTTTTCACGCTCAACACGCACGGCAACCGCATCAACAACGACATCCTCAAGCGCCAAGGCTCCGGCTACGTCGGCCTGCACGGCCAGGATTTGCTCTTCGCCAACGACCCGCTCTTCCGCGGCGTGGCGATCAAATCCGGACCCGACGGCGGCGTGTTTTTTTGCGATTGGAACCAGGGCGGCGAATGCCATTCGGGCGATCTGGACACGACGGGTCGCATTTACAAGATGACGTACGGCAAGACGACGCCGTACGCGGGCGATGTGTCGAAGCTCAGCGACGACGAACTGGTGAAGCTGCAGTTGCACAAGAACGATTGGTTCGTGCGGCACGCGCGGCGCGTGTTGCAGGAACGCGCGGCGAACGGGACGCTGAGCCGGGAGACAGCGCCCGCGCTGCTCAAGATGTTCGTCGAAAATCCTGACGTAACACGGAAACTGCGGGCGATGTGGGCGCTGAATGCGATTGGCGCGGCCGATGAGAAATTCTTGACCAAGCAACTCGATCATGCTGACGAAAATATCCGGTGTTGGGCCATCAGGCTCATTGCTGACAACAATTTCTTTCTATTCTTTTACACGCGCGGGAAATTCCGCGAGATGGCGCAAACCGATCTATCACCGATGGTGCGTCTGCACTTGGCCTCCGCGCTTCAACGGGTGCATGACGAGATTATATTCGCCACAATATTCAGCGATTTGATTCTACACGGCGAAGATAATGCGGATCACAATTTGCCACTGATGTATTGGTACGCGCTGGAACCGCACGTAACAAAACTGATTACAGCGGGGCGAATCGCTGTCGGAGGGATGATCCCACTCGTGCGAGAATTCACCGCACGGCGCTTGACGGAAGAGCAGGTGAATGGCGCATTTTCAATGATTGAGGAAGTGATCGATTGGGAGAATCAATGGAAAGTCGACGGGAAAGCGGACCTTGCCGCTATTCACAGCGCGCAGATTGATGTGCTGAAAGGAATGCTTGCGGCATTGAAAGGGCAGCGCGATATTGCTATGCCTGAAGATTGGAAAGCGCTCGGCGCAAGATTGGAAGCCAGCGCAAACGCTGACGTTCGCAAACTCGCCCTGAAACTCGCGTTCATTTTCGGCGACCCCGCTGCGCTCCAAAAATGCCTCGCCATGGCCGCGGACGCGAAAGCGAATCTGAAAGACCGCGAATCCGCGATTGAGTTGCTAGTCCAGGCGCGCGCGCCGAAAACCTCCGCTGTGCTTCTCGGTCTTCTTAACGACGCGGACTTGCGCGGAGCCGCGCTGCGCGGGCTGGCCGTCTTCGACGATGCGAAGACCGGCGAGGCCATCGTCTCTGTGTACGCTCAGCTCACGCTCGCCGAAAAAACGGACGCGCTCTTCACACTCGGCTCGCGCGCCGAATATGCGCGCGCGCTGCTGGGTGCGCTTAAAGACAAGCGCATCCCCAAGGAGGACCTCAACGCCTTCACGCTGCGGTACCTGGAAAACGCGAACGTGCCGGAGTTGAACCAATGGATCAAGGCAAACTGGGGCGGGACGAAGCCGACGCCCGATGCGCTTAAAGCCAGCATCGCGAAATACACGAAGCTGATTAAGGACGCCGGGCCGCAGGCGTCCGACATCAAGCGCGGGCACGAGGTCTTCAAGAAGACGTGTTACAATTGCCACACGCTCTTCGGCGAAGGCGGCAAAGTCGGCCCCGATTTGACCGGCTCCGGCCGCGCCAACCTTGATTACCTCATGCTCAACGTCGTCGATCCCAACGCGATTGTGCCTTACGATTACCAGGTCACCGTGGTCAAGACCAAAGACGGCCGCATGATCTCCGGCCTTGAGCGCAACGACCGCGACAAGACCATCGACATGATCACGCCCAACGAAGTGGTGACGATCAACAAAAGCGAAATCGCCAGCAAAAAAAAGATTGAAACATCCATGATGCCCGAAGGAATTCTCGACACGCTGAAGGAGCAGGAGATCATCGATTTGGTGGCGTTTTTGCAGAGCAACGGGAAGAATTAAAAATGTAAAATTCAAAATGAAAAATTGAATGGCGGAGCGGCACTTAGCGCCGCGGGCTTTTCGACTTGCTGTTAGCCGCGGTAGCGGCGGCACATGAATAGCCGTGGTCGTAGCGCGTTTACGCGCAAGGCCACGGTATGGCGCCGATAGATCGTTCCAAGCCGCGTAGCGGCGACACCCAACGCGCCCTCGGTGCCGCCGCTGACGCGGCTTGGGATTTTTTTGCGCGCGCAACCGTGGGCTTGCGCGCAGGCGCGCTACGCCCACGGCTATTCATGTTTCGCCGCTAACGCGGCTGGAGAGAATCGTCAAAACCTGAAAGGCAAGCATCATGATCAAACTTTGCGCTCTGTTGATTTCATTCGTTATCGTGTGCTCCGCGTTTTGCGGCGAGGAGGTGAAGCGCAGCCCGGATTCGGAGTATCACGACGGCGTGCCGAAGGGCAAAGTCGAGAAGCAACCGCCGTGGCGCAGCAAAATCTTTCCGGGCACCGAACGCGATTGGTGGATTTACGTCCCCGCGCAATACGATCCCGCCAAACCCGCCAATGTGATGGTCTTTCAAGACGGCGGCGGCCCCGTCAACGTCGCCGGCGAAATGCGCGCGCCCGTCGTCTTCGACAATCTGATCAACAAAATAGAAATGCCCGTGACGATTGGGATTTTCATCAACCCCGGCGTGTTGCCGCCGGCGGACAACGCTGAATTTCCGAAATCTGAGTCACTTCTCAACGGCGAAATTGCCGTGGCTGTGGCGAGGGGAAAGTCGCGTGAAGAAGCTGAAAAATCGATCCCGAAAACCGCATCGCGTCTCCCGCGCATGAACCGCGCCTTCGAATACGATTCCGTCGGCGACCGCTACGCGCGCTTTTTGCTTGAAGAGATTCTTCCGGAAGTGGAGAAGAAATACAACCTGACCAAAGACCCCGCGGGCCGCGCCGTCTGCGGCCAAAGCTCCGGCGGAAGCTGCGCTTTCACCGTCGCCTGGGAACGCCCCGACGCCTTCGCCAAAGTCGTCAGCGGCATCGGCAGTTTCACGAGCCTGCACGGCTGCAACGCGTATCCCGACCTGATTCGCAAAACCGAGCCGAAACCGATTCGCATTTACATGCAGGACGGCGACCACGATCTGGACATTTACGCCGGCAGTTGGTGGCACGCCAATCAAGACATGGCCGCGGCGTTCAACTGGATGGGCTACGATTATTTTTTCCTGCAAGGCCACGACGGCCACAGCGGCAAGCAGTTGGGAATGAACTTTCCGGACGCGATGCGCTGGCTGTGGCGCGCCGATCCCGTCGAAGGCAAGCGGCCGGAGAAGGCGGATCAACGCGGGGTTTGGGAGGTGTTGATTAAGGGGGAGGGGTGGAAGCACAGTTACATGCTGAGCGAAACTGATCTGGGTGGCGCCGTATTAATGCGCGGATGTGACGTTGACGACTCTGGCGTCCCATATTTCCTCAAGAATAACAAGGGCGATAACGGCGCGAAAATCATGAAATTGAACAGCGATGGCAGCGCCGCCGAATTCGCGGACTTTAAGGATTATAGCGGAGAGATCAAATTTGGCCCAGACGGCAAGTTATATGGAGCGGCGGGAGACAAAATTGCGTGTTTTGACAAGGAGGGAAAGCGCACCGATTATGCCGAATTGAATCAGGGCAAGGGTGTTTTTTCGCTTGCGTTCGATCATACCGGTGCTTTGTATTGCGGCGTATTGGAAGGCCATATTACTTTGATTAACGCAAAAAAGGAAATATCCACACTTACGGCGAAAACTGGCGATCACTCAATCTTGCAATTAATTCCGGATCAAGGCTTCATGGCGATCATTGACAGGCATAAGAGCGCAATCGATTCGTTTCAGATTGGAGCCGACGCGAAGCTGAACAACGGGGAGCCATTCTATACGCTGCAATCCGCCGAGGGCGAGAATTTGGTTTATGCCAACGCATCTGCCGTTGATGACAAAGGACGCCTGTACGTTGCCTGCAAAAATGGGATCCAAATTCTTGACCAAGCGGGGCGCGTAATTGGAATCTTGAATCTGCCGCTGCGGACTTCCGTGACTGGAATAGCCTTTGGCGGCCCCAACTTCGACACATTATATCTCGTGACAATGCGTGGCATCTACTCCCGCAAACTCAACGCCCGCGGCGTGCTTTCCTGCAAACCGCCGGTGATTCCGCCGAAGCCGCAGATGTAACGCGAACAGCAATTGCCTGCGCGTTTTTTGACGATATAATCCAGACGCCCTTCGGAGAGGTGCCAGAGTGGTCGATTGGGCTTGTCTCGAAAACAAGTAGGCCAGTGATGGTCTCCAGGGTTCGAATCCCTGCCTCTCCGTTAGTAAAACTTATCTCGTTAGTCCCCAATGGCTTGCGAGTCTGATTTCAGGCTCGCTTCGAAATGTTGTCATTTTGTTGTCACGCGCACGCCAGTCGTTGAACCGCCTGCTCCATCGCCTTGACACTGTCGGTCACATCCACATCGGCCAGATATCGCAACATCGTCTCCAGCGATTTCCAGCCACCCCACTGACAAACCGTTCCCGCAGAGATTCCGGCTGATTCCACTGGGGGAATCATGCCGAGAATCGGTTGGGATTCGAACAAGGGTAAGCAAATCGTGGCACTTTTGCGCGCAGGAAAGACGCCGGACGAAATTGCGGCAGCAATTAAAACGGGTACCGGCGCGCTATTCCGATGGTTGTGAAACCGTCACGGCCATGCCTTCGGCGAGCCGCTCTCCCGGATTGGCGATCACGCTATCGCTTTCGGTAAGGCCGGAGCTGACGCCGAAGTTTGCACCGTAATCGCCGTCCAGCTCCACGGGCTGAAAATGAACTTTGCCGTCGCGCACGACAGCGACTTGCGTGCCGCTGGCGTTGACGACCAGCGCGCTGCTGGGAAGCAGCACTGGCGCGTGCGCTCGCGCGACGCTCAGTTTCACCTGCGTGTACATGCCTTTCAGCAAGTCGCCGTTTGCATTGGCGACCTGCACTTCCGTGCGCATGGTTCGTGAGGCGCGGTCGATCGAGCGTGTGGTGCGGGTGACTTTGCCTGAATATTTTTTGCCGGGGAATTCGCGCACGAGCAATTCGACGGTCTGGCCTTCCTTGATTGACGGCGCGACCGTTTGCGGAACGTCCACGTACACGCGCACGATGTCGGTGGCCGAAATCGAAAAGAGCGGCGTTGCGCCCGTGCCGCTGCCGGCGTTCACCAGCGCGCCGTTCTCGGTCTGGCGCGCGGTGATTATGCCGTCGAACGGCGCCGTGACTTTCTCGAAGGACTTCAACACGTCCAGCCGGTTCACCGCCGCTTGTGCCATTTCGATGTTGGCGGCGGAGACGCCGACCAACTTGTCGGCGGCGGCGACGGCGGCTTGCGCGGCGAGCGTGCGCGCGTGATTCGCTTTGAAATCGGCTTCTTTTTCGGAGATCATTTCTTCGTTGACGCTGTTGGTTCCGCGCAAGCCCACGTAGCGCTTCATAGTGATCTCCGCCAGTTCCTCGGTGGCTTTGGCCGTGCCGACTTGCGCTTTGGATTGTTCAAGCGCCGCTTTGGATTGTTCGAGCACGGCTTTGGATTGATCGAGCGCGGCCTTCGCTTGCATAAGCTGCATATCGACTTCAGGCGATTCGATTTCGGCGAGGAGTTGGCCTTCCTTGACTTTGTCTCCCATGTCCACGAGCCAGCGCTTGAGGTAGCCGCTGGTGCGGGCGTAGAGATCCGTCTCGCGGACAGCTTGCACGTCGCTGGGCAGCAGCAATTCGTTCTCGGTGGACAGGCGCTTGGGCGATACCACGGCCACACGCGGCGTGGCATTCTTCACGGCTTCGGCATTGACGAGCAGCGCAGACTGGCGGCGCTCCATCGGCCGCCAGCCGCTGAGGAAAAGCACGCCGAAGACCGCGCCAACCACGACCAAGCCGAAGAGCACCCAGGCAAAATGCGGACGCCGCGCGGCGTCACGCGTGTCGATGGATTCGGGCGCGTGCGCGTTCGCATTGCGGGACAAGCCCGCAGTGGCACCCGGCGTGATGTTGCGCGCCGAACGGCTGGCAAGCACAGGCGTGTCGAGCGGTTTTTCCAAGACGGCCGATTCGTTGGCTTTCATGATGACTTCCTAATCCTTAATCCTACTCTATTCGGCGACGTTCAGCGCGGCCAGTTTCGGCGCGCGACGCCTCAGCAGGCTGTACACGACCGGCACGAAGAACAGCGTGGCAAACGTGGCGCAGGCCAACCCGCCGATCACGGCTCTTCCCAAAGGCGCATTTTGTTCGCCACCTTCGCCCAAACCCAAACTCATCGGCAGCATGCCCAGAATCATCGCCAGCGCCGTCATCAAGACCGGGCGCAGGCGCGTGATGCCGGCGCTCCACGCGGCGTCGAGCGCGCTATGTCCGACATCGCGCTGGTCGTTGGCGAAATTCACCAGCAGAATACTGTTGGCCGTGGCCGTGCCGATGCTCATGATCGCCCCCATTAATGCCGGCACACTGACAGTCGTGCTCGTCGCGAACAGCATCCATAGAATTCCGGCCAGCGCGCCGGGAAGGGCCATCAGGATGATCAGCGGATCGGTCCACGATTGGAAATTGACGACCAACAGCAGATACACCAGCAGCACCGCGAAAATCAACCCGAACGCCAAGCCGTTGAACGATGTTTTCATGCTCTCCACTTGCCCGCGCACAGTAATGGTGGTGCCGCGCGGCAGCGTGCCGCTTTGGCGGAATTCGTCGAGGATTGTGTCCACGGCTTTTGAAACCGATCCCAAATCCTGATCCTGCACGCCGGCAAGCACGTCGAAAGTCGGCGCGACGTTGTAGTGAGTGATGTTCGTCGCGCCAGTGCCGCGCGTGACCTCGGCCATGTTTTCCAAAAGTTGCGGACCGTTGCTTGTATTCAGCGGCGTGTCTTTTAACGCTTCCATCGAATTCATCATGTATTGCGGCGTCTGCACGGCCAAGGCGTATTGAATGCCGTTCTTGGGATCGAGCCAGTAATTGGGCGCGGCCTGCCCGCTGGAACTCAAGCTGACCAGCACGCCGTTGGCCACGTCCCTCTGCGTCATGCCGAACTGGCTGGCCATGGTGCGGTCCACCTCGACGTGGTATTCCGGCGCGTTCGTCACCTGCTGAAGATGCACGTCCACGGCGCCGGGAATCTGCGCCACGCGCTCGCTGATCTGCTGCGCGAGTTTGAGGTTCTCGGCCAGGGAGCGGCGCGGGCCGGTGACTTGAATGTCGATCGGCGCGGGCAGGCCGAAGTTCAAGACTTGCGTGCTGATGTCCGGCGGCTGAAAGAAGACGGTGACTTCCGGCAGCTTATCGGCAAGCGTCTTGCGCAGCGCTTTGATGTAGTCGGCGGTCGGGTTGTGTTCTTCGTTGAGCGTGATCAGCACTTCGCCGTCGGCGCTGGACATCAGCGAACCGTCGCTGAGCGCGAGATTGATGCCGCTGTTGGGAATGCCGATGTTGTCCACGGTTGTCTTGAGTTGTTCCGCGGGAATGATTTCGTGAACGATGTTTTCGACTTTCGCGAAATAGCGCTCGGTTTCCTCGATGCGCGTGCCAGGCGGCGCGCGCACGTGGAAGCGAATCTGTCCGGCATCCACGGTCGGGAAGAAATCCTGCCCAATTAATGGGAACAGCGCGCAGGACGCTCCGACGAAGAGCACGAATGCGGCAACGACCAGCGCGCGGTGATCGAGCGACCAAGCCAGCCAGCCGCCGTACATTTTGCGGATTTTATCGAAGAGCGCATTGAACACGTCGTGCCCGCGTTGAATGAGCGAGCGATGCGTCGCGTGTTCGTGTTCTATTTCAGCGCCCAGCAGATATTGAACCATCGTCGGCACCAGCGTGCGGCTCAGGAAATACGATGTGAGCATCGCAAAGACCACGGCCATGGCCAGCGGCGTGAACAAACTGCGCGCGGCGCCGTCGATGAAGACGACCGGCACGAAGACGATGCAGATGCAGAGCGTGGAGACGAACGCGGGCATGGCGATCTGCTGCGCGCCGTCGAGGATCGCCTGCGTGAGCGGCTTGCGCATGGCGATGTTGCGGTGCACATTTTCAATTTCGACGGTGGCGTCGTCCACGAGAATGCCCACGGCCAGGGCCATGCCGCCGAGCGTCATGACGTTGAGCGTCTGACCCAATAGCGCCAGCGCGACGACGGAGACGAGCAGTGAGAGCGGGATGGAGATGCAGATGATGACCGTGCTGCGCCACGAGCCGAGGAACATGAGGATCATCAGCGCGGTCAGGCCGGCGGCGATGGCGGCTTCCTTCAGCACACCGGAGATCGCGGCGCGAACGAAGATCGACTGGTCGCCGACGAGCGTGGCTTTCAAATCTTTCGGGAGAGTCGCGAGCAGCGAAGGCATGCGCGCCTTCACGCCATCGACGATGGCGAGCGTGGACGAGCCGCCTTTGAGCACCGGCTGGAGCACGCCGCGCGCGCCGTCCACATCGACGATGTTGTTTTGCGGAATGGCGCCGTCGCGCACGTGCGCCACGTCGCGGATGTAAACGGTGCGACCGTTGACGGACTTAATCGGCAAATCTTTGATCGCGTCAACCGTGACGGGGCTCGAATTGAGGCGCACGTTGTATTCGGTGGGGCCGACTTTAGCGGAGCCGCCGGGCAGAATCAAATTCTGCAAGTTGAGGGCGTTCGAGACGTCGGCCGGCGAGAGATTGAAGCCGTAGAGTTTTTGCGGGTCGATGTCGATCATCATCTGGCGCTGGCGCCCGCCGTAGGGGTAAGGAACCTGTGCGCCCGGCACCGTCGCCATGCCCGGCCGCAATCCATTCGCCGCGATGTCGAAAAGCTGCTGTTCGGAGAGCGTCTCGCTGCCCAGCGAGACCTGCACGATCGGCACGTTGCTGGCGCTGTAGCGGATCACCAGCGGCGGCGTGGTGCCGGGCGGCATGGCGCGCAACACCGCCTGCGCGGAGGCCGTGATCTGCGCCGTGGCCGCTTCGATCTTCGCGCCGGGTTGAAGGAAAATTTTCACCACGCCCACGCCATTGAGCGACTGGCTTTCGATGTGCGCGATGTCGTTGACCGTCGAAACCAGCACGCGTTCGAACTGCCCAATGATACGCTGTTCCATTTCGTCCGGGGACATGCCGGCATAATTCCAGACCACGGCGACGACTGGGATGTCGATTTCCGGGAAGATGTCGGTGGCCATGCGCTGGATGGTCACGACGCCGACCACAAAAATGAGCACCGACATCACTACGAAGGTGTAGGGCCGGCGCAGGGCAAGCTGGACGATCCACATGGGTAAAGAGTCCTGAGTCCTGGGTGCTGAGTTCGTAGTCCCGCCTTTAGGCGGTTGGCGCTCTGGAAGCAATCCGCCCTTCCGCCTAAAGGCGGGACTACGAACAAACTACCCTTGAAAATACGGTATGTCAAATATATGGTTTATCTCATTAGCATACTTAAAGAGTATGGGAGTCCACATGGAACTCAGGCATTTGCGCTACTTTGTCTCTGTCGCCACGGAACTGTCGTTCAGCCAGGCGGCGAAAAAACTGCACATCTCGCAGCCGCCGCTGAGCCAGCAGATTCGCGATTTGGAGCGCGAGACGGGGCTGGAATTGTTCGACCGCTCGCGGCGCAAAATCATGCTCACGCAGGCGGGGCACGATTTTCTCTCGGATGTGAAAGAAGTGCTCGATGCAGTGGCGCGGCTCGAACGGCGCGCGCGGCAGCGCGCGGAGGGGCAGATCGGACACCTGACGATTGGCGTGAACATGGGCATCATCTCGCCGCATTTCTTCGCGACGACGATGCGCGCGTTTCAGCGCCGGCACGCGGGGATCAAAATTTCGCTGCTGGATTATCTGTCGGTGCGGCAGATCGAAGCGCTGATGTCGGGCGAAATCGACGCGGGATTTCTGCGGCTGCCGTCGCAGATTCCGCCGCAGCTTGAGACGCACCGGATCAAGCGCGAAGCCACGCGCATCGCGGTGCCGGTGGGGCACCCGCTGGCGAAACGCCACAAGATTGAGTGGACGGAACTCACCGATGCGCGCTTTATTCTGATTCAGCCGGATGTCTCGCGCACGTTCTACGAGGAGTTTTATCTGCGCTGCCGCACGGCGGGATTTGAACCGAAAGTCGAGCAGTATGCGTTCAACATCGCCACTCAATTGTGGCTGGTTTCGGCGGGTCTGGGCGTGGCGCCGCTGCCGATGACGCCGGAGATCACCAAGAGAAGCGGCGTGCGTTTTGTTGCGCTGCCGGGCGATGCGCCGATTTATGAAACGGTGATGGCGTGGCGGCGCGACGATCTGTCGCCGGCGCTGCAGCGGTTCGTGCAGTTCGTGCGGCGCGGAGAATGACCAGCTTCGTTTATTGTTCCACGGGCGCGGTCATCGCCTTTAAGTCGCACGTCACGAAGGCGGAGCGTGTGAGCGAGATCGTGAGGAGGGCCGAGGGGACGGCGGCGTGGTGAAGCGGGCGCAGGAAGATTAAGCGGGCAACTTCCACATATCAGCGGCGAAGACGGTCATGCGACTGCTGGTCTTTGACATCCTTGGCCTTGACGGCCCAAGCATCCAGATTTTTCCCTCTCGCGCAATAACGCGGGACGAGGACGCCAAACTGCGAACCGCAATCTCGGAATGGGCGAACCGAACTCCTAAGAAATTCAGTAAAAGGATGTGCAGATCGCAATGTCGCATTATGATACGCGGTCGTCCCGTTGCATGAATAGGTGTCTATCGTAATGAAAAACAATTCTGCGATTTTTGTCGCGCTCATCGTCATCATTGTCGCGTCGTCCACAAGAGGCATTGAATCGCCCACGACTACTCAGGAAGCCGCCAATCTCGCGCGCTGGGCCGGCGCGTTCGCCGACGCGCGCGCCGCGCTCGCAAAGAAAAACAGCGCCGATGCGCTTGCCGCGTATCGGAAGCTGTTAACGGAATATGCGCTTCCGCCGCAGGTGCGCGGCGCCGCATTGTTGGATGAAGCACATGTGTTGGAACAAAACGCGGCCCTGACGGAAGCGCGCGCGCGCTATGAAAAGCTCAGCGCCGACGAGTCGTTGCCGCCGCATCAACGCGACGAAGCCCGTGCGCGCCTCGCCGCGCTCGCCGACGCCAAATCCGTGCCGTACAACGGTGTCACCGCGCTGCCGCCGCTGCCGCCGCCGGGCCTTGTGCTGCATGTAGCGCCCAGCGGTGTCGATGCGCAGGACGGCTCCGCCGCGAAACCGTTCGCCACGCTCGAAAAAGCGCGCGATCAAATCCGCGCGCTGAAGAAAGCGAACGCGCTGCCGGCGGGCGGCGTCGCCATCGCGCTGCACGGCGGCACGTATCCGCTTTCACACACCTTTATATTGGAGAAGGACGACTCCGGCACCGCCGCCGCGCCGATCGTTTACCGCGCCGCGGACGGCGAATCGCCGGTGCTCAGCGGCGGCGTGCGCTTGCGCGGTTTCAAGCCCGTCAGCGATCCCGCAATTCTCGCGCGCCTTCCCGAGGAATCGCGCGGCAGAGTCCTCGTCTGCGATCTGCGCGCGCTGGGCATCGCAGCTCTTCCTCCTCTGGAGTACGCCGGCTTCAACAGCGGGCGCGGCTTTCACACTCATCCAACCGTCGAGTTGTTTTTCAACGGCGCCGCGATGCAGCTCGCGCGCTACCCGAACGACGGCGAGTTGAACGTCGTCGCCGTGCGCGGCAGCACGCCCGTTGAGGAGCATGGCCTCAAAGGTTTCAAAGACGGCGTGATCACGTATGACGGCGACCGCCCCGCGCGCTGGAAGGACGACAAAGACGCGCTGCTCTACGGCTATTGGTTCTGGGATTGGGCGGATTCTTACGAGTACGTCGCGTCGATCGACACGGCGCGCCGCGAAATCAGCTTCAAACCGCCGTACCCCAGTTACGGCTTTCGCAAAGGCCAGCACTTCCACGCGATCAATTTATTGTCGGAAATCGACGTGCCCGGCGAATGGTATCTCGACCGCGCGGCCAGCCTGCTTTATTTTTATCCGCCTTCCGATCCGGAGCGCGCGGTCGTGGAACTCTCCGCGGCGCCGTTCACTTTTGCGGAACTGCGCAACGTTGCGCACGTCGCCTTCGAAAACATCGCGTGGGAACTGGGCAGCGCCGACGGCGTGATCGTACGCGGCGGCGCGGACTGCCGCTTCGTTGGATGCAAACTTCAACGCTTCGCCGGAAACGGCCTCGAAATTCTCGGCGGCCTGCGCCACACCGTCCGCTCGTGCGACGTTCAATCCATGGGCCGCGGCGGCGTGACCGTTACCGGCGGCGACCGCAAATCGCTCGCTCCGTGCGGCCACGCCGTCGAGAATTGCGATATCTCCAATCTTTCGCGCATCGACCACACCTACACGCCGGCGTTGAAAGCCAGCGGCGTCGGCATCTGCATCGCCCACAATCTGCTCCATGACATCAAGAGCAGCGCGATCAACCTTGGCGGAAACGACAACCTCGTCGAGTTCAACGAAGTGTTCAATTGCGTCACGGAATCCGACGATCAGGGCGCCGTGGACATGTGGGGCAACCCCACATTCCGCGGCAACGTGTTTCGCTGGAATTACTGGCACCACATCGGAAATTGGCGCGACCCCGACGCCGCGCCCCCGCTTGGGCAGGCGGGAATTCGGCTCGACGACGCGATCAGCGGCACGCTCATTTACGGCAACCTTTTTCAAAACTGCGGCTGCGGGAAGCACGGCTTTGGCGCCATTCAAATTCACGGCGGCAAGGACAACCTCGTCGACGCCAACCTCTTCGTCGACTGCCGCCAGGCGATGACGTTTTCGCCGTGGAGCGACAAACGCTGGCGCGACTTCACCGCGAAGTCGATGGACTCGAAAGAAATCGACCGTGCGCTGTACGAGGCGCGCTACCCCGAGTTGAAGAGCTTGTTCGACAATCACGACATCAACTGGGTCACGCGCAACAGCGCTGTGCGCTGCGGCGATTTCTTCCGCCACGGAAACGAGCGCACGCGCAGCGTGGACAACACCAGCGTGCCGCCGGTTGTGTCCGCGCAAAATTCAAAAGCGCCCGCACCCAATCCCGGCGTGTCGCGCGCCCTCGCGGAAGAGGAGCAGAAAGCGCTCGAACCCAGCGTGCCGCTCGCGCAGATCGGCTTGTATATTGATGCCTGGCGCAGAACCATGCCCGTACAATTAGTGAAGGAGGCGCGCGCGGAAAAGTGACGGCTCCTAATTCAACACATCGTAATCCGTTAATTTCGGTGTTTTCCGTCAAAGGGGTAAAGGACCTGTGATGACGATTGGATTCCTTTTAAATGGGATATCCATGCAGCATGGGCAGGATGTTGGCAAAGGACAAAATCGGAGACGTGGTGGGCGCGGGGACGGGCGTTGCCGCCTCGGCCCAACAGCGCCCGCTCCCTGACCTCCCGGCGCCAAGGGGCTGATGCAAAAGCGGCAATCGATCTTTTTTTCCATTTCCCGTAACATCATGAGCGCTCCGCGTATGAGTACGTTGGGATAGCGAAACATTAAGGGGGCTCACCATGGCAGGCGAAAACCGATGTCCGCAATGTGGAGCGGCGCTTGGGGCGGGCGGCCAGTTGCGCGGGCTTTGCCCCGCGTGTTTGCTTAAACAGGGCGCGGCGGATAGCCAGGCGCCCTCGCAACCGGCAGCGGCGGAAGCGCTTTCAATCGACGAAATGAGCCGCCTGTTTCCGCAGTTGGAAATGCTGTGCCAAATCGGCAAAGGCGGAATGGGCGTCGTGTACAAGGCGCGCCAAAAGCAGCTCGACCGCATGGTGGCGCTGAAAATTCTGCCGCCGGGCGTGAGCCACGACGCTTCCTTTGCGGAACGCTTCGCGCGCGAAGCCAAGGCGCTGGCGAAGCTGCAGCATCCGAACATCGTGACGCTGTACGAATTCGGCGAAACGCAAGGCCAGTATTATTTCCTGATGGAGTACGTCGATGGATTGAACCTGCGCCAATTGCTGAACACCGGTGGCATCGCGCCCAAGGAGGCGCTGGCGATCGTGCCGCAGATTTGCGACGCGCTTCAGTTCGCGCACGATCACGACATCGTTCATCGCGACATCAAACCGGAAAACATTCTGCTGAACAAAAGCGGCGAGGTCAAGATTGCGGACTTCGGCGTGGCCAAAATCGTCGTCGGCGACAAGACGGAGACCGTGGCGATGGACGCCGGCGGCATTCAGCCTTCGCAGACGGATGCGGGCAAAGTGGTGGGCACGCCGCAGTACATGGCTCCGGAACAATTCGCGAGTCCCGGCGACGTGGACAATCGCGCGGACATTTATGCGCTCGGCGTCGTCTTTTACCAGATGCTCACCGGTGAATTGCCCGCCGGCAAATTCGAGCGCCCGTCGCGCAAAGTACAGATCGACGTGCGGCTGGATGAAGTCGTGCTGCGCGCGCTTGAGAAGGAGCCGAGCCTGCGCTTCCAGCAAGTCAGCGAAATGAAGACGCAGGTGGTATCAATTGCACAAACGCCCTCGCCATCGACGCAGCCGGAAGCGGCGGCGGCGCAAACTTTTGTACCGCGCTTCTCGCGCATGGCAATTTTTGGCGCGGCGTGGGTTGCGCTCTTTTTTGCGGTGGTGCCGGCGTTCGTTGGACACGAGCTTGCAACGAGCGAATTCTGGAGACACGGCCCGTTCGCCTCGCTGCTCATGTTCGTCTTGTCCTTCGGAATAATTCTGCCCGCATTTCTCGCGCCCTTCGGCGCCACGATTTTAGGCTGGATCGCCGTGTCGAAGATCCGCCGTTCGCAAGGCAGGCTTTACGGACTGTGGCTGGCCGTCTTCGATGGGCTGGCCCTTCCGCTGGTGGGACTTTATATAACGATCGGCTGGATGATTGTCTGCTTTGGCATAGGTTTTCTCGGCTGGCCGGACCTCTACGATCCGGCGCGCAGCAATGCGGTGGCCTTGCTGGCAACGATGCTTTGGGGCGGCGCGAGTTTCTTCATCGTTCGCAACGTCTGGCGCGCGGCGAACGCGGGCGTTGGCGAAAACATCGCCTCCGCGAAACCATTCGCAAAACGACTTGCGTTGGGCGCCGTCGTCATGGCTGTGCTGATGTTCATTGCGATGTATTCGCTCTATCAGGCACGGTCAAGTTCGCCGGCGATGCCGCAAGCGCTGCCTGCTGAAGTCGCGCCGCTCGTGCATGTGACGGGCACGGTTGAAGACGCTGTGACGGGAGCGCCCATCGCCAGAGCCCAAGTGACGAGCATCGTTTCCGAGCGGGGAGAGAATCGGTCGGTGCAAGTATTTCTTACCGATGACTCCGGGCGTTTCGATTTTACGGCTGACGACGAAGCGCGGACTCTGAAAATCAGCGCGGAAAACCACAGCGATAATGAAATTGCATTTGCCGGTGAGAGCCTTTTGCGTTCGGGGCCGATCACGATCAAGCTCCAGCCGCTCGCTCGCGCGGAACGTGCGGATGCCAATGCGGCGGAAAAAAATCAAATACCCGTGGACGACTCGATTCCGGTTCTGGCCACGCCCGTATTTAAAGGCGATCTGAAAATTTATTCCGACTACATTGGTTCTGTTCGGCCGTCTCAAACGCCAGCGACAATTCCCCCCACGCGCCAAATCGAATTTTCCATTCCGCAGAATGACGTGCAATCCGTTGTCACGAAATTAAACGCGAAAGAGCGCATGCCGGTTGAGGCGCGGGACGCGCAGGATAAATCGATGGGCGAGGGAGCATTGATCTCGGTGGCCAGCCAAATCGACACCGCAACCGGCACCCTGGCCTGCAAAGCGAACATCGAACCCCGGCCCGGCGTCATTTTGCTCACCAACATGTTTGTCACCGTCCGTATGCTCGTGGATACGAAGCATGGCGTGGTGCTGCTGCCAACAAAAGCGATTCTCAGCAACGAAGCGGGACGCTTCGTTTACCTTGTGAACCCCGGCCGGACGGTGAGCGTCCGGCACGTCACCTGCGGGAAAATCGACGCGGCGGCGGATTGCGTCGAAGTCACAAGCGGTCTGGCGATCGGCGAAATTGTGGTCCTTGATGCGCCGCAAAATCTGCATGACGGCAGCCGCGTCACGGTCACGCTGGCACAGGCTCCCACGGTCGAGAAATCGCCCGCGGACGACGTTCGCCGCGAAGTTTATAAATCAGCGCTTGAGCAGGCTAAAGCCGAGGCGATCCGCGTGGAAGCCGCCGCCAAAGCTGGACTGACGGGTCTGGATGACGCGCAGGCGGCAAAAGACAAAGTGGCCGTGCTGGAGGCTGAACTAACCGGCGACGCCAAGCGAGTTATCGAGGCCAAACTTCGGGCCGCGCACGATCATTTCAATCGCGTCAACCAATTACACAATGCTGGAGTGGCAACGGCCCTGGATTTCGAAAAGGCAAAGAGCGAAGTTGTGGTATTGGAAGCGCAATTGACCGGCGATGCGGTGCGGGTGGCGCAAGCCAAGTTGGAAGCGGCGAAGAATCAAGCCTCGCTCATTTCGAACCTATATAAAGCCGGCCTGGAGACCCTGGGCAATTTGGAAAAAGCAAAAGCAGAATTGGGGGCAGCCGAAGAAGAGTTGCTCGCTGCAAAGGTGAGCGCTGGGCTTAAGAAGAGGTAGGATTCAGTTGACCGCCGATCAATTCACCACCACGCGCTGGACCGTCGTCTTGTCCGCGGGGCGGCAAGCGACCGCTGAATCCGGCCAGGCGATGGAGGAATTGTGCCGCACGTATTGGTATCCGCTCTATGCCTACGTGCGCCGCAAGGGCTTCGGCCACGAGGATGCCGAAGAACACGTACAGGCCTTTTTCGCCTACTTTATCGAAAAGAATTTCCTGGATTCCGTCAACAGCGAGAAGGGGAAATTTCGCGCGTTTCTGCTGGCGGCCATGAAGAACTTTCTCGGCCACCAACGCGAAAGCGCCAGCCGGGTTAAGCGCGGCGGGCAAGCCACGCTGCTGTCGCTCGATTGGCAAAGCGCTGAGCAGCGCTATCGCATCGAACCCGCCGACTGTCTCACGCCGGAAAAGCTGTACGAGCGCGCGTGGGTGGTCACGCTGCTCGAACATGTAATTGCGCGTTTGGGCGACGAATGCGCCGCGGAAGGCAAAGCGGCCTTGTTCGAGCAATTGAAACCTTCACTGATGGCTACCAGCGCATCGATCGACTACGCCCAGGCCGCCGCAGCACTCAAGACGACAGAAACCGCGATGCGCGTTGCTGTGCACCGCCTGCGCAAGCGTTACCGCGAGTTGCTGCGCGACGAAATTGCCCAAACGCTTTCCAATCCTAGCCAGATCGAAGACGAAATCCGCGCGCTCTTTGAGGCGTTCGAGAATTAGCGTTGCGCGTCTTGTCGAGAATCTGGTCAGGGCGCGGTACTCAAAATGCGTCGCCATCTTGGTTGTCCATCGTCGTTTTGCTTAACCAATGTCCTTTTCCCGTCACTTCTTTGATTTGGAGTTTGTCCACCCGCCCCTGGCTGTTGTGGAAGCCAATCCCGATGGCGTGAGGCGCGTTGAGTTTCCACACCCGCTCAATCGAGAAATCCGTGTAGTCCGTCCAGCGCATGGCGATGAGTTTTCCGTCGACGAACGTCTTGACCCCGGTCTTTCGCACGCAGACGACGGAAACGTGCTGTGTGCCGTTGGGGGCTAGTCCGGGTGTGTGAATGAACGTCGGATTTTTGTCCCAGCCTTTCCCGCCAATCGAATCCAGGATGCTCATTCCAGATGAATCCACTTTCCACAAGAATTGCGTGCCGGCGGCCGCGGCGATCTGCGCGAATTCGCCTTTGCCATCGATTCGCGTGAAGACCGCGCGGAAATCGTATTCTTCGGGCGGCACGTAGTCGATTTGATAGCGGTTGTAGGGTGCGGTTTCGGCCGCCAACGCTCCATTCTGCAGCCGCCATTTGCCGCCGAGCGCATTCCTGGGATTGAACACCTTGGGCATGACGTCGAGCGCATCCTTCCAATAATCTTCCGAGATTGAGTTCGCAGCGTCGGGATCTGGGGGATGCGGCGCGCCCTTGCCGCTGACTGCGCGAATCGCGATGCGGTGAAAGACCATTTCGTTGCGCCACGCGCCGACTCCGATGGAATTCTTGTCGGGCAGCCGATAGGCCTCCTGGCAAAGGCTGGACGATTTTCCGATGTCGATTGACGTGATCAGTGTGCCGTCGATATAAGCGCTCAGCTGCGCGTGACGCACCTGGACGATAGCCGTATGCCGCACGCCATTGGCGATCGTGGTGGGAACGGCGTCCGGGTTGTCTTTGAATTCGCCGAAATGACAGGCTCCCCAGGAATCCATTCTCAAGATACGCTGAGCGCCATCGGCGGGGAAGATCATGTTGATTTCGGAGAAGGCGCCGGCCTTGCGCGTGAAGTCGATGCGATAGTCGTATTCGTCAGGCGGCACATACGGTATGGCGACGCGCGAGTAATCGCCGGCACGGCCGACGAGGCTGTCGCCCTCCACCGCCCAACTTCCGGAGACGAAATAGTGCCCGGTATCGACGAGCGGAATCAAATTGTCGGCGGCGGCCCACGCCTCGTTCGTCGCCGCATCAGTCTTGAAATCCACCTCCGCCACATCGTATACGTCGATGACCTGCTGCATCCTGAAGAAGCCGTCGGGCGTCTCGTGAATGCGCAGATTGCACGCGTCCACGCGCCATTCCACGCTAAGCTGTCCGCCGACCGATTTGGCCGCGCCAAGCGCCTTGTCGAATTCCGGCCATGTCAGCGATGCCGGCGTCAGGTGCTTCATGGCGATCACACGGTCTTCAAAAAGCGGTTCAACCGGAGTCGTCTGTGCGACTTGTGCCGCTGGTTGCGCGGCAACAGGTGTTTCCTCAACAGGTTCAGTAACGGCAGGATTTTGAGAAATTCCATTCGGGGCGGGTTGAGGGCCATTTTCGGAATGATAGAAAACGAACCAAACCAGCGTCGCAAGCAGTGTCACGCATGCCGCCGTAGCGAACCCCGCGTAGACCGCAAGGCCGGTTCTGCCTGTATTGGCGAGAACAATAAAGGGCTTCGCGCCCGTGCCGGCGGTTTTCGCAGCGCCGGTGACGCCCGCCGCTTCGGAGGCCGCGGCCTTGGCGACAATGGTTTTGACCGATGCGGCCAGCGCGGGCGATGCCTTGAGCGCCAAGCCCGCTCCCAGCAGCGCCAAAAGTATTTCGGAGGTGACGGAGCGTCCGCGTGCGTTCAGTTTTTCGCGCAATTCCTGGACGCCCTGGCTGACGTATACACGAAGAGTGCCTGGAGTCAGGCCCAGCACCGCGGCCGCGTCTTCGTAGCTCAAGCCGTGTTCATAGTGAAGTGAAACGGGCAGGCGGAGTTTTTCGTCGAGGCGGGCGAGTTCGGCTTCAACTTCCAGTTTGAGTTCGTCGGCCTTGGCGCCGGATTGCGTGGGCGTGGCGGCGCGAACATTTTGATCCATGGCGGCTTCCCCTTCGCGAGTGCGGCGGCTGCGTTCGGAACGAAGCCAATCGCGGGCGACATTGGCTGTCACTTGAAAAAACCAGTTGCGCAAGTCATGCCCGGAAAGAATGGGCGATGTCACTTTCACCGCGCGCAGGTAAGCATCCTGTAGAATATCTTCCGCATCCGCGGCGTTGCCCGATACACGAAAAGCAAGATTCAGCGCGGGGTCGAGGAATTGAAGCAGTTCATGGTTGCGCGCGGCCATCTGCATGGCTGCCGAAGCCAAGCCTTGAGAACGGTCCACAGTTGCAGGCATGGGAACCTCGCTGAATGAGTGGAGCGCGATCGCGCGAAATCGCTTCGCGCAGTGTTCGTTTCAATCTATAAACGGAGTGGAGGCGGGGGAGTTTAATGAAAAACTTGGAATTATTTGCCGCGACAGCCTAATAGCGGTTGGAGCAATGAACTGCGGCAGCTCGCTCACGACGCATGTCGCGTTGCGCGTCCTTGCGTTTGCGACGCGCGTGGGTGCGTTTCTTGCGTCGTTGGCGCAAGCAAACTCACGTAGCGATGACAAAATAAGGATCGGAAGAGACCAAAAACTGTCCAGCAATTCTCGTTCGTCATTTTTCATTTATGACCCACTTCAAGTCGGCGATGGCAATGCCTGTCTCACCAGCGACGGCATACAGCAGCCAGGCACGCTCGCCCTCGCGAAAGACGAAAGGATCGCGGAGCTGGCGGACGTGGGTTTGGTTGACCGGCGTCGAGGGCGCGATCGGTGCCGCGCTGCCTTCGTAATCGCGTTCGGGCGCAAGGACCGGGACAGGGGATGACGCCTTCCAGTTGGCGGGATCGCCGGTGAGTGCCAGTTTCGTGAGCAGGATTTGCTCGGGCGCGTCGCCCACGCGAGAGTAAAAGACGCCGAGCGTGTCGCCGTCCAGCCACAGGCCGGCGTGGCGGAAATGGGCGGCTGCTGGATTGCCGCCACTGGCAAGCGTCACCGCGTTGGAAACGGATTTGAACGGTTGCAATCCATCGGGCGAGCGCGAGATGGCCCCGCCGTCTTCCACGGCGAAATAGGCGCCTGCGTGCTTGAAGACACGGAGGTACGGTCCGCCGATGACGCCAGCCTGCGGTTCGAAGGCGAGGCCGTCGCCGGAGACCGCGACGGAACTCTTGTGGCCCAATTTCGGCAGCAGGAAATGGAAGTACATGCGGATTTGCTTGTGTTCGTTGTCCACTTGAATGTCGGGTGAAGCCACGTGGCGGCCGTTGCCTTTCGCGGCGAGATTGACGCCTTCGACCTGTTCCATGCGGAGGGTGCCGGGCTCGTAAATCTTCCACGGCCCGGCGATGTTGTCGGCGTAGGCGAGCCGAATGTACGTGCCGCGATGGGCGGAGAAGTAGAGATAGTATTTTCCAAGCGGCTTCTCGACCCACTGTGGAACCCGGATGACACAGGGAAAGTCGATGTTGCCGCTCCATTCACCGTCGTTCTTGGGCATCATTTCGGGCCGGATGATGGGATTGTCGGCAAGCCGGGTAACCGTTACGGGGTTCGCCTCGGCGGCGAGGACGCAGCGTGCGGCGAGCAGGGTGATGAAGAGCGCTGGGAAGATGGGCTTCATAAGGCGGATTCCTTGCTTATTACCGTCGAGCGAAATTTGATTATCGAGAAGTTGGTTCCAATTCTCACTGGCCGACGACTCCCTGGCTCTTCGTTCGATATTCCTATGAATAACACTGTTGTGCCCGACTTTTCCAGGTCGCTTTGCGCCCTTCGAAAATTGTCCTTGCCATACCCTGCTCCGAATCTCCCCTGCTACCTGTCGCAGGGAACGGATCAAACCTTCGTGACCGACATGCCATTTGCCCCGAGTCTTGGATTCTATCGCGGCATGACCACGACGGAGCAACTCAGGAATGCGGTGTATATCCCATTCGTCATTCCAATTCTAATTCACGAAGGAGTCTCCTCCATGAAAATCTCGCTTCGCATTGCTCTTCTTTGCCTCGCCGCATTCTTCGCGTGCGCCTCCGCCACCGACACGCTGGCCACTCCCGGCAAACTGGTCTTCGAAGACGATTTCGCGCGCGCCGAAATGGCTCCGAAGTGGAAAGTGGGCAAAGGCTTTTTCACGCTCAAAGACGGCGTCGTTACCGCCGCTGAAAATCCCGACGACAAACACGGCGCGTACGCCTATGTGCAGCCAAGTTTCGTGTTCAAAGACATCGTCGTCGAATACTCCGCCAAATTCGATGGCGGCAAAGCGCTGCACCTGATGATCAACGACAACAAATACAAAGAATCGCACGCCGGCCATATTCTGCGCGCCACGCTCTATCCGGCCAAAGTGGACGTCGCGGATTATAAATTCGGCGCGATGAAAAACGAAATCTTCGACAAAATGAAAGACCCGGCCACGACCGCCGAGGAGAAAACCAAGCTGCGCGCGAGCATCAAAGACAAACAAGCTGCGTTTAAAACCGATCTTGACCTGTCGCAGTGGCACGTTGTCCGCGTTGAAATCGCCGGCGACGAAATGCTCGTCAGCCTCGATGGCAAACCCGCCGCGTACATAAAATCGCAAGGCATCGACCACCCCACAAAAAACGCCATCGGTTTCGAAATCGCCGGCAAAGCGAGCGATTTCAAAGCGATGAAAATCTGGGAAGCCACGCCCGCGCCGGACTGGCCCGCGCATCGCGACGCCGTCGTCGGCGCACTGAAGAAATAGAATTGACGAAGGAGTCGTCATGCGTCACGATTTTTGCCTGACCTGGCTGATGCTTGTGGTACCGGCGCTATGCGCAGATTCAAATTCCATCCCTGTCAAAACCCGCGCCGAACTGGATAAACTCGACGCGAAAATTGCGCTGTTCAATACGGCTCTAAAAGAGAGCACTCCCAAGCTGGCCGACTCCGATAATAAAGTCACTACGCTCCGCGAAAAAATCAATGCGGCGAAAAATCCCGACAACGTCGCACGCCTGCAAAGGGCTCTCGACAAAATGGAAGAGCAGCAGAAATTCTACGCCGCGCTGATCAAATCCCAGCGCGCGGAAGTCGCCGAACTGCTCACGAAACGCCGCTTGATTTCCGGCGCCTACCACGGCGAAACCATCGCCGAGCGCAACGCCATCCTCGGCGTCGATGACGGCTCCCGCGCGCGCGCCGAACGCCAGAATGAAGAGAAGCTCACTCGCCAGCGTGCGGAATCCGCAGTGCCGCTGGAAGCGCGCGCGGACAATGCGCGATACGGTTGGACTGACTTCGCGTTGGATATTTATAAAGATGTGCTGCAAGCCGTTGTCAAAAAACCGTGAGCTGGTACGCGCTTTTTCTTGGATTTGAATTTTTGCGAGAAATCTGAAATTGGGTTATAGTATCTCATTCTAATTAATGGAGGGAGTCATGCGCTATTTCTGTTTGTCAGTTCTGTGCGGAGCGTTGTTGCTGGCGAGTGCCGCTGACAAATCGCCCGAAGAGATCGTCAAAGCGGAGATCACGCAATTCTATGCGGTCTTTGCCGGAAACGATGCCGAGGCGCAGAAGAAGGCGCTCGACGCCATGCTGCCGGATGAAAAGACCTTGGAAAAGCTATTTGGCGCGGATGCAAAACTCATTTGGCCCGATGTCGAAAAATACCTGAAGGAAACGCGGTCGCATCTAAAGGAGTTGCGCGAGGAGCTAACCAAACATGGCGCGATCAAAAAAATCAAACTGACGGATTGCCGCACTCTCGATGAATATAAAAATGTATTCAAAATGATCCCCAAGGACATTCCGGTTTTTGACGAATACATTGAATTTGAGAATGGGGCTGCCGGCAATGGCAGCTATGTTGTTATTGACGGCAAAGTGAAAATATTTCAAGGACTTGATCAGACTCCCGAAGAGCTTGCGAAACGCAAAGCAGAGAAGAAATAGATAGGCGCGCGATTTCGTCTCTTGCGGCGTAAATTCTATCATGCGTTTCACATCATTTTTCCTTCTCCTCGCTTTACCAGTGCTCGCCGCTCAACCCTACTCCGGCCTCTCCCCCGAAGACGCCGTCAAAGCCATGAAAGTCCCCGACGGCTTCCACGTCGCACTCGTCGCCGGAGAACCCGACGTCGTCCAACCCGTCGCCTTCGATTTCGACGACCGCGGGCGCATCTGGGTCGCTGAATTTCTCTCGTATCCGAAATGGGCGCCCGAAGGCCACGACCGCATCGTGCTCCTGGAGGCCCCTCACCCTACCCTCTCCCAAGGGGAGAGGGGAAACAACGGCGAGCGTCTCACCAAACGCACGGTCGTGTGGGACAAAGCCAATTACGTCACCGGCCTCACGCTCGGCTACGGCGGAATCTGGGTCATCAGCCCGCCGAATCTCTGGTTTCTGCCGTGCGACTTCAACGCCGACGTGCCAAAAATCAACGGCGAGCCGCAAATCGTCCTCGACGGCTGGTCGCACGCCGGCGTGCACAACATCGTCAGCAATCTCAATTGGGGACCCGACGGCTGGCTCTACGGCTGCTGCGGCATCACCTCGCGCTCGCGTGTCGGCGCGCCGGGCACGCCCGAAAGCGCGCGCGTCTACATCGACGGCGGCGTCTGGCGTTATCATCCCGTCACGAAAAAACTCGAATCCGTCTGCGTCGGCACGTGCAACCCGTGGGGCCTGGATTGGGACGAACGCGGGGAGATGTTCATCACCAGCAGCGTCGTCTCGCACCTCTTCCACGTCGTCCCAGGCGCCCGTTTCGAACGCTCGCACGAATCCGACCAGAATCCCTATACGTACGAATTGATGACCGGCATCGCCGACCACAAGCACTACGACGGCGCAACCTGGACCGACATCAAAAAGCCCGGCAAGCACGCCGATTTCGGCGGCGGCCACTCGCACGTCGGCGCGCTGATCTACAAAGGCCGGGACTGGCCCGAGAAATACCGCGACACCATTTTCATGTGCAACACCCACGGCAACCGCATCAACGCCGACAAACTCGAACTCACCCAAGACGGCTACGTCGCGCACCACTGCGACGATTTTATGCTCGCCAACGATACCTCCTTCCGCGGCGTCACGCTGAAGATGGGGCCGGAGGGCGCGATGTACGTCTCCGACTGGCATCAAGACGGCGAATGCCATTCGGGGAGCGAAGTGGGCAGCGGGAGGATATTTAAGATTTGGTACGGGGAATTGGAGCAAAGAAAAATAGACGTGCTCGAAAAATACAAACTGGCGATTGATAAACCTCTCGCCGGAATTATTCCTTCAAACACATGGTACATTTCCCATGCAAAGCGCTTAGCACGAGAAGACGATAAGTCAGGAAAGCCCCTATTCATTACGGATGAAACTATTCTAAGCATTCTAATGGAAGTGAAAACGGTTCCTGATCGCAATATATCGAGACTTTATGAGATGGAGCGCAAACCAGTCGATCGCATACATCTCTATTCCGGAATAATGCGCGCGGACTGGCCGCAGGAATTCAAAAAGAAGCTTCTATCGCGACTCGCACGGCTTGCGGACGATGCCGAAAATAGAAATTATCGCCTCATGCTCTGGTACGCCATCGAACCCCTCGTCGAAGACGACCCCTCCTGGGCCTTCTCCGTCTTCCGCGAAACCAAAATCCCCGCGCTCCGCCCCTTCATCGCGCGCCGCATGAGCGAACACAAACTGCCGCTCGCTGTCGAAGAATTATCCAATACCAGCGACGAAGCCCTGCAACTCGATCTGCTCAAAGGCATCGCCGCCGCGCTTAAAGGCCGCTTCAAAATCGAAGCGCCGCCGCTCTGGAACGAGTGGTTCGAAAAATCGTCGAAGAGCGGCAACGCCGAACTCAAAGCGCTCGCCCAGCAAATCGCCGCCGTCTTCGGCGATACCGTCACCCTCGACGCGCTGCGCAAGATCGCCATGGACAAAAAATCCACGGTCATTCAGCGCAAAAACGCGCTGCAAGCGCTCCTCGACGCGCACGACGACGCGATCTTGCCCACGTTGCGCCTGCTTCTTCGCGATCTGGACATGCGCCGCGACGCGCTCCGCGCGCTCGCCCGCTTCGACGACCCGCAATCCGCGCCGCTGATTCTCTCGCTCTATCCCAAATTCGAAACGCCCGAAGAAAGAGCCGACGCCCTCGACACGCTCGCCGCCCGCTCCGCAAGCGCCCAATTGCTGTTGGCCGCGCTGCAAAAGAAAACGGTGGCCGCGACTGATCTCAACGCCGCGACCATCCGCGCGCTCGAATCGCACGGCATCGCCGAAATCGACGCATGGATCAAATCCAATTGGGGCCTCTCGCGCAAAACCGCCGAAGACAAACTCAAGGAAATTACGCGCCTGAAAAAACTCACGCTCGAAACCGCTCCCACTTCCATCGACGCATCAAGAGGCCATGAAGTCTTCAAAAAAACCTGCATGAACTGCCACACCCTCTTCGGCGAAGGCGGCAAAGTCGGCCCCGACCTCACCGGCTCCGCGCGCGGCAACCTCGACTACCTGCTAATCAACATCGTCGATCCCAACGCCATTGTCCCGCAGGAATATTTCGCCTGGACCGTCAAAACCAAAGACGGCCGAGTCCTCAACGGCCTCATCCGCAACGAGCGCGCGGAAACGCTTGACGTGGTCACCGCGACCGAAACGATCACGCTGCACAACGATGACATCGCGCTCAAACGCCGCGGCGAATTGTCGATGATGCCGGAAGGAGTGCTTAGCCCGCTGAAGGATAACGAAATTCTGGATTTGATTGCATTCTTGCAGAGCAATACGAAATGACCCGTAGCGCAGGCGTCCCGCCTGCGCGTATTCACGGGCTAAAAGCCCGTGTTACTTTGGCGTCGCGTCCAACTTCAATTCGCCCGCGAATTCCTTCCCCGTCAAAACTTCGAACGCCGCTTTCGCAAGTTCCGTGGCGCCTTCCGTATTGGGGTGAACTTTGTCCGGCAGCATCGCGTCTTTGTCTTTCAGCGCGGCGTGCATGTCGATCACGCCGGAACTCGTCTCTTTCGCCAGCGCGTCGATCAGCGGAATCTCTTCCAAAATTCCCGCCTCGTTAATTCCAAAATTCCCGTTTCCCGGCACGAACGGCGGCCGGCACGCAAACACACGCGGCTTCGGATCGGCACCCATAAAATGCGCGATCAAGTCTTTGTAATCCGCCGCAAACTCATCCTTGAATTTCCAATTCTGCGGCTTCGTATCGTTCGTGCCCAGCATGATGATCACGACATCGGGTTTGTAGGCTTGAGCGTCCGCATATTTCTTTTCTTTGTCAAACGGATGATCGCCCTTTTTCAAAAGCGTGCGCGCGCTGACGCCGTAGTTTTTTACTTCCCATTTGTCGCCGAGCAACTTCTGCAGAATTGCCGGCCAGGGTACTTTCGATCCAACGCCCTGAGTAATGCTATCCCCGATGCACGCAACCTTGATCTTCGCTTTGTAGTTTTCGACGTTGATCGGCGCATTGGGATCGCCCGCGTCACCCGCGCGAACCAGTGCGGCCAAACTAAAAAGCACAATCGATGCGCAAGTTTTCGATTTCATTTTGTTCGATCTCCCTTGGCTGTGTTCATCCGTGTTCCTGTTCCAAAGTGGCGAAACAGGCCCAATAGGCCCTATGGAACAGATAGGACCGATAACAACAGCGATGTTCTTACGCAATACGAAATGGCGCTCCAAAAAAGTCACGCCGATTCTGCTGCTCCTGCCTGGCATACTTTCAAGAAAATCGCGCGAGTTTGTTTTGTGTGGAGCCGGTAAAGCTCCAGCAATTGCTCCTCGGCGCGCTTGGTTTCCGTATCCTGATACCCCGCGCGCAACGCCAATTTTCGCAGCGCTTCGGCTTTTTTCGGCAGCGTGTCGGACGAGAGTCCGTGGACGATGCGCAGGCGATTTTCGAGCGTGCGCAAGAACAAATACGCCTCGCACAGTTCCTCGCCGTCGCGCGCGTCGAGTTTTTTCGCTTTCATCAACGCCTTCAGCGATTGAATCGTGTTCGCGATTCGCAGTTTCGGCTGCGCAATGCCGTTGACCAATTGCAGATACTGAGCGACGAATTCGATGTCCATCACGCCGCCGCGCCCGCGCTTGATGCTGTCGGTGTCGGCGTTTTCTTCCAAGCGCGTGCGCATGGCCAACACTTCGCGCGAAAGCGACGCGGTGTTTTTGAGCGGCGAATAAATCGCTCCGCGAATCATGTGCAGCGCGCGCTCGCCGACGCCCTCGTTGCCGGCAACGACTCGCGCGCGCGTGAGCGCCATGCGCTCCCAATCCATCAACTGTCCGGCCTCGCAATAGCGTTTGAACTCGTCCAGCGAAACCGCCAGCGGCCCTTTGTTTCCATTCGGGCGCAAGCGCGCATCCATTTCGTACAACAAACCCAGCGCCGTCGAGCGCGCCATCGCGCGCGTCAATGCTTGCGCGAGCTCCGCGAAATATGATACGGCCGGCAAGCCATCCGCGGTCGCGCCGTCCCATCCGTAAAAAAATAATACGTCGAGGTCCGAACCGTAATTCATCTCGCGCCCGCCGAATTTCCCCAGCGCCAGAACCGCGAATTCGACTTTCTTTCCTTTCTCCGAGATCACATCGCCGCGCAGCGCGCGCTGTTCTTTTAAGCACTGATCCAATTGCACGCGTAAAATTACAGTCGCCAGATCGCTCAACTCCTCCTGCGTGCGCTCCAGGCTCGCCGAATGAATCAGATCGCTCACGCCGATGCGCAGCATTTCGCCAGCGCGGTATGCGCGCAGCGTGTCGGAAATGTCGCCCGCCGACGCAATGCGCCGCAGTTCGGTTTCCATATCCTTTTCCGATTTGCGCTGCTGCGTGCGCAGCGAATCGACCAGCTCGTCGAAGAGTCCTGGATTCGCGACTAGTATCCCCGTCAAGAATTCGCTCCACGCCGCCAGTTCCGCCGTCATGCGCAGCAGCCACGGGTTTTCGTTGAGCGTCAGATAAAAAACCGCTTTCGCGCCGAGCGATCCGGCAATGCTCGAAAATCGCCCCAGCGCCTGTTCGGGTTCGCCGGTGGCGGAAATTGCTTTCAATAATTTCGGCGCCAGCGACGCGAACATTTTGCGCGTGCGAGATGGCGCGGTCAGCACCAATCCTTCGCGGCTCAGTTCGAGCAGATCGTGCGCGGCCGACTCCGATTTCGCGAAGCCGTACGCCGGCAATAATTCGGCAATTCGTTTCCGATCCGGTTCCGGCGCCAGCAATTGGTCCGACAATTCGCCGTCCACGCCGCGTTTGTCGCTGAACAAATTCGCAAACAGCCGTTCAAACACTTCGCGCGTTTTCGTGGTGTGCTTCAAGCGATCCGCTTCGAACGCATCCTGCGCCGAAATTTCCCGCGCCTCCGCGTCGTTGTGCTTTTCCTTTCGCGGCTTCGCCTCTTCAACGTGATCCGCATAGCCCACGCTCAACGCAATCCGCCGGCGCACGCGCGCATCCGTCGGCAGCAAATGCGTCTGCAAATCGCCGTGCAACTGCAAACGGTGTTCGATCTGCCGAAGGAAAATATATGCGTTCGTCAGCGGCACGGATTCCGTGTCGAGAATCAAACCCTCGCGCTTCAATTCAAACAACGCGCGAAGCGTATTCCCGCCGCGCACGCTGGTGTGCTCGCTGCCGAAAAGCAACTGCATGAACTGCACCGTGAATTCGATGTCGCGAATGCCGCCGCGCCCCAGTTTCACTTCGCCTTCGCTCTCGCCGCGCTTGGCCACGCCCAATTCGATCTGGCGTTTGAGCGCCTGCATGTCCGCGATCGAATCGTTGGTCAAATAACGTCTGAAAATAAACGGCTGCAGCCGGTCAAGGATTTCGTTGCCCAACTCAGTGTCGCCCGCGACCGCGCGCCCTTTTAACCATGCTTGCCGCTCCCACGTGCGGCCTTCGGTCTCGTAATAATTGACGAACTCATTCGCGCCGCGCACGAGCGGCCCGACGCTGCCGTGCGGGCGCAGGCGCACGTCCACGCGGTAGACGCGCCCGTCGTCGGTGACCTTGTCGAGCGCCGCGATCAGTTCTTCCGCCAGCGCCGTCACGTATTCGCTTGCAGGCACCGAGCGCGAACCGCCGTGCGTATCGCCATGGCCGCCGTGGGCGAAGACAAGGTCGATGTCCGAGCTGTAATTCAATTCACCGCCGCCGAGTTTTCCCAGCGCAAAAACTGCGAGCGGCAGCGTGTCGCCGGATTTTCCAGTGCGCGTCTCCAATCGTCCGAATCGCGGCGCCAAATTTTCTTTTGCAATCGCCAGCGCCGAAGCGATGCACGCGTCCGCCAGATCGCTCAGCGCCCGCACTGTCGAAACCAGCGGCGAAACCATCAGCAAATCCAGCGTCGCGATTTGTAACATGCACTCCACGCGCATGCGCCGCAGCGTCGCGAGCCGTTCGGCGTGCGTCGCCGCGAGTTTCATGCGCTCGGCGAGCAGCCACTGCCAGGCCTTTCCGCCCATGACGTCGCGCAACAACACCGACTGGATCACGGGCTGCGTGCGCGCTGGAAAGCGCAGAAAATAACTCGACAACGCCGGCGTGGCGGCGAACAAGGTCAGCAGCGCTTTCAAAAATTGCGGCTCCAGCCAGGACGAGGCCAGCGCCACTCCGCCGGCCTCGAGCCAATTCTGAAGCATCGACGACGCGCGCTCCGGATCGCAGCTTTCGGCCAGCGCGCGCGCAATCGCTTTCAAATTTTGAGCAGATAAGATCGCGTATTCAGGGCGCGCTCGCAGCGCCGCAAACAACGCGCGCGCGCGCGCCGATTCGTTAAAACCCAGCGCGCGCCAGTCCGAATCGCTGAGTTCATCGAGCGAGTTGCAGGCGTCAAGGGTGTTGAACTTGATGATTGGATTCATGCGAAATCAGCGGCCACCGGGACGATTGATTCTTCATTTTGTCACGAAGGCGGGAAGTTTCCACTGTAAGCGGCGTACAGATGCGGCTGCTCCGAGAAAAATTCTGGCATCCCTGCCGGGGTGCAGGAGTCGTCTTGGCGACGTGACCGGGGGTATCGGGCGCAAGCGCCCTCAACCCCCGGCTACCATCTGTTTCCCCTTCGGGGAAAACGGCAATGTCGCGCTCCGCACGACGAATGTGAAGGGGGACGTCTGCAGCACCGATCGACACTACAAAATCGACAATCATTCAGCGCGTATTTCGGAGTTTCATCGCCATTTGAAAATCCCACGCGCGTCCGTATCATGCTTGCGATGAAAATTCTGGTCACGGGAGGCGCCGGATTTATTGGATCGCATGCGTGCGAGCATTTGCTGTCGCGCGGCCATGCGGTCGTGGCGCTGGATAATTTCGATCCGTATTATTCGCCGGCGCTCAAACGCGCCAATCTTTCGCAAGCGCTGGCGCATTCAAATTTCAAACTGGTGGAAGGCGATTTTGGCGATCGCGCGTGTGTTGCGCCGCTGATGCAACACGAGCGCTTCGATGTTGTGCTGCATCTTGGCGCGCAAGCGGGAGTGCGGCCATCGATTGCCGATCCGTTGAAATATCAGCGCGTCAATGTCGCTGGGTCGATTGTGTTGCTGGAGGCGATGCGTGAAATTGGGCTGCGCAAGATTGTTGCGGCGTCCACGAGCACGGTCTATGGCAACGACACGCCCGCGCCGTTTCGCGAAGAGGCGCCGTGCATGCAGCCGGTTTCGCCGTATGCAGCGACGAAGCGCTGCATGGAAATTTTTCTTGGCACGTACTGCGCGCTGCACGGTTTTCAAGCGACGGCGCTGCGCTTTTTTACGGTCTACGGACCGCGCCAGCGGCCGGACATGGCCATCGCGCCGTTCACGAAGAAAATGCTGGCCGGCGAGGCGATTACGCTGTTCGGCGACGGCTCGACGTCGCGCGATTACACGTATGTGTCGGATATTGTGGAGGGCGTGACGGCGTCGATTGAGCGCGTTGCCGACCCCTCACCCCCGGCCCCTCTCCCCCAAGGGGAGAGGGGAGAACAGCTCAGCGCTTCGAAAGCTGAAGGGGCGTTTTGCATCTACAATTTGGGGGGCGAGAATCCCGTGACGCTGAGCGATTTAATCGCCGCCATGGAGAAAGCCACAGGCTGCAAGGCGATCATCCAGCGCGCGCCGATGCAGAGCGGAGACGTGGAGCGAACTTTCGCGGACATTTCCAAAGCGCGGCTCGAACTGGGTTATGAGCCGAAGATTTCGCTTGCGGAAGGGTTGGCGCGGACGGTGGAGTGGGTTAAAGCGCGGATGGGTTGAGCGATGCGCATTCTCATCACGGGCATATTTGGGTTCATCGGCTCGCATTTGGCGAAACGCCTTTGCGAGCGTGGGCACGATATTGTCGGTGTTGCTTCGCATGAAGATGCGATGTCGCCTCAAAGCCTGATGCGGCTGGCGAAGTTTCCGAAATTCCCCAATTTCGATTGGATTGATCCAACAGGCGATATCGGCATATATGCGCCGTTCGATGCCTGCGTCCATCTCGCGGGACGCTCCTCTGTGCGCGAATCGCTAATTGACCCACTCGGCTACGAAGCGGCCAACTGCTTTATTTCGACTTGGATCTTAGACTGGATGCAACACATGCGCGCCCGTCGCGTCATTCATGCCAGCAGCGTCATGATCTACGGCAAAGACGCCCCGCTTCCGTACACCGAAGACAAAATCGGCAGCGCCCCGGCGTCATTTTACGGCGCGAGCAAACTTGCCGCTGAAGTGCTGATGAACACGTGGCGTGTGCTGCATGGCATGGAGACGATCAATCTGCGTTTCTTTTCAGTCTACGGTCCGGACCTGCGGCCGGATTGCGTGCCGCATTTGATTGCGAGCGCGATTCAAAACGGGACGGAATTCACGCTCTTCGGCGATGGTTCAAGCGTGCGGGATTACGTTGAGATTGAAGATGTGCTGGATGCGATCGAGGCGGCGCTGCATGTGCCCTGGACGCAGGATTTCCCCACTTCGATCAATATTGGATCAGGAGTTGGGACGCGATTGATCGATTTGTTGAGCAAGATTGAGCAAGGTTTGGAGAAGAAAGCGAGGATTGTTCACAACCCAGCGCAGGCGGGAGAACAGCAGGCCATAGTGGCCGATGTGCGACTGGCGAAGCGGGTGTTGAATTGGTCGCCGCGCGTGGGACTTGATGACGGCATTCGGCGTTTTGCGGAGTGGTTTAAACAATCCCGCAGGCTTTGATTTCGTCGATGCAAATCGTCTGCGGATGGCGTTGATTCTTGTCTTTGAAAAGAACCGTCCCCGGTTTGCAATTCAACAGCCAACCGCACGTCACGCCTTCCACGCCGCGCCGCATCAGCCACACCAGGCTTTCGCGCCGCAACAGAATTTTCAGCCGAAACTCGAGGCTGTTCTTGCTCTTGATGTTCACAGCTATTTCCCCCTGCCCCCTCGTCGCTGCTGCAATGTTATTCAAGCGCTTTGGGACCAACTCTCGCTTCAGAATCTGACGGCTCGGAGAGCCGTCCTACTTATGAAATCGAGTACGCAAACAATCAGCCAAGACTTTCGGCACAAAATGAAAATTTCTTTAGTGAAATCGCACACGGTTTGCGTAAAATACATTGTGCAACTGAAGTTAAGCACATGCGCGTGCGAACGAGACGAGGGAGGTAGCGAACGTGATGCGAGTATTGGTGATCGACGATTATCAGGAACACATTGACACCCTCGTCAACACGCTGAACATTTACGGCTGCGAAGCGCGCGGCGTGAGTTCGGGAAGCGACGGGTTGAAGATTTGCCGCGAGTGGCAGCCGCATCTGGTGATTTGCGACGGCCTGCTGGGCAACATGCGCGCGTGGCAGTTTGCGCATCAACTCTTGAGCCACGAATTGCCTCATCGTCCCTACCTCGTTGCGCTCACCGGATTCGGCAGCAAACTTCAGCGCGTGCTGTGCGAAG
>DATGGK010000194.1:0-6794 GCA_035308565.1 Planctomycetota bacterium | reverse complement strand
ACGTGACCGGAATCTTGTTGTCTTTTTCTTTGACGACGCGAATGTTGACGTTGCTGATCGTGGAAAGGTAATCGAGCACTTGTTTGAGCGGGCGTTCGGTGACGTCGAGCGTGATCAAGGCACCGCGCTGAGAGATCGCGGAGACGCCCTCGGTGGCAGCGGTGGTTTGAATGGTGACGACGCGCGGGTTGACCACCGGCCCCGTTTCGTCTTCGACGGCGCGCACCCCCATCGACAATCCCGTCAACAGCGCCAACACACACGTGACGAACCGTCCTGTCGCTTTCATCCCCGCCTCCTGATTTCGCTGTTGCCGCCCGGCAAAAGCAATTGCCTTCGACCTGTCGCGTATCGCGAAAAATGAAGTGCTGATACTTCATTATCGGACTGTTGACTCTAAAAAATTAGCAAAACCGCCGTGGGCTCACAGATTTTCACGGCCGCAATCCGTGCACACGGTGCGCCTAAGCATTGACTCCGTTATGGAGAGTGACCCTACTCGTTTCGCAAGATTGATCGAAGGGCGCAACTATGGCGCGCTGGAGACGCGCCCTACTTGCCGGATGATTCCATGAGCAGCATCATGCGGAAACCCTTGTAGTTGAAGACGACTTTGTCGGACAGGATTTCGTCCACCATGACGTCGGCGGCATCGCTGGAGACTTTGACCATGCTGCCCTTGTGCAGGACTTCGGCGTCTTTGCCGGATTGGATGATCACCTGGGAGTTCTTATTCTTGACCACGGCGCCGAGAATCTTGATGTTCATGGCGTCGAAATCGCGTTGAGCGACCTGGCGGGAGCGGAGGGTTTCGCTGGCTTTGCGGGCGCGCAGGATGCGGCCTTTGACGATTTCCAATTCAGGATACAGGGACATGTTGGGAATGGGTTTGAAGGCCTCCATGCCCTGATCGCACTTGGTGATCGCGGTGGCGGGGTCCAAATCCATGAGGGCGTTTTCGGCGAGGTTGCAGGCGAGCTCGGCGTCGCTTTTGATCTTCGCCAGGACTTCGGGCTGCAGTCCAGGCCGGTCATTATCTTCTGTGCCAACTGCCGGAGTTGCAGCGTCAATCACGGCCACGTTCTTCGTAAATGTGAATGGATCGCGGCGGTTGTTGTCATCGATCACCCAATCCATGTCGAGCGACGACGCCTGCGCCGGCTTCTCCGTGGGAACGGCGGCGGGGTTTTCGGCTGGCGGCGGGGGCGGCGTCACGAGTGGCTGCTCTTCGCCCGCGAGGCCCAAACCGCCCAAACCGGATAATGCGGCGGAGAACAGGCATCCCACTAGAAAATTGTGCTTAAGCTTCCACATCGTTCACCTCAGTGCTTATTTCGTTTGATCCCAATTCACTGCGCCGGTTCAAGCGTTTACGGCGTAGTCGGTGCCGCGCCGCCAATGGCTTTCACGGCATACCGGTACGTGATAATGTCTACTGAAATTTCGTGTTTCACGCCGGTCGGAACCATGCCGCTGTTGGAAATCGTGAAGACCATGTTCTCGAAGGCCACGAAGCGCGGGAAACGCTCTTCCATTTCGTTCATCAGCTTGCACCAGTTCCAAAAATCCGCTTTCCAGCGCGTGTGCCAGACATCCTTCACGTAATTCTTGTTGGGATCGGTCACGCCTTGCGCGATCTGCGAACTGACCATGTCGCATTTCCATTTGCCGGCCAAGCGGGAGATTTCGTTGATCAATTCCGTCACGCGGTCGCCGTTGGGGAGTTTGCTTTCCTTCGTCTGAAATTCAGCCTTGCGGCGGTTGAGCGTAATCTCTTTCAGCGCGCCTTCCTGCACCTGTTTGCTCAAGCCGTCGATTTCAGCGCGAAGGGCCTTGTGCTTTCGCTCCTTTTCCGACAGGTCATTGGAGAGCGAATACAGGTAGTATCCCGCCACGGCGTTGATCACCAGCGCCACCGCCGCCGTCAGCATCATCTTCTTGCGCTCGGACCATTCCGATCCCAGCGGCGCACGCGTCGCAATTTGATGCTGCGCCGACTGCTCCAGCGCATCCACCGACGTCTCGTTCATCTTCGATATGGCCATGTTCTTCGCCCTTCTCTTGCTGCTTTTTCTTGCCGGCGCGCCGGAGACGCGCCCTACATTGCTTAATTGCCCGCATTCTTCGCCGACGGCATGTCAAACACGATCGTCACCATGAAATCCGCGCCTTCCTTGGGCGGATTGAGTATCGCCAACTGCTTTGGATCCATGTTTTGCATCGTCGGGAGCGGCGCCGTCGCGAAGCCGCTGACCTTGGGTTGTTCAAAGCGCGCGCCGATGAATTTGCAGAACCCGAAGTCTTCCGGCGTCGGCGTCGGCGGAGTGAATTCATCCGGCGGAATGTTCAACTGCTTCTTCAGATTGCTCAGCAGTTGTGTCAACTTAAGCGCGCGTTCCTGCTGCGATGCGCCGACAGCGTTGCCATTCATCACAATTGCATAGCGGCGTCCCGCTGGCTGATACCGCACCGACACCGAACTGTCCGGCGCCACTGAAAAGCTGCGGAACCACACGCCTTCCGGCACCGCATTGGACAGCCGGTCGAAGAGCCGCGCGAAACGCACCCGGCTCAAATTCAAATCGTCCAAATCCTGGATCTTCTTGTTCAGTTTGTCGATTTCCGCCGTGATCTCATCGACTTGCTTCTGCTTTTCCTGCAGGATGGTCTTGTCCGTGTTGTCCATCGCGATCTTGTGTTCCATGTCCGGAATCAAGACCTTGATGTACTTCATCACGAAAAAGCACAGCCCGAGAAACAGCATCAGCGACCCGATGTACAGCGCAAACCGCTGCGGCGGCGTGCCCTCTGTCGTGCGGATGCCTTCCGGTAATAGATTAATCTCAATCATGCGTTTACTTCCTGATTCAAGAGTCAAGATTCAAAATTCAAAATTCACGCGGTAGCAAAATCTTGAATCCTTGAATCTTGAATTTTCAGTTAATGGTTGCGTAACCTGCTCGCTAACCCCATCGCAATCGCCATGTCGCTGTTCGCACCCGCCGCGGCTGAAGGCCCGTTGATTTCGAGCCCTTCCGTCGGGTCCCACACTTTGATCGGCAGGTTGAAAATCTGCGCCAGCATGTTGTCCAGCCCCGGAAACAGCACCGTGCCGCCGGAAATGTAGACTTCCTTCACTTCCTGATCGTACTGATTTTCGTGGTAATCGAACGAGAGGCGGATTTCGCTCCCAATGTCCTCGAGCACCGGCAGCATCGCGTCCTGCATCGACTCGAAGGCGCCGCCCGGATCGCGCTTCATCTTTTCCACATCGCGCGGGTCTTCGCCGAAACGCTTCGCGATCGCTTCGGTCAAATCGTTGCCGGCCATGAAAATTTCGCGCTGAAAATACGAGGTGTTCCCGCGCATGATGTTGATGTCGGTCTTGCTCGCGCCGATGTCCACCAGCGCGCGCACTTCGTTGTCGTTGATGCCCAGCGAAAGATTGCGCAGCTCGAAGGCATTGCCGAGCGCCAGGAAATCCACGTCTACGATTTCCGGATTCAAACCCACCGATTGCAGAAGATTGACGTGCTCTTCGATCAAATTCTTCTTCGCGGCGACCAGCAGCACTTTCATCTGCGCCGGCGTGGCGCCCGGCGCGCCGCCCGCTTCTTCCGCGCCCGGAGACATGTCGCGCAAGCGCTGCGCGTCAAGCTGCACTTCAGAGACATCGAACGGAATGTACTTGTCGGCCTCGTACTCCATCGCCTGCTTGAGTTCGCTGTCCGGAATCACCATCATCGGAACTTGCCGGTGAATCACAGATCGCCCGGAGACCGCCGACACGCAGCGCTTCGATTTGATCCCGCCTTCGCGCACTGCTTTCTGGATGGCGTCGCCCAGCGCTTCGGGCGATTCGATTTCGGCTTTGCCCATCCCCGAAATCACCAGCCCCTGGCCCACGCGCGTCATTTCGACGGCCTTCACGCTGGACGAGCCGATGTCCAATCCCAGCAGTGCCTTTTTGCGTCCGAACATTGTTCGCTCCCGTTTAACGTTCCCCCTCTCCTTTGGGGAGAGGGCCGGCGAGCGTACTCGCTCGCGGGGTGAGGGGGCGGTTATGCGCACAACGCCGGACACAAAATCGCGCAACGTCCAACGATCAACGTTCAACGTTTTGCTTTCGCCGTCGCCCTCAACAATTCACTGACCTCATTATCGTCCGGGAACCTACCTGTATTTTTTTTGGAGAAGATCGTTTTTCCGTCCGCGACAACTTCAAAAACACCGCCGCGGCCTTCGATTAGCTCCGCCTCGACGCCAAAGTTTGTCCGCAGCTCATCCGCCAAACTGGCGGCTTGCGGGTAAAAGTTTCACATCGTACAGTATTCGATCGACACCTTCTTTGGCTGTACCGCCGGCGTCCCGCCGGCCAGTTTCTGCTCTTTTACCGGATGTTCCCTCGTTGCCGTTTTCATTGGAGTTCCCTTTCCCTTTCGAGCGCCACCACGCTGCCGCGATACGCTTTGCGCATCCACACCAACGTGCGGCGTATGCCCTCGTCAAGTGAGACGGTGGACTTGTGCTTTAAGTCGCGTTCCGCTTTGGAACAATCCACCAGCTTGTGGCGGGTGGTGAGAATCTCCGAGTCCCGGTAATCGACGAGTTTATTATCGGACTTGCGGAGATGCTTAAGCACTAATTTCGAGCAAGTTTCGATGTCGTGGTAATCCGTGCCTCCGATGTTGTAGACTTCCCCGCCTTTGAAATTGTCCGCAATGTTCGCCAGCGTGCGCGCCATGTCCCCTATATAGGTGCTGGTCCGCTTGTGTCCGCGGTACACGATGTACGGAATGTTGTGCAGCGCGCGGTAGCAGAACAGGCAGATCACGGAACGGTAAGGGCTGTAAAACTCCCCCGGCCCGTACGTATTAAAAAGACGCACGCGAACGCTCGAAGTCTTAAACTGAGCCGCCGAATTCAAGACTTGCTGCTCGTTGACCCATTTGGTCATGGCATAATCGTTCAACTGCTTGATCTCGACTTTGTCCATCACGTCTTCCGACATCACTCCGTCGTAATCGCCGTAAACTTCCGACGACGAAAAATAAATCGCCTTGAATCCTTCGCGCTCCTGCATCCGCAATATATTTTTCGTGCCGATCGCATTGGTCTTCCAAAGATTCTCGTAATAGTCCTCCCCATTCCAGCGCCCAAACTCCGCTGCCAGATGATAAACCAAATCGAACTTCCGCGGCATCGGCGTGTACCCATGCGGCCACCCGCCGCCGGTCCAAAGCCGTTCCACCTGGCGAAATTCGCCGACATCGCAGCGCGCATAATTCGGCGCATTGTGATGGTGGCGCAGATCGATCACAAACACGCGATGCCCGCGCGATTGCAATTCGGGGACGAGATGGCTGCCGACGGCGCCGAGGCCGCCGGTGACGAGGACGTTGAGAGGCTGCACGACCTGGTTTCGTTTAGTCTTGATTATTGCCAATTGTGATTCTCCGATGGATGATGAGATTGCGCCAACTACAATAACCGTCCGTTAACTTTCGGCGAAAGGAACGGATTGCCCAAAATCTACAGGACCATGCTGCCGGACTCAAGCGGCACGAAACCGAAGCTCGGCTGCGTGGACGGCCCGGGATTGGGTGTACGTGTCCCGCCAGACCCCAACGCAGACGTGTTTCCCGACCAAAATGGTGATATAATGCCGCAAACGGGCGGCATGTCGGCCGCGCCATCGGTCGGAGAAATGTTGCCGCATCTGATCCCAAAACGCATGAAACACGTCTATTCCCAAGCCAACGGTTCAAATAAACGCGACGTATGGTTCATGGGTGAGGGACCATTTGCTAACTCGGAAGTTGCGCCATCGCTTAAATTGCGTTTAACATCGTCCAAGCATGGGCTGGTTGAACCGGATTCGAAAATGCCAATTGGCCGATTCCAAATTCTTTTGTCTGAAACACAGGATCAATGGCGGACGGTCGAGTGAATCATGGCCAGCGAACAGTACCAGCAATATAAAAAGCTGCTCCTCAAACTCCACGATCTCACGGTCCAGGAGCGAGACCAGACCGATGAAGCCGATGCGGTTCGAGATGCCATGGATGCGCCCGGCAGCAAACTGACCGCGCTGGAACATCAGCGCGTCAGCGGGCTCTCCGCCGATCTGTACATGCTGCTAAACGACGAAGTGAAAGAGCCCACCGACCCAAGCTCAACGCCAAACGCATTTGCCAAATTTTGGGACGCGCGGAATTGGGACGCTGTGTTGTCCATCCTTCGAAAGCAAAATGTCGTGATTTCCGATGACGAACTTGCCCACGTTCGAGCACTGTGTTGGGAAGAACTTGGCGATTACGATGTCGCATTGTTGTTCGCGGAATATGCCGCCAAGCTGAAACCCGATAACATGGACTACCGCTTTACGCTTGTTCGCAATCAACTCAATCTCGGAATGCATGTCAACTCGAAAACGTTGGAAGACATCGTCATGCATATCGCTCGCAAGCATGACCTGCCGGTCGCCGAATCCAGTTTTCTTCAACCCGCTTGAAAATGCGTTTCGGCGACCAAAACATGCTGCCGCGTTCATTACCCTTAAATCGATAATTCCTTCCAAACACATCCGTTAGCCGACCGATCGCTCACCACGCCTTGGAACCGATTCGAACCGCTGTGCCGTTCTCCGCGAGCTTTGCATTGCTAATGTCTCGAATCTTTTTTTAATTCAAAGATTTCATGCGGCAAGTGCGGATAACTTCTCGACGCTTGCGGCTTTAGCAGTGGCAAGGGCAACCACGAGTTCGCGCCCTTTGGCGCTCAACTGATAACGA
>DATGGK010000193.1:0-27792 GCA_035308565.1 Planctomycetota bacterium | reverse complement strand
TTGCCACTCTCCACTCCCTACTCTCAACTCCCCACTTCCCGCGCGGCGGTAGAGGTTGAAGCCGAGGTTTTGGAATTCGGAGATCGCGGTCCATTCAAGCATCGTGCCGGCGCCTTGAGCCGAGGCGATGAAGCCTTCGAGCTTGACCGGCGTCACGGTGGCTCCGAGATCGAGCACAATCTGTTTGACGGTCTGACCGGCCAATGGGCCGCTGCCGATACCGGTGGCGCTGCTGACGTAACTCACTTTGCCCGGGCCGCGCGCCAAGGTCACGTTGTTCGGATTGTTGATGTTGACCGTGGTGAAGCCCAGCGTGCCCCAAGAGAACGCTTGCGCGATCACGACCGAACCGGTGGTGGCTTGAGGCAAGCCGCTCAAGTCGATGTTCAACACGGACGTTCCGCCCATCGTCAGGCCGGTTCCCGTGGAGGTCGTGACGTTGAACAAATCGTAGCTCCCGACGGTCGTGGTTGGGATGCGGATGTTGAGCGCGCCGCCCGCGCTGAAATCAGCTTGGTTGACGGTGAACGTGCCTGGCGTGGCGGTACCGGGTTGAATCGTGCCGCCGCTGTTCACGACCACGCTGCTGGCGGAAAGCTGGCCGGTTCCGCCGAGTGTTCCGGCGATGACGGTGGTAGTTCCGCTGAAGCTACTGGTGCCGGAGAGGGTCTGCGTGCCGGTGCCGAGCTTGGTCAGCGCGACGGCGCCGGTGCCGTCGCTGATGGTGCCGGCAAACGCGCCGGATGCGTTGGCCTTGCCCACGGTCAGCGTGTTCGGGCCGGCGCCACTGTTGGTGATCTGGCCCAAGGTCGCGCCGGTCACACCGTTCAGGCCATTGATCGCGGTATCAAAGTTGTTGAGGTCGAGGACGCCCGCTGTCGCGCCGCCGTCTAATACGACGTTGCCTTTGCCCGCGCCGCTGGGAATGGCCGTGGTGGAACCGGCTTTCAGCGTGCCTTGGGTGATGACGGTGTTGCCCGTATAGGAATTCACGCCCGCCAAGGTCAATGTGCCGGCCGATGTCTTGGTCAACACGCCGCCGCCGTTGAGTTGTGCGAGGTTCTGCAATGTGCCGGATTGCGGATTGAAGACAATAGTTTGCGCGCTGGAACCGATGCTGTTGCCGCCGAGATCGAAGACGCCGCCGGTCAAGTTAACCGTCGCCGTATTCGTGACAGTCCCGGTCCCGGTTCCAGACGTGCCCACTTTGACGATGTTGCCACTCAGAGTGGTCGCACCGCCTGATATGGTGATTATCGCGTTGACCGTCTCGGCGACAGAGCTTCCCGTGCTGACCACTTTGGCCATGGTGATGGCCGTTCCCGCAGTGGCGCCGATGGTGACGGTTCCGCCGGTGATGTTCAAATTCGCGTTCAAAGTCGGCAGTTGGGTCGCCGTAACGTAGCTGCCCGCGAGATCGCCAAACTGAACGATGCCGCTGCCGATGTTGACGGCACCGCCGCCGAAATTGATGTTGGCGGTCGTAGTACGCGCCAGAGCCGCGCCGTTCCCGGATTCAGTGGTGCGCGTCGCGGCGGCAAGGCTGGTCATGTCCAGCATGCCCGTGTCAAAGTTGAAGGAACTTACATACGGCGTCGCTCGTGTTGTCTGCGTGCCGACAGACAAGGCGCTCACGAGCAAGTCCGCGCTGTGGCCGGTGACGTCCACGTTGTCGGTGACGCCGGTGCCCGGTCCAACACCCGTGTTCCCCACACCCGCTCCGATATTCAAGGCGGCGCGCGAGCTGCCGTCCGCGGCACGCAGCTTGACGGTTCCATTTCCGCTGGCAAAAGTGATTTGTCCAAAGTCCCGTCCGCCGGTGCCGACATTTACGTTACTGACATTCAACGTGGTCAAACCTGTGCCGAGTGTCACGGCGTTTGTTTGGCCGGCTCCGGTGCCATTGCCGTTGCCATCACCTGCATTCAAATTGGCGGCGGTAATGGTGGTCACCGGCGTCGCGGGCGTGATGCCGGTTACAGGCGTGGGCAGCAACAACGTTGCCTGATTGCCCGTGAGGTTGGCCGCGTTGGGCTGGGCGACGCGCACTGTTCCCGTACTGCTGACATTGATGATCGCTGACGCAAGGCCAGTCAGGTCCAATGTGGAAGCTTCCGAGTCGCCTGCAACGTTTGCGCTATTGCCTCCAACTTGAACCGTTCCACCCGCTGCAGTCGTGAAATTAAGCGACCCTCCGCCGCCTATCGCTAATTTTGAATTCCAGTTCACTCCCGGAGCAGCCGCGCCAATGATGACATTTCCGCCAACAGTTAGCGTCTTTCCAGAACCCACGATGATCGTGTTGCTAGAGGTGCTGTTCGTCTGCACGAGTAGACTGCCGCTGAAGATTGTATTGGAATTGGTGAGATCCAAGGTGCTGACCGTTGTATTTCCAGCCGCCGAACTGAACGTGAGACCAGTCAAGGTTTGATCAGTACTAAAGACAAGCGTCCCGTTATTCAGCGTCGTCCCGTTCGTGTAATTAGCCGCGTTGCTGATCGTCAAGCTTCCCGTCCCCGTCTTGATCAGGCCCAGCGCGCCGCTGACCGCATTATCCTGAACGATGCCACCGAAGCTCGAGTTGCCCGCTTGATTGACGGTCAGCACTGTCACGACGCCCGGCGTGTTCTGCACGATGTCGTTGAGGTTTGTCGCATCCGTTGTTGAAAGGCCGGCGATGGTCGTCGTGCCGGCCAGTTGCAGCGTGCCGGTGCTGCCCGCGCCGAAATTGACCGCGCTGCCGAACGCGGAGGCGTTCAATTCGAGCGTCCCGCCGCTGATCAACGTTGGGCCGGAGTAGGTGATGTTCGCGCCAGACAGCGACAGTTTCGACGTGCCAACTTTGGTCAAGGCCAGCGTGCCCGTCCCGCCCGTGCCGATGTCGCGCATATACCCGTTGAAGGCCGAGTCGAACGTGCTGGACGCGATCGTCAGCGTGGATGAGCCGCCCGCGCCGTTTTCGAGGTATTGAATGATGGCAAGCGTTCCGCCATCCACGGCCAATCCGCCGATGGTTTCGTTGAAACCGTTCAATTCGAATTTCGCGTTGCTCGCGCCATTGTTGAAGTGAAGCACGGCCGCGTCGTTGATCTGATCGCTGGCTCCGAGGCGCAGTGTCGCATCGCTGCCAGTGGCCCCGGCGTTCGCGCCGAGAGTGACACTGGTTCCGGCGATGGCGTTGCCGACGCTCTTCGAAAGAATCAGCGCGTTGGTGGTGCCGGAACCCGAGCCGATGACGGTCACGGGTCCGTTGAAGGTGTTGGCGGACAAACCGGTGAGGATCAACTGGCCGGAGCCGGCTTTGTTCAAGCCGAAGCCGCTGCCGGCGATGGCACCGCTGACCGTCAGGTTATTCGCCGAGACGGTGACGGTCGGCGTTGTGCCGAGAGTGACAGCGCCTGTTCCCAAGTCGAGCGGGTTGGAGCCGGTAAAAGTGAAATCGCCGTTCCAGTTTTGAGGATTGTTGTTGCTCAGCGACGTAAAGGCGCTGATGTTGTCGAGCGTGGTGCCCGCGCCGATGGTGACTGTGCCGCCGCCAAACGCGGTGTTGCTGTTGATCAGAACGGAACCGCCGCTGAGGTTGAAAGCTCCAGTCCCGGAATTCGCGCCGCCCAAGGTCAGCGCGCCGGCGCTAGTCTTCGTTACGGCGGCGTTGAAGATCACGTTGTTGCTGACAACGAGCGAGCCGCTGGGATCGACATCCCATGTTTGCGGCTTGGACGCGGCGACGGTGAGCGGTGAGGCGACCGTGACGGCTCCGCCGCCCGTCAGCACGCGGATGCCGCCCGAGGCGCTGACCGGCGCCAAAGTCAGCGTCCCGCCAATTCCCGGATTAACGGTCACAGCCGTGATGCCAGCGGGCACGTTCGTGAATTGCATGCTGTCGATCATAAAGGGCGCGTCGAGCGTCGTGGTAATTTGCGTGGTGGCCGTGAACGGCGCATTGGTCGCGCTGAAGACGGCGGTTTCGGACGCGCCGGGTACGTGTGTGGCGTTGATTGAGCCGGCCAAATCCGTGGACCAGTTGGTGAGCGGGCCAGCGTTGACGGTGTTCCACGAACTATCCGTCTGGCTATTCGTCCAATAGATGGGCGTGTACGGCGTCGTGTCGATGCTCACGAGCGTGGGTGTGGCATGGATGGTGTAGTTGAAGCCATTGGGCGCGGCCCCGAGCACATAAGTCGCGCCATTGAGGCCGCTGGGCGCGGTGATCAGGTTGTAAGTGCCTGTCGCGACGGTGCCGAAGAAATTTAAGGTCACGGTGCCGCTGGTGATGGCGGTTCCGCCGGCGGGGACGGCGATGCTGTCGTTGGCGCCGGTGTTGGTGAGTTCGAAGCCCACTTGCGCACCGCCGGTCAAGGTCAGCGCTCCGGCGCTGTTCTTCAGAGTCAGATTCTCGATGGTGCCATTGTTGAAACTCATGTTTCCGGCCGCGCCCACGGTCAAAGTGGCGATGCCGTTGGTTCCGAATCCAGCATTTAATGTGCCGGAGTTGACCACGACGCCGCTGTTGCCGGCGTTCAGCGTCGTTGCGCCGCTGATTTGGAATGTACCCGGGCCTGTCTTAACGAGATTTCCGCCGGTGCTGATGACGTTGGTGGCAGTCAACGTTCCCGAGGAATTGGAGACGTTCACGGTGCCGGCGCCGCTGGCGATGACGATGTTGCGGTTGATCGCGGTCGTCCCTGAGGCCGTGTAACTGATGCCGCCGCCGTCGAGGTTAACTCCGGTCGTATTGCCCAGCGGGCCGGGCGTGGCGCTGGCCGACGATGTTGAGAACGCGAGCAATCCGCCGCCGGTTGAGAGCAGCGTGCCGGTGAAGGAGTTGGCGCCGGAGAGCGCAATGGTGCCGAGGCCAGTCTTGGTGACATTCAGAATGCCGCCGCCGGTGCTGCTGCCGGAGATCACTCCGCCGTAGTTTCCGCCCGTCGCGTCGCCGATGCCGAAGGTCAGCGTCGAAGTACCGGCGGCGTTATTGAGGATCGTTCCGGACGCGCCGTTCAAGTTGCCGACTGCTTGGTTGGTGCCGTTGAGATCCACGGTTCCGCCGTTGGTGACGAGGTCTGCGTGGAAGCCCAGCGTTCCCGCACCGCTCAAGAGGATGGTGCCGGCGTTGGCGGTCGTGGCGCCGGAATACGTGTTCGCCGCCGTTAACGCCAGCGTGCCCGCGCCGGCTTTGGTCAAGCCGCCATTTTGGATCACCGAACTGATGCTCAAATCGTTGGCCGCGGAAGTGCTGTCGCCGACCGTGAAGTTGCGCGTTCCCGCGCCGAGGTCGAGCGTGGCCGCGCTGATGATGCCGCCAAGCGGATTATTGGTCGCGACGTACGACACATCGCCGCCCAGCGTGATGGTGGACGCCGCGCCGGTGATCACGGGCGTGCTGGTGGTAGTGCTGCCGCCGAGAGTCAGCACGGTACCGCCGCTGAAGGTCTGGTTGAAACCGTTGCAATCAAAAGTTGCCGTAATGCCCGCGCCGGTGGCCGTGACGTTGATGCCTTGTTGATTGTTGCTCGGGATGATGTCCACCGCGCCGGCCTTCAACGTCCCGTTAAGGACTTGCGTGATGCCCGTGTAAGTGCTGCCGGTGCCGGAGATCGTCCACGTGCCGGCGTTTTGTTTGATGATGCGGGTGTAGCCGCCGACCAGCGGCACGAACGTGCCGGCTTCGCCGACGTTGGCGCTGAGCACATTGCCGGTGCTGGTGCCGTCGAGATAAAGCGTGTCGTAATTGCCGGTGGCGAACCCGGACATCTGGCTGGTCACCGCGCCGCTGATGGTAAGGTTCGTGGTGGTCGGAACGAGGATGGTATCCTGACCGGTGGTGCCGGGAAGGGCCAGTCCATTGAAAGCGATCTTGTAGCCGTCTCCGCCGGTGAAAGTCGTGGTCGTGGCCAAGGCGGTCACAGGCGTGAGCAGCGCGGGGAAGGAAACCGTGTTGCCGGTGTTGGCGCCGTTGTTGTCCACGTTGATCGTCGCGCCGCTGGCGCCGAGCAGGATCGGATTGGAATGAACGATCGTGCCGTTGTTGCCGGTGCCGTTGTTCAGGAAGCTTAAGATGCCGGCGTCAAGAATCAGGTTTCCGGTGGAGCTGTAGATTCCGCCGATGCTGAGCGTATTCACGCCATTTTTGGTCATCGTAAAGGGCTGTCCGCCCAGCGCCTGGACGCCGCCTGCCAAAAAGATGTTTGCGGTGCTCAGATTCGGATTGGCCAGATTGTTCAGCGTGAGGTTGTCGGAGAGCGTCGTGCTGCCCGTAAACGTCAGCGTATTGACGTTCCCGTTGGCCGTGACGCTCAACAATGTGCCCGCTCCAGAGCCGGTCATGGTCAAATTGCCGAGACTTGTATCCGACGAAATATCGATGGACGGCGTGGACGTCGCGGAGACGGTGAGGTTGTTTCCGAAGCCTGCCGCAATTGAAGAATTGGGCGCCGTGGTGAACACAGTGATCGGAATGATGGTCAAGACGTTGTTCGTATCCGGGCCCTGGTATTGAACCACCAGCGTCCCGTTTCCACCGTTGTTGTTCTGGCGCAGATTGAAGATATGCACGCCGGACGTCAAATAGAAGGAATTTGTCACCGTGTTGACGCTGGTCACGATCGGCGGGTTTCCGTCAACGAACAGATTTCCGGGGTCGTCGGTGTTGCTGCTGAAGTTGTATACGCCAGCCGTCGTAATCGTGATCAATCCAGTAAATTGAAAACTAGTTGTCGTCTGAAAACTCGCCGAAGAAGGGAAGTTGAGGGAATTCGCGTTGTTGTAAACCGCGCCGCCGGCCACAACGTTGAGCAGAGTATAAGGAGACACCGTCCCCGCTGTCACAGCCTGGCTTGCACCCAGGAAGTTGGTAGCGGCGAACGAAGCGACGCCCGTATAGCCCTTCAAAAACAGTCCGGGCGACGATCCCGAAGGGGCTGACGTGAAGGTCGGGCACAGCCGCAATGTTGCGGTCGAATTGAGTCCGATCGTGGCCGCACCGAGCGAATTGGCGCCGCCGCCAGGCACGGCGTAGCCGATGAGTGTCGCTCCGGCACCGACGGACAAGGTGCCGGAATCCGCCACGCCGCTAATGCCCATCGCCCGGTAGGGGCTATTTCCAAGCAGACTCAGCGTGGTCGCGCCGGACATATTCAGCGGGCCGGTGAAGTCCACGGGAACGCCGGTCGAATTCATCGACGCGCTGCTGGTGACGTTGATCGTGCCGGCGAAGGCGGCTTTGTCGGCCTGCGACGTTGCGTTGGTGCTGAAGCTCAGCGTGTTGCCGCTGCCGAGTGTGAGGTTGTTTAAGAAAAATTCGAGGCCCGTGTTGGCGCCGCTGGGGCGCTGCACGTCGATGTCCGCGTTGCCACCGAGGGTGACGTTGTTGCCGGTCGTGCCGTTGCCGGTCACAATCGTCTGGAACGATGCAGTGCCGACGGCGCGGAGATCCAGCGTTCCGGCGTTCAACTGGATCGGGACGGTTCCGAAGGCTTGGATACTATTGTTGGCGGTGCCGGTGTTTCTGCCGTCGAGACTCCCCGCATTGACTGTGATGGTTCCCGTATACGCCGAATTGACGCCGTCAAGATTTAAGGACGACAGACTGCCGTTATTGTTTTGAATGATTAAGTTGTTAGCGCCGGACAAGTTGCCGGTGACGGTGAGCGCGCTAAGTGAATTGTTGGTCCATGTCTGGTTGCTGTTGATCGCGACGGGGCCGGAAATTGTGACGGGAGCCGCACCGGAACCCAGCGTGATGCCATTGGTCGATGCGAGCAGGCCGCTGGCCGATCCCTGCGCGACGGTTACGGAGGTGACGGACGCGGGAACCGCGCTGAACGTCAGCGACTTGACACCAAAGAAGCTGTCCAGCGTGGTGCTGAGCGCGCCGCCGGTGGTGTTTGAGGCGCTGAAGATCACATCGGTGTTCGAACCTGGCGTGACGCCGGAGTTGATGGTGCCGGCCGCGTCCTTGGTCCAATTTGTGACGCCGGACAACTGCGAGGCCCACGAATTACCAGCGACAGTCAGCCAATAAAGCGTATTGGCCGCCGCGGGAGTGAGGTTGAGCGTAACGGCGGTGTCGGTCGCGGATAATGTGTACGTAAATCCGCCGGGCACGGTGCCCAACGTGTAAGTTGCGCCGCCGGAGGTGAGGCCGCTGGCCGTGGACAACAAGGTGTACGACGACGACGCGCCAAAGCCCGGAATGGCCGCGATGTTCAAGACAATGTTTCCGGCCGCCGTCGCCGCTCCGGTTGCACTGAGGTTGTCGGAACCCGCGGCGTTGGCGCCGAGGTCCAGAGAAAGCGTTGTGATCGTGCCCGCCGCACCGAGGCTCATTGTTGCCAACGAAGCAGGGGCATTTGCCGTGCCGCTCTGTAAACTCAGCGACGTCCCGCCGGCGACCGTCAAACTGGTGCTGGCAATGCTTCCGGTGATGGCCAGCGACCCGGAGAGCACGGTTGTCGTGCCCGTGTAAGTATTCGCTCCGCCAAGCACGAGATTTCCCGTGCCGGTTTTGGTCAGGCCGAAATTGTTGCCGCCATCGTTGATGTTGCCGTTGAGGATCGCAGTCGTGCCCGCGACCGTATTGCCGACGGTGCTGTTGACAGTGGCAGTGCCTCCGGAAATAGTCACGGGACCGCCGAAGACGATGCTATTTTCCGTTGCCGCGGTCAAGAAAGTGATACCGCCGTTGAGCGTGACGTTGTTGTTGATCGTGTTGATGCCCGAGGTCATCGACCGAATCGCGGCGCTCGGCACAAATGTCAAGGTGCCGGTGCCGAAGGGTCCGCTGACCACGGAACCGGGGTTTCCAATCGTGCTGGTCTGCGGAATGGTGGAGGTGTTTGCGGAGAAGGTCGTGCCGCCGCTATAAGTGGACTGGGCGCCCGGAACATACTGGCCAGTGCCGGTGACGGTGACCGAACCGGTGCCGCTGATGACGCCGCTGACGACGAAGTTGGCGGCACTGTTATTAGTCAACGTCAGCGGGAAGGTTTGAGTGTTGATCGTCGCGGCTGCAGAGAGCGTCAGCGCTCCGGCGCCTCCGCCGATCGTTGCGCTCGATCCAAGAGTGATGGGTGCTATCCATGTGCCCGCGCCCGACGCCGTGAGCGCGCCGGCCGGGGCAGCGGCCAAGCCAGTCCCATTTATCGTCAGGGGCTTGGTGTTGGTCATGACAATGGCCGCGACATTCAGTTGTGCGCCGGACTGAATCGTAATTGTGCCACCCGTGCCGAACGCATTGGCGCCTGAGGGCTGCAAAGTTCCGGCTGAAATAACGACGTTGCCTGTAAACGCCGTTAAATTATTCCATAGTATTGTACCCAAGCCGGTCTTGGTTAATGTGCCGCTGCCCTGTAGCTCCGACGCCGTTGTGGCCGTGCCGGTACCTGTAGTTCCGTCGTCAATCGTCAGCGTGACACCGTTGGGAGTGTCGAACACGCCGCCGCCCGTTCCGATATTGAAGACATAGCCGTTAGCTGGAAGCGCCGCGGTTGGAACATTGACGTTGTAGGTGGCGGTTGTTCGCCATGTGGCTCCATTGGTCAGGAACACTTGTTTAAACAACGGCGTGGTGGTACCGCCAACGACAAATCCCAAAGGCCCGCCGGTAGCCGAACCGTTGCTCCCGGTGACGGACAGCACGGTGCTCGCGCCGTCAACCGTGATATCTCCGCTGAAGCTATTGTTCACGCCGGTAATGCTCAGAGTTCCGCCGGTGACGGCCATGGAGACCGAGCCGTTGGCGGTTGTGCCGCTGATGATGCCGTTCAGGATCAGCGTGCCAGCACCGGACTTCGTGAGAACGTTCGCTCCCAAATTCACCGCTCCGCCGATCGTCAACGTATTTCCATTCACTGTTATTGTGCGGCCACCCGCCAAGGCGGCGACTGCGCCTGTTCCCAAGTCAAGACTTTGCGTGCCGGTAAAAGTGACGTTTCCGTTCAGCGTCAGCGCCGGATTGGGCAGCGCGAACGCGACCGAGCCTGTGTTGTCCAACGTGCCGCCGGAAATCGTCAGCGCGCCCGTGCCCAGCGCATTGCTGTTGGTGATGTTCAGCGTTCCGGTGGAAAGGGTCGTGCCGCCCGTGTACGCGTTTGTTCCGCTGAGCGTCAGCGGTCCGCTTCCGGCCTTTGTCAGCGCAAACGCGCCTGAAACTCGTCCTGAGACAATCAGCGGATTGGTGCCGTTGTTTGCCCAAATCTGGCCTGTGCCAAGAACGACATTTGCGGCGATCGTATCGGTCCCCGCGCCGTTGCTTACGGTGATGCCCGAAGCGTTGTTAATAGTCAGGGCGTTCGAAGCGAAGCCGGGATTTAAGGTCAGTCCTGCCGAGTTCGACGTGCCCGTACCGCTAAAGGTCAATGTATTAATGGTGAAACTCGAACCCAGCGACATCGTTGAGAAGTTCGAGGCTGAGTTCGCGGTCAAGGTGACATTGGTGGTTGAACCGGGGATCTGGTTCGTGTCGGTTCCAGCGGCGGCATTCAACCAGTTGCTGGCTGTCCCATTAAGCGTGTTCCACTGCGAATCGACGGTCCCCGCGAAAAACGCGCTCGCCGGAGTGGCGGCCACACTGCCCGAAATGGTCAACTGCAGAATTTGTCCGGTAATATCGACGGCCACGGAGGCCGTGTAGCCGGCGCTGTTACCCATCGTAAATGTGCCGCCGGATGTAACGTCGATCAGTCCGGCGCCGCTGGTGGTGATCAGGTTGTAAGTGCCCGGCGTGATCGCGGACAGCGCGTTGATGTTCACCACGCAGCCGCCGGCGTTGAGTTTCACAATTGAGTTTGCACTTATGACGATCGAATCGTTGGTGGCTCCGGAAAGGTCAAAGGTGAGGTTGGCGGCGTTGCCCGCCGTTGCGTCGCCAAGGACCAAAGCGTTCCCTGCCGCGGTGGCCGTCAGGTTGAGCGTATTGATGGCGCCGTTTGCCAGCGAGAGCGTGCCGCCGGTGTTGGTGGGGCCGCCGTTGACAGTCACCGTCGGCGCGGTGGCTGTAGTGATAGTAGTGGTGGCTGCCGTCGCATTCAACACGGCTCCGGCGTTGACGGTCACAGGCGAGGATTGTGTGTTGGAAACAATCAGCGCACCGCTGGAAACCGTGGTCGCGCCCGAATACGTATTTGCGCCCGACAGCAGCAGCGAGTTCGAGCCCTGCTTGTTGAGCGTGAAGCCCGAGCCCGAGATCACCCCTTTGACTTCGCCCGATGCAATCACCTGGTTGAAGTTATGCGTACCGCTGGCGAGAGTGATATTGCCGAAGCAGGTGCCAAGATCGGTCAACGTGCCTGTTGTGAACGTAAATGCGTCGATGACGTTCACCGCATTACCGATATTGTGGCCTTGCATGTTCAAAAGGGCGGTTGCGCCGTTGAGTGTGATCGTTGTAGTCGAAGCTCCGCCGCCGTCGGTGATGTCCGCGTTGGTATTCACGATGCCGCTGCCGGAGAGCGCCAAAGTACCGGATGCGGTGCCGCCGCCGCCGCTCTGGCTGGCCAACTGGAAGGGCGTGCCAAGCACATTCAGCGTGCCGCCGCTGACATTGATTGCGGCTGTAGCGCTCCCGGAGGTTCCGGTGCCGTTTTTAATAGCGCCACTACAGGAACCCAGATTCAGGATTCCTGCGGACAGATTGATCGTGCCGGAGCAGGGGACGTTGACGGCGGCGGATGCAGCCGAATTGATTCCGAGTGTCGTCGGGCCGGTGACGCTGAATGTCGCCCCGCTGCCGCTGATAGCCAGAGTTCCGCCCGAGTTCGCGGTCGCGAGCAGTGCAGTCACCACTCCCATGCTCATCGACGAGGCCGTGAACGTGCCGGTGTCGAAGTTCACGGTTCCCGACACGCCGCCGGCACCGGTGGCCTGGGCGTTCATGCCAATGACCAAGGCGGCCGCATTGACGGTTGAATTATGCCCGCGCAGATCCAGCGTTCCAACTGAGCCGGCGCCTGTACCGGAGTTGACGCAGTTGGCGACGGTGATGTTGGACCCGCCGGTGCCGGCCCGATTGGTGATTGTGACGGTGCCGGAACTGCCAAGGGTTTGAGACGAGAATTTTACAGTACCCGGCCCAGTGTTTTTGCCTCTGCCAATGTTAAAGGTGTCGGCTTGAATGATGTTGGTGCCGGTGCCCAGGATGATTGTGCTGGTCCCATTTCCGTTGGCGGTCTGCGTATCGCTGACAGTGAGTGTAGTGGCCAAAATTGAATTCGCGGTATTGGACAGTGTCAACGTTCCAGTGCCACAGGTGTTGGTGCCGACACCCATATTAAACGTTGTGACGTTGGCGCTGAAATTACTCAGCCCCGACACGTCGAGGAAGGCATTGTTGAACCACGCTCCGTTCGCCCCGGTGCCATCGACGCCGAGAGTGACAGTTGCGCCCGTTAGTGACATGCTGCCCGCGCCGGTCACGGTCAGGCGTGAATTGGAGGCGGCTCCGGCGGACTGACCGAATCCGAGGGTCATACCGCCGGTGGAAGTTAATGTTTTGCCACTGCCTACTGTAATCGTGTTGGCGGCGGCGGTATTGGTGACGACGTTGAGCGCAGTCGCGGTCAGATTGCTGGGAGTTGTGCCCAGGTCAAGTGTGGTCAGGTTCGTGCTGCCGTTGGCGAGGCCGAACTGGAGTGTTTTCACGCCGGGATTGTCAGTGGTGTAGCGCACCGTGCCTCCGTCGAGAAGAGTGTTGCCTGTATAAAGGTTATTCGCACCGACGATCAGCGTATGCGTACCGCTTTTGCTCAATCCGCCAACTCCGCTGACAACGCCGGTTAGAGTTGTATTGCCGGTGCTTGATCCGCTAAGGGTCAGCGTGTTGCCGGCGTTATTTACCGGCCCGGCGACCGTGAGCAAACTCGACGAACTGTTGGTCCACGTCTGTGTTGTGCCTAGCGTCATGGTGCTGTTGAGCGTGACCGCTCCCGCTCCGCTGGCCAGCGTCACACCCGCCGCATTGTTGATGTTCAAAACCCCCCCGCTAATCGTGACAGGATTGCTTGCCGCGCCGCCGTCGAAGGTCAGGGTGTTGATCAGGAGTCCATCGGAGAGCACGGTGTTGAGGTTGTTCGCGACGACCACGCCCGTCGTGTAGAAGTGAACGTTTGTGTTCGCGCCGGGAAGGGTCATGGCATCGACGCCGGATGTGGCGTCGGTGTCCCAATTGGTGTTGTTAGTGCCATTCTGAGTCAACCAGTTGCTGTCGAGCGCGCCGGACCAGGTCAGCGATGTCGGTGAAGCGCTGATCACTTTCAGCAAGAGCGCGCCGGTACCGTTGATCAGGATGCCGGATTTGCTCGTATCGGCGCCAGTGAACGTCGTGTTCAACGCCAGATTGGCGAAGCTCGAGGGACTGAGCTTTCCGCCATAGCCCGAAATCAGCGTGTAGATGTTGCCGACCGTCAGCGCGCCCAGCGTGTTGATGTTGATCTGCGTGACTCCGGCGATGACGGGAACGGTATTGGTCGAAATGAAATCGTTGCCGCTGGCCGGTGTGCTGCTGAGATCGAAATTAAGATTGCTGAAGGTATTGGTGGTGAGCGGCGCGTTGTTGATGACCAACGTTCCCGGCGTTCCGGCTGTACCGGGATTGAGCACGGGGCCTTGGGCGAAGGTGGTTGCGCCGTTTGTGGCGAGTGTCGCGCCGCCAGCAAATAGGCCAACGGCCTGCAGCGTGCCCGGTGTGGTGGTGCTGCCGTTGATCGTTACTGGCCCCACCGAATTGGCGGTGTTTGTAATTTTGAGCAGGCCGCCGCTGACGGTGGTCGTGCCCGTGTACGTGTTAGCGCCAGTCAATATCCACGTCCCAGTGCCGGCTTTGGTCACGGCGGTGGTATTGGCGGCAGAATTGTTCTGAATGATGCCGTCGATCTGGCCAATTCCGGCGGTGCTGCCTTGGAGTGTTACGGTCTTTGCGCCGGCGCCAGCGGCGATTGCCGCGGTGCTTGTAAATTCCAGTGTTCCGGTGCCCGACATGTCGATGATGGCACCGCCAGTCGTTCCCGCAAACGAAAGCACCTTGTTGCTGACTTCGCCGGTTCCAGTGTACTTTAAGGTGCCGCCCGTGTTGGTGCCGCCGCCGACTTGAATGCCGCCCGAACCCAGTTTGCTCGGCGAGCCGGCGGTGCCAATTTGCGTGGTCGAAATAATGCCGGTGTTGATGAGCAACGTACCCGAAAAATCGTTGGCCGCGTTGTTGAGGATCAGCGTGCCCGTATTGGCGCTGGCGACAAACGATTCGAAGCAATTGGCGCCGGTGATTTTTGCGTTGATCGTCAGCGTGGTAGCATTGGCGGTGCCGTTGTTGCCGCCGTCCGTGGCGGAATTTTGAACGATTGTGATGGTACCGCCGCCGCTGGCGTTGATTGTGCCGCCCGTGGTCGATTGGATTGTGCTGCCGCCGGCATTGTTCAGAAAGGTCAATGAACCGGCGCCAATATCGATTATGCCGGTCGAGTTGACGTTCAACGTATTGATCGAATTAGCCGAACCCGAAAGCGTGAGCGTGCCGGTGGATGTATTGGTCAGAGTCAGCGTCGTCACGCCGCCTTTGGTGATGTTGCCGGAAAGAGTGATGTTGCCTACTCCGGTGGTCGTCAGGACCTTGGCCGCCGCAGTGCCTCCGGTCCCGCCAGTGATGTTCCCCGCAATCGTAAGCAGATTCGTGGAGGCGTTGGTGAATGTCGTTGTGCCGGCGAGCGCCGTTCCCAACGTGATGTTGGAATTGATAAGTTGATTGGCGCCGAGGCCGGCACTGACCGTAATGGCGGTCGTCGTTCCATCGGCGAAGGTAATAGTTCCGTCGCCGACGGTGCTGCCGATGATGAAGGGCGAAGTGCCCGCCGGACCGTATACAAGACTGAGCACGCTGATGCCGGTGGTGGGCGCGGCGCTGGTGCCGGTGCGAATGGTGGTGATGCCATTGGTAACGGTGACGTTGAACGTGGCGATGTCTGTGGTGTCACTCACGCTTCCGGTGAGACCGGGGAAGAGTCCGGCGCCGTTGGACCAATTCGTCCCCGTGGTCTGCCAGAAGGCATCCGACGGCGCGGCAACCCAACTGCCGCTGTTGGCGGCGGCGAACGCCGCGCCGCTCGACACCAGCAGCGCAAGCGAAAGCGCAAACAGCAGTGGCGACAAGCGAAGCGCCTGCTTTTTCGCAGAATTGGAGACGGCGGCATGATGAGATTTGGGTGTCATTGTAATGACCCTAACGATGAGTGAACGCATGCTTACAAACATGTGTGAAAAATGAGACAAAATCGTTTCCAAAAAAGCGACCCATATCGTAGCGCTCAAGCGTATAATTGCAAAGTGTTTGCGTTTGAAAATATCGTTTTTTTTGGAACCAAAAAGAGCGGGAATAACGCATCGCGCGAATCTTCACGAAAGAAACGTCCGCGGCAGGTAGTTAATATTAGGGATGCCGATGAGCGCGGGCCATGCCGAAGTTACGCGCAGCTTTTTTTCGCAGTTTCACACTTCATCCGCGTGGCGTTCAATTTCGTCACAGAGCGCGGTGATGTCGGGGACTTCTGTAAATGGATTCATGATGACCAGGCGCAGCCAGGCGGCGCCGTCAAGGGTGGTGCGCGTGAGGTAAAAATCGCCATCGCGGACGATCTGGTGGCGGATTTTATCTTGCAGCGCTGAATCGGTTCCGAACCGGAAACACAGGATGTTGCATTGCGGCTCGCAGCGGCATTCAAAGCCGGCACGCGCACGGATGTACTCGTATAATTCAAGCGTGCGCGCGAACAGGTGTTCGACGTGGGCGGCGAGCCCCTTTTCGCCGACGGCCGCGAGATTGAAGAAGAGCTTCAGACTCAAAATCGATTTTGTGCATTCGAAAGTGTTCTTCGACAAATCCTCGCCGGGCTTTTCGATGTCGCTAAAAAGGTACGGCGCGTGCTGCGCGTAAGAGGCGGCCAGCGTCGCGGCGTCGCGAAAAAGCGCGGCGCCGCAAACAACGGACGTGCCCAGCAGTTTGTGCATGTCCCAGCAGAGCGAATTGGCGAATTCAATGCCATCGAGCAACGCTCGGTGTTTTTCAGAGACAAGCGCAGAGGCGCCGTGCGCGCCGTCCACGTGCAGCCAGATGTTGTGCGCGCGACAGAATTCGCCGATCGGGCGCAGCGGGTCGTAGGCGCCGGTGGGCGTGGCGCCGGCGTTGGCGACGAACGCGAGAACCTTTTTTCCCGCGCGCGCAACATCAGCGAAAACGCTTTCGAGCGATTCGGGTTTGACGCGCAGGCTAGCATCGACGGGAAGCGGGATCACGGATTTGGAGCCGAATCCGAGAATCGCGGCGGCGCGCGAGACGGAATAATGCGCGGCTTCGGACGTTAGGAGAACGTGGCCGCTTACTGACGTGCGCGGCTCTGGGATTCCTGAGCCGCGCACGTCAGTAAGCGGCATTCCGTTTTCCCACGCGTCGGGCAAAACTTTCGCTCGCGCCGCAAGGAGGCAACTCAAATTCGCGAGACTCCCGCCGTGCGTCAGAACGCCGTCACCGCTCCCCCACCCCGGCCCGATTTTGGCAAGCAGCCAGCGGATCAGGCCGCGTTCGATGGCCGAACCCGCCGGGCCCATTTCATAAACAGCCATGCCGTTGTTGGTGACACCGCTGATCAGATCGCCGAGCACGGAAGTCAGCATCGGCACGGCGACTTGATGGCCAAAGTAGCGCGGGTGATGCAGCCGGTTGCTGTTGTCGAGAATGATTTTGCCAAGCGCGGGAAGATCGCCGCCGCCGCGAGCAATGAGCGCGTCGAAATCCAATTCGCGCAGAATTTCGTCGATTTCTTTTTGGACGAGAACCTTGCCTTTGCGCACGAGTGAATCGCGGATAGCGGAGGAGAGAATTTGTTTGAAGGCATCCAGATTGGATTCGAAGAGGTCGGGGTTGAAGACGGTAAGTGGATTATTTGTCATTAATTTTGCATTTTGAATTTTGAATCGGTACTCACCCCATACAAGAACATCTGCATCACCATCTCCCCGATCATCACGGGATCCGGCGTCGGATCGGTGAAACGCCAGATGTTGCGCATCATCCCAAACAACATGTTCGCCGCCACTTCCGGCCCATACTGGCACGCGACCAATCCGTTTGCCTCCGCCACGGCAATTTGCTCGGAATACAAATCGCGCAGCACGTTCCGCCGCTGAAGGCTCTCCTCGTTTTTCAGCGCCCACACTTCGCACTCGTGGCGCAGCATGACTTGAAAAAAGTCGTGGTTCTCCGAAACCAACTGCGCCGAGCGCACGATCTTCGCGCGGATATTCGCCAACGGATCGCCCGCCGGACCCGCCTTGCGCACTTCGGTGATGAGCGTGTCCAGAAATTGAAGATGCAGCGCCGCAAACAACTCTTCCTTGTTCGGAAAGTAGCGGTAGATCGTCCCCTTCGCAATCCCAATCTGCTCCGCCACTTCGTCCATCAACACTTCATGGTAAGGCTTGCGCGCAAACAAGCGCGCTGCGGTCTGCAAAATGGAATCCCGGTGGTCAGTGGCGATGCGCACGTGATAAATCGGTCCAAAGTCCAAGGTCAGTCGTCGATTGGACATTTATACCCCATAACTGACCAGTCAGTCATTTATAATCCAAAATTTTTTTTCTTCCTCTCATCAGCGCTTTTAGTTCCAACCAGTACAGCCACACATCTCAAAATTCGCCGTCGCATGCCCGTGGCTGTGCTGGTGATGCGGATGATGGTGGTGGTGCCGCACTTTGAAGCGTTCCAGTGTTTTCACCGAGCCGCACCGTTTGCACGTGCAAAGTTCGCCGGCGACCGCGTGCGTGGTGGTCATCCGGCATTGAGCGCAGTAATGGATAGTTGCTTCCTTGTGTTTCATGAGTCACACTCCCTTCGTCTATTAATATAACGTTTCAAACGCCAAAATCGGTTCCATTAATTTGGCAAATTCCGTCGAACTTTTAAAAGTTCTGGGAGGAGGGAGGTGGGAGCAGGGAGGAGGGGATGGCGGATTGATCTCCATTCTTCTTCCCTCCGCCCTCCACCCTCCACCCTCCTCCCTTTGCCCGCGGCAACACCCACGGCCGCCGCGTCCCATCAATCGTCTCTTCAAAATACCCGTGCGCCACCTCGATCCCATAGACGGATTCCAAACACTTTTGCGTCAACGTTTCATCCGGCGTCCCTTGTCCCGCAACCGTTCCCGCGTTCAACAAATAAAGCCGGTCCGCAAACTGGCTCGCCAAATTCAAATCGTGCGTCGCCGCCACAATCGTCTTCCCTTCCTCCTCGCGCATTCTGCGAATCAATTCGCAAATCAAAATCTGGTGCTGAGCGTCCAGCGCGCTGGTCGGTTCGTCCAGCAGAATCACCGGCGCCTCCTGAGCCAGCGCGCGCGCCAGTATCACGCGCTGCCGCTCGCCGCCTGCCAGTTCCGTCATCAAGCGTTCGCGAAAATCCAGGGCCCCCGCCCGCCGCAGCGCGCCCTCCGCGACCGCGTAATCGTGGCGCGAATAAACGCGCCACCCTTTAAGGTGCGCATACCGCCCCAACAGCGTAAATTCCAGCGCCGTCATGTACTCCGGCGTCGAAACCATCTGCTGCACGTAAGCAATCCGCCGAGCCCGGTCGATCGCCTCAAGCCCGCACACCGCGGCGCCATCCAATTCCACCGAGCCGGCATCCGCTTTCATCATCCCGCTCAGACATCGCAACAGCGTGCTCTTCCCCGACCCATTCGGCCCAATCAGCGCGACAAATTCCCCGTGCGCGACCGACACGCTCACGCCATTGAGCGCACGTATCCCGCCGGGATACGTCGCGCGAAGGTTGTCCGCAACCAGAAGTGGTTTCGTTGCAACGATCATTGCAGTGCATTTGCTCTCTTTGACGCCGCGATTGCGTTCAAGTGCGCGAGAGTGTACACTTCACTTGAAGTGAGGTAAAGGCGATGACCGCAACCGAAGCTGAATCACTCTCCGCGCTCTATCTGTCCGACGAAACCGCGTGGCTTGAAGCCATGGCGAATGCGATCGCGAATGAAGATTGGAGCGAGTTGGATTGCGACAATTTGAGGGAGTATCTCACGGATATGGCATTGCGCGACCGAAAGGAAGTGTTGAGCCGGCTGATCATTTTGATTTCGCACCATCTCAAATGGCAATTCCAACCGATTAAAGAATCAAAGAGCTGGCGTTTGACGATTGCCGAGCAGCGCCGCGCGCTCGCCGCCGATTTTAAAAGCAAAACGTTGCGCAATTACGCCGAATCGGCGCTCGCCGAAGCCTATGCCGCCGCGGTGGAGCAAGCCGCTATCCAAACAGGTCTGCCAGAATCCGCATTTCCCGCGCGTTCAAAACTCACTGCGCGCGAATGGATGGAATTGCCGGTGCCTGATGCGAATTAAGAAGGGAGCCGCGCGAACCGCGGCCGAAAGACCTTCACGTATCGCGGAAAAATCATCGCCTCATACTCCAGCGCAAACCGCTCCGCGAATTCTTCCCCGCGAGCCGTTCGCTCACCGTGTTTTGTCGTCATCCGGTCGCGGTGGTGTCCCAATTCATGCAGAAAAACGTCCAGCAGTTGAAACGCCTTTGCATTCTCCTCGCTGAAAAAGCAGCGCACTTGTCCGTCGCTTAATTCCTGCGTCGGCACTCTCAATCGTTCCAAAAGTGAAACGTTGTCCTGGGCAAACTTCCGCGGCCAGTCCTGCCAAAGGTCTTCTTCCCACGCGCAAATATGGAGCACGCCGGGAACGTGATATCCGTACCTGGGTGTGCTGCCTGGCACCAGCACAATCGCATTCAATCCGCGCGACAACTCCGCCCAATTCGGTATCAACTCAATGAACTTCTCGATGTCCTCGCGCGTGACAATATGCCGGTACCCTCTCCCCGGTTTGCGCCGCTCGATCAAAATCGCTTTGCGGTTCTTCAAATAATAATTCGGCGACTGCACCCAACGGTTTTTCCGCTGAACCTTTCCGTTCTTAACCTTGGGCGTGCTGCGCCGCGCAAATCCAGGTTGCACGATTTTCATCCTTTCATCGTCGGCAAGTTCAATTCGATCACACCTCATACCCCAACTTTCCCTCCCCGCAACTTGATCCCCGCCCTCTCCGCGCTATCCTTGCTGCACCTCAACCGGAATTCCCTTCATGCGCAACATGCCGATCACGCTTGCTTTCGCCTGTCTACTGGCCCTCTCCCTCTCCCTCGCCCGCGCCGCCGAAGACCCCAAAGACGCGCTCCAAGGCGTCTGGATCGCCCAATCCGGCGAAAGAGACGGAGCGGCCTCACCAGCCGAAGATATCAAATCCGTTAAGATTACGATCACCGCCGATAAATTTACTCTTCAGGAAAAGGATGAGAAAGATATGGAATGCGCCTACAAAATCGACACGACGCAATCGCCCAAACAGTTGGACCTCACTCCGGCCAACAAGGAAAACAAACCGGTCCACGCGATCTACGAACTCAAAGGCGACGAACTGAAAATCTGCGCGCGCCAGGCGGACAGCTCAGACGGCCCGCGCCCCACCGAATTCGCGACGAAAAAAGATTCGCATTTCGCGCTGCTTGTGTTGAAGCGGGAAAAAAAATAATCCTTGCTCGGGAGAATCGCCCGTGACATTGCCAGGCATCGTGCTTGATACGGGGCGCTGAATTCCTGCTTGCGCCCGCGCGCCGCACCGCTATACTTCCCATCTCTGAATTGGGGGTGTAGCTCAGTTGGGAGAGCGCTGCGTTCGCAATGCAGAGGTCGTGGGTTCAACTCCCATCACCTCCACCATTTCACGATTGACGGCGGCAGGAGTGCCGCCGCTCTTTTATAAGATCGCGATTTTTTATCCATTCGCATCCTCGCATTCCCGATAATCTTCCTCGAAGGGTTTGGCGCGTTCCGCGAGTCATTCCTCGTGACGGGAACGTCTGAAATTATTGCTGCAATGTAATTCGCGCGGGAGAATGTACCTTGCTTAAAGCCGACAGCCTCGTCACTAGTTCGGTCAAGACCGCGTTCAAATTCGCGCAGGTCAAAGTCCGGGCGCTGATCGAGAAATATCCGAACTACTATCCGACGTACACGGTCGCGGGAAAGTGGAAGCACGCGGGCGAACGCTGGACAAATTGGTGCGACGGATTTTTACCGGGGATGATGTGGATTTTCCATCAGCACACCGCCGACGACTATTGGTTCAACGCGGCGATCAAATACACCAAGCCGTTGGAGCATCGCAAAGACGATCAGAGCGTTCACGATCTGGGCTTCATTTTTTTCAGTTCCTATCTGCGCTGGATGCTGGCCACGGAACCGAAAGACCCGCAGTTGGCGGCGGACTTGGACAACGTCGTCGTCCAGGCGGGCGCAACGCTGAGCTTGCGCTTCAAGGAAAAGGGCGAGTACCTCAGCAGCTTTGTCGGCCCGGAATCGCTGTTCATTGACATCATGATGAACGTGCCGATCATTTTTTACGCGTCGAAACGGCTGCGCAAGCGCGGCAACAAGAAGGACGCGGCAGAACTGCTGAAAGTGGCCAACGCGCATTGTAAAACGACGCTGCGCATGCTGCTGCGCGGCGACGGTTCGACGGCGCACGAAGGCATTTTCGACCCGGAAACCGGCGAATTCTTGCGGCAGTCCACGCATCAGGGCTTCCGCGCGGATTCGTGCTGGTCGCGCGGATTGGCGTGGGCCATCTATGGTTTTTGCACGGCGTACAACTTCACCGGCAATACCGATTACCTCGACGCCAGCGAGATGTGCGCGCGCTATTACATCCGCAACACGCCCGATTCGGGCGTACCGCCGTGGGATTACGACGCGGATACGGAAGAATCTCGCAGCCTCCTCGATTCATCCGCGGCCGCAATTGCATCGTCGGGGCTGTACGATTTGTCGCTGGTTTCGCCGTCGTTCGAGCACCGCTATCTATACCGGCAGTACTACCGAAAAATCATCACAACGCTGTGCACCAGCCAGTTCCTCAGCCGCGACGCGAACTGCGAAGGCATCTTGCGCCACGGCGTGTACCACATTCACAAAAACCTCGGCGTGGACGAGTGCGTGATGTGGGGCGATTATTTCTTCGTCGAAGCGCTCTCGAAAGCATTGGCCGAAGAGCGGCGTTAAAAAGGAGGGGCGGCACTCTTGCCGCCCTTAATCTCACGGCGGCAAGAGTGCCGCCGCTCCTCAAAAAACCGCTCGCATTCCAGAGTATTATCTCGTATTATCGTTGCCAACGGCGGGGACGAAATCGACACATGCGCATTGGCAGCGTCGCGGCAGTGATCGCGGCAGCAGTTCTCATTGGCGTTGCAATCTGGTTCGCATCCGGGCGCGCGGACGCTCCGAGCAGCGGGCGTTTGCAGCTTTGCGCAACGATTTCTCCGCTGGCCGACTGGGTGCGCGAAGTTGCTGGACCCGACGCGGACGTTCATTGCCTGGTTGACGGATCGAAAGACCCGCACCATTTCGAGCCGACGGCGCAGGATGCGCTGCGCATCAGCGCGTCGCGCGCGGTCTTCGCCGTGGGATTGGGAATGGATGAATGGGCGGAGACGTTCGTCAAAAACGCCGAGCGCGGCGACAAGCTTGTGCTTTTCGAAACCGGCGAGTGGATCGAACCGCGCAAACTTGAAGTTCACGAAATCGAAATCGGCGGCGCGCTACGAGCGCACGAGCCGCGGGCGAACGAGCCGCGACCGCAAGGGAGCGGGCATCACCATCACGGCAGCGAAGACCCGCATTACTGGCAGGACCCGCGCCGAGCGATGACTGTCGTCGCACGCATCGCTGACGAATTAATCAAAATCGATCCCGCACACAAAAGCGGTTACGAAAGCCGGCGCGACGCATGTTTGCAAAAGCTGAAGGCGCTCGACACGCTCGTCGAATCCGCGGCGGCGTTGATTCCAAAGAATCAGCAGTTGGTCACGTTTCACGATGCGTACGGCTACTTGTTCGAGCGGCTCCATATTCACATCGCGGCGGTCGTGCAAGTTACGCCGGGTGTCGAACCGTCGCTGAAAGATTGCGCGGAAGCGATCCACGCGATGCGCGAGATCGGGCAAAAGGTGGTGTTCAAGGAACCGGCTGGATCGGATCGCGCGATTGAGGTGATTGCGAAAGATTTAGGAATCACGCAGGTCGAAATCCTGGACCCGCTCGACAATGAGATCAGTCCTGTCGGGAAGAATTATTTTGAGCGCATGAAGCACAACGTTCTAACGGTGGCGAAAACGCTCTCGGACAGGCCGGCGGAAGCCGCGAAGCTGGAATGAACATAGGCATTTGTCATTTGGCGTTTGTCATTTGTCGTTTGTCATTTCCCGGGCACCGGAACGCCGTTTAATGACAAATCACAAATGACAACTGACAAATGACAAATAGGTTTTCAAATGCCCATTATCGAACTCAACAACGTCAGTTTCGCCTACTCGTCTGGCGCGCCGGTGCTGGATAACGTGAATTTCTCCGTGCGCGAAGGTGAATTCCTGGGGCTGATCGGTCCGAATGGCGGCGGCAAAACGACCCTGATTAAACTGCTGCTCGGAATTTTGAAACCGCAATCCGGCAGCATCCGCGTGCTCGGCCGCTCCGCGCAGGCGCTCGGCCGCGACCGGCGCTTGCTGGGTTATGTCCCGCAAGATGTGGCCGTGCCGAAGCAATTCCCCGCCACAGTCTTCGACGTGGCGCTGATGGGCACGTACGCGAGCTTGGGTCTTTTCAAACGTCCGCGCGCGGCGGAACGAGAGTCGGCCAAGCAGGCGCTCGAACACGTCGGATTGAAGGGCTTCGAAGAACACGCAGCGAGCACGCTCTCCGGCGGACAGCAGCAGAGGCTTTCGATTGCGCGCGCGCTGGTCGCGCGGCCAAAATTGCTGCTGCTCGACGAACCGACCAGCGGCCTTGACACCGGCGGGCAGGCGCAGCTTTTCGCAATGCTCAAGGAACTGCGCGCGCTGTACGAATTGACCGTGGTGATGGTTTCGCACGATGTCACCGCGCTTTCGCACTACGCCAACCAGCTCGCGTGCCTCAACCGCACGCTGCATTGGCACGACCGGAGCGAGCTCATCAGCGAAGCTGTGCTTCGAAAAGTGTACGCGTGCGAACTCGATGCATTCTTTATCCAGCACCGCGAACACCTGCGCGAATTCCACGGCGACGCCGCGCCCGCGGGGCACGCTCACGGGCCGCATTGCGATCACGGGCATGGTTGAAGTAGAACGGAGCAGTGCTCCGTTCTGTTGAGGGGAAATGTAGAACGGAGCTCCGCTCCGTTCTGCGGGGCGAGATTGAACGGAGCAGAGCTCCGTTCTACGGGAGTGAGATTGAACGGAGCGGAGCTCCGTTCTACTTTTGGATACCAATGACCTTTATCGAAACCGTCCTCTCCACCCCGCTCTATCAAAAAGCGCTCGTCGCCGGCGGGCTGACCGGCATTTGCTGCGCGTGCCTTTCGCCGCTGGTGGTGCTCAAGCGCATGGCGTTTGTCGGCGACGGGATTGCACACGCGTCGTACGGCGGCATGGGGCTGGCGCTCTTTATGTTGAGCGGCTCGGGGTACTACAGCCTCGAAGTTCAATTCGTGACGATCGCGTATGCGCTGGCAATCGGCGCGGTGCTCGGTTACGTCACGCGCAGGCCCGATGGCGCGGAAAAGCTGGGCGAAGACAGTTTCATCGGGATCGCATTTTCCGTGAGCATGGCGCTCGGCGCGCTCTTAATCAAGTTGCGCTACAACCGCTCGCCGCAAGTGATTCCGTCGATCGATAATTTTCTCTTCGGCAGTTTGCTGAACATCGGCGCCGCGGATGTGATCATGATCTCCGCCGCGCTTCTGGCGGTGCTGCTGCTGTTGGTGCTGATGAACAAGGAACTGCTTTTCTATGCGTTCGACGCGCGCCTCGCCGAAATCAGCGGCGTGCGTTCAGGGCTGATTCACTACGTCTTCATCATGCTGCTGGTGCTGACAGTGACGGTCTCGTCGCGCGTGGTTGGGATTGTGCTGGTAAGTTCGTCGCTGATCGTGCCAGGAGCGGTGGCGTTGAAAGTCTGCAAGCGCCTGGCGCCGGCGATGGCGTTCGCGGCGCTGATTGGATTCCTGAGTTTCGAATTGGGCGCGTATGCGTCGTTCGCGCTGAACGTGCCGCCCGGATCGGCAATCGTGTTGATTCAATTCGTCTTCCTGCTGCTCGTGCCGCTGTTCAAATAACTCACACGAACGGCCCGAACTTCATGCGGAAAAGCCCGTAGATCAACATCGCGACCATCACGCCCGGGAGCAGCCAGACGAAGAGGCGCGTTTTGTTCAGCCACGTTTTCAAGCTGGGAAAAAAATGCGCGGCGAGCGGCCAGAGTGCGACGCCGACCATTCCGGCGTAGAAGACAAATGCGAACGGGTTGAAATAAAAAGCCTCGCCCACGCGCCCGTGCGAAATGGCGCAAAAGGCGCGTGTCAGCCCGCAGCCGGGACAGGGACGCCCGGTCATGGTTTTGAAGGAGCACATGGGTATGTGCGGCAGCGTTTCGGGTTTGTAGATGGCGCTGACCGCCAGCACGCTCAGCGCGCCCAGCGATGTCCAGAAGCTGAAGAACTTTAAAACCTTCCAAATCATACAGAATTACATAGCGCATTGGGGGCGATCATTCAAGTTCACGGGGAATTGTGGTGCAGGCTTCCAGCCTGCAATCCCCGCGGTTGCAGGCTGGAAGCCTGCACCAAAAAGAAGCAAGCCTGGGCCACAAAAAAAGAACGCGCTTGCGCGCGTTCTTCCTTTTTGCGCGCTTGCGCGCGCAGCCACAATTCTCGGCACGTTTACTTCAGGTGCTGCCCGATCAGCTTGGTCATCTCGAACATGTCCACGACCTTCTTGCCGCCGAACACGGGGCCGAGTTTGTCGTCGGCGTTGATGTTCTTCTTCTTCTTCGGGTCCTGCAAGTTGTGCTTCTTGATGTACGCCCAAATCTTCTTCGTCACCTCGGTGCGAGGCAGCGGCTTGTCTCCGACTACTTTTGCCAACGCTTCGTCAGGCTGAAGCGGCTTCATAAAAGCAGCATTCGGCTTGCGCGCGGGTTTTTTCTCCTTGGCCATCAGCGAACCCTCCTAAAAATTTGTGTTGTCCGGCCTGTCCAAACAGGCTGCGGTTTTCCCTGGAATCAGCTAACTATGCCCGTTTTCATAGGAGAGTCAATGATTCCTAGAGGGAAAATCGTCTAAATGTGCATTTTTTATGAGGAAATTATCAAAAAAACGTGTTTTTTGCCGCTTTTATAGCTTGGAAGCTCAGAATGGACCCACTCGTGGCGCGCGACAGGCTGCTTCCATTTTGCGGGATGCGCGGCGCAATTCTTTCTGAAGTGGAGCGACTTGCCCCTCTTTTGTAAACGTTCCGCGTGACTTTCTGTTCTTTGCGTCTTTGCGTCTTTGCGAGAGAATTCGGTTCATGGTCAACCGAAACCGCGCGCTTTATTGGGAAATCGCGATTGTCACGAGCGTCGTCGTGGCGGTCGTGTGCATCGGTTACGCGGGGCTGGACGACTATTACAACGTCCGCAACGAAAAGCATTATTCGCCGTCCACTGTTTTTTATATGACGCTGCAGTTTTTCACGCTGCAATTTGCGCTGATCGATTCGCCGAAAGACGGCGCGCTCAATTGGCAGATCGAACTGGCGCGCTTTGCCGCGCCGCTGCTGTCGTCGTATGCAGTGGTGCGCGCGATGACCGAGATTTTCGCCGAGCCGCTGAAAGCAGCGCGCGTTTCGTTCTTGCGAAATCACGTCGTGATCTGCGGGCTGAGCCAGAAGGGCTTCGCGCTGGTCAAGGATTTTCGTTCACGCGGCGTGCCGGTGGTGCTGGTGGAATGGGACAAGGAAAACGATCTGCTTGAAAATTGCCGCGACGTGGGCGCGTATCTGGTGATGGGCGACGCGACAGAGGAATTGACGCTGCGCAAAGCGGCGTGCGGGCACGCGCGGCTGCTTTTTGCGGTGTGCGACGAAGACGGTGTGAACGCTGAAATCGGAATGCTGGCGCAAACGCTTGTCATGCGCGAAACCGGCAAAGCGCCGCTTGATATGTATCTGCATATCGAAAATTTGAAGCTCTGCGCGCTGCTGCGGGCGCACGGCGTCAACGAGCGCAAAAGCGCCGGTACGCGCATGCGCATTTTCAATATTCACGAAAACGCGGCGCGTTTCGTGTTGAAAGATCACCCGCTGGACGGCGACGGGATTCGCTCCGACGATGCGCGCACGGTTCATCTGCTCATTATTGGGTTCAGCCGCATGGGCGAAACGCTGGCGCTTCACGCGGCGCAGATCGGGCATTTTGCGAACGGCAAAAAGCTGAAGCTGACGCTGGTTGACCGGCAGATGAAAGCGCGCAGCACACCGTTTCGCGCGCGCTACCCGCAATTCGAGCAGGCGTGCGACGTGGAGTATTGGAACGAGGATTATGAAGAACCGAAGGTGCTGGAGTGCATCGAACGCTACGCGCGCGATGAAGCGCGGCTGCTGACGATTGCGGTTTGTCTGGCCGAAGACGGCGTGAGCCTCGCCTGCGCGCTGCGCTGTGCGGAGATTTTGCGCGAGCGCGGCGTGCCGATACTGGTGCGGCTCGACAGCGATTCCGGCCTGGCGCTGCTGGCGGAAGATTCGCGCGGTTCGCACGCGGCGCGCATCCGCACGTTTGTGGTGGGCGGTTCGTTCTGTTCGGAGAAAGAAATTGTCGAGAAGGACCGCAACAAGCTTGCACGCGCGATTCACGACGACGCGCGCAGCCGCGCGGACAGCGCGCATCCCGCG